>NZ_JAFLRH010000017.1 GCF_017310645.1 Paradesulfitobacterium ferrireducens | reverse complement strand
CCGCCTTTCCTTAGCTTGAGATGCCTCAAGCTAAGCTCATCCGGTATTAGCCCCCGTTTCCAGGGGTTGTCCCGGTCTTATGGGTAGGTTACCCACGCGTTACTCACCCGTCCGCCACTATCCGGCCCTTAATGCGAACATTAAGGGCCGGACCGTTCGACTTGCATGTGTTAGGCACGCCGCCAGCGTTCGTCCTGAGCCAGGATCAAACTCTCCGTAAAATTTACGAAGAACACGAGGTTCTGAGTGTCGAATGCGCCAACAAGTGCGATAGCCCTACTGGACTATCGAGACGGCAAGCATTCGACGAGCACTTCCCTCGTATCTCGAGGCATTTTAAGAGATTTTGACTGCTCAAAATCATTTTTCTCAGTTACGGCTGATTGCTCAGCTTTTACTGACGAGTTCCATTGGCGTCTTGTTGTTTAGTTTTCAAAGATCAGGATGTTCGCTGCCTTAATCGGCTGACGGAATCTTATCTTAGCATAACATCTTTTCGATGTCAACGGTTTTTTAATTTTTCCTGTTTCTGCCGTTAGTTTTAATTCCGTATTATGATCGGATCATTAACCGAACATTCGATACTATATCATGACTCAAAAAACTATTCAATCTTGCCTAGTTGGCACAAACTCACGCTAAAGACAACTATCGGTTACATATCTTCTATTAACAACAAATTTCTAATGAATCGATAACTTTTCATGTTTATCCGATAAGACATCGAAAAAGTGTAATACCTAGCCAAGTTACTCCTTGCCGACTTCTTCTTTCGGCCGCATGGTGGGAAACAGAATGACATCCCGAATCGAAGCGGAATCTGTTAACAGCATGACCAAACGGTCGATCCCGATGCCCAAGCCCCCGGTTGGCGGCAGGCCATACTCAAGTGCCTGGAGGAAATCTTCATCCATCATGTGAGCCTCGTCATCCCCCTGATCCCGCTCGGCCATCTGAGCCTCAAAGCGCTGGCGCTGATCAATCGGATCATTCAGTTCGGAAAAGGCATTCCCCAGCTCCCGTCCATAAGCAAATACTTCAAAGCGATCCGTATATTCCGGATGCTCCCTGTTGCGCTTGGCCAGAGGAGAGATCTCGACAGGATGCCCTGTAACAAAGGTAGGCTGAATCAGTTTTGGCTCTACATATTCTTCAAAGAAGGCGTTAATAATTTTCCCTCTGGAGGCGTTCTCTTCCACCTTCAGACCCTTTTCTTTTGCTGCCCGGCGTGCTTCCTCATCCGTCAAGATCGTTCGGAAATCCACCCCAGCATACTCTAAAATCCCTTTAAGCATCGGCAGTCTCCGCCAAGGAGTTGTGAAATCGAGCACCTGTTCCTGGTAGGTCAGGGTCAGGGAGCCGTGCACCTTCTCCACAATATAAGCAATCATGTGTTCTGTGAGTTCCATGATGTCCTCAAAGTTGGCATACGCTTGATATAGCTCCATCATCGTAAATTCAGGATTATGTTTAATGGAAATCCCTTCATTGCGAAAATTACGCCCGATTTCAAAAACCTTTTCAAACCCGCCGACAATTAAACGCTTCAGGTAAAGTTCAAGCGCGATGCGTAAATATAAATCTAAATCAAGGGTGTTATGATGCGTAATAAACGGCCTGGCTGCTGCACCCCCGGCAATAGTATGCAGAGTTGGGGTCTCAACTTCGAGAAATCCTTGGCTCTCTAAGTATTCACGCATGGCTCTGATTACTTTACTCCGGACCACAAACGCGTCGCGCACATCCGGGTTCATGATCAAATCAAGATAGCGTTGGCGGTAGCGCAAATCCACATTCGTGAGTCCATGAAATTTTTCCGGCAGCGGACGCAACGCTTTACTAAGTATTTGCACCTTCTCAGCATGGATGGAAATCTCGCCTCGTTTAGTTCTAAAGACAACTCCCTCGACTCCGATAATATCGCCTATATCAAATTTAGAAATTAAATCAAATAAATCTTCACCGACATCATCTTTGCGAATATAAATCTGGATACGGCCGCTAAAATCTTGAATATGGGTAAATATCACCTTGCCCTGATCCCGTTTCGCCATCATGCGCCCGGCGACCCTGACTTTGTTTCCCTCAAGCTCTTGAAACTGCTCCAGAATCTCCAGCGCCTGATGCGTTCTCTGATAACGATCCGCGTATGGCTCTATCCCACGCTGGCGCAGCAAACTAAGCTTGTCCAAGCGCACACGCCAGAGATCATTTTCATTGTCCATTACCACATACCTCCGCCCAATCTCTTTATCAATCAATTTTACCAAACTCCAATGCCATAAAACAAGTTCATAAAGTTCATATATAGTATTATTATATAAACTAAACTTGGCTTGCATCCGTCAATAAACCGTTCTGACGAGTGCAAGCCTTAATGTACCAAAAAGGGAGGCAAAAAACCTCCCTCAAAGACACATGTTAAATCATCAATCGAACTCATAGGTTCTACATAATATCCACAATTTGATAATGCAGAACACCTGCGGGAACATTAACTTCAACCACAGTTCCCTTCGCTTGGCCCAGCACAGCTTTACCTACCGGAGACTCATTGGAAATCTTGTTCGTGCCGGGATCAGCTTCAGCCGATCCGACAATCGTATATTCCTCTTCATCCCCGTAATCAATATCCTTGAGCAAAATCTTTGAACCTAAGACAACAAGGTCGGTCCCTTCGTAATCATCGATTACCTTGGCATTTCTCAACATCTTTTCGAGAGTTATAATTCTTCCTTCGATAAATGCTTGTTCGTTCTTGGCATCTTCATACTCGGAGTTTTCGCTGATGTCCCCGAATTCAATGGCTTGTTTGATCCTCTCTGCAATCTCTCTGCGCTTTTGCGTCTTAAAATATTCCAACTCATCTTCAAGCTTCTTTAAACCTTCCAGAGTTAAAATTACTTCTTTTTCGGGCATTCCGTTCTCGCTCCCTTTTCTCGTCCTGTGCCTTATAAGGTGGCTGCATTGCCATTCCTATATATAAAGCCCCTTAGACTTATCTGTCGCCAATTTTTTGTGGTTAGGCTTTCACTCAATTACTCGTTATTATAAGAAAGGTGCAAAATATTGTCAAGGTTACCGTTTCCCCCCTCGATATTTTTAGTGCTGATTTCTACATTTTTTGGTGCTCTTCTATTCTACCAATTTATTTCAAAACTATGCGTGCGAGTCCAAGATTCCCAAGAGAATGTTCTTCATTTCTTTCGCAGTCTGGGTTTGCATAATCCGGTCGCGGATATGGGCGGCATGTTTAATCCCTTTTACATACCACACCGCATGCTTGCGCATTTCATTGAGCCCGATTTTTTCCCCTTTATACTGAAGCAGCCGATCGAAATGTTCAAGAGCTACGTTGATTTTTTCCGAAAGCCCAGGCTCAGGCTCTAAGTCTCCTGTGAGAAGATAACGCTGAACACGGGGGATAATCCAGGGATTCCCCAGCGCGGCCCGGCCGATCATTACCCCGTCACAGCCGGTTAGTTCAAGCATCCGGCGGGCATCCTCCGGACTGCACACATCTCCGTTTCCAATGACCGGGATGCTGACCGCCTCTTTCACTTGCCTAATCAGCGTCCAATCCGCTTTACCCCCATAATACTGTTCCCGGGTCCGGCCGTGCACGCTAACCATTTTGACCCCTGCTTCCTGCACCCGCCGGGCAAGCTCTGGAGCCACCAGCTCATCCGTGGCCCAGCCTAAACGCATTTTTACACTGACAGGAACGTTCCGGGCAGCGTCTACGACCCGGGCCGCAATTTCCTGGGCCCGCGGCAAATCGCGCAAGAGGGCGGAGCCTTCGCCGTTTTTCACGATCTTTGGGGTAGGACAGCCCATGTTGATATCGATAATATCCGCCCCGTGGGCAATGGCCAAACCGGCGGCCTGAGCCATCGTCTCCGGCTCAGATCCAAATAACTGAACAATTCGGGGCGCAGGCTCCCCGCTCACATCTATCATATTCAAGGTACGCGGGTTTTGGTAGTTTAAGGCTTTATCGCTAATCATTTCCGTCCAGGTGTAGCGGCCTCCAACGGCATAAACCGTTTGCCGAAAGGCCTTATCCGTCACCCCCGCCATCGGAGCCAGAAATACCGGCGTGGCAAGCTCATATGGTCCTAGTTTCATAGATATGTTCTTCTCCTGTAAGACATGCACATTGTCTCATGATTAAGTGCCTCATGATTAAGTGCCTCATGATTTTAGGGTTATCCCTTGCGCACATTCCGTTCATAAATAATACGCAAGCCGTCAAGGGTGAGGAATGGGTCCACTACTTCAATCATACGCGATTCTTCTGAGATTAGCTCGGCCAAACCTCCGGTCGCAATCACCTTGGTTTCCGGCCCCAGCTCCGCTTTCATGCGTTCCACAATCCCATCCACCTGACCCGTAAATCCAAAATAAATCCCGGACTGCATCCCGGCAATCGTATTCTTGGCAATCACCGACTTCGGCTTCACCAGTTCAACTCGCGGCAGCTTCGAAGCCCGTTGAAACAAGGCCTCGGTTGAAATCCCGATCCCGGGAGCAATCGCTCCGCCAAGATATTCGCCCTGGGCCGAAATGGCACAGAACGTTGTCGCCGTGCCAAAATCAACAATGACCAGCGGGCCGCCATACTTGGAAAAAGCGGCAACCGCATTCACAATCCGGTCGGCTCCGACTTCCCGTGGATTGTCGTAAATAATGGGCATCCCGGTTTTAACACCCGGGCCGATAACCAACGGTTCCACTCCGAAATACTTGCGCGCCAAAGCTTCCAACGTCGGCATGACCGGGGGCACCACGGATGAAATCACAATCGCTTTCATCTCTTCAAACCGCAACCCACTAAAGTCAAACAGATTTTTGATTACCACCGCATGTTCATCGACGGTACGCGATTTCTCAGTGGAAACGCGCCAGTGGTATATCAACAGTCCTTCATCATAGACCCCTAAGACAATATTGGTATTCCCCACATCAAATACTAAAATCATAGAAGTTTCTCCTCATCATATGGATCGTGATTTTGCATATACTTATGGCTTAGAAATACTCCCCGTTGACCGCCCGCAGGCGTACTTCCCCGGCAGAAAAATGATGCTCTTTTCCTTCTGCCTCTACAAGCAGCTCCCCGTCTGGAGCGATTCCCCGGATGATACCCCGGTAAACCCGACCCCCTTTTTCAATCGCACACTCCCGGCCAATCCCGAGAGCACGCTCAAGCCAAAGTTCGCGCAACGGGGCAAAGCCATCCTGTTCAAATTCTTTAAGTCCTTGCTCCAGGTATTTGAGGATGCTTGCCGCCAACCGGTTTAGATCCAGCTTACGCCCAAGCAGATCGTGCAAAGATGCCGCCGGAAGTTCAGGGCTTAAATCTTTTCGTTCAATATTGGCATTGACTCCGATGCCAATCACCATGGTCTGAATCGTGGTCCATTCCCCCACCACTTCCGCGAGAATCCCGGCAAGCTTTTTTCCTTCAAAAAGGATATCATTAGGCCATTTAATTCCCGGCTTAAGTCCGGTCAAGTCACGCAGGGCATCCACCACAGCCACACCGGTTACCAAGGTTAGCTTGGAAGCCTCGGCCAAGGATAGGTTGGGCTTAAGCACCACGGTCATCCAGAGTCCTCCGGCGGGAGACTCCCATAACCGTTGCATCCGCCCATGTCCGGCGCTCTGCCGTCTGGCGATGACCACTGCCCCATGGGCTGCACGCTGACGTGCCAGTTCTTTGGCTTTTTCGTTGGTGGAGGAGATGTCTTCATAGAAATAAAGTTCCCGTCCCAGATTCTCGGTTTCTAATTCTCGAGCCAGGGCCCAGGAATCAAGAGCCAACGGGCTCGCGAGCAAGCGGTACCCGTTTTTGGTCTGGGCCTCAATCTCATAGCCGGCTTCCTTCAACCCTTTCATTTGTTTCCAGACTGCTGCCCGCGTCAAATTTAGCTCTTGGCTGATCTGTTCTCCTGAGATAAATTCCCCTGGCCGCTCAGCTAAGAGATCTAAGATTTTATGGCGTATCATCTTAATCCCTTTCCCCGTGTATCTCTTCCTGGGCAATCTTAACCGGCCGGTTGGCATTGTCCACAAACACCACTTTGGGCTGGTAGGAGCGAGCGGCATCATCCGTAAAGATCCCATAAGAAATGATAATGACCTCATCCCCGACCTGCACCAGCCGGGCTGCTGCTCCATTTAAGCAGATCACCCCGGAATGGGCCTCCCCGGGAATCACGTACGTTTCTAACCTTGCCCCGTTATTATTGTTCACCACCTGGACCCGTTCATTCGGAAGCAAATCGGCCGCTTCCATCAAGGCCGAATCAATCGTAATACTTCCCACATATTTGAGATTAGCCTCAGTTACCGTAGCCCGGTGAATTTTAGATTTCATCATATGCCTAAACATCTGTTCCCACCTCCACCACTTTGTTATCAATCAGGCGCGTTTGACCGAATTTTACGGCCAGGGCAATTACCACCGGCCCCTCAATCTCCGTCACTTCCTTCAAATCAGCAGCATCCCTTACTTCGACATAGTCAATGTCTCCGCTGCTTTCCGCCTTAATCTTGGCCCGAATTAAATTTTCTAGAGCACGGGCGCTCCGTTCTCCCTTGCGGATAGCGGCTGCACCCTCCTCCAGGCTCTGATACAGCACCACCGCTTCCGCCCTTTGCTGCGGGCTTAAATAGACGTTGCGGGAACTGAGCGCCAATCCATCCTCTGCGCGCGCAATCGGAACGCTCCGTACTTCCACCGGCATATTTAAGTCACTGACCATACGGCGAATCACCTGCACCTGTTGATAATCCTTCTGGCCAAAAAAAGCGAGATCCGGCTGCACGATATTAAAAAGTTTAGCCACAACCGTGGCGACCCCGGTAAAATGGCCGGGCCGGGATTTCCCGCATAATACGGCATCAAGTTCTTTCACCTCGACCAGGGTTAACATGGGTTCGGGATACATCTCCTCGAGTGCCGGATGAAACAGCAGATCGACCCCCGCTTCCTCAGCCAGACTGCTATCCCGTTCGAGGTCACGCGGATAGCGCCCAAAGTCTTCCTTCGGCCCAAACTGGAGAGGATTAACAAAAATACTCATCACCACGAAGGCACCCGCGCGCTTGGCCTCCTCTACCAGACTGAGATGTCCGCGATGAAGATAACCCATGGTCGGAACAATGGCAATTTTCTTACCCTTCCGCTTCTCCCCCTGTACGTGCGCTCTCAATTCTTTAATAAACCAAGTGCTAATCATTCTCCTGCTCAGTCCTTTCATAATCCATTATCCCTGTTTCTCTGCAAATATCCCGCTTAACTCCTGCCATACCTGGGGCGGATACTCTTTACCCGCCAGCGCCAATTTTTCTTTGCCTAGCGCCAATGCATGCCTGCCTAACGACAGATAAGTTTCAGCAATCTCATCCGGCAGCTGGCTTAAGTGCCCTTGAATAACCTCCGTGTCACCGCGGGCAATCGGCCCGGTCAAAGCCCGTGGTACCTTTACTTTGCTTAAATTATGTAAGGTTCCGCTCATTAAAGGAAGCAGGGATTCCAGCGCTTCCTCCGGCTCGATGCCGGCCCCCAGGAATAACCTTTCCGCCAGCGCCGCTAATACAACCATGTAATTCGAAGCAATCACAGCTCCCGCATGGTAGAGGGATTTATGTTCGGAGTTCAGCCGGTGCGGAATTCCTCCCAGCGCCCGGACGATTTCCTCTCCTTTCTCTTCCCCTTCTCCCTCCACTCCAAAATGTGTACCCTCTAGGATTTCTAAGGCCTCATCCACGGTCGCAAATGCCTGCAGAGGGTGAAGAGATAGGGTTTTTACCGGTAAGTCCGGCTTCGCTTTAAGGACTTGCGCCCGCAGCGAACCGGAACAATGAACCCATAACTGCCCTTCCCGGAAAAGTCTGTGCTCTGCCAAATTCGCTGCAACCGTCCCAATCGCGTCGTCCTGGGTCGTAACAAACAGGATATCCACCTTTGGCACAAGTACATCTAAGGACAGAAAATCCTTGGTTAAATAGCCTCTGAATCGAGCGTATGAGCTTTCACTACGGGTATGAACACCTACACACTCATACCCGGCCTGTTCCAGTTTGATGGCCAGGGCGGTGCCGACTACCCCCGTCCCGATAATCCCAAATCTCATCTTTTTTCACCCCAAAATCAAAAAACACCCTCACTTGGCGTGAAGGTGCCCAATATTTTTAATCCTTCACCGTCTCGGTCGTGCCGATCCAAGCGGTACCTTAATTAACTGTAATGACTTAAAGTAGAATTCAGGAACGTAAGTCTCCAGTGACGCGAATCTACAGTGCAGATTCGCGCCGAAGGCGAAACTCCAAAGGAAGCTTACCGTCTGAGGATGACTTACGCCGTTCGGCCAAACCGAAGATAAATTCTTCGGCCGAACGGAGTAGTAGTCAGTAGTCTAAATTTTTCAAACGTGTATCTCCTTGCGGATGACACCGTTAGAAACTTAGCTCTTCTGAAAACACCTGATTCGCCCAATCCTCGTTAGTCTACCCGCTTTACCTCCCCTTCTCCGCTTACCTCCTGAATCGAGCGTCCGGAGGGCAAAACCAGTCTGGGGGCAATTTCGCGCAAAGGGGTAAGCACAAACGCTCGCTCCTCCATACGCGGGTGGGGCAATCTAAGCTGCTCTAAATTGCTAACTCTATTATCATAGAGAAGTATGTCAATGTCAATCGTGCGCGGGCCCCAGCGCAAAATCCTTTTTCTCTGTAGTCTGTTTTCTATTTCCTGGCATACTTTCAGCAAATCCAAAGGTTCCAGTTCTGTCTCAATTTCAACCGCAACATTCCAAAAATCATCCTGATCCGTATATCCCCAAGGCTTAGTCTCATAGATGTGAGACTGGGCCATGATTCGAATCCTTTGGTTCTCTCCTAAAAGCCTAAGCGCCTCCCTCAAATAATACCCTTTATTACCCATATTACTCCCTAGGCTTAGATACGCTTGCATAAATTTAACTCCCGTCCATTCCGGTCATTATCTTTTCTGTTTTTTTATGCTCCGTGTTAATGTCACGCCTGCGCCAGATTTCGACCGCCAAATCGGAAAATATCCCCGGTACCGGCGCTTGCGGCTTATGCACTTCTACCCGCACTTCCTCACAGGGAAATTGTGCGAGAATCTTGGCTGCGACACTTTCCGCCAAACTCTCGAGCAGATGATGGCGCTCCCCGCTGACACAATCGCGCACCACTTCATAGACTTCCGCATAGCTCACGGTCTCCTCAACCTTGTCACTATGCCCGGGCCCGGCTAAATCCAAAAAGAGGTCAACATCCACAATAAAACGCTGCCCCAGCAAATTTTCTTCCGGAAGCACCCCGTGGTAGGCATAAAACTCAAGTCCCCGCAGGTGAATGGCATCCTTTCTTCTTTTTAACATTCGCTCACTCCCCGATATAATTGGCACCTCTCTGCGCCCGCATGATCGCATCAGCCATCTTAATGGCTCGGACGTTATCCTTTACATCGTGCACCCGTATCATGTCCATCCCGGCCACTACGCCCAGGACACTGGTGGCCAGCGTCCCTTCCAGACGTTCCTCTACCGGCAGTTTCAGGGTATTCCCGATCATGGACTTGCGCGAAGTACCCAAGAGGACCGGGTGACCTAAGGCTCTAAACTCGTCTAAGCGGGCCATAACCTCCAGATTCTGCTCCGTTGTCTTACCGAAGCCAATTCCCGGATCCAGGATAATCTGATCCCCGCTCAGTCCATTCTCCTCGGCCAAATGGATGCTATGACGCAGGAAAGAAAAGATTTCTCCCATCATATTCCGATACTCTGTCCCATCTTGATTGTGCATCACAATCACCGGCACCTGGTAATCCCCTACCGTCTTCGGCATATCCGGATCCCGCTGCAGCCCCCAGATATCATTGATGATATTGGCACCCGCCTCAATGGCCTTAGCGGCAACCTCAGCCTTATAGGTGTCAATCGAGATGGGAACGGAAATCCTCCCCACAAGCTCTTTCAAAACAGGCTCCAAGCGGCTCCATTCTTCCTCGGCGCTAACTTCTTTATGCCCCGGCCGGGTTGACTCAGCCCCGATGTCAAGAATATCCGCTCCGTCTGCAATGAGCTTCTCCGCCTGCTCCAAAGCGTTTTCCAAGTGATAAAACTTCCCGCCGTCCGAGAAAGAATCCGGAGTCACATTCAGAATACCCATAATGAGAGTGCGTTCTCCTAAGGTTAACTCTTTTCCCCGGCAGTTAAGGATACGGGGCTTCCGTGGTTCGAGTGTGCTTAAAAGTTCCTTCAGAGCTTTTCCAATATCCTTCAAGCCAAACGGTTGGGCCAGAAGTTTATTTGCCACCTTTTCCAACTGGCGCACAGTACCCAGCAGCATGATATCGGTGGCCTCTATGCCATTGGTGATAACATCGCGGTGAACTGCGGCATCTCCATCTGCTGCGAGCATCTCTTGCTTGAGAATATGGGCGACCCTTAATGGAACTCCTTCAAGCTTAATCGCCCGTCCGACCGCCTTCCCGGCCATTAAGGCAATCCCACCGGGATCAGACCCGATATGCTTCAACGCCCGCTTTCCTTCTTCCGCACTGTCCAGCTTAACCCATCTCATACCGTAGTCTTTCATTTGATATCCTCCTGCTAATATGTAATGCGCAGCATCGAATCTCCAAATTTATAACAGTCGGCACGCGCCGTACAGCTGCGGCAATCCCTGGCCCAGTCATCTGCCAGAGCCAAAGCCTCTCCCAGCGCGCTTAATCCCGGCTGTCCATGAAGCCGATGCTCGCGTATTCCCTGCTCAATGATGCCGATCTCACTCCCGGAAAATCCACAAGCCGCCAATATCGGACGAGCTAATTCAGCACTTGCCAGGGCATGATCTTTCCCGGTTTCATACTCCAGCCAACGTCCTATATCATGCAAAAGCCCTGCCGCATATACAACTTCCCGTTCCGGTTTTGTTCCTTTTTCCAGGAGATACGCATGGGCAATGCGGGCCACGGCCAACCCATGTTCAAAGCCATGTTTGCAGAACTTCCTTTCCCGCTCCATCTCTTCAGTTTTTTCCAAATGTCGTTGGAATTCAGGGTGATCAATCAGGTCATTGACCCGCTTCATCGAACTCAAGGAGTCACCCCCCCTCGTATTTTTCACCAGGGCTAAAGAAATGTATTCAGGTTTCAGTATCCTAGGGTTTCAACTCGTTTACCCGTTATCTTACACAGGCTTCTGTCTTCTGTCTTCAGACTCCTCCTGACTCCTGTCTCCTGTCTTCTGATCCTCTCGTACATTCCTAAAGAAAAGAGACCCCAGGTTTGACCCAGGGCCTCTTTGCTCCCATCTTAGAACAGTCCTGTGATTTTTCCTTCGGCGTCAATGTCCATATTCATAGCAGCCGGACGCTTGGGCAGTCCCGGCATGGTCATGATCGCACCGGTGATAGCCACTAAGAAGCCTGCGCCTGCAGAGAGACGGACTTCACGCACCGTGATCTTAAAACCGGTCGGGCGTCCCAAAAGTGCCGGATCATCAGAGAGGGAGTATTGGGTTTTGGCCATAACCACCGGCAAATTCCCGTACCCCAGATCCGTATACTTCTGAATCATGGTTTCAGCTTCTTTACTGAAGTTGACCCCGTCCGCTCCGTAAATCTCGGTACAGATCTTTTCGATCTTGTCTTTAATCGGGAGTTCGGCTTCATACAGCACTTTGAAGTTGGATTTCTTCTCTTCCATCACTTTAAGCACAGTCTCAGCCAGTTCTCTTCCGCCTTCTCCGCCTTTGGTGAAGACTTCGGACAGAGCAACAACAGATCCCAGCTCTTGGCAGCGTTTGCGGATAAAGTCAAGCTCAGCCTCAGTGTCGGACGGGAAACGGTTGATGGCTACAACGGCCGGAACTCCGAATTTGCCCATGTTCTCGATGTGTTTCTCCAGGTTGACAATCCCTTTGGCCAGGGCATCGAGGTTCTCGGCGTTCAAGTCAGCCTTGGCCACTCCGCCGTTCATCTTAAGGGCACGCACGGTGGCGACAATAACGGTTGCATCCGGTTTGAGCCCGCCGAAGCGGCACTTGATATCATAGAATTTCTCAGCACCCAGGTCTGCTCCGAACCCTGCTTCCGTAATCATGTAGTCAGCCAGTTTTAAGCCGAGCTGTGTGGCGATAATGCTGTTGCAGCCATGGGCTATGTTGGCAAACGGTCCGCCGTGAATGAAGACCGGAGTATTTTCCAGGGTTTGTACCATGTTCGGTTTAATGGCATCTTTCATGAGCAGCGCCATGGCGCCTTCTGCTTCCAGATCATGAGCGGTGACCGGCTTGCCGTCGTAGGTATACGCCACGACAATTTTGCCGAAACGCGCTTTCAAATCCATGAGATCGCTGGCTAAGCACAAGATCGCCATAATTTCGGACGCAACCGTAATGTCAAAGCCATTCTCACGGGGTACCCCTTCCGTACGGCCGCCTAAACCAATCACAATTTTACGGAGGGCGCGGTCATTCATATCCATAACCCGGCGGAACACAACCTGACGCGGGTCAATATTCAGCAGGTTTCCTTGCTGCAGGTGATTGTCGAGCATAGCAGCCAGCAAGTTATGAGCCGAGGTGATGGCGTGGAAGTCCCCAGTAAAGTGCAGGTTGATGTCTTCCATCGGGACAACTTGGGCATAACCGCCGCCCGCTGCTCCCCCTTTGACTCCGAAGCAAGGTCCCAAAGAGGGCTCACGCAAAGCGATCATTGCTTTCTTACCCATCTTAACCATCGCTTGGCCTAAACCAACCGTGGTCGTTGTTTTACCTTCTCCGGCGGGGGTTGGGTTAATGGCCGTCACCAGGATTAACTTGCCGTTTGGTTTGTCTTTCACCCGGTTCCACACATCCAATGAAACCTTTGCTTTGTACTTTCCGTAAAGCTCGATGTCGTCCTCAGAGAGCCCGACCAGTTTCGCAACCTCAGTAATCGGCTTCATCTGCGCTTCTTGGGCGATTTCGATGTCCGTTTTCAAATAGATTCACTCCTCTAACTTGTAATTTTGACCAGACTAAATAAAGTGATTCGCCACTTATCCTAATTTCCCTGCTAGCTTACCCAAGATTTTCTGTGAAAATTCAAGGCTTTGCCTGCTTGAAACTATAAGAACCTTTATATGACGGGACCCCTACCACTTTACGGGTAATACTGACAGTCACCCCTTTAAGCTTAAGAATCTCTCCTTCTAAGTTCGAAAAATAATCAACCAAGGTTGCCTGATCCCCGATGGCATTGATCTCGTAGGGCAACCCAGAAGCTTTGCTCACCGGAACCCGGTTGATTAAGATCGTCGAGGTTCCGCTTAAGACAATATCAGTCGTGGCCACAATTCTCTGGTTGTTAATACTGATCGCCTCAGCCCCTGCAAACTTCAACGTATTGACAATGCGGGCCAAATCCTCCGTTGAAAGGGGCACGACTTCTTTATGGTCTTGCTGCCGGTCATCAATGGATATCTGGACGCCCGGACCTTGCACTGCCATGGTGCCGTCCATCATTTTAAGCTGATCCAGTTCGGCCAGGACCTTGGGATTAATTCCTCCTTCTTTACGGGCTTTATCCAGTTGAGCGGCTAAGGTCTTATTATCTTCTTTCAGGCGGGTATTCTCTTTTTGGGCATTGGCCAGAATATTTTTCATAGAAGCCATTCTCTGCTGATTGATGAGCTCCGCATCAGATACACTCTTATGAGTTTCAATTTGGAGGGAAAATAGAAATCCCAAAGCTATGGCGACCAAGGTCACCGGTAAAGCCAGGCTTCTCTTCCACATTTACGTTCCCTCCTTGACCGGTTCGGCAAAGCGAAACTGTTTTAGACTTCCTGCCGGAAGTCTCAGGTTATCGACTACCTCTAAGCGGCGTGTAATCCCATACTGGGTTTGGAAGTTACCCAACATTTCCCACATGTAGAAATCTAAGGCCGATTGCAGTTTGCGGCTGTCCCCAATTGCTTCTATCGTATAGGGTGGCATCTGACGCGTACCGTTAATTTGAATATAAGAACCGCTGCAAAAGATTTCCGTGGTACTGGTAAGGCGCTGTCCATTGACCGCAATCGCTTCAGCACCGCCATTCCATAAATAATTCACTAAATTACGGATATATTCCTCGTGAATGAAATAGTTGCGCAGGTCCTCAACATTCGGTTCAATCAGGCTTGAATCATCAAGGGTTATGCGAATACCCGGACCGCTGACAGGCACAAGCCCCGCGTTCATCCGGGCTTCTGTCAGCTGCTGCTCCGCCAAGGAGGAAGCATTCA
The DNA here is from genome assembly GCF_017310645.1 of Paradesulfitobacterium ferrireducens. GTDB lineage: Bacteria > Bacillota > Desulfitobacteriia > Desulfitobacteriales > Desulfitobacteriaceae > Paradesulfitobacterium > Paradesulfitobacterium ferrireducens. Next base: position 286,166 of record NZ_JAFLRH010000017.1, on the reverse strand, counting down.
GCCCTTCCGTATATTTAACCAGTTCCTGGCGCAGCTTATCATTTTCATTGGCTAACTGCTGGTTTTCCTGCTCAGTCTGGACCAAGCTGGAAATGGCCGCCTCAGGTTTTGGTCCTTGGTCGCCGAGTACACCCTGGGTTTTCAAAAGCAAAACAAATAAAAACCCAATCAGGATCGAGGCCACGGTAACCAGGTGTTTGATATCCGGACGTTTAGGCATGACGGGATTACCCCCTCAGACTTTACTTTCTCATTAGCCAAACAGAAAGACACCCGTTAGGGTGCCCTTCACTTACTCACTCAACCACTCTTGGCCAACCTTTTGGTATTCTACCAATTCATTTGGCTTGAAGTAGAGTGAGATTTCTCTGTCTGCACTCGTCACGGAGTCGGATCCGTGGATGACATTACGGCTGATATCCATTCCAAAGGCCCCCCGGATTGAGCCGGGATTGGCATTGGCCGGATTCGTGGCGCCCATCATTTCCCGGGCTAGAGCAACCACATTCTTGCCTTCCCATACCATAGCCACTACCGGAGAGGACATAATATAATTGACAGTTGGCTCAAAAAAAGCCTTTCCCCGGTGCTCGGCATAGTGCTCTTCGGCCAAAGCCCGGTCAACCTGCATCAACTTCATTCCTACGAGTTTGAATCCTTTGCTTTCAAAGCGGGCAATGACTTGTCCCACTAATCCGCGCTGAACGGCGTCAGGCTTAAGCATTAAAAACGTTCTTTCCATAAACTTCTTCACTCCTATTCAATTTTAGCCTTTTCCACTTCCAGATCCTGACCCAGCCCTTCATCTGTGTTGTGCCCTTCATCTGGACTGCCCTCCGCCGATTCTCCTTCTGCTAGCGGAAGATCTTGTTCGGGCCTATGCTCCGGATTATCAAACTTCGCCATTAAGGCGGCAAATTCCTTCGCCTCCAGAGTTTCTTTTTCCATTAAAGCCTCAGCAATCGCATGCAGCTTGGGCATGTTCTGCTTAATCAGATTCTGAGCCTTTTGATAGCACTCATCGATAATCCGCCGGGCTTCTTTGTCAATGGCATAGGCGACCGCTTCACTATAATTGCGGTCGCGGGCAATATCCCTGCCTAAGAATACTTGTTCCTCTTTATGACCGAAGGTCAAAGGACCTAATTCCTCGGACATTCCTAATTCCGTAATCATTTTGCGCACCAAACCGGTGGCCCGCTCCAGGTCGTTAGAAGCTCCGGTGCTGATTTCATGCAGGACCAGCGCTTCCGCAACCCTGCCCCCCAAGAGCATTGTCACTTGATCCAGTAGTTGGGATTTGGTCATATAATTGCGGTCTTCTTTAGGCAAGAGCAAGGTATACCCGCCGGCGCGGCCGCGCGGGATAATCGACACCTTGTGCAAGGGGTCGGTATGGGTTAACAGTTCGCCCACCAAGGCGTGTCCGGCTTCATGATAGGAAACCAGCTTCTTCTCAAACGGACTGATCACCCGGCTCTTTTTCTCCGGACCGGCGATCACGCGCTCGATGGAATCCTCGAGTGCGTTCATCTTAATCTCTTTCTCACTGCGTCTGGCTGAAAGAAGCGCCGCCTCGTTCACCAGATTCGCCAGGTCGGCTCCGGTGAAGCCCGGAGTCCTGCGGGCCAGTACCTTTAAGTCCACATCTTTGCTTAAAGGCTTATTGTGCACATGCACCTGCAAGATTTCTTCCCGTCCCTTGACATCCGGCACATCCACCGTCACCTGACGGTCGAAGCGCCCGGGCCGCAAAAGCGCCGGGTCTAAAATATCCGGACGGTTGGTAGCGGCAATGATGATAATGCCTTCGTTGCCATTGAAGCCATCCATCTCTACCAGCAGCTGATTCAAGGTTTGCTCCCTTTCATCATGGCCGCCGCCGAGACCGGCTCCCCGCTGTCGTCCCACTGCGTCAATCTCATCGATAAAGACGATACAGGGAGCATTCTTCTTGGCCTGTTCGAACAAATCCCGGACCCTGGAGGCTCCGACACCGACAAACATTTCCACGAAATCCGAGCCGCTGATGCTGAAAAAGGGCACTCCCGCCTCTCCGGCAACCGCACGCGCGAGCAGGGTTTTTCCGGTTCCGGGCGGGCCGAAGAGAAGGACTCCCTTCGGAATTTTAGCACCCAGTTCGTTGAATTTTTTCGGATATCTAAGGAATTCCACAACCTCCTGCAGTTCTTCCTTGACCTCATCCAAACCGGCAACGTCACTAAAAGTTACCTTTTTCTTCTCATCACTGACCAGACGGGCCCGGCTTTTTCCGAACTGCATGACCCGGTTGCCCCCGCCTTGCGTCTGCTGCATCATAAAGAAGAAAATCCCGACGATGATCAAAGGCAGCAGGAGGGTAGTCAATAGCCCGGTCCACCACGGCGCTTTAGCCGGCGGCGTATAATCTACCACACTGACATGGTTCTTTAAATCAGACACCATCTGAGGGTCATCTGTCGGTCCGAGAACATCAAACTGCTTCCCGTCCTTCATCGTCACCGAATATAATTTCCCGTTCTCATCCTGGACAATCTTGACTTTGTCAACCCTGTTTTCGACTACGGCTCTGCTAAACGCATTATAATCCAACCCCTGGTCCTTGGCGACCGGGGTATTTGTCCATCTGATCAACATTATCGCCAAAAGGATAATGAGTAGATAAACAGCCGCATTCTTAAAAAACTTCAACGATTGGTCCTCCTCTCTGATGGAAAACCGCCTAGCTCCGGCGCAATATTACATATTATACCACGCAGGGAGGCCTTTTACAACGAGGCTTCCGCTCATCTTAGACTTGCCAGGTATATAATTCATTCGTCCGATCTAATATATCCTAAAACTAATAAATCTTTCCTGTTTTTATTTTTATCATTATGACTAATTTCGTATGCTATAGCTATAAACTAATTTCGTCTGATACTTTTAGTACACAATAAGCTCGGGGAGAATCCTGCTCAGGCAAGGCCAGATCGCTTCTCTTGACTCCGGGAATCCATAGAACCTCGCTCCCTGCGGCAATTAAAGGCAGCCGTGAGCGCCGCTGTGCTTTAATTCTTTCTTCTTGAAATACCTTTTTCAGGTCTTTATGCCCCACTCCCTTAAGCCACATCTTGTCCCCCGGCCGGCGCGTACGGCAAACCGGAGGTTTGCTTAAGCCAAAAAACTTATGCAAATCAAAGACCGCAACATTCTCTCCGCCTAAGGCTGTTTCCTGTCTATCGTCTGTAAAAATCCCCACTTTAATACCTAATTCGGGGATATCCACCCAAGTTCCTTCTTGAAGCCGCACTTCTATCTGAGGCTTTAATTCCTTTTCTTTTTTCTTTGGCCTATAAACATACTTTTTGGTTTTAAAGCAAATACTCTCTGGATTTATTTCGACTTGAAACCTAGGTAAGTCCTGCCTCCAGTGAAAATTTTCTTGGGAACGGGCAGCCAGCCCTTGCTCCATCATTCTGACAATATAGTCGTAACCCAATCCCCGCGGCTCGCCGCTGATCTTAGTAGCAGCCCGCCGCAAAACCCGGCTCACTAGTGCAAAAGGCTGTTCGATAACCCCAATCTTTAAGCGAATTTCCGCAGCCGTATCCTGAATCAGATAATCCCGCCAAAGTTCGTCCGCTTTTCCCTGCAAATACTCCTCATCCCAGCGCATTAAGTCCGCTGTGCGCCCGAGAGCCTGCACGATCTGGGGATTATATTCCCGGGCCAACTGCGGGAGCAGCTGGAGGCGGATCTTATTGCGCACGTACACGGGCTCCTCATTTGAACGGTCGAGCGCATATGGCAATCCTGCCATGGCGCAATAGACCAGAATCTCTTCTTTCGTTACCGTTAACAAGGGCCGCAGGACCCCGTTATGACTGGGTAAGATTCCCGCCAGCCCAGCCGTCCCGCTTCCGCGCAGCAGGCGGTATAGCACCGTTTCCGCCTGATCCCCGAGATGATGAGCGGTAGCCAAATGCGTGCACCCATATTCTTTCATGTCCTGTTCCCAGCGTTCATAACGCCAGGCACGCGCCCCTTCCTGAAAGGACTGTCTGCTCGAGCGTGCATACTTTTTAGCGTCAAAGCGGTGAATCACGCAGGGAAGACCCCAATCTTCGGCCAATCGCCGCACCAGCACCTCTTCCTCTGCAGACTCCGGGCGCACTCCGTGATTGACATGGCTGAGCACAAGCTCCAATTCCCTCTTTTTTTCATCCATGGCATACCGCCACAGGACATGCGCCAAGGCCACTGAATCCGGCCCGCCGGAGACAGCCACTAAGACTTTAGCCTTAGGCGGGATCAGTCTCGGCAGCACCCGTGCGCGCAGTTTCTCATACATCAAGCCGTTCTCCCAAACCTTTTTATTTCATCCCAACTTATCTTCACTTCTGAATTCTGAATTCTGAGTTCTGGCTTCTCTCAATTATATCATATCCAATTCATGATATAAGCTAGACTTCTACGGCACTTGAAAGGGGCCGTTTTGGCCCCTTATTCATCCCAGTGATTCTTTTTAATTACCAGTACCACTCCGTCGTCGTACATCTGGTCATTGCTCAAGCGGCGTGCCTCTTTGGCAATTTCATCGGCCAGCTCCTGCGACTCCTTGAATGTCAGCTCCTCCAGGAAGTATTTCAGCCATTCCGTCCCATCCTTAAGCGCATCATCAATCCCATCAGTCACCATAATCAGGACATCCCCGACCCCCATGTTCACCTCAAGCACCCGCAGCTCAATTTGGTTTAAGATTCCTACCGGAAGTCCGGAAGAACTCAAGGTCTCAATATGATCATCCTGTTTTAAGTAGCTTGGAGACGCCCCTGCTTTAATCAGCTTTACCAGGTCGGATTCCAGATCCAGAACCGCCATGTCTACCGTCACAAAACTCTCTTCCGGAGAACGCAGAACCAAGATGGAGTTCAAGGCCTGAATCGCGCCTTCCGGTTCGAACCCGGTACTAAGAAGCTGCTCCAGATGCGTTAAGGCTGTGGCACTTAATTTGGCGGCCCCTTCACCCACACCCATGCCATCACAGAGAATAAAAGCGTGGGCGTTAGGAGCATAAGCCAATGAAGCATAATTATCTCCGCTGATACCGTTGCCTTTTTTTGAGAAGCTGGCAACCCCGACATCCAGGAAATTGCGGCGCCTGCGCGCTAACCCGGAAGACTTGTCTTCCTCCCAATTATGGCGGACATGAAGTTCTTTGGCAAACTGCCCGATGACTTGGGACACATTTTTAAACTGTTTGGATAAAGCCTCCTGGTTAAGGGCCAGGCGCTTGCGCCAGGCCTCATGATTCTGCTCTTTCTCAATGATAAACTGAACCCCTATCAGCATCTCCTTGGTGCGACCGCAATGACGCCGCCACTCCACCGGGAGATCGGCAGCCTTCAGATTCTTGCGCCGTTCAACTTCCTCGAACAAACCAAACAGGTAGCGGTAGGTCTTATAAAACTCGCGCTCCCAACAGACATTTATGGTCGGACAGGAGTGGCACACCCTCTCCACCAGAACATTCATCAGATCCGGAATCTCCGGGCGGCCCTCGGTCGCTTCCGCCTCTGCCGCCTGATAGCTTAAGGCAATTTGATCCATAATGTCAGCCAAAGCTTTCACCTTTGAAACCGTCGCTTCAACCTCCGGCATCGGCTTTTCCTTCAGGAAGTCCGTCTTAACTCCGGGAGACGGCCAGAGTAAGAAGAGCACCAAACCCAAGGCCGAGGACACGAGCTGGGAGTACAGTTCTTCCGGATGCATAAAGTAACTGAACATAAGCGTCACTGCCAAAAAGGCCGCGCCTAAACCCAGCTTGCCAAAACGGCGAAAGGCTCCGCTTAAAAACCCGGTCAGTCCGTAAATCCCAGCATTAATAAAGTTTTGTCCCTCTAGGCTCAGAGAAGGCAGGAACCCGAGCACGGCTCCCACCCCTGCAGCCGTCCCGGCCCCGTAACGTTCAGCCACAAACAGGATAAAAAAGCTCAAAACCACCACCGGGAAATCGAACTCCGCCACTTGCAAGCCATGCAGGCCACTTAATACACCAATCAGTATCAAAAGCCAGGCTACACCCTGTTCCCCTTTGAACTCTCCCCGCCACACAGCCTCCTGATGAGTGAGTGCAAACCAAAAGACAACCGCGATCCCTCCGGACAGAATGCTGAAAAGCCCCACCATGAGCAAGGCCAAAGGGTCAGGATCGGAGAAGCTTAAAGCCGCACCGGCCACGACGGCTGCAGCAAGAGCCGTGAGCGCGGCTAAATAAAGTCCTTCGCGTTTACTCCCTCTGATTCTAGGAAAAATCACTGCCAGTGCCCCCAGAATCAGGACTGCTTCAAACGCAGCCACCGGATCTCCCAGAGTAAGCTGCCCGGCGGCTACGCCCAACAGACCTAACTGATAACCCTTTCGCCCCCTTAGAATAAGGGCCGCACCAAAGGCAATCCCGAATGGGTGGACCATAAGTACGTTTCCACGGGCTAAAATAACTCCCAGAATTAATGGAACTAAAGCATTGTTAAAAAAATTCCTCTCTTGCCGCAGCGAGTGTCCGGCTTTAAGAGTTGCCCATTCAGCCATAACGTCACCTCTTACCACTTTATGGAAACATTATAACGCAAAGGGCTTGGCAAAGCTTGTCTATAGACGTCGCTTCGGGCAAACAAGTTTCGACCCAATCCTTGCTCACGAACTTAAAAACACTGTAATTCTCTTCAATAAACAAAAATAGAACCGCCCTCAGACGGTTCTACTTTCCAAAATCAATTTCTCAATATTTAATAACGGCTGGAGCCTCTGCCACCACGCTTGGATTCGGTTGCCCGGCGGTACTCAAGCTGACGCTCGTCACTGTCTTTAATAAACTTGGCCAATTTATCCTCAAAAGATACGGTTGGCTGACGTCTTTCACGACCGGCACGGGCGTTAGGGTTGGCCTGCTTAATTGATAAACCGATTTTACCCTTGTCATCTACATGAATCACTTTTACTTTGACGCGGTCCTGTTCCTTAAGATAATCTCTGACATCTTTGACGTAGGCATCTGCCACTTCCGAAATGTGGACAAGTCCGGTAACCTTATCCGGTAATTCTACAAAAGCGCCGAAGTTCGTGATCCCGGTTACCACTCCTTCAACTATGCTGCCAACCGCGATGGCCATACGAAGAAAACTCCTCCTTGTTATTAAAAATAAATATAATTAATGTCATTATATTCCTAGTACACAAGCGCTGTCAAGAAAAGCAAAACGGGGAATATTACCTGGGAAGCCTCGAAATCTACGGGCTGCGCGGGGCAATTAATATTTCTCCTTTCTTGACTAATCCCAACTGTTCCCTCGCCAATTGTTCAATATATGATGGCGTATTCAAAAGAGCAATTTCTTCCTCCAACTTCTTCTGCTCCTGAATCAGCTGAGCCTTCTCCGAGTTAAGCTTGGCCATCTTCTCTTCCGTATTCACATAAAGGTTCCATACATTCCAGGCCGAACTTGCGGTTAAGACCAGGAAAAACGTCCAGGCCAGCACATACCCGGGACGAATCCGCTTGCCGGAGGTTTTCTGCTTCTTAGTCTGTCTCTTCGTCAAACGTGTCCTCCCCTTCCAGCCCAAGCTCTCCTCCTGGGATAATGCACACAATTTCATACCCTTTGTTCTTGGCTCTTGCCAGTAAAGTGGCCACGGAGCTGGGACTCAGGCGCAGCCTTTTCCCGATCTGTTCCAGAGATTGCCCGGATTCCTTGAGCATTACGGCCTGACGCTCACGAAAACTTAATTTCTCCAATCCCCGGATTTCGAGGTGCACCTTCCCTCATCCTTACTATCCTTAATTATGCACAGCCTGTGAATAAAATGTGTACAAATCCATTACATATTGTGGACAATACGTCGACATTCTTATTATACAAGGCTTAAGGAGAAGAATCAATCCATCTTCAGGAAAAATTACCCATTGGTCCTAGGAGGAAAGTGCTGGTCCCACCATTCACCGGCTTCGCGTTTAATTTGTACCGCCCGAGGCATGAGCAGCGCTTCACCGGCCCGGTAAAAGAGCAAGCTTAGCCAACGCAAGAAGGCATACAGTGGCCTCATGAGCAAAACCAAGGCCCGCAGCGGATACCTAAACAAGCTTATCAGCCCAAGCAAGGTCTTTTTCACCAGGTCAAACGTGCTGAGAAGAAAATGTGTGACAAGTCTGCTGAACAGTCTTAGGTAAAGGAGCAGCCCCAAAAGGCTTACCCAAAAAATATAAAAGCGAAAAGCCAAGCTATTTGCCTTTTCTAAAAAAAACAGAAATATCACTAAAGCCCCGAAGGAAAAGAGGATATCCCCCCCGAAGGTGAGAATCGGACCCCATTTCATCCAACGGCGCACGGAACGGTAAATATCAAATCCAAGACCTATGGCAAAGCCAGCCGTCACTAACCAAAAAAATGTTTCGAACTCAGAGATTGAACGTCACTCCTTTCACCTTAACGGAAAATCCGGCCCCATAGGCTGTGTCTTTCCCCTTGGCCAGACCGGCGCGGATACTGAAGCATATCAATATGCCCCTCGACCTCTACCAGCCCATCCTGAAGATCTAACTGCTTAATCCCCAGCCCTTCCCCTTTAATGCCTAAGATTCCCTGCTCCGTTTCAAGCAAAATATCCTTGGGATCGAAAGACTGAACTTTCTTCACTCCGTTAACCGATAGTTTTTGCCTGTCTTCCAGGTGCAAGTGATGGCCTTTGCCGCTAACTTTCTCCATTGCGCCCATCCCCCTATAGCTTTTCTTCTTAAACGATATTCCCTTAAACGAACCTTTAGACATGAAATGTAAAGAAAACAGAGAAAGCTGCCACCTAACGCGGGTAACAGCTTTCCTTGCCCAAGTTTTACTCTGATCTTTTTTCATCACGCAATACTTCATATAAAAGATGGGCCTCATCCGCGCGCGCTAAATTCGGAGTGGCCACCACCTTGACTTCCATGATCCGCTTCCCAAGGTTAAGCGTTAATACATCTCCGGCTTTTACTTCCGCCGAAGGTTTGGCGGTTTTGCCATTTAAATTGATCTTTTCCCCCTCACAGATCTCTTTGGCTACCGTCCTTCTCTTGATTAAGCGCGATACTTTCAGGTACTTATCAATGCGCACCGGACAATTCCCCCGATATCTCCTAAGATTAAGATCGTAATTTATATTAGGTAAAACACTCGGTGAAAAAAATATCAGGTTCGCAAACGAACCTGATTTTTTAAGGCTGATGTTATTTTTGAACTGCGTCTTTCAGGGCTTTGCCCGCCTTAAATCCAGGAACTCTGGAGGCTGGGATGGTGATTTTCTCTTTGGTTTGAGGATTTCTCCCGGTCCTCTCAGCCCGCTCTTTGACTTCAAAGGTGCCAAAACCAACTAATTGCACCTTGTCATTTCCGGCCAGGGCATCCTCGATAGCGGATAACACAGCATTGACCGCTTTTTCGGAATCCTTTTTCGACATATCGGCTTTCTCGGCAACAGCAGCAACTAACTCAGCTTTATTCAAAGTGCTCCCTCCTAAATATGTAGATTGACATCTTTATAGTTCGCGATAAAATACCAAACTCCTGCATAAAAAGCTTCAAACTCAAGCAAGTTTAGCATTTTTTTCTTCTAATTTTGCCCGTTTCCACAGAACATCTAGCTGTTCCAAGGAAAGTTCTCCCAGATTATTCCCGTCTTGGGAGGCAAATTCCATCATTTTGTCGAACCGATGTTGGAATTTGCGGACAGTCTCCCGTAAAACCTCCTCAGCATCAAAATTCATTAAACGCGCCAGATTGACCACTGCAAAGAGGAGATCACCCATTTCTTCTCTTATTCCATGGTCTTCCCGAAGAGCCTGTTCCAGCTCCCGACACTCTTCTTGCACTTTGACCCACGCTCCGTTCCAATCCGGCCAGTCAAAGCCTACCTTGGCCGCCTGGCGCTGGGTCCGCTGGGCCCACATCAGGGCGGGCAAACCCTTGGAGCCCTCGAAAAAACGGGTCTTGTCATCATTTTGTGCCTTTTCTTCAGCTTTTATTTGCTCCCAGGTACGGATCACCTCACGGGCCGTTGCAGCCTTCCCTTCTCCGAATACATGGGGATGACGGCGCACGAGTTTGGTAATAATCCCGTGCAGGACGTCTGTCATATCAAATTCCCCGGCTTCAGCCGCAACTTGGGCATGAAAAATAACTTGTAATAGTAAGTCTCCCAATTCTTCACACAAATTATACACATCTTGGTTTTCTATGGCTTCTATGACCTCATAAGCTTCCTCAATCACATATGGTTTTAGGGAAACATGGGTCTGCTCCCGGTCCCAAGGACAACCGTCAGGGGAACGTAGAATTTCCATTATTTCAACCAAGCGTCCGTAGGTATAGCTTTCAGAATTAGGAGATACGACGACAGTTGTCAAGTGATCAAATTCTTGATGGTCCAGCTCGTACAAAGGGCATTTTAAGACATTGGGTTCCTTTGACCCCAGGGCTTTCACCACCATAACCTCTGCCTCATCCGGGTAAGCGCGCATCAAGTCAAGTTTTATCTCTGAAGCTACCAGTTTATCATACACCTGCGGAATGATCAGCCATTGACGGCTGTCAATCCCGGCAGTTTTTAAGCCCTCCTGGCTAAGGACGCTGACCCCTTCAATCGGATCAAAAGAGACGGCTCGAAAAATCTCATCTAAAAAACTCAGTCCCGGGTGTATGATAAGCTCGCATTCCGGGGAAAGCTTGTCCACAAGTAAGCGAACCGTCCTCTCCGCGACATTCGGATGCCCCGGAACAGCGTAGATGATTTCTTCATTTTGCACTAATTCATGACGCAAGCGGGAAATGATTCCTTCGTACACCTCTTCAAACGACTTGCCGCTCTCATACATCTCATCAAACGATTCAAACCGGATGCCCTCTTCCCGCAATTCTTCAGCGCACGGATGGCGCGCAGTGCGCATAAACACCTTGTCAGCCTTCTGAAGCAGGCGGTAGCTTCCTAAAGTCAGCTGCTCCAGACCCGCCGGTCCCAACCCGAGAATATGCAGTTTTTTCCCCAAAACCGCCACCTCCAGGGCTATTGTACCAGAGGTGCGCACCGGATGCAAAAAGGGGCTGTTCGCCCCATTTTATTGTTCCATTTGTTTAGCCAGGAACCCGGCTGCCGTTTCAACCAACTTGACTTCGAGATCCCCCATTTTCACATTAGGGTCTTTAGAGCTTAAGACCACAACTCCAATTGGGTCTCCTTCAGAAATGATCGGAGCCACTACTTCATTCGTAAGATTACAATCGTCTTCCTCATTTTCAGGACAAGTCTTACAAGCGGCATGTTCCCCCGGTTTAGAAATTTGCAGGGTTTTACGTTCAGACATCGCCTGCTCGGCCGCAGGCCCAATCGGTTTGTTCAGATACTCTTTCTTGGAAGCACCTGAAACCGCGATAATCGTATCCCGGTCTGCAATGTATGCGATATGCCCGGTCGCTTCATACAATGAATCAGCATACTCCTTGGCGAAATCACCCAACTCTCCAATCGGAGAGTATTTTTTAAGGATAACTTCCCCCTCCCGGTCGACAAAAATCTCTAACGGATCTCCCTCACGTATACGAAGTGTCCGACGAATTTCTTTGGGAATAACAACACGGCCAAGATCATCAATTCTTCTTACAATTCCTGTTGCTTTCATTGGACGCTCATCCCTCCTTTATGTTCGTTCTGCATCATCGTGTTCACGTACATCAATTCAATGATAGTATATATCCCGGCAACCCGGATTATTCATTATTTTCCAAAGAACAAAAAAGAAGGCAACTCATGCAAAAGCTGCCCTCTCTTGTTTAATTTAACCAAATGAAAAATTCTTATCCCTGCGGCTTAAAAGCAGAACTATACTCGATCTTGGCGTTGCCGTGAATTTGATCGTAATAACTTTGGAGCTTTTTCCCTTTCGCATCCGTCAGGGCATCCTGCTTAATCTGGTCTTTATACTTGTTAAAATCTCCCGGCACCGCATTTTTATGATCTTCGACCAAAATTACATGATACCCATATGTGCTTTTCACCGGCGCCTCAGAAACAGTCCCAACCTTTTGGGCAAAGGCTGCATTCGAGAACTCCGGTACCATATCCCCCTTGCTGAAGTAGCCTAACTCTCCCCCGTTATCCTTGGCAGTCGGATCCGTGGACTTTTCCTTGGCCAGCTGCTCAAAAGTTGTAGCTAACTGGCCGGAGTTCATTACCGCTTTCAACTGGGAAATAATCTGTTTGGCTTCATCCTCGGTGGCAACAACAATATTCTTAGCCTTAACCTGCTCCGCCTGTCCGCCGTAATTTTGGGGATTGGCCTCAAAATAAGCCTTGACTTCCGCATCACTGACCTGAACATCGTCCGTGAGTTTTTGCGCCAGGGCAATCTGATTCCGGTAGTCATCTAACGTTGCCAGATACTGAAAGGCTAGAAGCTGTTTCAGTTTATCTTCCCCGCCTGCATCTTGCTTGTCTTTTTCTACCTGTTCTGTCACCTTGGAACTATTGACATCTACATTGAGTTTCTTGATTTCCTGCTCAATGATTTTGCTTCCAATCATGGATTGAAGTACGGCATCCTTAAGCTGTTTCTGCTGATCGGCAGTCAGCTTGGATCCCGAGTTATCCTCAACCGTTTTCTGCATCAAAGCGACGCGTGCATCATAGTCGGTCTGGGAAATCTGTTCTCCGTTTACTTTTGCCACCCATTTCCCTCCGACCAGTGAAGAACAACCGGTTAATATAAAACTAAACGCCAAGAGTCCTGTCAGGATACCCACGAGGGGTTTCTTCATCTCTTCACGACCTTTCCTACTCAATGTACGTATTATATCAGGGACTTGTCCGCGAAGCAATGTCGGAAAAGGTCGAAATAGCCCTGCGAACCGCTTTCAGGATTTCCTCCTGGCCCACCGTACGCAGTCTGATCTTACATTCCAGGTTGCCGTTGGCACTGGTTCCGAACGAGAGCGGATACGGGCTGCCTGCAGCGATTTCCATCAGTTTTTCCCCGCTCAATCCGGGATCACGGGCAAAACGAAAATGCACGTATTGTTTGAGCTGCTGAATCTGTTCGATTTTAAGCTCCGCCGCCAGCCATTTAATCCGGATAATCTGAAGCAGGTTGTCAACCACCCTTGGTGGTGCTCCAAAGCGGTCCACCAGTTCATCCACCATCTCACTTAGACCCTCTTCGCTTTTAAGCACAGCCATCCGCTGGTAAAGTGATGCTTTAACCTGACGATCCGAAATATAATCATCCGGCAAATAGGCATCCACTTGCAGTTCAATTGAAGGTTCTACTTCCTCTTCCACCTGTTCTCCCCGCAGTTCCTGCACGGCCTGTTTAAGCATCTGCACGTACAGGTCAAAGCCTACTGCCGCCAAGTGCCCGTGCTGCTGGGCTCCGATTAGGTTTCCGGCCCCCCGGATTTCCAGATCCCGCATGGCAATTTTAAAGCCGGAACCGAATTCCGTAAACTCCCGGATGGCGCTCAGGCGTTTCTCCGCTACCTCCGTTAAAATTTTCTGCGGTTTATATAGAAGATAAGCAAACGCTTTGCGGTTCGAGCGTCCCACCCGCCCCCGCAGCTGATAAAGCTGGGCCAGCCCCAGGCGGTCTGCCTCATCAATAATCAAGGTATTGACATTAGGCATATCGAGCCCGGTCTCAATGATCGTGGTGCAAACCAGGACATCCCGTTCTTGCTCCAGGAAAGCCAGCATCTCCCGTTCCAGTTCCGTCTCACTCATCTGGCCATGGGCAATTCCATACCGTGCCTCCGGGACCAACTGGCTGAGAAAATGCGCGACCTGCTCCATATCCTCCACCCGGTTGTGCACATAGAACACTTGACCGCCCCGATGGATTTCCCTGCGGATGGCATCGCGCACCAGGTCGGGGCGGTATTCCGCCACATAGGTCTGTACAGGGTAGCGGTCCTCCGGAGGAGTCTCGATCACACTCATATCCCTTACCCCGACCATGGCCATATGCAGGGTACGGGGAATCGGAGTCGCCGTCAGGGTAAGCACGTCTACATTCGCCTTTAATGTTTTTAATTTTTCTTTGTGAGCCACTCCAAAACGCTGTTCCTCATCAATAATGAGCAGACCTAAGTCTTTGAACTTCACCGCCTCCGCCAGCAGGCGGTGAGTTCCTACAACTAAATCAATGCTTCCGTCCTTCAACCCCGCCAAAATTCTTTTCTGTTCCTTAGGAGAGCGGAAACGGCTGAGCATCTCGATCACCACCGGATAGCCCGCAAACCGCTCGCGGAAAGTGTTAAAATGCTGCTGGGCCAAAATCGTAGTGGGGACTAAGATTGCCACCTGCTTGCTGTCAGTTACCGCTTTGAAAGCAGCCCTTAAGGCCACTTCTGTTTTGCCGTACCCGACATCCCCGCACAAAAGCCTGTCCATGGGGCGGGTACGCATCATGTCTTCTTTTACTTCCTGGATACACTGGAGTTGATCCGGAGTCTCCTCGTACGGGAACTTCTCTTCAAACTCCTTTTGCCAGACATTGTCCGGAGAGAAAGCATATCCCCGGCTCGCCTCTCTTTGGGCATAAAGCTTTACCAGGTCGATCGCCATCTCTTTGACCGCGCTGCGAGCCTTGCTCTTAACCTTATGCCACTCATTCCCGCCCAGTTTATAGAGTTTAGGGACATCATCCGCATCCGCTCCCAGGTATTTTTGCAAAAGATACAGCTGGTCCAGGGGGACATAAAGCCGGTCCTGCCCCGCATACCGCAGGGCAAAATAATCTTTTTCCACGCCCCCCACTTGCAGCCGTTCAATCCCCACAAACTGCCCAATCCCATGCTGAACGTGAACCACAAAATCACCGGGCTTGAGATCAGAAAACTGCAGCCGTTCTCCGGTTTTCTCCCGTGCCGGCGGATGTTTGACAGGAGCTTTGCGCTCGCGGCGGTAGATTTCCGCCTCTGACAGAACGACCAGTTTACTCAGAGGGAGCTCAAAACCCTGATCCAGGGAGTAAGGATAGACATAAACTCCCCCTTCTTCGACCGGGTCTTCCATCGTGCGCCGCCTGGAAGTTATTCCCCGGTCTTTAAGCCCCTGAATCAAGCGGTCGGCATGTTCCTTATCTCCGGCAAAAAGGGCAACTACATTCCCGTTTTTTTGCCAGCGTTCGATTTCCTCAGCCAGGACCCCGGTTTTTCCCATAAACCCGGTTAGAGAGCGGGAATTGGGATTCACAATTCGCCGGGGTACAAACCCAGGCACTTCCCGCGGCAGTGTAGATATGCCAAGCAGGCTGGCCTTTTTCCCATAAGTCAGAACATCTTCATAGGAAATAAACAGCGGTTCGGGGCTGACAAAAGCCTCCCCCTGCTCCAGCTGCTGCGTGAATTCCTCGAGCCTTTCCCGTGTTTGAAAATCAAGCTGTTCTTTAAGCCGGGACGGTTCATCGAGAATAAGCAGGCGGTCCTCCGACAAGTAGGAAAAGAAATCGACCAACACTTCCGGCACCAAACTCAGATACGGGTAGACATTTTCATCCAGAATCCCTTGTTCCAAACGTTCTCTGACATGTTCAACCTTTTCGCTCAAATTTGCCGCCGCTTCCTTGCGGTCGGCCCGCTCAAGCCGCCCCAGGGCTTTGCGCGCCTGCCCGGCGACCTCCCAGCTTAAATTTCGAAGTTCCTCCGCAGTAAGAATATATTCGAGCACCGGCGGAATCACAGCCTGGGTAACGGTTGCAACAGACTTCTGACTTTCCAGATCAAACGTCCGGATCGAGTCGATCTCATCATCAAAGAATTCTATACGCACCGGTTCCCCGTCCAGGGGAGCAATATCCAAAATCCCGCCGCGCAAAGCAAACTGCCCTTTCCCTTCCACCACATCCAGGCGTTCATACCCTGCGGCAATTAAGTTGTTTAAAACTTCCGAAAGCTGATAGCTCTCCCCGCTCTTAAATTCCAGGATCGACTTCTGCCAGCGCTCCCGGGGAAATAAGCGCCTTTCCACCGCCAGGATCGGACTGACCACCGTGCAATGGTTGTCATAGGCCAGCTGCTTGAGCACCGCAATCCGCATCGCCGTCGTTTCCCGGCTTCGTCCCAGCAGCTCAAACGGGAGCCACTCCGTCGCCGGAAATAAAAGCACATCCTCATGCGGAAGCCATGTTCTAAGATCATTCACCCATTTCTGGGCCTGCTCGTCCGAAAACGTCAGAATAAGCCCGGGCTTGCGTCCTCTCAGGAGCTGGGCCACGTACGCAGCTTTCTGGCTTCCGGTGAGATTGTATACCATTTGCGGCCACTCGGGGAGAAGTTCCCGCAAGTCATCGTCTCCGACCTCCAGCCCTTGGCGTAAGTGGTTATAAATCGTCTTCAAAAAAATTCATCCTCCAATGCAACATAAAGAAAACTTGGCTTACGCCAAGCCTTAGGGCGCAGGCGAAAGCCCGTTAGTCCGTGAAGGACTAACGCACTTGTTTAGTTGCACTTATGCGCCCTCAAAGTGATACTTCCTGAAAAGCCAAAAAAGCGAACGTCCGCAAGGACCCCCTGGTCATGGTTCGATATTGGATACTATAGAAGTATTCAGAATTCAGGAGTCAGTACTTGATCAGTACTCAGAATTCAGGAGTCAGTACTTGATCAGTACTCAGAATTCAGAAGTCAGTACTTGATCAGTACTCAGAATTCAGAAGTCAGTACTCAGAATAATAAAGCTGCTTTATTCGTCTTCTGTCTTCTGTCTCCTGTCTCCTGTCTCCTGTCTCCTGACTACTCAGAATTTAATGCAGAACCCTGTCGGGTTCTACGTCCAGTTGGCGCATACAGTCTGGACACAGGGCATAGGCCACATTCCCAACGATATCCATTATAGAATCCGGCACTTCCCCGGTCAAGTCATCGAGTTCGATCTCTCCTAAAATACTGTCGCAGGCATGGCATACTTTTAGCATCAACAAATGAAAACACCTCCATAACCTTAGGTTTACCCCAGGTTGTAGAGGCTATACCCAGACTTAACAATTCAGCTGATTCAACGGTTATACAAATTCATGGCTTTAACCCCGTCCCCTTTAAGCCAGAGAAGCGCGGCCTGATGCGCACGTTCCAGCATCTCTTTCAGTACAGGCATTTCTTCTTTGCTAAAAGGAGAAAGCACATAGCGGGCGGGGTCCCATTCTGCCGGCGGGCGGTCTACTCCCAGCTTCAGGCGCCAGAATTCCTCCGTTCCCAATTCCGCAATCACCGAGCGTATACCATTGTGTCCGCCCGCACTCCCCTGAGCCCGCAGCCGCAGCCTGCCCAGAGCCAGATCCATATCGTCATGCACAATCAGGACATCCTGGGAAGGGACCTTATAAAACCCTGTCGCTTCCCTTATTGCCCGTCCGCTTAAGTTCATAAAAGTCTGGGGTTTGAGCACCAGCACCCGCTCCCCTTCAATACTCCCCTCAGCCGCAAACGCCTGAAACTTCGGCCGGAAACTCAAATTCCCTTCCCCTGCCAGCAAATCCGCCAGCATAAAGCCCACATTATGACGCGTCGCCGCATATTCAGCGCCCGGATTCCCCAGGCCCGCAATAACCTTCATCTCAACCTCCCGATGTGAGCATAAGTTTCAAAGGACAGAGTATACATGTTTATAAGATACCAATCAAGTCTAAAGGGGGCGTAAATCTTGAAGCCTAGCCGCAAATTCCTTTCCCTGCCCATCATTACTCTGCACGAGGGGCAACACATCGGATATGTGAAAAGCCTAATCCTTGATCCCAAGTCCAAATCACTGGCAGCCCTGGTGATCGATCCTAAAGGCTTTTTCAAGGACCAGCGCATCATTCCCTACAGCAAAGTAGTTAGTGTCGGAGATGATGCGATCACGATCGATAAGAGCAGTCAGGTGGAAAAACCGGCTAATCTCCCGGAAATCCTCACTCTCATTAAAGAAAAGCTAAGCATTATCGGCACAAAAATCGTTACGGAAAGCGGTAAAGTTTTGGGCATCGCAGATGAATATTACATCGAACCGGAAACAGGAAAGGTTAAAGAAATTGAAATATCCGGCGGAAAACTTGAAGGCTTGCTTAACGGCAAAGCCCGCCTGCAAGCCGACCAGCTTGTGACGATCGGTCATGATGTCATCGTAGCCCAAAAAGGAAGCGAAAGCGGCCTGATCGTCTCAGACAAGGGGCTGAGCGATACCTTCAAAAACATCATTCACTCCACTTCCCATTTTGCCTCCGAAACCACGCAAAACGTCAGCCAGTACTTCAAGAAGGACAAAAAAGAAGTAGCCAGCGTTGATCCCGGCGAAATGACCGCCGCCGACACTGAGTTCAGCGATGAAGTCATGCTTGCCGGGAATATAGACCCAGAACAGATAAGTGCTGAAAACTCCGCAAACGATGCTGCCCCTGATCCAGAGCCAGCAACGGATGCCCCAGAAAAAGACATCAAAGAAGTCTAACTGAAGAGCTTGCTCACCGACAAATCCTCGTGAATCCTGACCATGGCTTCCCCGAGCAGGGGGGCCACGGACAGCACCTTGATGCGCTCAATTCTCTTTTCGGGAGTCAGGGGAATTGTATTGGTTACAACCACTTCTTTGAGCACAGAATTCTCCAGGCGCTCGATCGCCGGGCCGGACAAAACCGGGTGGGTACAGCAGGCATACACCTCTTTGGCCCCGCGGTCAAGAAGAGCCTGCGCCCCTTGGGTAATTGTGCCGGCAGTATCAATAATATCGTCAATCATCACCACGGTTTTTCCCTCTAAATCTCCGATGACATGCATGATTTCGGAGACATTGGGTTCCGGGCGTCTCTTATCAATAATGGCGATGGACGCTCCGATGCGCTCGGCAAAGTTACGCGCCCGGGTGACTCCCCCTAGGTCAGGGGATACGACACATACATCCGAAAGTTCTTTTTGCCGGAAATACTCCGCCAAAATCGGTACTCCCAAAAGATGATCGACCGGAATGTCGAAGAAACCTTGAATTGCCGGGGCATGAAGATCCATGGTCACAACCCGGTCAGCACCTGCGGTGGTGATCAGGTTCGCCATTAACTTGGCCGTGATCGGATCGCGCGCCCTTGCTTTGCGTTCTTGACGGGCATACCCGTAATAGGGCATGACCGCAGTAATGCGGCGGGCGGACGCCCGTCTTAGACCGTCTATCAGGATTAATAATTCCATGATGTTGTCATTGGCCGGGTTGCATGTGGGCTGAATCACAAAGACGTCCGCTCCACGCACACTCTCATTAATCTGAATGGCGATTTCCCCGTCCCGGAAGTGACCGACCTTGGCTTCTCCGAGGGGAATCCCGAGATACTCCCCAATTTCCTCCGTTAACTCGCGGTTGGCATTCCCACAGAAGATCTTTAATTCTTTTGCTGCCATTTGTCGTTTTTCCCCCTACTTTTTCCTTCGGTTCTGCCAGTTCTCCTTTACAACCTGCTGGCTGCGCTCCACTACCAGGGCATGGTCCGGAACGTTTCTTGTAACCGTTGAACCGGCTCCGGTCATTGCCCCTGCGCCAATTTCCAGTGGAGCCACTAAATTGGTATTGCTCCCAATAAAGGCCTGATCCCCAATCCGGGTCGAATGTTTGGAAACCCCGTCGTAATTACAGGTTATGGTTCCCGCCCCGATATTGACAGAGTTACCCACACTGGCATCCCCTATATAACTCAAATGAGGGATTTTAGACCCCTTGCCGATAAAACTATTTTTAATCTCGACAAAATCTCCGACCTTTACCTTTTCTTCCAAATGGGTTCCCGGACGCAAATAAGCAAACGGACCTACATTAGAAGCCGGGCCAATAACCGCATCCCGGGCAACGGTGTGGCTGATTTGACATCCTTGGTGACATGTGCATGAATCCAGAAGTACATGCGGCCCAATCACCGCATCTTCCTCAATCCGGGTAGCTCCTCGCAGCATGGTAAACGGAAGCAGGGTTACATCTTGTGTCAACTTCACCCCTGCTTCAATAAAAGTAGAGGCCGGATCAGTAATCGTGACCCCTTCATCCATCCAATAACGTAAAATACGGTCTTTCAAAATGGCTTCTGCCTCAGCCAGCTGCCTGCGGGAGTTTATTCCAATGGCTTCAATCGGATCGTCCGTACGAAAAGTTAAAACTTTTTTGCCCTTCTCTAAGAAATGTGAGAAAACATCAGTTAAATAGTATTCTCCTTGGGCATTCTGTGGTTTTATCTGAGCTAAAGCTTCTTTCAAAGCATTGACTTTAAAGCAATAAGTTCCTGTGTTAATTTCTTGAATGCGCCGTTCCTCAACGGTCGCATCTTTTTCTTCAACGATTTTAAGCAATTGGTTCTTATCTTTAATAACACGGCCATAACCACAAGGATCGTGAAGCATCGCGGTCAAAACCGTGGCACTTGAGTCCTCCGCCTCATGCAGACGCCAGAGAGCCTGCAGAGTTTCTGCCTGCAGCAGGGGCTGATCCCCGCTTAACACCAGGACATTGTCCACGCCTTTGAGATATGGTAAGGCCTGCATTAAGGCATGTCCGGTTCCGAGTTGCTCAGCTTGCATCACAACCTGCACCCGGGAACCAATCTTCTCTTCGACTAATTCCCGGCCATGGCCTAGAATGACTAAGGGCCTTTCAATACCCAGGCCGGTGATTGCATCTAAGACATGCTCAATCAGAGGTTTCCCCGCTAGTTTATGCAGGACTTTAGGAAGCTTGGATTTCATCCGGGACCCTTTTCCTGCAGCCATGACGACCGACGCCCAAACAGGCATAATCTTCTTTCCCTCCATTTTAGTTTAACCTCAATGATATTTTTATACCCGAAATTTATTTATTCGTCAATTTATATCAAATTTCCTCTTTTTACATAGCCGAAAAAGGAGACCCACCAGGGCCTCCTTTCAGTCTTTGTCTTCCAGCATTAAATTGCTTCCTGATAAGCTTTGAGTACTGCCGTTTGGATGACTTCACGGGCAGCAGCGGAAATGGGGTGGGCTATGTCACGAAATTCGCCTTCCGGTGTTTTGCGGCTGGGCATGGCAACAAAGAGGCCATTGGTACCCTCGACAACCTTAACATCATGCACGACAAACGCATTGTCAAAAGTCACCGACACCACAGCTTTCATCTTGCCTTCCACATTGACTTTCCTGACCCGTACATCGGTAATATTCATCATATGCTCACCACCCTTCCCCTTGCCTCAGAGCTTTAACGCCGGTCTTGTGTACGGTATTGATACTATATTCTCCGCTTGGTAAAAAAATCCTGCCTCTTTCGGAAAAATTTTTAATAAATTAAAGCAAACATGCAAGATTTCAGGATTGCGCCGGAAATTCTTAGATATTTGCTCTGTTAAAACCGTTCAAATTGACTTTATTTAATCAAATTGGCTTTATTCAAATAAAAGCGGGCCGCACACTTAAAGGATCAAATTCTTCCAATCTTAACAACGCTAAATAATTTTCGACTAATTTAGGTTCATGCCTAAAGGCCGTCTCCATTAAAACTCCGGTTCCAACCACGGTCGCTTCAAACTCTGCCATCAGATTAATCAGTCCGCGGGCAGTACTCCCCGCCTTCATGAAGTCATCAATGAGAAGAGCTCTGGTCCCAGGTTCCAGCGCCCGGCGCGAAAGGGACATGGTCTGTATTCTACCTGAGGAACCGGACAGATAATTGATGCTGACAGAAGACCCTTCCGTTACTTTATTCCCGTGACGGGCTACCACCATCGGCACCCCCAAAGCTTCGGACGTAACTAAAGCCAAGGGTATTCCTTTTGTTTCCACCGTTACAACCACATCCGGCTTATCCTTGCGGAACGCCCCGGCAAAGATAAGCCCCAAGGGCCGAAGTACTGCCGGGTTAAAGAGTAAATCTGTCATATATAAAAAGACCCCGGCCACGATTCGTTCCGGCCGGCTAAGTTCTTCAGCCAGCTCTTGCAGAACACGCTCTGCCTCATTCTTTGATATCTCCGGAACATACCGTACTCCCCCGGCTGCTCCAGGCAGCGTCTCTAACCGGCCTTGCTGGGACAGGCGCAGACTTTCCCTTACCGAAAGCAAATCCTCACTAATCGTGGACTTCGCCGTCCCAAAGCGTTCCGCCAGAGTATTCAGTGGGACGATTACATTTGGTTTTGCCATCAACACCTGGGTAATCGCAACCATGCGCTCCGCCCGTTTGACTTTCTCCGCAGTCATACCCTTATTCTTTCCCTTCCAGGGCTTGGGTACGCAAGGCTTCAAACATTACATTCTCAGCTGTGACAATATGCGAGTTCGCTAATTCCTGGGCCTTCTCCACATCATGATTCGCTAAAGCCTCCACTATGGCCCGGTGTTCTTCCAACGCATCCCTGACCCGGCCCGGAACGGCCAGAGAGGTGGCCCGGAAACGCTGAATCTGTTCTCTTAAATTCTCCAGGATCTGGACCAGTCTCTGATTGCGGCTGGCTTTATACACCAGGGCATGAAAATCCGTATCAGATTTCACAATCATCTCTAAATCCCGCTCTTCTCCTTCTTTATAAAAGAGCACCCGCTCCATTTGCTCGATCTCATCTTCTGTAACCCGTTCAGCCGCCAGGCCTGCGGCCAAACCCTCAAGCGCTGCCCGGATCTCAAATACATCTGCTACATCTTTGTGAGAGACCCCGGCCACGTAGGCTCCTTTACGCGGGATCATCACCACAAAGCCTTCCAGCTCAAGCTTGCGGATGGCTTCCCGCACCGGTGTGCGGCTGACTCCCATTTCTTCCGCTAATTGAATCTCCATCAGCCTTTCGCCCGGTTTTAAAACTCCGCTGATGATCGCCTCCCGCATGGCTTCGAATACAATCTCCCTTAAGGGTTTATAGCTGTCAAGAGTAACCGGAACCAATCTTCGTTCCATCATTTAAGGCTCCCTTCCATATCATAGTTGAAAAATACATTATCATTTCATACTCCCTGTAGAGGCTGTCCAAACTTGGCTGTATCCTTGGGCTTTTAATTCCCGGGCTATGGCCAGGGCAGACTCCTTCCCGTGCGCTAAGCCGAAAACCGCCGACCCGCTCCCGGACATCAAAGCACCATAACAGCCGTTATGAAGCATAATCCTTTTTATCTCTCCAATTTCCGGAACCATCCGGATGGAGATCTCTTCAAGATCATTGGTGAGGAGGGAGGCGATTTGCACCGGATTGCTACCGCTTAAAGCCTTTGCCCAAACCTCCCGCTCAAGACTGCTTGGCGTACCTTCCCGGTCAAAACAGTGATAGGCTTCTTTGGTATTCACTCCGGTTGAGGGTTTGGCCACGACTAACTCCATTAAGGGAGCAGGGGGAAGTTCCTCTAAGATATTCCCTCTTCCTGTCGCCCACATCGTCCCCCCATCCAGACAGAATGCCACATCTGCCCCGATGCTTCCTGCAAGCTCTCTCAATTCTTGATCAGCCAAAGGGAACCTATAAAGTTCATTTAGCAGGCGCAGAACTGCGGCCGCATCACTGCTTCCCCCGGCCAGACCGGCTTCAACCGGAATGTTCTTCTCTATTTCAATCTTGATGCCATCTCGCTCTCCAATCCTCTGCTGAAACTTCTCCGCCGCCCGGTAAGCTAAATTCTGAGACCCACTCAAAGCACCGCAGCGGCAAATAAGTTCATTTCCCGTACGCCCAACCCTTACCACATCATAAAGCGAGATGGATTGCATCACACTTTGGACGTCATGGTAACCGTCCGCACGCAAACCGTTTATCGCTAAGGCCAGATTAATCTTGGCATACGCGAACGTTTCTTTAAAAAGCTCAGACATAAACCCGGCCCTTTCCGAACATTAAGCTTATATTTCCTCCTATTATACCCATTAACAAGACGAAGGGGAAGACCCGATTTCATCGTTTACCGATTCTCCCCCTTTTCCCTTACCCTATACCGTTTTGTACTGTTTAGCTTACCTAAGCCGTAATCTTAGGTCACTGAGGCAACCACCTCGTCCAGAGTTAGGAATTCAGATTGCTCGCGCTCCTGTCTCAGCCTAATCTCTTCTTCTATC
This sequence comes from Paradesulfitobacterium ferrireducens, assembly GCF_017310645.1. Taxonomy (GTDB): domain Bacteria; phylum Bacillota; class Desulfitobacteriia; order Desulfitobacteriales; family Desulfitobacteriaceae; genus Paradesulfitobacterium; species Paradesulfitobacterium ferrireducens. Next base: position 262,094 of record NZ_JAFLRH010000017.1, on the reverse strand, counting down.
GGGTCAAGATGTTCGTAAAACATCACAAAGATATCCCCGGGACGGCAACTATCCAAACCGTAGCAAAAAGCCTCTCTCTCATTAAGTACGACCGAGATTTTTTGAGGAGGCATCCCTGCGGCCACTGCTTCCTCAAAGAGGATCCCAGCAATTTCCCCCGGCTGGCGGCCCCTCAAATCCTCATCTTCCCGGATAATCAGGCGCTTAAAGCCTTTGGCCGCCACTCTGGCCACCTCCCTCACTGTTTGTTCAGGCCGGTCTCCAGGTACGGTAATACATCCTACCAAGGAACGCCCTTTAAATTTCTTGAGGGTTAGAGCTACCTCCTCGATTCCTTTCGGGTTGTGGCCGTAGTCTATGACGACTTTAACTCCGCCTAAACGGTAAAAATTTAAGCGTCCCCGGTTGTGTTTTTCGTCAGAGTAAAAGCCCATCAGAGATTCGCGCAAAGCGTCCGTGCTTAGACCCAAGGCCCAGCCCGCGGCTACAGCTGCCAAAGCATTCTCCACATTGTGTCTGGCTCTCCCCTCCCAAGTAATCGGAATTTGCCTGACCGAACAAATCTTATATTCTGCTGAACCTTGACACATTAAGATATGCCCCCGCCGCACAAACACAGCGACCCCGCCCCGGGCCAGGTGCTTGCGCACATGGAGGTTATCCTTCTCCACGCTAAAATAAATCACTTTCCCCCGGGTGCGGTGTGCCATTTGGACAACATACGGATCATCGGCATTGAGCACCACATAACTGTGCGGTTTCACAACCTCTGCCACTAAACTTTTAACATGGGCGACATCTTCTATGGTCTCCACCCCATACTGACCTAAGTGATCCGCAGAGACGTTCGTAATGACCGCCACATCCGCATAGTCATACCCGAGGCCGGAACGCAGGATACCGCCGCGGGCCGTTTCTAAGACCGCCGCTTGAACCTCCGGATGCCTTAAAATAATGCGAGTACTTTCCGGTCCGGTTGTATCCCCTTCTACTAGGAGCTTGCCTTTCACATATATCCCATCCGTAGTAGTCATCCCTACGGCGATATCCTGATCTAAGAGCATCTTTCCAATAAGGCGGGTGGTAGTCGTTTTACCATTGGTCCCTGTAATTGCGACAATAGGAATCCGGCCATTACCCGTGGGCATAACCTGCTCAACAATCCTTTTTCCGATATTCCGCGGCTGTCCCAAAGCGGGAAACTGGTGCATCCGGATTCCGGGAGCCGCATTGACTTCGATGATTTTACAGCATTGTTCCCGGTATGATTTCCCAATATCCTCAATCACTAAGTCTACTCCGGCTATATCAAGCCCAATGACCTTGGCCGCGTATTCGGCCAAATCCGCATTATCCGGATGAACCATTGAGGTAACATCCTCCGCAATGCCTCCTGTGCTAAGATTGGCACTGTCCCGTAAGCTTACGGCCTCACCCTTACGCGGAATCGATGCCAGCGTCAGCTTCTTCTGAGCCAAAGTCAAGTGTACGACTGCGTCCAGCTTGATTTTAGTCAATGCCTTTTCATGGTCATCCCCGCGCGCCGGATCCTGATTCGCTTTTTCGACTAATTCTTCAATGGTCGAGTGACCGTCTCCGGTAACACTGGCCGGGATACGCTCTGCCGCCGCCATGAATTTTCCTCCGATCACCAACAAACGGTAATTACGCCCGGGGATATATTTTTCCACAATCACATCTTGTCCGAAATTTTGGGCCAGCTTAAAGGCGGCCCGGACCTCGGACTCACTCTCCAATCGAAGGCTTACCCCTTTGCCCTGGTTGCCGTCATAAGGTTTTACCACAACTTTATCTCCGATTAGGCGAAACGCCTCAACCGCTTCATCTTCAGTGGAAACGACACTTCCATAGGGGACAGGTACACCGCTTTCACTTAGCAATTTCTTGGTTAAAACCTTATCGCAGGCGATATCGACCCCGATGCAGCTGGTCTGATCCGTCATGGCCGCTTGCAGGCGCCGTTGGTAGCGTCCATATCCAAGCTGCAGTAAACTTCCGCCTGTAAGGCGCTGAACCGGTATCCCCCGCTCCTCACAAGCTTCTAAAATAGACTTGGTCGTAACCCCTAAACTATAATCAGCAATAATCTCCTTCAACCCTCTTACAATCTCCGCGACTGCTTCCGGTTCTATGTTTTTGCCCTTAAGCAGTTCCTGCAATAGCTTAAAGGCCTGTTCAAAAGCCGCGATGGCTCCTTCCCGTGACTCATAGTTAAAAATTATCTCATAGAGGCCTGGCTGCTCCGGCAAGGCCATTGTCTTGCCATATCGAATATGCTGTCCTGCCAGAGTCAACAACTCAATCGTCATATGTTCGAGCGTGTGGCCCAGTAACGTCCCTTCCTGAAGGCGCTCCAAAAAACCGCCCACTCGTCCGCGTGCACAGTAATGCTCTGCCAGGGTCGGTAAACAACTCACCAGGCGTTGATTAAAATCTCCGAGGGTATTGGTCATGACCTCCGTCCATTCCTGGAGGTCTATCACCGCCCGTATGACCGGACGATAACTATAGACATTAGCCCCCTCGATCGCCTGGACTTGTTTTATCTCCATCGAAGTTTAAGTCCTCCTTTCAACCACACCTCTATTATTTTAACCTTTTTCGCTTTATGTATTCAGCAAGGACACCCGGCGTTTGAGATCAAAACGGTATCCTTCTGACAAAACATGCATAAATACCGGACTTAGCACTAACGGCTGCCCGGGAGAAGATTCGGAAACATTGGTTGATGCTGAAGGGGAAGCATCCACGACTGTCACCGTCTGGCTCCCGACAACTGTAAATTCCCCATTTTCAGTCACTAGGATTGCGGTATCTTCATCAATCCCTACTCCGAGCACGTAGGGATTCTGGGCCACGGAAGCCAAAAGCCTGCCGATTCGCCCCCTCTGCGCGAAATGCTGGTCAATCACGACAGCCCTGATCAGGCCTAGCCCCGGGGCCATGGTAATGGTGTCTTTTTTCGGGGTTCCGGCCTCCCCGCCCACGATCATCGTATCCGACATCACGGATGCACCCGCACTGGTGCCGGCGATGATAACTCCCCGTTCATAGAGGCGGTGCAGGGCTCTCCCGGCCAAGGTGCCTCCGAGCAAACCGGTAATCCTTAACTGGTCTCCTCCGGTAAAGAATACGCCTGTAGCCTTGTTTAACTGCTGCACTAACCCCTCGGAGTTAGCCTGGCTGCGGTCGCAGACATCAAGTACATCAACCTCTTTCGCTCCCAGGCGCGAAAAAAGCTGTTCATATTGCGCCCCGACCTGTCGCGGGTATTCCGTTGCTGCAGTCAGCACTGTGATCCGGCTCTCCCGCCCTCCGGCCTCCGCCACAAAATGCCTGAGAATGCGGCACTCTCCCTCTTTATCCTCAGCTCCCCCGATAATCATCAGCTTGCCTTCAATATGTTCACTCAAAATCGATCCCTCCAATGCCATTAGTTTCAGCGCAAAAGGGCTGAGATTATGCAAACAACCTACATATTTCATTTCCGTGTCATATCATAGATAGAAAATGAAATACAGGGGAGGGGGTTTAGATGTCTTCCCGCCTGATTCGAATTCATAAAGACCGCCGCCAGCTCGAGCTCTACGAAGGAAATGTACTCTTACGCCGCTTTCCGATTGCCGTCGGCAAAGCAAGCACTCCAACCCCGGTTGGACGCTTTTCCATCGCTGAAAAAAGGCTGGATCCGGGTGGAGTATTCGGCAGCCGCTGGCTGGGCCTGTCCAAGCCTGGCTACGGCATCCACGGCACCAGCGACCCCTCAAGCATCGGCAAAGCAATCTCCAAAGGGTGCATCCGCATGTACAACTACCATGTTGAAGAACTCTTCCGCAATGTCGAAGTCGGCACCCCGGTCATCATTGAACCCTAACGGAACTCTTTCAAATAAAAACCCGGAAGGTGGAACGCAACGGCCCTTCCCCGAGCCCAAAGCCCACCCCCGGGTTTTTTCTCATATCAGAAAGCTAACTTCGAAGGTGCATAAGAAAAACTAGGGCAGCCGCCTTCGTCAAGACTAGGCGCCAGCCGAGTTTTTCTAATATTTACCCGCTCCTAACTCCTCTCCCCCCTTCTGACACCTGACTCCCGGTCAGTACGGACTTCGCGGGTACCCGCGCCGCAGCTGTCCCCGGGTCTCGATTCCGCCAACACCATCCGTGCCCGTGATGGTGTGGTTAATAATTTCTTTGAGCGACACCATCCGGTCAATCGGAGTAAACGCAATCCGCTCCACAATAAACACCGGATCAAAGGCATGAATCAGCATCCGCTTGGGAGATGAAGCAAAGTTGGCCCCGGCCTCCAGGATTGCCTCATAGTTAGACTGGCAAGCCCCGGCAAAGATAACCAGGGCATCTTTATTAGGCTGAAAGCGACGAGCCTCCTGTACTGATTCCACAAAATTCCGGGAACTGCGATAACTGTCGAGACTCTTAAAATCCTTTTTTCCGCTTAAAAGCCCGTCGTGTCCCGTCAGCACCAAAATATCCGTGGGATTTTCCTTTAAAATCTGATAAATCACGTTAGGCTGTTCCGTTTCCGATTTACATATTCCCTTGGCCTCAAGTCCCAACTGTTTATACGTTTTTAAGCACTGGCTTAAGTATTCTTCATCTCCGTCCAAATGCACCACCCGCCCCGGAACCTCAAAATACTCCCCCTGCTCTTGCTGGTTTACTTTGCGTTGGTGTACCACCAGGTTCAATTTCTGGTAAATCTCGCGTGAATCCCGGCGCTGGTAATGGGCTACATCAAGCATGCTTTTGCTTACCAGGTCGGTTAAAGGCGCGTCCGCCAGCAGACGCAGGTTAATCCCCTTCAGCACCGCATAGCGCTCCCCGTTCAGACTCGTCTCCACCCGGATAATCCGGAAGTATATATCCTGGCGGTGGGAGCGGCGGGCCACAATATCTCCTTCTTGAAACATACCATTTCCCCCCTTTGCTCTAATCTATGTCGTCTGAGCGGAATTGGCATATATTATTATTGAATCGGTGTTCAATCCTAACTAAATATCTGAACAAGGAGGTCAACTGATGTTCACCGCGGTTATTCCTGCGCAGAATGAAGAAAAGAGCATCTTGGCCGTCCTTGCCAATGTCCTGCGCCTGCCGGTAGGTTGCATTATCCCCGTTCTTAATGGATGCAGTGACCGAACCTTGGAGCTGATCCGCTCCATTCCGGATCCCCGCATCCATATCATTTACTTCGCCCAGTCCCTGGGTATCGACATCCCGCGGGCAATCGGTGCGGTCTATGCCCGTCATCTTGGGGCAGAAGGGGTTGTCTTCGTTGACGGGGATATGTCCGGTAATATTTACACCAATTTAGAACACCTGCTTCAGGCCCTCCAGGACGGAGCGGATATGGCCTTAACCAACTGCTACCCCTATATCACCAACCGCGCCAAACTAACCAATCTTGTGCTTAAATTCCGCTTGCGCCTCAACCGGGAACTTGATCTCCTAAAAACCCTAGGCTTGGCAATGCCAACCCATGGCCCCCATGCCCTATCCGGCAAGGCCCTCCACACCATTCCCGCGATTGCGCTCGCCATCCCTCCCATGAGTTTGGTCTCAGCCAAACAAAGCAACTTAAAAATCAAAGTAGGCACCTCCATCCGCCATGAGGAGCTGCGCTCTCCGCGCAAGCACCGCCGCCATGCCCGCCTGATCACGGAGACCATTATCGGGGACTGTGTAATGGGTCTGGCCCTGGCTCAGAACAAACCTGTCACCCGTTCTCTCGGCAGGCACGAACTCCTGGGCTACCACCCGGAACGGCGCTTTGACCTTCTGGAACAATGGGAAGAAGCCGTAGCCGCGGAAAACCGGTTCTATGAGCAGCATCTGATTATTCCCAGCACACCTTTAAAAAAGTAACGAATTCAAAAAGCCATTTCCTTCTTTCATGCAAGGAATGGCTTTTTGATGACGCTAAGTATATTATTCAAGAAAAAATTTCAACACTTTAACAAATTCAGAGAAAAATGTGATAAAATGAAGTTTGAATGGACAAGTTGGGCCTTAATTTTTATATTATTTTCCATTTATTCTTAATTAATCTATTTATTATCTAGAGAGGACAGGTGGAGAAGGGTATGGAAAACCGATTTAAAGAATCCCTACTGGATAAGAATACCTTATCCGTAACCTGGGAACTGGTTCCGGGCAGAGGAGCCCGGGAAAAAGCTCAGGAAAGCGCACTGGCCGCTGCCGAACAAGCTGCTAAGGGCGGGAAAGTCCATGCGCTGACAATTACAGATAACCCAGGAGGCAACCCGGCGATGCTGGCAGATTACCTGGGCATGGAAATTCTCAAGCTCGGCATCGAGCCATTGGTCCACTTCACTTGCAAAGACAAAAACCGCAACCAAATGGAAAGCCAGCTCTATGCTTTGGACCGGGCAGGAGTGCGCAACCTCTTGGTCATGACCGGTGACTATACCGTATCCGGCTTCAAGGGACGCCCCAAGCCGGTATTCGACCTTGACCCCACGCATGCACTGGAACTCATTGGGAACATGAATAAAGGCCTGGAGATTCCGGGACCGAAAGGTTCCACCTTCCATCAGCCGAGCGACTTCTTCGCCGGAGCTGCCGTTTCTCCGTTCAAAGCCACGGAAGCGGAACTCATGGTTCAATATTTTAAGATGAAGAAGAAAGTGCAGGCCGGCGCCCAGTTTATCGTAACCCAGCTGGGATATGACGCCCGCAAGTTCCATGAAGTATTGCAGTTTGCCAAAGCCAATAATATTAATGTCCCGATCGTAGGCAACATTTATATCCTGCCGTACGGCGCAGCCAAGATCATGAACCAAAATCTGCTTCCCGGCTGCGTGGTGACGGACAAACTCCTGGCCGAACTCGAGCAGGAGAAGAATGCTCCGGATAAAGGAGTAGAGGCCCGTCTGCTACGCGCCGCCAAGATGTATGCCTTCATGAAAGGCATGGGCTTTGCCGGCGTCCACATCGGCGGCCACAACATTAAGTACGAGCAAGTGGAGTATATCATCGAAAAAGGGGAAGAACTGAGCAAGAACTGGATGGATTTGGTGCCTGAATTCGACTACCCGCAGCCGAACGGCTTCTACTATTTCGAGAAAGACGAGAAAACCGGCCTCAACAGTGACCGTCCGGCCAACCGCAAAGGCCGTCCGCTCGATGCTCCTGCAGGTGCGGGCATAGCGTTCAGCCGCTTTATGCATTCAATGATTTTTACCCCGGGAAAAAATCTCTTCCCGATGATGCGTAATATTTATTCCGGCAAATCTAATCCACGACACCATGGTTTTGAACATCTCATGAAAGTTGCGCTCTATGACTGTAAAGACTGTGGTGACTGCGCCCTGCTTGATCTAGGGTATCTCTGCCCCATGTCCCAGTGCCCGAAAAACCAGCGCAATGGAGCTTGCGGCGGCAGTTATAACGGCTGGTGTGAAGTCTACCCCAACGAGAAGCAGTGTGTTTGGGTTAGAGCTTATGCCCGCCTGAAGAAATACGGGGAAGAGTCCCAACTCGACTCTTACCGGCTCCCGCCGGCTAACTGGGATCTGTACCAGACTTCATCCTGGTACAACTTCTACACCGGCCGCGACCACTCCGCTCCTCTCCTTGGCATCCCGAAAGTGGAGAAAAAGAAAGACTAACGTCGAAGAAGCCCTTGGCTTACCAAACAAACCGGCAAGCCAAGGGCTTCTTTTATACAAATTTGTTTTTATGCAATAATGGGTTCACCGTCTTTGACCGCTCTACTTGTTTCCCAGGAAAACTGTGCTCAAATCCAGGGTAAACTCCGGCAGCGCCTTAACGGGAACCCTATCCGGGTAAGCATACACTTTTGGCTTTCCATATTCCCCCTGTTTTAAGTGAAATGCCAGCAGGGTTCCTTCCATCGGATGAATAATCCAATATTCCCCAATTCCAGCCTGCTCGTATAGTCTAAGTTTAACACTTAAATCATATTTGGCAGTCTCTGGGGACAAAATTTCTATCACTAAATCAGGGGCACCCTGACAACCCTTCTCATCTAATTTCCTAGGATCACACACAAGCACCAGATCAGGCTGCACGACATTTTTCGTTTCTTCTGCGCTTTCTCCCTCCAAAGGCAAGCGCACATCGAACGGGGATGTATACACTTTGCACGTTCTGCCTAAGAGATAATTGGCAAACTGTCTCCCTAATTCCATAACAATTTCCTGGTGCAACCGGGACGGGGCGGGAGTCATGGCCACCGCTTTGCCGTCAATCAGTTCCCAGCGTTTCCCGTCATCCCACTGCAAGTAATCGCCATAGGTGTATTGATCATCTTTTTCTTGAGCCGGTTCTCCCACAGCTGGCACCTCCGATTCGCTCTTAGTAACCAGATTATACCATGGGGATACTCTCTACTCAAGGATTTCTACTCGTGGCGCACACTAAGCATAAAAGGCGGGCATGCCCGCCTTTTATCTCACACATCATATGCTTTCTGATCCTGTGACGACGACCATGCCTTTGAGCTGAGTTCCGTACTGAAGTTCTTATTAAACAATGGCTCAAGGTGAGCTGAAGGCAAAGGCCTGGTCATCAAACTGACCAAAGGAACAACCGCTAATGGAATAAGCATGGCTAAAACTCCAATCAGAGGAATGAGCCCTGCATCCATCTTATAATAAACGGATAAACCGAGGGAAACGATAAGCCCTGACAACCCTCCGGCCCAGGCTCCGGCTTTGGTCGTACCCTGCCAAAAGAGGCCGTAAAGATACGGGGCCAGAAAGAAGCCGGCAACCGTGCCCCAGGACAAAGCCATTAAAGTGAGAATAAAGGCCGGTTTTACCATGGCTACTACCAAGGATAAAGCGATAAACAAAACCACCAAGAGGCGCATCAGCCTAACCCCTGAGCGTTCGCTCATATCCGGCTTGAGCCAGCCCTGAATCATGTCAACCGCCAGGGTCGAGCTTGAAACGAGGACGAGGGAAGCCAGAGTTGACATGGAAGCCGACAGCACCAGCAGGAAAATCATGGTCACACCCAATTCCGGCAAAGCCGTGGACAGGATCTGCGGCATTAACAGGTCAGGCGTACCTACTCCGGTGGCCGGATCAACCGGCAGCTTGTCAAAGAAAAGCCGGGATAGAGAGCCGGTAAAATAGGCGCCGAAGGTGACAATCAAAGCAAATAAGGTAGAAATAATCATCGCCGGGCGAATCGACCGTTCATCTTTCAAGGCATAGTACTTCTGCACCATTTGCGGCAAGCCCCAGGGTCCGATACTGGTTAAGGCTACCAAGGAAAAGAGCGGAAGCCATCCCGGAGGGCCTACCGGGGCTACAAAGCCGGGATTAATCGCTGTCAGTTTGCTCACAGCATTGGTTAGCCCTCCAACGTGAGGATTGCCGATAATATAGTAAAGAAGAATTCCGACACCGGCCACCATGACCATGCCCTGGATAAAATCCGTGAGCGCTACGGCCCGGTAACCCCCGAGAACCAGATAAACCGCTGTCAGTAAGGCCATGAAGACTAGGGCATACGTATAAGGAATCTGGAACACTTGCTCAAACAGGTAGCTGAGGCCCATATAGACCGAGGCGGAATACGGAACCAGGAAAATAAAGATAACCAAGGCACTGAATATTTTTAGTCCCTGATCCTGATAGCGTGCTCCTAAAAATTCCGGCATGGTCATTGCATTTAAACGAACAGTCATCTCTCTCGTACGCCGGGCTAAAATCTTCCAGGCCAGGAGACTTCCCACCAAGGTATTGCCTGCGACAATCCACAAGGCAGAGAGTCCGAAACCCCAGCCGACTTTACCCGCGTAACCGATGAAGATGACTGCTGAAAAATACGTGGTTCCGTAAGCGAAAGCGGAAAACCATGGACCGATGCCCCGGTCTCCTAGGAAAAAACTCTGAACGGTGTTGTTTTTCCGCATGGTCAAGAGACCGCTCACGACCAAAACAGCAATAAAAATCCCCAGTAATACAAATCGCATGCTTCCGTCCTCCCATTCTACTTTTCCTGTTATTTGAGAGTGCTTCTTCCTACCGGCCTACGATACCTCTACCCCATAGTGTATGCCATAAGCACCCTGAGTTTGATTATTTCGACGTTTCGTTTAAAATTCCTCCCATATCGGCGAGAAAACTTCGTGTAAATTCTGGAAACCTTCTATGTCGAAGACGTTGTGTCTCACAGTATTCTTGTCTGCGGCAGCAGCCCTGGAATAATCCGAAAGGAGTTTAGCCGAGGGAAGCTCTGCAATAGTCGTTCCGTCTTTAATAATTAAGGTGCGTTGGGTTAAACGGGCAAGCTCCCGGAAATCATGACTGACCATGAGGGCCGAAACCCCGCTCTCCTTAGAAGCGTCGGCCAGGTCCTGCAACAGGTGGGCCTTGGTGGGCGCATCCAGAGCGGAAAACGGCTCATCCAGAAAGAGTACATCCGGCTCAAGCGCAAAAGCCCGGGCCAGGTTCACCCGCTGAGCCTCCCCACCGGAAAGAGACCGGGCCGGCTGTTTCAGAAGCTGGAGCACTCCAAAACGCTCAAGCCAGGTTTCCACCCGTTCCTTGATCACCGCCTTGGGTAAAGAGCGGATCTTCAAGCCAACAGCCACATTCTCATAAACACTGGTATTGAGCAGGAGGGAATCCTGGAAGACCACTGCCAGGTGGCGGCGTAAAGCTAATGGCATCCTCCCTTCAATCAGTTCCCCTTGAAAAAAGAGGCGTCCGCCGGTCGGCTGCTCCAAAAAAGCCAGGATTTTAAGCAAACTGCTTTTTCCGGCCCCGTTCGGCCCGGCCAGTCCCGCCCACTCCCCCTGTTTCAAGTGAAGCGAGATGCCCTTCAGGATGGTTTTCCCGCCTTGTTCCCAGGTTATGTTTTCCGCTCTCAACAACTTATTTGCCCTCCGAATATTTCGTCATCCCATTATTTCCATAGTGCTAAAATCAACCGCTTACAATAATCCCAAGTCAGAGACTGCTATTTCCCTTCATGCTGTCGCTGTTGCAAGAGAGTGAGCCAAAGGGTCACGGCATACGCAAGCAAAGACAGTATAATCGTTAGCGCAATGGCAATTTCAAAGTTTCCTTTAGAAACTTCGAGCACGGTAGCAGTCGTAAGCACCCGGGTCGACCCCTTAATATTTCCGCCCACCATCATCGAAGCCCCGACTTCGGACACCACAGCCCCGAACCCGGCGATGACCGCAGCCAAGAGGGAAAAACGCACCTCTTTCAAGAGCAGCCACAAGAATTGTATCCTAGTAGTCCCCAAAGCCTTGATCAGCAGCCTCAATTTGGGATCCGTCTGCTGGATGGCGGCGCTGGTCAAGCCGATTACCACCGGGCTGGCAATGATAGCCTGCGCAATCACTAAAGCCACCGGAGTATAGATTAAGTTCAGAAAACCAAACGGTCCGGAACGCCACAGGAAAATCGAGACCCACAGCCCTACCACCACCGGAGGCAGACCCATGGCCGTATTCAAGATACTTAAGATAAACCGGCGTCCCCGAAACTCGGATAAAGCCAAAAGGGTCCCAAGCGGAACCCCTATAATTAGGCTGATCAGTGTAGCACTTCCTGAAATCTGCAGGGTGCGCAAGGTTACATCGAGAATTTCCCGGTCGCCGGTGACAATGAGCCGAACGGCTTCGAGAATTCCCTGCCAGATAAGATCCAAACCCGAACGACTCCCCTCGTCATTAGAACTTCGATTTAGGCTGCTTTTCCTATATCAGAATCTTTCTTACCGGCATCCGGGAAGAACAAAGACTGCCCGAACTTATCCTTGCCGAATTCCCCGATTAGTTTCTGGGTCTCAGGACTAACCATAAAATCAACAAAGGCTTTGGCCCCGTCCTTGTTTACTTTCGGGAATTTTTCGGGATTTACCTGCATCACATGGTAGATATTGAGCAGGGATGCTTCCCCTTCAAGCACGATCTCAAGTTTCAGGTTTTTCTTATTCGCTAAAAAGGTGGCCCGGTCTGTTAAAGTGTATCCGTTCTTTTCGGAAGCTATATTCAAAGTCTGACCCATGCCGCTTCCGCTCTCCTGGTACCAAGCCCCGGAAGGAGTTATTTTAGCAGCTTTCCACAGGTCTTTTTCTTTCTTGTCCGTTCCGGAATCATCCCCGCGGGAAACGAAAATCGCTTGTTTGGCTGCAATCGCTTTGAACGCGTCAGCTGACGTTTTCGTAGCTTTTACTCCGGCGGGGTCATTCGCCGGACCAACAATAATAAAGTCATTGTGCATCACAAGCTGATAATTAATTGCGGTTTGATTATCCACCAGTTTCTTCTCTGAAGCCGGAGCATGCACCAAGAGTACATCGGCATTACCATCCTCACCCATTTTCAGTGCAGCCCCGGTGCCGTTCGGAATCGTCTTTACTTTATACCCGGTCTTTTTCTCAAATTCCGGAACCAGCACATCCAAGAGACCGCTGTCCACGGTACTGGTAGTGGTCGCGAGAATCAAGTCCGGGTTTGCCGGCTTCGGAGGTTGGGCGCTAGGCTCACTCTGGCTGCCTGTCTGGCTCCCGCCCTGGTTCCCGGCAGTGCCGCACCCACTGAGCACAAGCGCAGTCATAAGTATGATAAGAATGGTCCACATTCCATGTTTACGGAAAGTTTTCCGCATCTTTATCCCCTCTTCTATAAATTCATAATTTTCCCCGTAAGGGAAGTATCATATCCGACCAGCCTTTGGACGGCTTTCTGAAAAACAGCGGAGTTTAAGATATCCAGTATATGCCGCCATTCCTCAGTGCCTGTAAACGGGGAGCAGCTCACCAAGTCATACCGTTCATTAAATAGGGGTATAAACTCAAGCCCCAATCTGTCAGCTGCTGCCTGCACTCCAATTCCGGCGTCGGCTTCACCCGCAGCCACCCGGTAGGCCACTCCGTAGTGGGTACTCTCCTCCAGACCGTAGCCGAGGATTGCCGACGGATTCAGTTTGGCCTTGTGCACATAGGAATCCAGCCTCAGGCGGGTGCCTGAACCCCTTTGCCGGTTGACAAGGCGGACTCCTTTACGCCCGAGATCTTCCCAGGATTTAAGCCCCAGGGGATTCCCGGAAGGCACAATCCAGCCTTGTACCCGCTGCACCAGGTTAACAACCGTCACCTCTTCCCCAGGCAAGAGATACTTCACAAACGGAAGATTGTACGTTTCCGTATTGTCATCCCACAGGTGAACCCCTGCGATGTCCGCCTGTCCTTTATAAAGTTCAATCAATCCTTCCATGCTGCCGACAAAGGAAGTAGACAGGTCTAAGGCTGCATGCGAACCGAATTCCAGCAGAAGTTCGACCACCGGGTCATGACTCCCGGTAAAGCGAACCCCTGGCGCTGCTCCGCTGCTGCGCACGTCTCTCTGACCTGAGGCAATACTTAAGGCTTGATAATTACTCCTTGAGCCCCTCAGATAATGTTCAAGCACTTCCCGGTCAAGCCGGAGCTGGCGGCCCACCCGCTGAGCAGGGATTTCCCCTTTCTTGATTAACTCATAAAGTGTGTATTTAGAAATTTTTAACAACTCGGCTGCTTCTTCAACCGTGAGGGAAGGATTTGAGCTCATCTTTACCTCCACACTTGTGCACAAGCTAATGTCATTTTAAGCCTGTTTTTTCATTTAGTCAATATGAATTAGTTGCATTTAGTTAGTTCTTATTTGTTTAGTTAGTTCTTTGTTTGCCAAGCCTTCGTTAGCTCTTGAAATTCCCCAATACTCAGAGTCTCAGCCCGCCTTTGTTCATTAATGCCGGCTAATTCCAACAATTCCCGTCCTTTGTTTCTGTCCAAACCCAAGCCCGCGCTCAAAGAATTTCCCACTGTTTTGCGCCGTTGGCTGAAAGCCGCCTTGACGATGCGCATCAATTGACCTTGGTCAACCGTCAAACCCGGATAAGGCCTGAGCCTCAAACGGACAACCGCGGAAGTTACCTTGGGCTGAGGCCGGAAGGCTTGCGGAGGCACATTAAAGAGCGTTTCCACCTCCGCTGCCAATTGAACCGCCACCGATAAAACCCCGTACTCTTTACTCCCCGGGGCCGCTCCAAGGCGGTCTGCCACCTCTTTCTGAACCATCACAACCATTTGCCTGAGGCTTTCACTTTGGCCGAGAAAATGCATCAATAAAGGACTTGTGATGTAATAAGGCAAATTGCCGATAAGAACCCCGCGCTCCCCCTTCCAAAGGGAGTGCAAGTCAAGCTCCAGTGCGTCTCCTTGAACGATGGTTACAGGGAGCTCTCTTAACTCGCGTTTAAGAAGCTCAACCTTTTCCTCTTCCAGCTCCACCGCCCATAAACGCTTCACGTGCGGGGCCAACACCCGGGTCAGTACGCCGAGTCCCGCCCCGATCTCAACCACAGGCTCACCCGGTTTAAGCCCGCTAAAGCGGATGATATTATGTATAACCCCGTCATCAATTAAAAAGTTCTGTCCCAGGCTCTTGCGGGCCCGGACTCCTTGATTGAGCAGCCGCTTAGTATACCCTGCTGCGTTTTCCATGAAACCATTCCTCCGCTCTATCCCGCTTCCACACCGGCTCTCACTTCTTATTCCCGTTTCGTAAAAGGCATTTCATGCCTGAGGAAGCAGAGGAACCGTCCCTTTGCTTCCCTTTATTTTAGGAGTTGAAGCTTATCCCAAAATTCTTCCCGGCTTATACCAAAACGGTTCAAACGGTGGAGAAACTGTTTGGCATTCCCTTCCCCAATTCCTAAAATCCGCCCTAAGGCCGATCTTTTCGCTTGCGAATCGGACTGCCCTGCCAGACCCGCTGAATATAAATCCTCATAACGAAACAACTCTTCATTCCCCTTTAGATCAACCGGGCACTGATTCTGTCGTTCATCCCTTTCATTCCGGACATTGGCAAACACCCGCCTGATTTCTTCCGGCTCCGCATTTTCCACCCCAATATCCCCGTTCCTGCTGGCCTTTGCTTTGGTCAGATAGACATGTTTAGCGGAAGGAACCATGCGTCTGATTTTTTCCCGTATTTGTTCACCCACTGTGTCCGGATCAGTAAAAACAATCACTCCCTGGCGCTGGGCCATCGCAGCAATATAAGAGAGTTTATCTGCCGTCAGGCCAAAGCCCTCCGTCCAGATCACATCCACATCGCCCAGAGCCCGTCTCACCGCCTGAGCATCGTTTTTCCCCTCAACCACAATCAATTCTTTGAACATCTCAATTCACACCTAAGCTCACTAAAATATTCTTTGCACACTTAAATATTCTTTGTTCTGTGTTTTGTTCTTTTCTATCTTAACCAAAACCCGAGCAATATACAAAACATAAATTAATCTTTCACGGTGAAAAAGAGACAGGCCCGCAAAGGAAGCCTTGCAAGCCTGCCAATCAATTCCCAGGATTTGTTTCTGAAATCTACTGACTTCTGAATTCCGACTCCTGAGTACTCTAGCTATTGTTTGTTGCGATTGGTGCCGTAGGTCTTAATCAGGCTATCCCAAATATCGGGATCTTCCATGCCGAGACGCCAGATGGCTACCCCGTGGAGTTTATGCTGACGGGCATACTCCATTTTCGGCTGCAAGCTCTTAGCATTTTCAAGGTAAACCTCATGGCGAACACCGCTCGCTGTGTAGGAATAGTGCGGAACTTTGTTCTCCTCATCAAACAGGACTTCCACTCCCTGCTTCTTAGCCTGGGCCACACTTTGAGGATAGGAAAGATAAGCCGGAAGTTCGGGTTTATTGGAGCCCCAGTCGAACGCGTAAACCGGCAAGCCCATCACGATCTTCTCCCGGGGAATCTTGCCGATGGCAAAATTGATTACCCGGTTCACCCAAGCATGAGAAGCAATCGGTCCTTGAGTGGTGCCCATCCCGTGTTCATCATAAGTCATCAGGATGATTTGGTCGGCGGCTTTGCCGATAGCGGCATAATCATAGGCACCGGACCAAAGGTCGGAAGGATAATCGGTATACTTGGCCGGTATCGAAATGTTTAATACTTTATCTTTGGCCTTTAACGCTTTCTGCAGCTCAGCCACGAAGGCGGAGAAGTTATTGCGGTCTCCGGGAGGAGCCTTCTCGATATCGACTGAAATCCCGTCCCACTTCTCATTCATGGTTAAATTGACCAGGTTATTGACAAACGTTGCTCTCGTCCCGGAATCTGCCAGAACCTTATGAGCTAAGTTGGCGTCAAAGGTACCTCCGCGCATATTATGCACCAAGGCATAGGCCTTAGCCCCGTTTTTTTGAGCAAAATCTTTTACGCTTAAATCACGTTTCCCGGTTGGAATAACCTTACCGGAATTGTCAAATGTGTACCAGAAAAACGCCACTTCATCCAACAGCTTAATATTCTTAACCAAAGATTCTTTAGATCCGGGAATCGGTCCCTCTGGGTCTGTGTAAAATCCCATGACGATTCTTTTTTCCGGGCCAAGCACATCCTCGCGGGTTTCCGCTTCAGCCTGCGGCGGCTGGCCGGCCTCAGACGTTTGTTGAGGCGGTTGTGGCGGCGTAGGAGCTGGGACATTGGTACAACCCGTTAAGGCCAAAGCGACCAAGAGGGTACTTATTAATAAAAAAGTCAGAAACCGCTTCATAAATTTGCTCAACTCCTTTTGTCGAGATTCGGTTGACTGACTCTATTTTCCCCTCTTGAATTTTCCTTATGTATTTTGACCAATTTTTTTTAGAACGCTTTTTGTGAGAATTCAGGAGCCAGTAGTCAGACTTCCATGCTGCTACGCAGCACCACTGATGAATGTAACAGGCAAGCTACCTTGCGGAGCGAACCGTAGAGCAGAGGAGCGTCGTGAGCGCAGTCGACGAAGCGTGAAGCCGCGCCACGGTTCACTCCAGGTATTACCCAAAGGTTTGGCGCGGTAGCGAGTCGACAAGCGAGCAGCTCCGGCGCGTGGTGAGCGGGCAAGGTAGCTTGCCGGCATGTTACAGGGCAGGAGTCAGTATTCGGAGACACAATATTTGCGGTATATATTCTGATTACTGAATTCTGAATTCTGACTACTGCCCTCTATGGCAGGCCAAAATACGTCGCTATTCCCTTAGCAATGGCCTTGGCTAACTGGTCTTGATACCAGGACTGCTGGAGTTTGCTGCGTTCATTAGCATTTGAAAGATAGCCTAATTCTATGACCACGGCCGGCATAGCCGTATTGCGAATGATGTAAAAGTCTGCCGGTTTAGCCACCCGGCGGTTCATTCCAGGTATTTTTATGAGCTCGCTTTGAATATTTTCAGCCAGTCTCTTGCCGGATTCTGAGTTAAAGTGATAGAACGTTTCCGCACCGGACTTTTGGGTTGTGGTCGCAGCATTGACATGAATACTTACGAATATATCGGCCTTAGCCTGTTCAGCGAGCGCTATCCGGTGGTTAAGGTCTATTTGTTTCTTCGTTGTTTTGCCGGTACCCCGGTCGGGGGCAAAATCCTCATCCTCGTCGCGGCTTTGTACGACTTCAATTCCGCTGGGGTTCAAAAATTCCCTGATTTTGTTGGCCATCTTAAGGTTAATGTCCTTTTCATACACTCCTTGCTTGGTAATGGCTCCTGGGTCATAGCCGCCATGCCCGGGGTCCAGCATCACCACATGCCGGTCTTTGGCATAACTGAGCACAACTGCCGAACCCTGCCAGAATACAGAGAGAACGAGAGCACCCATCACCCCCAGGATAAAAAAGATAGCCGCTGACTTAAGCCTGCCTCCCGGTATGACGACCAGCCTGCGCATGCTTGATCCCCCCTTGGCCTTGAGACTATTCCCTTAGTAAAAATATGTGGGGTTTTAGTCCATAATACCAAGGTGCAAACCGGGAATCCCTGGGGAAATTTACTCCTGACTTAAACCTTCTCATAAGAAAACAACGTGAGGCTTGCTCAACTCTACAGCCTCACGCTCATGATCAGGATATGCTATTGTACATACACAATCACACTACGGACTCCCCATGATCTGGCAGCTTCCTCCGAGTCCATATACACATCGATTTTATTTCCTTTGATGGCCCCCCCGACATCCAGGGCTTCTGCCTGGCCATATCCCTCAACATAGACCTTGCTCCCAAGCGGAATTACCCGCGGGTCAACCGCCACAATGCCCCAGCGTACCGGTGTACCCGTGGCCGTGCGTCCTCCCGGTTCACAATAAGCAGTGGCTCTCATCTGGTAAGCCCGCTTAAAATTAACCACCGTACCGCCCCGGGAGATGGAGGTCTGGGTTCCTCTTGACACCACTTGGTTTACCGGAGCCAAAGCTACCCGTTGAGCTAAAACTTGCCGGTCCACTTCCTTACCGTCTTCCAGGACCAGTTTAATCGTCTGCTCCTGAACCCCGTTAGCCCCCCGTTTAACCACCTTATCCGGAAGTCCCACCGGAAAATTAGCGGGCTGAGCTACCGTCTGGTAAGGTATTTCCGTTTTAATTTGTTCGATTTTCTCAACTACCCTGACCACCTGCACCCGGTCATTGGGCTCAAGTATATGGTCCAGCGGAAGGGAAACCTTGTCCAGCGCACCCAGAGTCAGATTCAGTTTAGCTAAGGCTTCGGCCACCGGACGCGGCGCCATGTATGTATCATATTCCTTGCCGTCAGCCTGCACCTTAACCGGAATTGAGCGGCGAACCGCAAGTTCAGTCCCTGCCGGAAGCGTGTCCGTGCGGGGGTAATTGACTTCGTCCACTTCTTTCAAGTCTAATTGATAGCGTTCGGATAAATCCTTTAGAGCTTCCCCGACCGTCGCTGCCACAGTGCGTCCTTCATAAGTCTTCCCATCCACTGAGAGCTTAACCGGAACACTGCGGGTAACATGAATCACCATTCCCTGGCTAAGGCGTGTTTCCCGGGACGGCACCACCGCATCTTCCGGGTAGATTCCCAGGCGGGTGTGTTCCAAAGCCCCCCCGACCGTACTAAAGATTGTTCTTACTGACTTGACCTGACCATCAATTTCTACCTCAATACTTTTTAATTGGAGTAAAAACGGGGTAATGAGCAATGCCAAGAACGCCAGACCGGCGAGGGCAAGCTTGACTTTGCCGAAGCGGCGGACCAGGGTCATCACCCTAATCCGGGTCTGTCCCAACATCTAATCTCTTCACTCCTCAAACTGTTTTCTCTTTTGTTGCCCCTCAATTTCGTTATCCTAATTATTACCAATTATATCCTGCAACTTCATTTTAGCGGATAAGTGGTTTCTTGTCAAAGCTTAGCTTTGATTCAATCAGGTTAACATTTGTCGAAACAACTAACTATTTTTGAGGAGATAGACCTGAACCGGGCGTCTGCCCCATTGCAAGGCCCGATTCAGCGAAGAGAAAAAAACGTCGACTTTTTGCCCTTTAATCGCTCCTCCGGTATCGGCAGCAACGGCATATCCATAGCCCTCAACATAAACCTTGCTGCCTAAAGGGATCACTTTCGGATCGACAGCGATTAAGCCTTCCCGCGGAGGAACCCCGGTTGCGGTGCGATTCCCGGTATATGTATAAGCCGTAGCTTCCATAACAAACGAACGGCTGATTTCAAGCTTGCTGAGATCGAGTGATTCCCCGCTCACGGGCTTAGTGTTTCTGATGACCACTCTTTTCTTCGGAGCATTGAGCATAAATTGGTTGATCACGGTTTCTTCGCTTACTTCTCCATTGATGAAGGTCGTTTTAATAACCCGGCGTTCAATACCCTTCTGTCCTTCCTCCAGAATCCGGCTCATCCCCGGCGGAACCTCGTTCGACTCTCTAAATTCCGTCGGCGCATCGACCGGTACATCCTCTAAATGGATATCTGTTGTAATATTCTGAACCGGTGCCGTTTGGACATTCTCCTGCTCGAGCGGAGACATGAAATAAGGTTCTGCCACAGCCTCGCTCTTCGGTAAGAACTCCGTCTGTGTCAGCACCTTAGAAATACTCGCCGGAATGTTTAAAGGAGCCTCACTTAATGATGAATTAGCCAACACACTTGTTCCTGCCACCAGCAGAGCCGCTCCCCCCAGATATGAACTTAAGAGCCGGGTCTGACGCCAATAATCGGCAAAAGGCATAATAGGTAACGAATACATGAAATCCCCCCTTGCTTCAAATCTATGAAGACAATGAGGGGAAAATGACTATATTTTAAACAGCCTTTCCGCATTCTGCCAGGCTTGGACTGCCACTTCCTCCAGCGGCAGGCTGCGCGCTTGAGCCAGGCGGACAGCCACCTCCCTGACATAGGCCGGCTCATTGCGTTTCCCGCGATACGGTTCCGGGGTCAGATAGGGAGAATCCGTCTCCAGCAAATAGCGGTCGCTTGGCACCTTCTCTGCAACTTCCAACACCTGACGGGCATTCTTGTACGTTAAAGGCCCAGCAAAGGAAAGGTAAAAACCTAAATTCAAAAGTTGTTTGGCCATTTCCCAGGAACCGGAATAGGTGTGAAATACTCCGCCATGCTTGGGCGTGTGCTCTTTCACGATTCGATACACATCCTCGTGTGCATCCCGGTTATGAATGATGATGGGCAAGCCCGCCTCGTCAGCCAGTTCAATCTGCCGGATGAATACCTCTTGCTGCAAAGCTCGGGGAGAGAGATCGCGATAATAGTCAAGTCCGATTTCTCCCCAGGCCACCGCTTTAGGATCTGCGGCCAATTCCCGGAGCGCATCCCAGGTCGTATCCGTGACATCCTTGGCATCATGCGGGTGAATTCCCACTGCCGCATAAATGAAATCACATTCCCGCGCCAGCTTCAGCGACCGTTCCGAGGAAGGCAGATCATATCCTACATTCAGGATGCGGGTAATCCCTGCTGCTTGCGCCCGTCCGAGCATTTCCGGGAAATCGTCCGTGTAGCGGGTATCGTCCACATGCGCATGTGTATCCCAGATCATTTAACCCTTGCGCCTCCCGGAAGATTCTTATCCAGCATCAACACCTCCAGAGTATCTCCGTGGGAAGCGGCCAGGATCATCCCCTGGGACATAATCCCTCTTAATTTCGCAGGCTTAAGATTGGCAACTACCACCACTTTGCGCCCGATTAAATCCTCCGGAGCGTAATGCTGGGCAATTCCGGACACCACGGTCCGCACTTCCCCGGCAATTTCCATTTCGAGCTTCAAGAGCTTGTCTGTTTTCTCAACTTTCTCAGCCTTTACCACTTTCGCCACCCGAAAGTCAAGCTTGGCAAAATCCTCAATACTCACTTCTTCTTTAATCGGCTCAAACTCCATTGCCTTGTCCTCTCCGTCAATCAACTGTAAAATATCCACCCGCGGGAACAGTGGTTCCCCCTTCTCCACTTTAGTGCCGGGAGCGGTCAGACCCCACCGGCCTGCTTCCTCCCAAGCCCCGGTATTCCGCCCAATCAGCCGGCTGATTTTCGGCGACAAGCCCGGCATAAAGGGCGCACATAAAATATTGAGAATCCGGATCTCTTCCACAAAATAATAGAGCACGGTATTTAATCTCTGTTCCTGACCCACTTGCTTGGCCAAGGACCAGGGTGCGGTTTCATCCACATACTTATTGCAGCGCGCCACGAAGCGCCAGATTTGTTCGAGAGCTCCTGCCGGGTCGAACGCTTCCATGCGGGCCTCCACTTCGTTTTTGACCTCGAGGCTTAGCGCCCTCAGTTCCTGTTCCAGCGGGGTGTCCGGCCCGGGTTCAGGTACAATTCCCCCGCGGTATTTGACCAGCATGGCCAAGCTGCGGGACACAAAATTCCCGAGGTCATTGGCCAAATCACTGTTCAAGCGCTCCACCAAGGCATCTTCCGAGTACGTTCCGTCCGTACCCACCTGCATTTCGCGCAAGAGGAAATAGCGGATGGCATCTGAGCCATAGCGCCGGATTAATTCAAAAGAGTCTTGCACATTCCCGCGTGACTTGGAAATTTTCCCGCCTTCTTTGCTTAAAAACCAGCCGTGCCCATACACCACTTTCGGCAAAGGCACATCCAATGCCAGAAGGATAATCGGCCAGATGACCGCGTGGAAACGCACAATGTCTTTACCCATCAGGTGCACTTCCGCCGGCCAATAATGTCCATATTTTTCCCCTTCCGGATATCCCAGGGCAGCGATATAATTGATGAGGGCATCAAGCCAAACATACACCACATGCTTCGGATCGAAAGGTACCTGAATCCCCCACTGGAACGTGGTGCGGGAGACACACAGGTCTTCCAGGCCGCTTTCGACAAAACGGATCATTTCGTTGCGGCGGGAAACCGGTTGAATAAACTCCGGATGCTTGCGGATATGATCAAGCAGGCGGTCCTGGTACTTGGACATCCGGAAGAAATAGCTTTCTTCTTTCAGCAGTTCGACTTCCCGGCCGCAGTCCGGGTTGGGGCACTTCCCGTCCACCAGCTTATTCTCCGTCCAAAAGGTCTCACACGGAGTGCAGTACCAACCTTCATATTCTGATTTATAGATATCCCCTTGTTCATACAAGCGGGTAAAAATCCCCTGTACCACCTTATGGTGGCGTTCCTCCGTCGTGCGGATAAAATCATCATAAGAAATGTTTAATAGCTTCCACAGCTCCTGAAAGCGCTCCACGACCCCATCCACATATTCCTTAGGGTTTATGCCCTTGCTCTCTGCCGTACGTACAATCTTCTGGGCATTTTCGTCCGTACCGGTTAGGAAATAGACATCATTGCCTTTCAACCGCTGAAAGCGGGCCAAGGCATCGGCCGCAATGGTCGTATAGGCCGTTCCGATATGGGGTGATGAGTTCGGGTAAAAAATCGGTGTCGTTATGTAATATTTCACCTGTCAGTCTCTCCCTTATAAATTTGGTATTTCTGACTGAGACGCCATTTTCATTTAATAATATCACTTTTAGGCGCAAATGAAAAATTAAAGAAAATGGTTGACTTTTAATGGAACCGTTGGTATCATAAGGGTGATGCTTCCTGTCGAAAGATGTTGTAAAAGGAGTGGTCATTTGTGATGAAGTCAACTGGAATCGTGAGAAAGGTAGACGAACTCGGTCGAGTCGTATTGCCTATTGAACTCCGCCGCACCCTGGGAATCGACGAGAAAGACGCTTTAGAGATTTATGTCGATCAGGAAAAAATCATCCTCAAAAAGTACGAGCCTGCTTGTGTTTTTTGTGGCAATGCGAGCGATGTTCAAATCTTCAGAGGCAAGAATGTATGCCGTGAGTGCGCCGCTGCAATGGGCGAAGCCGTCGCGGAAATCTCTGCCGACACCAAAGCTGTTTAATTGAGTTATATCGACAATTCAGCAGCTAAGGTTTTACCAACAAAAGCAAGATACTGAAAGTTACATAGATATTCAGAGCTTGCATCCATCTCGCCGAAAAGGTCTGAAGCCCCTAAGGGGGCAGCGGGCCTTTTTACTTTAAAAACCAGCGAGCTGCCTTGCCCGCTCACTCGAGCTTCTCGATCAGGCTGCGGTAAACCTCCCGCTTGCTCACCCCATAACGCTTGGCCACCGATTTCATGCCCTCCTGGCGGGTAAACCCGGCCGCTACCGCCTCTTCCACTTCACGGCGCCAGATTTCCGGCCCTCCGGTTGGAGCGGCCGCCACATAAGGAGCAAGAATAATACAACACTCCCCCCGGGGAGGATTCTGTTCAAACTCCGCGATTAGTTCGGGAAGAGTGCCTGCGTGGACGCTCTGGTGCAATTTCGTCAGTTCGCGCACCACTCGGGCTTCTCTCGTCCCCATAATCTTCTCCATCTCAGTGAGGGCAGCCAGGAGACGGTGAGGTGCTTCATAGAAAATCAAGGTAAAGGACAGCTCGGCCAGGTCTTCCAGAGCTCGCCGCCGCGGCCCTGCCTGGGCCGGGAGAAATCCGTAAAACAGGAAATTGGATGCAGGCATCCCGGACAGAACCAAGGCCGTCAGGGCAGCATTAGGCCCGGGCAGGACATCGACCTTAACCCCTTGCTCACGGCAAAGCCGGATGACTTCATAGCCGGGGTCGGAGATTCCGGGCATTCCCGCATCTGAGATCAAAGCCACCGACTGGCCTTCTTTAAGCCGGTCCACTAATTCCCTGGCTTTTCCCTTCTCATTATGCTCATGGTAGCTGGTCAGAGGAGTATCAATCCCATAATGCTTTAAGAGCATCCCGGAATGCCGCGTATCTTCGGCCGCAATCACATCCGCTTCCCGCAACGTCTCAAGCACTCTGAGCGTAATATCTTTCAAATTCCCGATCGGAGTCGCACACACATACAGCGTACCTTTTTCCAGCATTCCTTTATTACCCCTATTTCCATGGGCGGGCTGAGACACGCTCATCTAATCCTTCCTCAAAAACCCCATACAAAACAAACAATCCCCTTCCAGCGGCTGGCCAAAGTGCAAATGGCAGACATGGAAGCCGTCATTATAAAGGCGGAGCAAGTTTTCCTGAGCTACGTTCTGAATCCGCTCCGCGTTGGCAATCACCCGCTCCGTTTCCTGAGCGGGGAGGGCCGCATCCCGTTTAAGCCGTATATTTTCCTCTTCCAGCACTTGTATATACGACCGCAGACTCTGAATCTCGCGCAGGACAGAAGCCAACAATTCCTCAATCTCCACCAGTGCCTGGGTCAACTGACTCATGCCTTCTCACTCTTTCCTTTCTGCTTATCCCCTTTCCGATGACGCGGCTGTCTGGACGCGGCAGCAGCCGGCACCGCCTCTCTATCCGGCACCACTTCTTCTACCAGCTCTAACAGATCCTCTATATATTCCTCTTCTTTATCATCACAGCCATAACAGCCGTTCTCATACTTTAAGCAGCACATCAAACGCCCGCAAATCCCGGAAATCTTCGTCGGATTAAGGGAGAGCTTCTGATCTTTAGCCATCCGGATCGAGACCGGTTCGAAATCCCCCAGAAATGAGGAACAGCACAACACCCGGCCGCATGAACCGATTCCTCCCAGCATCTTGGCCTCATCCCGTACTCCGATCTGCCTCAGTTCAATGCGCGTGCGGAAAACCGCCGCCAGGTCTTTCACCAGTTCCCGGAAATCCACTCTTCCTTCCGCCGTGAAGGAAAAAATGATCTTGTTCCCATCGAAAGTATATTCGACATCGATTAATTTCATTGGCAGCTTATGATCACTTATTTTCTTTAAGCAGATTTGGAACGCTTCTTTTTCCCGGGCTTTATTTTGTTCCACCATCCGCTCATCCTCCGCCCCCGCTTTGCGCAATACCTGCTTTAAGGGGAGCACGATTTCTTCCTCACTCACTGACCGGGGAGCAATCACAATCTCCCCGAATTCAACCCCTCTGGCCGTCTCAACAATCACTTTGTCCCCTGCTTCAAGCTGCAAATCCCCCGGAGCAAAATAATATATTTTCCCGGCAGACCTGAAGCGCACTCCTACAACTTCAATCACGCGCCATATCCCCCCTGCTCGAATAGTCGCAAGGCCAAGACCTCAATCACCAATCTGGAATTAGCCTGCTGCAAAGCACTCAAAGCATCTCGCACTGCCAATAATGCCGAAACCGCGCTTTTTCCCTGAATCATCTCTTGTTCAAACTGAACGGCCAACGCCTGTAAATAAAGTGAAGCTTCCTCACTTTCTACCGGAAACAAGGAAAATAGCCCGACAAAATCCCGCGCTCCAACTGCCCGCCTAAAGCGCCCGACCCAATCCGCTATCGTTTCCGGCCCATGGTGCATCATCTGCTCAGCTAAGGCATAACTGCCTCCGCTCAACCGTAAAGCACCGGTCCATTCAGGCCTTCCTTCCCCTTCTTCTCCGGCCTCCCCGCCCTCTGCGAAATACAGAAGCTGGGCCCGGCTGCGTACGGTCGCCAGAAGCTTCTCCGCATTTTGGGCGCTGAGAATAATCACAGTCTCCCCCGGCGGTTCTTCCACTATTTTCAGAAGTGCGTTTGCGGCCGCAGCCGTCAAAGCATCTGCCTGTTCCACCAGAAAAACCTTATACTCTCCCTCATAGTGTTTGCGGTACACCGTTTCCTGCCAGTTGAGAACCTGTTCGATGCCCAGGCTGGCCTTTAGCGGTTCCAGAATGGAAACATCCGGATGATTCCCGCTTTGGATCTTGCGGCAGGAAGGACAGACGTGGCACGGCTTCTCCAGCCCTTGGCAATTGAGAATCATAGCCAGGCGTAAGGCGAAGTCCCGTCTGTCCCGGGGACTGCCTCCATGGAAAATATAAAAGTGCCCCATCCGGCCGGAATGAGCTGCTCTTTCCAATACTTCTTTGTTCATTCAATCACACTTTCAAAAATTGCACCACATCCAGCACAAACACCGTCGCTCCGCCGACCGTAACTTCGATGGGCACCGGAACATGGGCATCAATCGGCCCGATAATCGGCTGCACTTGGGTGAGCATCTCCGTCCTCTGCTTGCATGTATCCCGGATTAACTCCAGCAAAGCTTCCAGCTTTTCCTCTTCCACACCGATGAGCAAGGTTGTATTGCCCGAGCGCAAAAATCCTCCCGAGCTTGCCAGTTTGGTGGCCCCAAACCCCGCTTGGGTAATCCTCTCCAGAAGCTTGCTCACATCTTTGTCCTGCACAATGGCTACGACCATTTTCACGCTAGTCATCCTCCACAATCCAAATCCGTTTTTCTCCCGCACGCTCCCATCCTTGCCAGAGCCTTTCTTCTTCGGACCTTAGCAGCTCCAGCACCTCTTCAGTCAATATTTCTCCCATGACCACCACCGGGATTCCGGGCGGATAAGGAGAGATCGTTTCTCCCGAGGTATGGCCCAAGCTTTCACTTAAAGGCACAAGGCGCTTCTTGCTAAAAAAAGCCTGGCGCGGTGTCAGGCGCTGAGGGGGTAGCGGTGGAAGCAGCATTGCGGGAAGGACCGGCTTTAAGCGGTTGGATTTCCCAAACCCAACCCCGCTCCGGACTCCGGCTTCATGTCTAAACTCCGGCTCGAGCAGGCTTTCCAAACCCCGGCGCAGGAGCCTGACATCTGCAGGAGTGCTTCCGATCCCAAGGAGAAACAGAATATTTTCGTGATCCCACAGCTCTGGCTCAATGCCAAAGCGCCGGCGCAAAAACTCAACACACACGGGAGCCGAAATTCCCAATGGCCGCGTATTGACCAGGATTTTCGACCAGTCCACCTGGGCAATGCCGAGGGTTTGCTCATCCTTTGCATCCAGCAGGCGCAGCCTTCCTTCCAGACCCCGGTGAATCTGCTCTACTTCGAGGCGCAGCTCCTCCCAATGTCCTTGAACCAAGGCCGAATCTGCTCCCTGCTCCAAAGACGCTAAAAGCAAATAACTGGGACTTGACGTTTGTAATAGTTCCAATCCTTGCCGCAGGCGGGCGCGATCCAATCTCTGCCCTTGGACATGGAGCATCGCCCCTTGCGTTAAAGCACTTAAGGTTTTATGGGTGCTATGTACCGCTGCATCCGCTCCCAGAGCCAAGGCACCGGGCGGAAAAAGCGCACCCAGATAATGCGCGCCGTGCGCCTGGTCCACCAATACCGGAAGCCGGGGAAAATCCTCGTCCCTTGCTTTTAGCAGGGCTTCAAGATCACAGCAGCTGCCGTAATAGGTAGGATACGTCACATAACAGGCGGCCGCACCGGCCCAAGCGCCTATAATCTCATCTGTTTCAAGACCCAAGGGCAGGTTAAATTCAGGATGAATGACCGGCCGGGCGTATGTCACCCGATGTCCGGACAGAATTAAACCCGAAAATACGGACCGGTGGGCCGCTCTGCTCACAAGCACAGGTCCGGTATCCGGAAGCGCCAGCAGTAAGGCTTGGTTTCCCACCGTGGCTCCGTTCACCAGAAAAAAACTCTCTTCCGCCCCGAAGATTCCGGCGGCCTTGGCTTGGGCCTCGGCAATAATACCGGCTGGGGCATGGAGCATATCCAGCCCGGGAAGTTCGGTCAGGTCAGACCCAGGAAAATCCACTCCGCAAAAAAACTCCTGCCTGCCTTTATGCCCAGGAGTATGAAAGGAACAGTATCCCTTTTCCAAATAACTCCTAAGCCCGTCCCTCAAATCTGACAAACCCATTCCCCCAGGAATTTTGAATTAATTTTATCATATTCTAGGAGAACTTGCACCAAAAAGCAGGGTACGCACATCGCAAACAAGTTTCTCGTACTCGGCACTGCCTATTTCCACAGTAAACATCTTATCTTCACAATCTGAGCAGAAAAACGCTCCCTTCAGTCTAAACCCGTCATACAGGCCATACCGCGGAACACAGCCACATGCGTGACACACCGGTAAGATCTTGGCACTCACTCAAAACATTCGCCCTTTCTCGGCCAGTTTTATCCAAATACAGTTTAATCTAGTTTCTCAGCGTCACTTAACTCCTGAATACTGAATACTGAATACTGAATACTGACTCCTGACTATAACCCCAAAGAGCAGCATCCTGCTCTTATTCTTCCCCTTCTGATTCGGAATTAACCGGGCCTTGGAAGGTCGCTCCGGTGTTAATCACCTGAACCTTGGCCTCGACGCTTACTGGTATTTCCGCAAGCATCTCCGGCCAGCTTGCTTCAATTTCCTTCCAATAATTTACATCATTAATTTCAACTTGCCTGCCAATGCCCAAAAAATCCAATTGCATCTCTTTGCTTTTGGCCAGCGCGGCTTCACACTCGCGGGTAATCTCCCGGGCCATTTTCTCTTCCGCATCATAGGTAAAGGGAGCCATCTCAGCAGGATTGTCGGCTTGTTCCCGGGACTGAAATTCATCAATAGTAGCCTTAGCCGAAATGAGAAAGCGCACTCCTTTCACCCCTTTCGCCGTCTCAAGCTTCACCTTGGTTTTAGTCGTGACCACCCGGCCCCCATAGACCGGAGGGGCCTCATTGGAGGTATCCAATAGACGTAACTTGATTTCATCTTGCAGCCACAGATACCCCTTGGTTTCATCTTCCGTCAAATATCCTGCTAAGCGGTCTCTTTTGAAAATACCGGCGCCGCTAAGCTGCAGTTCTTCCGCTTCCCCTTCTTTGTCGGCTTTGTAAATCATTCCGTTTTCCCCCGGCTTCACCGGACGCACGACCGGAATCACCGGATCCTCGCTCTTCCGGCCCAAGATTGTAAGATAATGCCCCAAACGGACTAAAGGAGAAATAGACCAATCCGAACTGTTATTTATGATATCAACTAGAGTCAGCGCCGGCACATCCTTGGTGCGCAATTTGACATTAAGCACATCCTGAGCTTTATCCTCAGCCAGAAGCAAAAACACAGTCCGCCGCAGAAGATAAAGGCGTTGATAGAAATCAAGGCTTTCGTTCATTCCTCTTTCGGCCAAGTCTTTCCCGACAATGATGAGTTTAACAGCTCCCGGAATGTTTTGCTTATTGATAAATTCAAAACTCTTGCTCGTAGCCTCGATCATGTTTTTACCTTCAATCGTTATGTTCCTGGTATCAACCTTCGGGCCGCCTTCCCCTCCCTTGCTGGGCTCCGCCATTTGAAAGGTCACTTGGTAGCTCTCGGTCTGGGCGTCATAATCAAGTCCAATCGCCACGACAAAGGCCAGCTCTTCAATTTCCCGCTTATCCCAACAGCCCGAAATGGACAAGAGTAAAAGACTTGATGCCATCAATACGATTAGTTTTTTGCTCATCCTGCTTTGCCCCTCCGACGCCAACGAACAATTCCCCATACCAGAGGAATCCAGAGAATCGCCAAGGGTAAAATCAAATAATCATCCGTAACGCTTAACTCTTGCACTAATTCCACACCGTTTTGAAAAAAGAGACCAATGACGAAAAACACTCCCGCCAGCAGCAAGTACCATTTTACATGATCCTGCACTCCAAATACGGCCTGCAATCCCCACATGCCCATAAAATAGAAGGCGCCCACCTTAATAATCATGCCTCCCATCCAGATGAGCAAAAACAGAGATTCCACTCCGGAAATGGTTTTTTCAATCTCGACCAGCTTTCCAAGGGAGAGCAAACCGTAATTCAAACGCTTGGCTTCAGCCGGGCCGAAAACTAAGAGCTCAGTCAAAGTAAGGAGGGCATTAACCGTCCCTACGATGATCACCGCACGCCACACTCCTGTTCTAAGCTGAGTTTGATCTTGCCCCCCTTGCGGGAGATAAGCGATAACCCCCGCCACAAACAACGCATATTCACAGGCATAGGGAGCCAATTTTAACACCGCAAATAAGATGGGCTTAATTCCCTCCCCGAATACAGGGAAAAACTCCTCCCATTCAAAGCGGGGCAAAGTCAGAACCATATTAGCTATAAGTCCTAGAATAATTAAGGGAAACACCACTTCCGCAAAACGCCCGAAGACCTCAATCCCAGTCCACGCGAGCGCCCCCACCAAAAACAGCATCGCGCCGATAAACACAACGTGGGGCGTGAGCTGTAATACGGAACGTTTGAAAGTATCCTCCACCTGAGCTAGCAGCAACGCACCGAAATAAATGCTAACTATAAGATAAACCAGGCCGATTCCTTTAGCCGTCCATTTCCCCAAAACAGTTTCTGAGATCTTGATCAGATTTTGACCCGGGTATTCCCGGGCCAGGGCCAGGATCATCAGTCCCAGGGGCAGCGCCAATCCATAGGCCGGAAGTACGGCCATCCAGCCGTCCCTGCCTCCCACCCCCAATGCAACTTGAGCAACGGGAAAAAAGGTGGTACCCATTAAGACCGCGGCCCCCAGCATCACGAACTGGTGGGCGGAAATCCTCTCCATTACTGTCCCCCTCCCCGCGGCTCATCAACATCAGCAATTTGGGGCCGTCTCTTTAAGGCCCACCAGGGGGCGCGCACAAAAGTATCCTGAAGCAAGGTGCGGATTCTCAAAGGTGCAACCGGGCTCAAATACGGATGTCCGAAGGAACGCAAGCTTAACAGATGAATGAGGAGCCCGTATAAGCCAAGACCAATCCCGAAGAAGCCCAGGGTTCCGGCCAGAAGCATTAACGGAAAGCGAATGAGCCGCAAGGCAATCGCCAAATCATAGTAAGCTATGGAATAGGTGGCAATTGCGGTAAGCGCCACAATAATGACCATTTGAGGACTGACCAGGCTGGCTTTAACCGCCGCATCCCCGATTACAATCGCGCCTACGATTCCAATTGTCTGCCCGATCGGCTTCGGCAGCCTCAGTCCCGCCTCTTGCACAATCTCGAGCGCGAGGGTCATTAGTATTGCTTCCAATAAGGCAGTC
The DNA here is from genome assembly GCF_017310645.1 of Paradesulfitobacterium ferrireducens. Lineage (GTDB taxonomy): Bacteria > Bacillota > Desulfitobacteriia > Desulfitobacteriales > Desulfitobacteriaceae > Paradesulfitobacterium > Paradesulfitobacterium ferrireducens. The sequence continues at coordinate 230,923 of NZ_JAFLRH010000017.1, read as the reverse complement.
ACCGGCACACCGGAGCGCCCGGCCGCAATGCTCAGGGCCAGGGTTGTAGGAATGATCTCCTGATGGTAGGTTGCAACTGCAATATAAATGCTTGGTGCCAACAGGGCCGCCGCCGCCCCCACATAACGGATAAAGCGCACCAGGATGACAATAACCGCCTTCTCATAATAATCCTCAGACACCTGGAGAAACTGGGCCAGAACCGCAGGGACAATGAGCGCGATCGGGGTACCGTCTACCATGATTCCCACCTTTCCTTCCAAAAGTGCCGCTGCCAGGACATCCGGGCGCTCTGTGTGCCGCACCTGTGGAAAAGGGGTATAGGGTACATCCTCGATCATTTCTTCGATATAGGCGGACTCAAGAATGCCGTCGATTTTAATGCGCCCCAGACGCCGCATGACCTCCTGCACAATGTCCGGCTTGGCTAAGCCTTCGATATAAGTCACCACGATATCCGTTTTAGTCAATTCTCCGATTTTGAGTGACTTCATCCTTAGGGAAGGGTGTTTGATTTTCCGGCGCAAAAGGGAGGTGCTCGTACGCAGGGTCTCAGAAAAACCTTCCCTGGGCCCGCGGACCACGGATTCGGTTTCCGGCTCCGCGACTCCGCGGTTGGCCCAGCCCCGGGAGCCTATAATCAAGGCTTCGCCCGTATCTCCTAGAAAAAGAAGCGCATCTCCGGATAGGACGGCATCGACAGCATCTCCGGTTTTATTGATAATTTTAAGTTCAATTGCAGGCGCGAGAAACTTGTAAACCGTTTTTAAGGCATTGTCAACAGTCATTTGCTCAAGCTCTTTTTCCCCGGCGAAATCAACCATTAACACCCTTAAGATAAAACTGTCCAAGATCAATTTATCAATCAGGCCGTCTACAGCAACTAAAGTGCACGGGATCTCCTCTTGCCCGCGCAAGCTGAATTCCCGGAAAATGATATCCGTGCTTTCCCCTAAAAGCGAGTGCATCAGCTTCGGGGAAAGGGGCTTAGGCAGTTCAGAATCCACCGGCAGAGGAGGAACTTTGCGAATCTGGCGGGTATGAGGGCGCGAGGTAAGCTCTTTTAGCATTCTTGTCCAACTGCGCATACTATTCCCTCCCTATCCAGCTTATTGTTTTCCTCCGGCGGGCAGGTTATGCACAGAAATAAAAAAGGGGCGATGTCTCGCCCCTGCTTACTACTTATGCACTGCCTGCTTAATCTTGCCCACGGTGATGGCGGCGTCCGGGCAGACGAGTTCACACATATTGCAGGCGATGCAGGGAATTTCCTCTTTCACGTGCGGGGCGGGGGTGCCATAGACACCCAGCTTATCTGACCATTCCAAGGTCCGCACCGGGCACTTCTCGATGCAGAGGCCGCAGCCCTTGCACAGATGCGGAAAAACCGTCCACACCGCTTTGGGTCCCTCAATCGTGATGAGATTATCCTTTAAAGACATCACTGTCCCTCCTATCTTTGGAGTACTCAATTAATCTTATTTACTCACCAATAAGTTACATCTTACTTTCCGGCTAATTGTTCCTGCATGAGCTGGGCTCCTCGCTCCAGGGCTTTATGGTTCAACTCGCGCAGCTTGGGATTTTGCTCGAATTTGTACCCGAGCTTTTTCTCTAAAGCCTTCTTGGCCTGATCCAGAGTGAGCACTCCGGTGGCCTGCAAGGCTGCGCCCAGAATCATAACATTGAAGACCCGGGGATGCAGTTCTTCTTTAGATATCTTTAAGGCGGGAATGGCCAGAACTTTGGCCCCGTTGGTGGGTAAATATTCCTCTGCCTGCTCGATCGAAGCATCATAAATAAAAATGGTCTTCGGCCCCACATACTGCTGGGTGCGCACCACCGCCCGGTCACTTAAAGCGATGACAATATCCCCGATTTCGAATTTAGGTGCGCCGATTCTCTCGTCCGAAATCTGGCAGAAAGCAATGGATACCCCGCCGCGCTGTTCCACGCCGAAGTTCGGGATGTAAAGGGCCTCTTTGCCTTCATCATTGGCGGCATTGGTCATGATCTGGGCCACGGACTGGACCCCTTGTCCGCCTTCCCCGGCTAAAGCAATCTTCACCACTTTGGCCATGGCTCTATTCCTCCTTCGTGCCCGGGACTTTGATCTCCCCGACTTTGAAGTATTTCGGCATTTCCTGCTCCACAAAGTGCCAGGTATCCTTGGCATTGGTGCTCCAGTTGGTCGGACAGGTTGAAAGAATCTCGACAAAGGAAAAACCGTTCCCCGCCATTTGATTCTCCAAAGCACGTTTAATAAATGTTGTAGCTTGGCGTACATTCGCTATCGTCCCACGGGCCACATACGCCCCCTCGCGGGCAATGGCTGCCACCATCTCCGGCCCCTGCATCGGCATCCCGGTATGTTCGGGATCACGCCCATAAGGGGAGGTTTCTGTCTTCATCCCAGGGAGGGATGTGGGTGCCATCTGGCCGCCGGTCATACCGTAGTTGGCATTATTGACCAGGATTGCAGTGATCCGCTCATTGCGCATAGCTGCGTTGACCAAATGCTGGGAACCGATGGCATAGCCCCCTCCGTCCCCCATATAGGCAACTCCGATCCGGTCGGGACGGGCCCGCTTGATGCCGGTAATGACCGGAGTGGTGCGGCCGTGATGCGTCTGAACCGTATCTACATTGAAGAAATCCCAGGCTAAGAGAGAACAGCCGATATCACACCCGAAGACCACTTTATCCTGAATGCCAAGCTCATCAATCGACCGGCCCAAGGCCTTTAAGACCAGCCCGTGGCCGCAGCCCGGACAGAATTTATGGGGTTTGGTTTCTTGCCGCCAGGATTTCGGCATGGATAACTCGATTGACACGTCTATTTACCCCCTTTCCTAGTGTGCGGCCAAAGCTTTGACTTTGTCCACGATCTCTTCACTGGTTACACCAACCCCGGGCTTAAGCAGCCCTTCAATCGGCAGGATGCTGTGGCCATAGAGATTCTGGCGCACCAGCTTAACCAGCTGCCCTTCCGCCGATTCAACCACCAACAGAAGTTTTGCCTTTGCAATGGCCCCGCTTAAGTCATCGGCGGGGAACGGCCTTAACGTAATTGGCCGGAAATACCCCACCTTAATTCCCTCAGCCCTTAGTTCATGCACCGCCATTTTAGACGAACGGCTGACCACCCCGTGGGAAATAATCACAATTTCAGCATCTTCACATGCGAACTGTTCATGTTCCACCAGCTCGGGGGCAATGCGGTCGTATTCCTGCTGGTAGTCTTTAATAATCGCATAAAGTTCCTCTTCCGTATTAAAGGTATTGCGCAGAAGGGACGGTTCCCGGTCCACCCCGGGCATCCCTTCCTGGCCCAGTAACGGTACGGTCGGAACCATCTTCACCCCGCGCATCTCCGGGTCATAAATCGTTAAGGACTCGCGCATCTTAGCCTGATACCCATCCCCCAGGACAAAGGTAGGGAAACGGTATTTCCAGGCCGTATTAAAAGCTTTAATGGTATAGTCAAAGAGGTCTTGATGGGTGGCGGTGGAGTAGACAATGCGGTGTCCTTCGCCGTTCCCCCCGTGAGTCGTCAGCATCACTTCCTGCTGGGAATAAATAACGGTCGCCGTAGACGGGCCGCCCCGCTGCTGAATCACCATCACCGTGGGAATCCGCATCATCTCAGCCATCGAAATCGATTCCTGCATCAGAATATTCCCCGGCCCTCCGGTAGCGGTAAAAGCCCGCGCCCCTGAGAGGACCCCGCCCACTGTGGTAAAGCCTGCGGAAATCTCATCCTCCGTCTGCAGGAACTTCTTCTCGAATTTCGGCCCTAAGCGGGTCCAATAATGCATAATCTCATTCTGAGGCGTAATCGGATAACCGTACATAATATCAGCCTGCGCCGCCAGGGCCGCCCAGGCAACGACCTCATTGCCGGTCATGAAAGCCCGCTTTTCCCCCTCAATTGGTTTAGCCATCTTAAATGTACACCTCCTGTATGTAGTCACCAGAATGCCCGCGGCATAAAGCGCTTAAGATAGCGCACCGGATGCCCGTAGGAATCCGTTTCTCCCAACTCCTCCCGGAAACGCTCATCGGCAGTGGTTGCAATCACCGGCAAGCGCAGTGCTTCTCCGACCTTGGTGACAATGCGTGCTCCCTCCCGAATGTACCGGGCATTCGTATCCTCACCCAGGTGGGAATTATTTATTAGTCCGTGCACCGGCCCCAGTTCCCGCACGTAGGCAAGCATATCCTCAAAACTTCCGGTAACCGGGCGCCCTAGGTTAAGGACGGCTAAAATACGCAAATCCGGTTCTTCCCAGGCCCCCTCTACCAGATTCAGGGCACGCGCCCCTTTTACCCCATACCCGATATCCATGACGATGCTCCCGGGACGCTTCAGCACCCAGCGCATTTCCGGCCGGATCACCGACCCAGCCTCCCCCAGCCCCATGGTCTCAGAAGTTGACCAAGCTACAACCTCCAACCCATAACTTCTCAGCTCCTCCCGGATAGGCCGCAGCGTATAGACAGGCTCTACTGTGTCCAAATCAACCAAGTTTACCGGCTGGAGTGCCTCAGGGGCATGCAGAATTTCTAAGGCCCGGTTGACCGCGCATTCACTCTTGCCGCTTGCATACTCCCCGACATAGGCCTCCACAATTCTACGCAGGCGTTATCACTCCCCTTGCCGGAGGTTTTTCCCGTAAAAAACTTGTAAATATCCAAAGGGAACTATTGTTAAATAGTTCCCCCTGACTCGTCACAGTATACCCTAAACCTATATATTTATGCTAAATTATGGATACCAATCCGGATTTTTAGAAAGATTATCAGATCCCCAAAAACTGTAGAATCGAGAGGGTAACTACCCCCGGAAACCCCAATAATCCTACGATTAAGATCGTGAACACATTAATCGGAATTTCCAAGCCCAAAATGCTTAGGAGCAAATCCACGAGCCAGAGACCCACGATCCCCCCCAAGACATGAATCATGGCTCTTAGGAATAAATTCGGCTGACCTAAGGTAGACCTTATCACCAAGGCCATCAGTACGAGCAATAACCCAAGAAAGACCAGCGTCATTGCCATTCCCCCGTTCGAATCCATCTGAAAACATGCACACACTAAAGTTTCCACTTTATGATATGCAGCAGAAGGACAAGTTTAGAACGGAAGAGTTTACCTTACTATTACTCTTTTATCATAAAGAAAACTTGGCTTGCGCCCGATAAACTAGAACAGGCAAGCTGCCTTAGAGGTTCCTTCTCCCCTCAAGCGCCCGGGCAATGGTCACTTCATCGGCATATTCCAAATCCCCGCCGACCGGAAGGCCGTGGGCAATTCGGGTTACTTTGACCCCCAGAGGTTTTAATAGGCGGGCCAGATACATGGCCGTGGCCTCCCCCTCCACCGTAGGATTCATAGCCATGATGACTTCCTCGACACCCTCTAAGCGCTGGAGCAGCTGCTGTACGGTTAACTGCTCCGGTCCGATCCCTTCTAACGGGGACAGCACTCCCTGCAGGACATGGTACAGCCCCTTAAACTCCCCGGTCTTCTCCAAAGCCGCCACATCACGCGGGTGTTCCACAATGCAAAGGAGCTTGCGGTCGCGCCGCTCACTGCGGCAAAAGGCGCACGGGTCTTGATCCGTAAAGTTAGAGCAGATGGAACAGCTCTTAATTTTTTCTTTCGCCTTGAGGACAGATTGGGCCAGGGCTTCGGCTGTCTCCGGCTCCTGCAGGAGATAAAAAGCGAGACGGCCTGCCGTTTTGGGCCCGATTCCGGGCAGCCGCGCCAAGCTGCTGATTAGATCGGCTAAGGGTTGGGGATAATTCAGCAAGTCCATCGGAGTTTAGAAAAGGCCGGGGATTTTAAGGCCGCCGGTTAATTTCCCCATCTCGGAGGACATCATTTCCTGAGCCTTGCGCAAGCCCTCATTGACCGCTGCTTTTACCAAATCCTCGAGCATTTCTACATCTTCCGGATCAACAGCCTCCGGCTTAATCTTAATCTCTTCCAGTTCAAGTTTGCCGCTGACTACGACTTGAACGGCCCCGCCGCCTGCGGTCGCTTCCACGGTTTTGGTCTTTAAAAGCTCCTGAGTTTTGGCCATCTCTTCTTGAAGTTTCTGGGCTTGTTTGAGCATTTGATTCATGTTGCCCATACCGCCGCCGCCCATGTTTTTAAAACTCATTTTTATACACGCTCCTTCGTTTAATCTTTTCTAACTTCCACCAATTCCTTGCCAAATAAAGCTTCAGCCTTTTTTATCAGAATTTCCTCAGCTGACTCTTGAGGATTCTTCTCTGCTCGCGCCAATTCACTTTCCAGGACACTTTGAAGCTTTAGCGGAACTCCAAATAAATCCAGCAGGACTTTTTCAATCGTCTGCCGGTTTTCCGGCTGATTGACCTTGTCCCGGTGGAATGAAAACCCTTCCCGGAAAACCAAGGTTAAAACCTCTCCTTCTATGCTTCCCGGTCTTCCTTCCAATAGAAAGGCGTGGGTGGATTTCTTCTGCTGGCGTACCTGCTCCAAAACCTCCGGCCAGCGCCCCTCAATCTCAGCTAACGTCACCGGCTTTCCCTGTACTGTCCGGCCTGAAGCTTCAGTCTTTCCATGCGTCCCTGACAAGGGCTGAATAGGTTTATCCGGTTTATCCGGTTTATCGAATTTATCGTCCTTCACACGCGCAGGTACTCTTCCGGTCCGGGTTTCCGTGCCTTCTGCCCGGACCTTCTCCCCCTGCTCTTGTCCGTCGTAAATCGTCTTCACTAAGAGCATCTCCGCTGCCAGCCGCGGGTTTGAGGAAAACTTCAACTGCCCTTCCCCCTGCAGCAGGACGGATATCCAGCTTAGCAAACGGCCAAGCCCGATTTCCTTGCTCTGTTGAATGAACACTTCCTGCACCTTTCCCGGCAGCAGCGGCATCTGGCCTGCGCTTAAATAGAGCAGCATCTGGCGCAGGTAATCCAAGAGTTCCCGCAGAATGACCCGCGGGTCGCGTCCCTGTTCTATCCCCTCAGCTAAATGGGATAAAACCCTCCCATAATCCCCCAGGATTAAGGAGGCCGCCAACCGGGAACTAAATTCTTCTCCGGCAAGCCCCAGCACCGCATAGATTTGTTCGATGGACAATATCCCATCCTGCAAAAGGCACTGATCCAGAATGCTTAAAGCATCCCGCAGGCCGCCCTCTGATTTTTGCGCAATAACTTGCAGGGCACCAGGTTCCGCCTCACGCCCCAACCTTTGGCACACCTCTGCCAAACGCCGAACAATATTCTCCTCTGCAATCCGCCGGAATTCAAAGCGCTGGACCCGTGACAGAATCGTGAGCGGCACTTTGTGCGCCTCGGTCGTGGCGAGGATAAAAATGACGCGGGCCGGAGGCTCTTCCAATGTCTTTAATAAGGCGTTAAAGGCTTCCGTGGTTAACATGTGTACTTCGTCAATTATGTAGACTTTATACTTGCCCTCGCCTGCGCTTAGCTTAACCTTTTCCCGCAAATCCCTAATCTCATCAATTCCACGGTTGGATGCGGCGTCAATTTCAAAGACTTCCATGGCTGAGCTCTGGTCGATACTGAGACAGGATGAACAGGCGCCGCACGGCTCCACTCCGTCCCTTGCCTCACAATTTAAGGCTTTGGCCAGAATCTTCGCCGCTGTAGTCTTGCCGGTGCCGCGCGGGCCGCTGAACAAATAAGCATGGGCGATTTTATCCTGTTTCAAAGCGTTTCTTAAAGTGATGGTCACATGCTCTTGTCCAACCATCTCCTGAAAACGGCGCGGGCGCCATTCCCGGTAAAGGGCCAAATAAGCCATGATCTTCTTCCCCCGTGGGTATAAAATAAAGATGGTACTAGACCACCTTAGTTTATTAAAGGCCGTGCACCTTTGTCCGAACATTCGCTTCCGACCGTTTCCCCGGTTAACTGGCTCGATCCAGGCAGCCTCGCGGCACACCGAACTGACTCCTTAGTGCTGCTTCCGTCAAGACCTGACACGGTTCGAAGAGTCCTGTTGCGCAAGACCCAGATCTCATCGCCTATAACCGGAGGCTGCGCCACAAGCGAAGCCCTCGCGCAGGAATTCCACCCCGCTTTAGCGGATTACGGGTTACAGGGATCCGCTACCTCCCCGTCTAGCACGACCAAATCAATTATAGCAAAATAAAAAGCCAAAGTCGAATACTCAGGCTCGCTAACTTAGTATGGCGGAGAGAGAGGGATTCGAACCCTCGAGACAGGTTTAAGCCCGCCTACTCGATTTCCAGTCGAGCGCCTTCGACCAACTCAGCCATCTCTCCATGTCCGTCACATTAAGCTTGTATATTAATTTTAGTGACGAATGCTATTATAAGCTACCGGACAATATTAGTCAATATAACTGACACTTAGTTTTATATCTTAAAATTTGGAAATGTAATAACATTTTTCTTGAAGGGAAAGATAATTTTGTTCCTCAAATTATGAAAGGAGAAGTTCTTTCAATGCTGATTGATATCGTTCGGACACTTATCCTTTATAGCCTCGTGGTTGTCGTTCTGCGCGTTCTCGGCAAACGGCAGATCGGCCAGCTTCAACCCTTCGAACTGGTTGTTATTATCATGATTTCAGAATTAGCTTCTGTTCCCAGTGAAAACGCCGGAATTCCTTTAATTAGCGGAGCTGTTCCGATTATTGTTCTCCTGATTGCCGAATTGATCCTCTCCTATATTAACCTTAAAAGCGAAAAAGCAAGAAAAATCTTAAGCGGCAGGCCAACAGTAATTATAGACAAAGGCAAAATTCTCGAGGCTGAGATGCGAAGAATGCGTTATAGTTTAAGCGATCTCTTGGAACAATTACGCATCAAAAACAGTCCCAATATTGCAGATGTCGAGTATGCGATTCTGGAAACCAACGGAGAACTCAGCGTCATCCTTAAGTCCAAGAAAAGGGCAACGATTCCGGAAGATCTAAAACTCGAACCAGCTTATGAAGGATTGCCCATTACCCTGGTAATGGACGGAAATCTCAATGCCGAAAATATGATGAAGGCCAGAGTGGATAGGGCTTGGCTGGAAACCGAGATTAAAAAGCTGAATATCAACCATATTCAGGATGTTTTCCTGGCAAGCCTCGATTCAGCCGGTAAATTATTTATCCAGAAAAAAGATGAGGCCTCCTAATTCAGAAAAAAGACAATGAGAGATTATTATGGGGTGAGTAGATGCGCACAGTGGCTATTATCCTGATTATTTCCTTTTTACTCGGCGGGTTCGCCATCACTTCCTATAAATACATCAAGGATTCTTCCCATGAAATGGTGACGGAAATTGAAAAGATCGAAGCCTCGTTAACTACTTCAAACTGGAATAAGGCTCAACAAGAACTTGGAATCACGCAAGCCAAATGGGAAAAAACAAAATATTGGTGGTCCATTCTCTTACACCACCAAGAAATCGATAACATCGACCTTTCTTTAGAACGTCTCTCTAAGTATATTGAAACCAAGGGCTCTACTTTATCCCTGGCAGAGCTTGCGGTGCTTAAGAAACTATTCGATCATATCTCAGATACGGAAGCCTTAACGCTTAGGAACATTCTATAGGAATGCATAAGAGCAAATAGCCCTACACTGTTATATCCTTATCCTAAAACGAATAACCCCCGCTCTCACTAAGCTGCGGTAGAGAATGATTAATAACGGCCCAAGGAATACCCCTGCAATCCCTAAAACTTTAAACCCAATCCAGATACTGATTAGCGTAGACAAAGGGCTAAGCCCGATTCTTTCCCCTAAAATCTTTGGTTCAATAATACGCCGGGTCACATTGATTATCACAAAAAGGATAATCAGCCCGACCCCCAAAAAAGTATTTCCCCGGGTTAAAGCAAAGATCGCCCAGGGTAGAAACACAGTTCCGGTACCCAAGATGGGTAAAATATCAACGATCACTACGACCAGAGCAATGGCCAAGGCATAGCGGACACCCAGAACCACCAGTCCTACGGCACTAATCACGTAGGTGATTGAGCTTAAAATGGCCTGGCTCTCCAAAAATCCAATCGTTGCCCGGCGCAGGTCATTCAACACAAGTTCTAACTTGTAGCGGGAGCGGTCTTTGAAGAGGCTGAAAAAACTACTTTTAATCTGTTCCAGATTAAGACTGATTAAGTACAAAGACACTGCCATTAAGATGAGGATAATAAATAGGTTGGGTATAGAGGTCGTAATGTTATAAGCGCGACTGCCGATTAAACTTAAGAAGTTGGCATTAGCCAGCTCATTTCCCAGCTTGGTTAAAGCCTGGGTGGTCTGATCCGCTATTTCCGGAGGTATCAGTAAAAAGGATTGTTGCATACTTCGATAGAATCCCGTTAACCAGGCCTGGATTTCCGGAAAATTGCGCTGCAAATACCCAATAAATTCCATCATCTCATCGGTCAACTTGGTCACAGTAAAATAGCCCAGGATTAACAGCGAACCCAAAAAAGAAAAATAGGTGATATTAACCGCAGTCATACGGTGCTTGAACCTAAACCGGCGTCTGAGCCATTGCACCACCGGTTCGATCGTCAAGGCTAAAAGATAAGCCCCGATGAAGGGCAAGAAATGCGGAAATATGTAGTACATGCCCAAGGGCACCAGAATGACTGCGGCTATGATTCCAATCGTGAGCCATACTTTTCGGACAAACGTATCCATCGCCATCTCCTCAAAACCTCCCGGAACGAAAGATTGAGAACAACAACCATAAAAACATAAGGGCTGCTACGACAAACCCAGCTTCCATCGCTGGAATTTTCCAGAAGATCACGGGGTTATTCCCTAGGGAGGAAGCAATAATCAGGCCGGTCATGACAATGCTGAATGAGAGTAAAACAATACTGAAGGAAATCTGATTGCTCATCCGGTCTAATTTTCTTAGAAAGGTGTCCAGTTCCCGCACACTGATTTCCAAGCGCGTTCGGCTTTGCTGGATGATGCGCAGCAAGTCCTTTACCTGCTTGGGCAGCTCTAACAGGATTTCCCCATATTCGTTCATATCGGTCCAAGCCTTGGAAAGCACGTTCCGTGGCCGGTAGCGTTCCCGCAAAAGTTTCATCCCAAAAGGACGGGCGATATCTAATATACTTAATTCCGGATCAAGCTTGGCGACGATTCCTTCCAAAGTCAGCAAAGCCTTGGCTAAAAGGGTTAAATCCGCCGGAATCAGGATCCGGTGCCGGAATGCCACTCCGAACAGCTCGTTTACCGCCTCCCCTAAATGGATCCGGCTTAAAGGAAGCCCCAAATACTTGTCCCGCAATTCGTCCACATCTTTGCGCAAGAGAGCAAGATTGACCTCATCCGGAACCAGGCCCATCTGGAAAATAGCCTTTATCATGTCCTCGGTTCTTTGCCTCATCAAGGCAATGACCAGGGAAGCAAAGTGCTCCTTCATATCCGGTGATAATCTACCCACCATACCAAAGTCTATCAAGGCGATAGCCTTGTCCGGCAGCACCATGATATTCCCCGGGTGGGGGTCAGCATGGAAAAAACCCTCGAGCAGAATCTGCTTTAACACGGTTTGCGCCAGGGTTTCCGCGATCATGCCGCGGTCATATGCCGCATCCTCATGCTCATCCAGGCGGCTAAGCTTCAGCCCCTGAATATACTCCATGGTTAAAACCTTTTTCGTGGTATGCTCCCAATAAATCTGCGGGATATGTATCCTCGGGTCATCTCGGAATTGCCTTGCGATTTTCTCCGCATTTCGGCCTTCAATGGTGTAGTCAAGCTCAGCCCGCAGGGAGCGGGCGAACTCTGCGGCCATCTCTGTAACTTTATATTGTTCGGCCCACTTTAACCGGTGCTCCGCTAAGTTCGCCAAATCAAGAAGGATTTCCAAATCGGTCTGAATCACGCCGCTAATCTGCGGCCGCTGAACCTTTACCGCCACTTCCTGCCCGTTAAGGAGAACGGCCCGGTGCACCTGCCCGATGGAAGCAGCCGCCAGCGGGGACTCTTCAAACTCAAGAAAGATTTGCTCGATCTCTGCCCCTAATTCTTCCTGAATAATCGTTTGCACTTCCGGGTAAGAAAAAGGGGGTACTCTATCCTGCAGCTGCTCCAGCTCGCTGATGATCGGTGCCGGAATCACATCTGGGCGCGTACTGGCGATTTGCCCTATCTTAATAAACGTAGGCCCCAATTCTTCGATAACCTTACGTATCCGCTCCCCGACGGATTTAGGATCGGAATCATCCCGCTCCCGGAACAGGCGCAAAGGTAGGGAAAGCAGCTGGGAAAGCCCCAGCTCCTCCACCACCAGGCCAAAACCATGCCTGACCAAGACCGCTGCCACATCCCGGTAGCGCCCCAGATGGCGAATGCGTCTTCCAAGCATGTATTAGTCTTTGCTTTCAAGCCGGGCCAGGCGTTCTTCCAGCCGTTTAATATCCTCTTTGGTGGGGATGTTTAGTTCAGACAGGAGCTTATTTAAATGTTCCCGGACCACCCGCTGCAATTCTTTCTGCCCTTCTTCCCCTTTCGCGATCAGTTCATTGACCAGTTCCTTCGATTCAGCGGCCGAGACCTCCCCTTTCTTCACCAGGTCATCTACAACCTTCTCAATCTGCTCCTTGCTAAACACTGCCACTCCAAGACCGAGCGCCAACCCTTTTTTCAGTAAGTCTTTCATGAAATTCCCTCCCGTTATGTTATAAATTTTGATTGCTAATTAAGTAGTTACTGTAAATTCGTGAGTGCACTTGGGGCACTTCACTTTGATCTTGCCCTTGTTCACAGGTACCCGCATTTTTTGGGAGCACTGCTCACAGCGAACCAGGCGGTGGTCGATCAATTGCAGCAGTTTGGCCCGGTCAAATCCCACCACCACATCCTCTCCGATTAAAAACGTAGGCACCCCGCTGATCCCGCGCCGTTGCAGCTCCATCCGGGCTGCCGCATCTTTATTAATATCCCGCTCTACGAAATAAATATTATTTTTGGAAAGAAACTCTTTCCCCATGGTACAGTATGGTCAGGTCTGGGTTGTAAAAATGGTTACGTCTTTCATAGTCGTAAACTTTAACCTCCTACTCACTCTCTATTGCAAAATTCTCCCTTACGTTTTTGTGCGAATTCGGCTTCAGAGCTTTGCTATTATTATATCCCTTAAGGTCAGATTCTTCCACTCACGAAATGAATCCCTTGATTTGCCGTAATGAAAGCCCCAGACCATTTGGCCAGGGGCATATTGTTGGTGCCTATAAAATAAATTTTTAGTATGCTCTTACTTCACAATCTCATAAGTCGGATCAGAACTCCAGCCGTGCTTGAAGGTGGCTGTGCCAAAGCCGAAGTCCAGGCTCTTGCAGGTAAGCCCCAAGATGTTCATAAGGGCATCCACTTGTCCGGCGGTTTGGCCGGTGTAGCAGTAGACTACCATGGTCTTGCCTTTGGCTTGTTCCTTCAACATGCTCAGGTTTTTGGCAATTTCGGCCCCAAACGGAACATTGATTGCCCCTTTAATATGCCCGCCTGCATAAGCATCCGCCTGGCGTACATCCACAACGAAATACTTCTCGGGATTAGCGGCCAAGGCAGCTTTCAGATCTGGATTGCTGATCTTGTACACGTCTTTGGGCATGGCCAGGAAGTAGGTTCTGACGGCATCATCAATCCCAGGATTAGGGCTGGCAACTGCCGGAGCATTCGGCATGGCCACCGCTTCCTTAGATAATTGATAGCTCGGGTCTTTAGCATTGAGAGCCAACCAGCCATTTTCAAAGCCGTCTTTGCCCATGCCGAAATTAAGAGAACGGGTAGTAATTCCGGCTAAATTGAGCAGAGCATCGGTTTGCCCGGCAGTTTGGCCGGTATAGCAGGCGACCACCAGGGTTTTCCCCTGAGCGACTGCTCTGATCTTATCCAAGTTATTGGCAATTTCCGCTCCGAAAGGGACATTCAGCGCACCGGGGATATGGCCCTTGTCATAAGCATCCTTCTGGCGGATGTCCAGCACTACATATTTCTCGGGATTCGCTGCCAGCGCGTCCCTCAGATCCTTTTCCGGGATCTTGTAGCTGTCCTTAGGCATATTGTTAAAATAAGCGGCAACGGCGTCCGTGTACCCTCCGACTACTTCATTGGTAGGATCGGCACTCCAGCCGTAATTAAAGCCTGACATGCCAAAGCCGGAATCCAGACTCTTGGCATTGACTCCGAGGATATTTAACAGGGAATCTACTTGCCCGGCGGTTTGACCGGTGTAGCAATAAACAACCGTAATCTTGCCTTTGGCTTTTTCCCTGATCATCGCCAGGTTATCCGCGATTTTCGCTCCAAAAGGAACGTTGATTGCTCCTTTAATGTGCCCAGCGGTGTATACATCCGGCTGCCGTACGTCTAGAATGAAATACTTCTCCGGATTGGCAGCCAGGGCCGCTTTGAACTGCGGTACCCCAATTTTATAGACATCGGCCGGCATATTTTCAAAGTACTCTTTCACCGCATCATCAATGGCGGGATTGGGGCTGGCCACCGCCGGTGCGTCCGGCATTGCCACCGCTTCGGGGGAGAGTCTGTAACTCGGGTCTTTGGCTGCCAGGTAGGTCCACCCTCTGTCAAACCCGTCTTTGCCCATGCCGAAGTTTAAGGAAACCGTTTTGATTCCGGCCAGATTCAGCAAGGAATCCGTTTGCCCGGCGGTTTGCCCAGTGTAACAGGCCACAACCACTGTCTTATCCTTCGCTGCATTGCGGATTTTCTCCAGGTTGTTGGCGATGTCCACTCCGAAGGCGACGTTGACAGCGCCTGGGATATGCCCTTTGTCATAGGCGTCCTTGCGGCGGATGTCAACTACTAGATATTTCTCAGGGTTCTTCGCCAGTTCATCCCTTAGTGTCGCTTCTGCGATCTTATAGCTGTCTGAACCCATGTTCTTAAAGTAGGCAGCTACGGCATCTGTAAATGCCTTGTTCGTGTCCTGTCCGGAAATCAGGCTCATAAGCGCCGTTTTTTGGTCATAGGTGACAATTCCGGTGCCGCCGATAATTGAAATATTTGTTACTTTAGCCGCGACAGAATTAAGATAGTCGGTTACGGATGCCGGAACTTGCTGATCCAGGTACAAGAGAGGCGCATTATTCTTGGCCGCCAGATTGGCACCGACCATGGCATCCACGAAGTCGAGGCCGGTGGCCACATAGATTGACTCGGCATTCGGCATCAACTGGGCGGCCGCTTTGGCAGCGGTCTCATAGCGGTCAACCCCATAGATACGCTGCGGGCGCGGGAGTTTCGCATAAACACCGGCGCCGATGACCGCTTCTCCGCCAAGCACGACCGTGCTTTTCACTCCCGCTTGAGTCAAAGCCGCCTGCGTAGCTTGAGGCAATGAATCCTTTTCGGCATAAAGAATCGGAGCATGGTTGGCTGCCGCCCAGCTTGCCGCCGGCAAAGCATCGGCGTAACTCGCGACCACCACGGCTTTGTCTGCCGTACCCATGGCCTCCGCGATGCTGGCTGCCGTTGCATAAACATTGTCACCGCCGTAGCGCTTCACGGTGTAGCTTTTGCTTAAGTCGGCTTCGATTTGAGCTGAAATGACCCCGTTTCCTCCGATAAGGTAGACATTTTTGGCCTTAAAGTCTTTGAGTGCTTTCGATGTGCTCTCCGGCATCGCGGCCGCCTCAGTGAGCAGAATCGGGGCATTCAGCCTGTAAGCGAGAGGCCCGGCGGCTGCCGCATCATTGGCAGCATATCCGTTTACGAGCACAACATTATCGGCGCCGCTGGCCCAACCGGATTTAGCGGCTTGCACCGCCGTCAGAAAACGGTCATACCCGCCGATACGCTTGGTGTCAGCCAACACTGCTGCCGGAAAAATAAGCGTAAACAAGAGGACGGTGACGAGGAAAATGGTTAACCCTTTCCGTTTAGCAAGCATACGATGACTCCTTTCTTATAGCTATAATATTGATAAAGATATTACATTCACAAATTAATGCATCACCTCGCATGATTAAAATAGTTTATGTATTGCATTTATGTAGTTAGTAGATAATATTCAGGGTCAAGCCCAATAATCCTGCCACAGTCAGGTTGTTCTCCCATTATTTTTTTCTTTACCCATATAACTAAAACAAGAAGTTCCACTAGGAGAATAATTCTGACACGGCCATTTTGCATTTTTAAGGTGTATAATGAGGGTGCAAAAAGCAATTTTGGTGGTTTTCTGCCTGGTAGGAGGTTGATTGGGATGGCTATTTTTCAAGTTCCTGTGGAAATATCCAACCGTCACATCCATTTATCCCAAGAGCATATTGAAGCATTGTTTGGTCCCGGCTATGAGCTAACTCCACTGAAGGACTTAAGCCAGCCCGGTCAATTTGCGTGTACGGAAACGGTGACCCTTGTTGGCCCTAAGGGATCGCTTACGGGAGTGCGGGTACTGGGCCCCGCCCGGGCATCTTCCCAGATTGAGCTGGCCGCAACCGATACCTTTAAATTAGGAGTTAAGCCCCCTGTGCGTGATTCCGGCGATTTAGACAAAACCCCCGGCTTAACGGTAGTTGGCCCCTTCGGTCAAGTCGAGCTTGAGTCGGGAGTGATTATCGCAGCGCGCCACATTCATATGAACCCGAAGGAAGGATTAAAACTCGGTCTTAAGGATGGAGCGCATGTATCTGTGGAAATCCCAGGCCTCCGCGGCGGTGTTTTTAACAACGTCTTGGTACGGATTAGCCCGCAGTCGGCCTTGTTCATGCATATCGATACCGATGAAGGCAATGCTTTCAACCTGCATAACGGGGATTTGGTCAGGGCGGTCATCGGGAAATTTCTTCAGGTTGCCAAGTAAACCATTATTTTGAGGCGCTCACTCAATTATAATTGAGCTAAAGGACACACCAGTAGAAGGTGCTGTCCTTTATTTTTTTCATTAAAATATAGTGAAAGCCAGCAAGAGTTAGCTCTGTGCTGGCTGCTTTCATTCTATGATTCGTTTAGATTCAATGTCAAAGTTAGTGCTGCACTCTGGAGCCGGCCGGATACTGTAGTCCTTGAAGCGCCGGGGATTTTAAATGCTGAAACATTTTGCTGTTGCGCACGTAGAGCAGCAAGTCTGTTGCCACCATCGCAATATTAAGGAAGTACAAGTACAGCACAAAGTCATAACTATAAAGAACTTTATGCAAAATCCCGGCTGTATATCCGATAATGACTACGATCAGGAAAAAGGGGCTCTTCCCATTGACCGAGCCGGATTTATAAGAGCGGTAGATCGAAAAAGGCCAGGCCGCTCCGAAGCACAAAAGCATTAAGGCTTCAAAAATATCCATCACAATTCCCTCCAAATGCGCTGTTTATAATGATTTATCTAGGTTTATTTCATTATACATTCGATTGGAGAGCAATAAAATCGATTTTATGAAAGAAGTAATATTAAATATAGCTGCTTAACTATGAATTTTCACATAAAAATATAAGGTAAGCTGAAAAGTATGCCATTTCGAACTTTTTCATTATGATTTGTGCCTTTTATTGATAGAAAATTAGTAACTTATGTTGAAAAGCTGCAACTTTGATTCAAATTAAAGTTGCAGCTTTCACCTTTAACTTAATGCTCTTTCAATAATGCGATTTAACCGGTCCACCATTTCCCGCGGGTCCACGATTAACCCGGCGGCAATGCGCGCATTCTCAAAGATCTGTTCAGCCGCCGTTTTCGCAAACGGATCATCCTGCTTGCGCAATTCATTCAGCTTCTTAATCATGGGATGGTCGGTATTCAGCTCCAGGATGCTGGGTGCCGGGGCATTGAGATCGCGGTTGGTCATCTGCATCACACGCTGCATACTGTAGGTTCCATAAGCACTCAAGGCAATAGCCGGGCTGTCCACCAGGCGTTTGGATGCCCTGACCTCCGTCACCTGCTCACCGAGAACCTCTTTAACCCAGGCGTTCAGACTCTCCACTTCGGCGGCGGGCAAGCCGGTTTCTTCGGATTTTTCTTCCTGCCCCAGATCGAGATCCGCCTGGTCAGCAGACATTAATTTCTTCCCTTCGAATTCTCGCAACATGTTCAGAATATAATCATCGACCGGCTCGTAGGTATAGATCACTTCATATTCCTGCTTGCGGAAGACTTCAAGATAAGGGCCGGCTTCAATCGCCTCCCGGGTGGGGCCATTGACGTAATAAATTGCCGCCTGTCCTTCTTTCATCCGCCCCACATAATCCGCGAGAGAAATCAGGGTGCCCTTGTCCATAGCCGAGGATTCAAATCTTAAAAGCTTTACCAGCTCTTGCTTGTGGGTAAAGTCTGTAGCAGTGCCCTCTTTAATGAACATCCCGAATTTTTCCCAGAAGGTCTTATATTTTTCCGGGTCAGATGCCGCTTGTTCATTTAAGAATTTGAGGAAACGGCCGGTCACCACCCGGTTGATTTTCGCAATCAGGGCGCTGTCCTGCATGGTTTCACGCGAAATATTCAAAGGAAGCTCTTCGCTGTCGATTACCCCTTTAACAAAGCGCAGCCATTCAGGCAGGATATCCTTCGATTTCTCCTGAATCAGCACTTTTTTGCAATACACGCTGACCCCGGGTTCCAGGCGGCCAAAGCCAAACTTTTCAAAGTTCTCCTGGGGCACAAATAAAAGAGTATTTAAAGAAAGCGGAGCATCCGAAGAAAAATGGAGGCGGAAAAGCGGCTCATCATAGGCATTGGCAATAAACTTATAGAACTCAGTATACTCCTCTTCGGAAATCTCACTTTTATTCTTCGTCCACAGAGCTTGGACGGTGTTCACCTTTTCCCCGTTGACACTGATAGGGTAGGGTACAAAACTGGAATACTGGCGGATCACACGCTTGATGGTGTCCGGGCTGCTGAATTCATGGGCGTTTTCCTTCAGGTGCAGGACGATTTTAGTCCCGCGCGCCATCTCCGGCCCTTCTTCGATCTGGTAACTCCCCGTCCCCTCCGAGGTCCAGATATAGCTCGGGGCATCCGGCCGGTAGGAACGGGTAGAAAGCACAACCTTGTCCGCAGCCATAAACGCAGCATAGAATCCGACTCCGAATTGCCCGATTAGATTCAGGTCTTTGTTATCTTGGGTTAGATGCTTAATAAACTCTTTCGAGCCGGAGTGGGCAATCGTACCCAGGTTTTCCACCAGCTCTTCCTTGGTCATCCCGATTCCTGAGTCAATGATCGCCAGAGTATGGGCTGTTTCATCTGTCTCAAGCGATATTTCCAAGGGCAAATCCCGGTCTTTCACCTCTTGTCCGCTCAGCTGGAGGAAACGCACTTTCTCCATGGCATCGGCTGCATTGGAGATCAGCTCCCGTAAGAATATTTCCCGTTCCGTGTACAGAGAGTTAATGACAATGTCCAGCAGCTGCCGGATTTCGGTCTGAAATTCCCGTGTCTCAACCGCAGAATTGCTCATACTGCCTTCTTACCCCCTATAAACAATCTAATCTATTCTCTGTTCCCTTAGAGTACGTTTAATTCATACTCTGTAAGGGTATATCTGTTAAGGTATTATACCCATTTACCCCATAAAAGCAAGTCCCCTTTTAATCCTTACAAAAAGGATGGGGTTCATTCTTGTATCTCTACCCCTGCCCGTTGCCCTGCTTCTCTCCTGGCTCTTGATATTCATAATCCTGGCTGAAATTTGCCTTGCCAATTAAATATCTTTAATTTCTTGGTCAGGAATGAGTAGAAAATTTAACAGAAAAAGCGCACATCCTTCAAATCATGTACGCTTCTTCCGTTCAGAAAAATTATTTCCATGTAGCTCACATCAAGGAATCGAATGCTACGGATATCTACAATTAGGTTGTTGTTTGTTGATTCATTGAATTATTCTGATTGAGATATTGTAGGCGGCCGTTAAGTACCTCGATATGACGCTGTGCATCTTGAGATAACTCCTGAAACATTTGTTTAGCGGTTTGATCTTGGGTCGATTGGGCGAACGTTGCATAGGTGCCGAGAGCGGATTGGGCGGCAGCAATAGCTTTTTGTAAGTCTTGTTGAACAGTCAAAGAAACCCCTCCTTTGCAAAAATTCAAAAATAGTATGTGTAAATAGACTTATTTTATGAGTCGCTTTAGCATTTGCCCAAAGATTAGTTCTAAAACTTCTAAGGTCGATCTAATAGCCTCTGACTTTATGTAAATATCTTGACTTTGCAAGATCCCCCGGTACAGGGAACTTAACGTCAGGACATAATTCAATTCCGGCCTTGCGGTAGGCTTCTGACCAAAGGGTTGAGCAAATGCTACTGTCCCTGGTCTCGTAGGGCCATACCCAGTTAAAAAAGTAGCGTGAGGCTTCCCAGATTATCAAGGAATAATCGTATGATGTCCCGATCTTCCCATTCACATAGCTAACAATCTTGGTTCGGTCATTGTTGGATAATCGTTCACAAGTAAACACGTCAGCACATCCGGTATAGTCCTGTATTTTTTTAACTCTTGTTGTCGAAAAAGGAAGAATTTCTACTACTTGATTATGATTAACTACACCTACGACATGGCTATAAGGGCTTCGTGTGACTAACTTGATGATTTTATCTACCAAAGTATTCCCACGGATTAAAAGAATGTCTCCTGGTTGTATTTCTGAAACCGGACCCGGCTCTATTAGAGACTGTTCCGGTTGTTGCTTAACCGGCATCCCCAAATTGGAGTAATTTAGAAAACTGTAACTTATGAACCACAGCAGCATAAAAACACTCACTAAAAACAATAGGTTCCTCATAGGGACTCCCATCTAATAACTTACCTCCTACCGCTTCATCTGTTAACAACCTCCTAATTCAAACGATAATATCCCCGGTATTAACTCTTTTCATGTAAGTTACCTTTCGGCACAAAATAATGCGATATTTTCCATTAAATTGCAGTCATAAAACTTATTCTATGCGCACATATTATATTAGTAGTGGCCTTTGCCGGAGTTGACAAACCACTACAGAGCACCCGGCACATAAGCTAACATAGACTTATTTCGGGTGCTCGCCCATTTTTATTTGCAAGGTTTTTTATATACGGCTCCGCTAATTCTTAATACAGAATGAACTTTCCCCTTCCTGAATACAGTGGGATGGAAAATCAAATAACACTATTCGGGAGGGGTTTTTCATATCCTAATTGATTTTTGTCTGAAATTTCCATGATTTTTTCCCAGGCACTCCTTTCTAGCCTATCAAAGTAACTATCTACCCGTTTCCGCCAGTTCGCCTGCTTAATGTTGTCACTTAAAATACTCAGTAATTGTTCTTGCACAGGGTATTCCTGAGTAATGGGAAAAACTAAACCTCGAGTACTAAGGTATTGCTGATTAAATTGTTCTTGTCCAGGTAGAGCGGAATAAACAAAAATCGGAATCCTCTTCCTGAGGGCTTCGCTTATTGTTACACCACCAGGTTTAGTTACAATCGCCTCGGCTTGGTCATATAAGGTAGCCATTTCTCTCTTCGATGCAATATAAGACAGTGGATAAATGTTTTTAATTTGCCAAGACTTGATTTCTCTAAAAAGCCTTTTATTCTTACCGCAGAGAACCGTACAATAAAAATCAGGAGAGTTTTTTAAGGCTTGTAAAAGCTCGTTCACATCTCCTAACCCGTTATTTCCACCGGCTACCAGGAGATGGTAAGGCGGGGATAATTTTTGCTGTCTTGCCATGGGAACTAACCACTCATCGACTGGAATACCGGTTATAAATACCTGGTGCTTGGGTACTCCATATTTTTCTACTAACTCGTTTTTTAACGGAACATCCGCAACAAAATGGTAATCGATTCCCCTGCGTCCCCAAATGCTATTGATAAAAAAATCGGTATAAACGTTAATGACAGGGGTGTTAATTTTCCCCTGAACTTTTAGGCACGAAATCAAAAGAGAAGGATAAGCTTGCGTGCAAACGATTAGGTCAGGCTGCTCTTCTGACAGCAGCCGTTGCATCTTTGTTAGGAACAAGCTTTCATATACTCGCATATATTTTGTACTGCTTGACGGGTAAGCGAAGTAATCATAAGCCCAATTGTAGGTTGTTGGAGAGTGACTAATCCAGTTCAAATAGAGCTTAGTAACGGCTCTTTCCAGTCGGGGGCTAAAATAGCTCAGGAAGTCAATACATACAAATTCTCCTTGAATCCGTTTTTTAAGAGAACTAATTAAGGCATTGGCCACCGAGTGATGGCCTGTGGGTATATTTAAGAAAGGTAAGAATAAAATCTTCTTCAAGCTTAATCTCCTCTTTCTTCACGTACTACTTTATAGTGTAAAAAGTATTTGAAACTTTATTAGTGTTCTTCATAGCAGCCTATTTTAACCTAAACCATCGCTCTAATATGCTGTTACAAGCAGATGCGAAGGCAGAAATTCGGGCACCAAATATGCCGGTGTTCAAACCCGTTTAGAAGCATTTGTTGACTTATTGGAACGCTCACGCGGGAATTTTTCCAGAGCACAAACCGCAAAGTATAAATTATTATGTATTAAAGGTGCCTGCTGCTTTCAGCAAGGCACCTTTCGCTCTATCCGATATCCTGTATTTAAACGACCATTACCAAAGTCCGCATCGATAACCGTCACTTAACAGGTACTGGACGCATACCGTTTTTGCGGATATTGACTGCCTGTGTCATGACTTCACGGTATTCGTTATCTATACTGCCAACTAATTCCGGTAGTTCATCGGCAGGATTGCTGAATATAATAAATGCGGATTGCACAAATTGTTGATATTCCTCTGAAAAATCCTCATTAAGTATACCTAACCAGTCGATGAATCGGCCAATGTGTTCCAGGGTCTTTACTCTAATATCGTGCTTGCACGTCAGTAAGTAATAGGCGGCCCAATAGTCAGTATGTCGCTCTTTGCAGTTATTTGCTACCAATCGAAGAAAAATTTCAGCGTGGTGATCGTCCGTGAAATACACTAATACCACCCCATATATGTTCCACAGTTAGCACGATAAACTATTAATAGTATATTCTGATTATGATGTTTGCGACCAACTGCAGATGTTTTATCATTTCAACACCTTGACCAGAGCCATTTTCCTTAGACATTTTCCTCTTAAATATATCTAACAGTCCTTATAAACCCTTCCTTGGGAAAAATTCGTAAATAGGATTTGTAAAAAAATTACTTTTTATAAGCAAACGAAACTTGGTGATTTTTAGAATACTAGGCAGGTTAAATTATCCACTTAGGAATGATAAGCGAACCACCCCAATCCTCAAGCCTTATGGGAAAGTTGTTGTCTTGGAACCCTGCCTGCGGAAAAAATCTTTTCTTTCTAACTCCGTGATGAAAGTATGTGATAATGGCAGCTTTATTCGAGATTATGACTCTTACATCAAACTATTTGAAATTAAAGACTTTAAAACAGAATTCCTAACACAATTTAAGAAAGGTTTATATTACGAGATATTATTTACTGCAACACTCCGATAATGGAACTGTCTAGTGGTGAAAGTCATCCTTATAAAACTTTTCTGGGAAACGGTGAAAACATGGAGCCAGGATACGTTAAACTGTTGAACGGCCATCAACTGGAACAACGAGTGATTATTCCCATGGAACATCTGACAAAGTGCAATCTTTGTCCTCATGTAAATATCTTGACTTGGCAAGATCCCCAGGTACAGGAAACTTGACGTCAGGACATAAATCAATTCCGGCTTTTTTATTTTAGCAGCCAGGGGACCGATAACTTGAAAGCCCATATTATGATGTTAAGAGTTAATTTCGTCAGAAGGAGGAATAAAAGGTGTTTAGTTATCATCCTCGGTTACTATTTCCAGTTCGTGTAGAATACCCAGACCCTAAGTTCGGTCAAATAATGATGGAACACTATGGCGGAAAAGACAGTGAATATTCGGCTGCTACTCAGTACCTAAACCATCGCTCTAATATGCCAAATCATTATGTTCGGGAGCTTTTAGGGTTAATTGCCGCCGAAGAAACGAGTCACATGGAAATGATTGCAGTAGCCATCAATAAACTTGGAGGACCTCCGCTAAGTTATGTGAATTCACAAGGAATTTCTTGGAACATGAGCTATGTCGACCAAAGCCTGGACCCAATAGCCATGTTACAAGCAGATGCGGAGGCAGAAATTCGGGCACGAGCTTTGTACAACCTGCATTTTACAATGACAAATGATCCTAGCCTTAAACAGATGATTAGTTTTTTGGGTAGTAGAGAAGATGTACACAAACATCTTTTTGAAAAAGCACAGATGATGTTGGGGCGAGGAGCGACTTCTCAAGAATTTAAGGAGTTGATCTATGAGTACAGAAGAAGTTTGCAAACTTTTGAGTGATTATAGGGTTAATCTGAGCTAAATTTAAATAAAAAAGGTGCCCGCTGCTTTTCAGCAAGGCACCTTCCGTTCTATTAAGAGTAAAAGGTTTTATCTTTTTTGCTAAAGAGAGTCGATATTTTCCCATGAGTCCTGGATGCTAAGAATCGCTACCAGAGAGTCCGGTTTTTCCTGAGTATCAATATATCCTTCCAACTTTACAAAATCGCCTTCGATATCATTTACATAATCATGGTCTATATCCACTTGGAGTATAGGCTTTATTTGTTTCCACGCCTTTTCTGAATTTTCGAGGCTGCTCTTGGCGTTTCCCCAGTCTTCGCTTCGTATATAGTCCTCTGTTTGTTTCAAGTACTTTGAAAAACCGCTTCGATTATCAAGGGGTTTTTTTACCGGGTCACAGGCACATGTACTGAATAATATGGCAGCCAGTAAAAGTGCCAGGAAAATCCTCTTAATCAAAAGGGATCCCTCCCATGCTTTTATTCTTTGGTAGGAATGACGTAGTACGGTTTATCACCTATTAAATCCACATAGAGATTTCCCTTTGTATCTAACTGGGCCAGGGAAACTTCTTCTATATTCTGCACGTTTTGCTTTTGTAATTGATGCTGAAGCCAGGCTTTGGTTAGTTTTAGGGAACGCAGGGCATCAACCAGAACCACACCGTCCATCACCAGGTTTGTGGGCAGCCCGTCATACTGGGTAGGCATATGTAAGTCGTTAGGGGTTACCGGCTGCTTCTGGGAATTCTTTTGAACACTGATTTTGCCGCCAGGCTCAAACAAGGCGAACTCAACATCCGCTATATTAAACACACCCTGGGTTCTAAGCTCAGAAATCAGTTCATCGATCGGAATCCGAATCCGTTTCAGGTTTTGTTCAAGGATTCTCCCGTTTTGGATGACAACGGTGGCTTCTCCGGACACTACTTTCCGTATCCATACGTTATGCATGCTTATAACTGCCAATAAAATAGCCAATACCGTCCAGGTAATCATGCCTACAAGAGTGGCCAGCGTATTTTCGTTGACTTGCACCGAAAGGGTGGCAGCGATAGACCCGATTGTAATACCCACTACATAATCAAAAAAGGTGAGTTGGGCAACCTGCTGCTTGCCGATTAACCGGATAAAGAAGATCAAGGCGAAAAAAGAAAGAACCGACCGGATAATTACAACATAAGTAATTGACACGTTCTAACCTCCAAAAACTGAAGATATGATTGAATATTTCACTTAAAACATCCGATATTAGTTTTTCAACAAAGGCCAAGTTTATGTAAACAATTTATCAAATAATGTTGACCATATTTTAGATTTACCTCCAATGAATTAAATCTAGAATACTAGTCAAACTAGTACAAGAATAAAGGGGGTATTTTGTATATGACTGTAGCTTCCCAGGTAAAACAAACGCTGGCAAGTTTGAAAGGTGTTCAAGGCACCTTGCGAATATATTCTACACAAACTCAGGATGAAGAAACCGTGTCAGTTTTTCAAGAAGCTCTGGAAACGACTTCAGCCGTGATCAACGACCTGGAAAAAAGGTTGCAGGTCTTAGAATATCAAGAACCGCAATATAAAGGGAATTAATTGGGGGAAAATCAAGATGCCGATGTGGGTGCAAATATTGTATCGTTCAATCGCCTTATTTATTGTGGTCGTGGCAGTTGCACAAATTTTGGGGAAAAGAAACCTGACGCGTATCCCTCCTTATCGGTTCATAAGCTATCAGGTCATTGCCCTTATCGCCGCCTTGATTTCTCTCAATGTAATCAAAGAAGTGGCGTTCGGCTTGATCGCTTTGGGCGTGTGGGTGCTGTTTCCAATCGCCCTCGATTACTTGTCTTTAAAGAGCAAGCGTTTTCACGACCTCATAAACGGCAAGGAAAGAGTACTCATCAAGCACGGAAAAATTATGGAAGAGGGCCTTATGCAAACAAGGCTTACGGGGGAGGAACTCTTAAGAGAGCTTCGCAGTAAAAATGCTTTTAACCTGGCGGATGTGGAGTTTGCCGTCATGGAAACCACCGGAGAAATCAATGCTTTCTTAAAATCCGGCAAAAAGCCTGTTACAGCCCATGATTTAGGAGTAAAGACCGCACCCCAGGCCGAACCGCAAACAGTGATCTTAGACGGAAATGTTTTAAATGAGCCTTTGGCTTCTTTAGGATTAAATAAAGAGTGGCTGCGCATTCAATTAGAAAACATGGGGGTATCCTTGGACAATGTTTTTTTGGGACAGGTGGATTCGTCAGGCGACCTCTATCTGGATCTTTTCGATGATGCCATAGAGCTGCCCCAGCCGAAAGTTAAGGAAATGATCTATGCCAATCTTGAAAAAGCTCAGGCAAGCCTTGAAACCTTTGCTTTAGAAACGAATGATAAGAATGCCAAAGCGATGTATAAGAAAAATGCCCAAAAGCTTAAACTGTTAATGGATAAACTAAATCCCTACTTATTGCGATAGAAGGTGAATTTAGATGTCAAGCAAAAAGAGAAAAAAGTTGACTCCCATCCAGCAGCAATACCAGGATTTTGCTCACGCCAGGGAGCCGAAACGCCCCATCTTAAGGAACTGTTTCAGGGCATTTTTAGTAGGTGGAATTATCAGTACCATGGGGCAGGGACTTATGTGGTTTTTTATGACTTACTTTAATTTTGACGAAAAGACAGCAGGAAATCCGACGGTAGCCGTCTTGATCTTTATTTCCATTCTTTTTACAAGCCTTGGATTTTACGATCATATCGCGCAATGGGCCGGGGCCGGGACCGCCGTTCCTGTGACGGGATTTGCCAATACCATTGCTTCGGCGGCTTTGGAGCATAAAAGCGAGGGCTATGTCTTGGGCGTCGGGGGCAATATGTTTAAGTTGGCGGGGCCAGTGATCGTGTACGGTGTTTTCTCAGCCTTTGCGGTGGCAACGGTGGTCGTGATAATTAAGATGTTAGGTGGTGTCTAAATGCTGCAAGGCCAACAGTCATGGCTTTTTGAAAATAAGCCGGTTATTATCGGGTCAGCCTCCATCGGCGGCCCCTTTGAGGCCCAGGGGAATTTGGCGGCAGACTTTGACCTTCTCCATGATGATTTATGGCTGGGACAGGACAGCTACGAAAAGGCCGAAAAGAAACTGTTGGAGCAGGCCTGTGAAACAGCTATAAAAAAGGCGGGCGTTAAGAAAGAAGATATCCAGGTTTTTCTGAGCGGTGATTTGATCAACCAAATCATTTCCAGCAGTTTCACAGCCAGAACGCTGGGCATCCCTTATTTTGGGCTTTATGGGGCCTGTTCCAGTTCGATGGAGGGATTGACCCTGGCATCCTTAATGGTTGACAGCCGCTTTGCCAAGCTTGCCCTTGCCGCAACCTCAAGCCATAACGCGGCCTCAGAAAAACAGTACCGCTATCCTACGGAGTACGGAGCCCAAAAACCTCCGACCGCTCAATGGACTGTCACAGGAGCGGGAGCCGTAGTCGTGGCCCAACAAGGCCAAGGACCCAGAGTAACCAGTGCCACCATCGGACGGGTCGTGGATATGGGGCTTTCCGACCCATTTAACATGGGGGCCGCCATGGCGCCGGCAGCCGTTGATACCTTAGAGGCACATTTTAGGGATTTGAATGTCTCCGCCGCAGATTATGATTTGATTGCCACCGGAGATTTGGGCAAGATAGGATACAGGATTGCCGCGGATTTGCTTGCTAAGCACGGGATTGATATCCCTGAAGAGAAGCTGACGGACTGCGGCATGCTGATCTATAAGGATACCCAGCCGGTCTTGGCCGGTGGCAGCGGCTGCGCCTGCGCCGCAACCACAACCTACGGACACTTTTTCAAGCGTATGCGTAAAGGAGAATTAAAAAAGATTTTGGTTGTAGCCACAGGAGCCTTGCTTTCACCCATGTCATACCAGCAAAAAGAAACCATACCCTGTATTGCCCATGCCGTAGCAATAGAAATGTAAGGAGGCTTTTTCTTTGGAAAAATTCATTTGGGCTTTTATTATCGGCGGCTTGATCTGTGTGATCGGGCAGCTTCTTATGGACGGATTAAAGCTCACACCGGCCCATACCATGAGTACGCTGGTGGTTGCCGGATCAATCCTTGGGGGGCTTGGGCTTTACGATAAACTTGTCAAGTTTGCCGGGGCCGGGGCTTCCGTACCTATAAGCAGCTTTGGCAACCAATTAGTGAAAGGGGCTTTGCAGGAGGCAGAAAAGACAGGGCTGATCGGGGTATTAACAGGAATATTCCAGATTACCAGTGCGGGTATTTCGGCAGCGATCATTTTTGGCTTCCTATCGGCCCTGGTATTTCGACCGAAAGGCTAAGCCGGCTTGGCGAAGGGAGGTGAGAAAATGACCGTAGGAACACAGATGTCCAAAGCGATAGCCACCGTGCAAAGTGCGGCAGCTACTATGAAAACCTTTGCGTTGGAAACTCAAGACCAAACAGCAAAGCAAACATTCCAGCAGCTGGCCCAGACTTTTGACGATGCCCTTGCAACATTGCAGGGAAGGCAGAAGTATACAGAGGAGCAAGAACCTCAATATAAGCACTAGTAAAATCAGAGGGGGGCAGCTAACCCTCCTCTCCCTATTTTTGGGTAGTAATCATTAAATTGTTAATTCCTCACTCTTAGGAATCGGCAAAAAAGACAATTCCCATTGTAAAGATATATACAAAGAACAAGACTTCAAGAGTTACAAGCATTCTTGAGGCATTACTGATTGGCGAGAAGTCTCCCATGCTTGCTGTAGCAAAGGTCGTAACACTAAAATAAACAAAGGTAAATAATTCGGTGACGATGTCATCTCCAATATGCTCTCCCGTAAAGCTTCCCGGAACCATGTGATATTCGAGGTCATAAGCAACTGCAAAATAAATCATTAATAGAGTAATGGCCGAGACAACCGGAATAAATGCTGTAATCATATGCCCGTCGTTAGCTGTCAACACCCTGAACACATAGTATGACACTCCTGCCGTTGCAATAATTGAATAAATGACGACGACTGCCGACCCGACCGGAGTATCCTGAGGCTCAGAATATCCTTTACTCCCTTTATCGCTCTCATCCTTCCATTGCTTATGGTTTGCCATAAGCAGCAATAAAATCGCTACTCCGGCCCCAACAGCGGAGGGCAATAAAGGCCAAATATCAGCACTCACAATATCACGTTCCGTAGGTCGCGCAGACTCATGCTCAGGTTTTAGGAAAGGCTTAGAGGAGTTGAAGGCTCCCTTCCCTTCCCCGACAAAAGGTGAATTTATAGGGTACTGTTGTGGCGGATACCAAATATGAGGTGGGTATTGACCCTTCAATTCATCCCGCTGACCCATTCCCGCACCCCCCTTCATACCATATTATTCCATACAGTTTAATCCTGTGTTTTTTCTAAAACCTCCATAATTTTCGGCCCCTTTATTGAGCAACAAAAGTATTTTACCAATGCAAAAATACTCAATCTTCAATCAGTTAAAATAACTCCCATTTTTGGGCAGGAATCATGAAATGGCATCAAGAATAAATATGTTAAATTAATGCCGGTGCCCAATTTGACTCGGGAGTAGTTGAAGCTTTTTTTCAAGGCGATGTCTTTCTCGATGTTATGATGCCGAAAATGAACGAATTCGACAAACAAAAAGGCCAGGAAGTCGGGGCCAATCTCTACATGACCAAGCCCTTCAACCCAGACGAGATCGTGGATAAAGCGAGAGAAATCCTAGCGATGTAGAATAGCTACTAAAGTAGATATTCCCGACACCGGAGTCGTAAATACAGCTTTACAACTGAGTATTTACGACACGTGTCGGGAAAAAGACGTTAGACGACAGCCACTTGCAAGCTTGTCTTTCCGGTATTGTAAAAATAAGGTATAATAATTCTGGAGGTGATTCTCATGAGCATCTTAGCTCAAATTAGGGATAGACGTTCTGAAATACTAGAGCTTGCGTCACGCCACAGGGTTAAGAATGTTAAGATATTTGGCTCTGTCGTTAGGGGTGAGGAGTCTCCAAATAGTGATATAGACTTTTTGGTTGAGTGTGACAAAGAGTGTTCGCTGTTTGACTTGATAGCACTAAAGCAATCTCTTGAAGGTGTTCTTGGTAGAAATGTTGATATAGTCACTCCGACCTCAGTTCATTGGACTCTCGAGAAATCAATAATCGGGGAGGCGCAAGAACTGTGAAGGAAGATAAAGTTTATTTACAAAATATCCTGGAGTGTATTCTTAAAATTGAAAAGTATACTTCGAATGGAGAAGAAGATTTTATGACATCCAGTCTTGTCCAAGATGGAGTAATAAGGAATCTTGAAATAATTGGTGAAGCCACGAAACGGTTATCGGGAAATTTTAGGGATCAAAATCCGGATATTCCATGGAGAGAAATGGCAGGTTTGAGAGATATCTTGATTCACAATTATATGGGTGTGGACTTAAGAACTGTCTGGAATGTAGTTGTCCGTGAATTACCGAGATTAAAACCCCAATTAGAAAAGCTTCTAACTTAGGCACTGAAGCATTGGTATAATTCAGTGCTATTTTCTTAAGAAGGGTGGCCATCGTCTAACAGCGTATTACCGACACTTAGCATAGATGAATGCGGTTGGGTCGCGTCGGTAATACACACAACGTTAGCTGAAATGTTCCTTGCATGCTAGCTTTAGAGGTTAGGGGTAAAAGAAAAACAGATCCTTAGGAACAAGATCTGCTTAATTCAAGTGAATCGCATTTTTAGCCACTCTGAAAGTTCATAAATATTATTATCTATATCCTTACCGGTTAGTTGTGAACACGTTATCTGAATTGCTTTGTCATAGGCTTCATCGTCATTCACTTGATCCGAATAACCATTAATCTTTAAGAGGATTGCCGCCGCATAAAAACCAACTCTTTTATTGCCATCCACGAAACAGTGGTTTTTGGTAAAAAAGTACCAAAGCATCGCAGCTATCTGAAAGAGAGTTGGATATTTATCATAACCGAAATGAGGGTATTGCTGGTCAAGAATGCTTTTAATTTTGCTCTCCGTATCTCTGTAGAATTCGAAACTTCCGGCAAACAATTGAATGGCTTCTCTGTGAATCTCAAGGATATTATTC
Source organism: Paradesulfitobacterium ferrireducens (assembly GCF_017310645.1). GTDB lineage: Bacteria > Bacillota > Desulfitobacteriia > Desulfitobacteriales > Desulfitobacteriaceae > Paradesulfitobacterium > Paradesulfitobacterium ferrireducens. Next base: position 199,499 of record NZ_JAFLRH010000017.1, on the reverse strand, counting down.
AATATGAAGCGATATAATCTCGAGGAGATAATTTGAAAAGAACGGGAACACTTCAGCTAATTGGCGTATTCCCAACACTTTGCAGAGATGCAAGTCGTTGGGACGCGTCGGCAATACTCGAGACGTCATATGAAATCGGCTTGTAAGGCAGCGGGTGGTTCGCCGAAATACCTTTATTACCTGGGTGTATGGCAGACGGTGAATCCGTGGAAGAAGCGGTTGAAAATCTTAACAGTGCGAAAAGGGAATGGATTGAAACTAGTTTAGAACTAGGAAGAACTATCCCTGAACCTACAACTGATGAATTTTCGGGGCAATTGAGGGTTAGAATGCCTAAATCGTTACACCGTACTCTTTCACAGATGGCCAAAGATGAAAATATTAGTTTAAACCAGCTAATTGTTCATCAATTATCAAAAGGCATTGGGCATAGATTTTAAGTTATCTAACACCGCTAGCTGAATCAATAAAGGAGCGTTCAGTATGAAATTACAAGGACTTATTCTCGATTTAGATGGAACGTTATTGAATCGGATAAATTCTGTACCTCACAAAATGTTGCAGAAGTTAAATCAATAAGACACCTTCTGAAATTGAAGCTAACTGTAGTTTAGCGCCCCACGGCCTTGAGCAATCCCCGAATCAATGCCTGGGGACGGGGCGGGCAGCCGGGAATATATACATCCACCGGCAGGATCTGATTGACCCCGCCCGCGCTGGTATAATTCTTGCCGCAGATTCCGCCGCTGCAAGCACACGTGCCCACGGCGACCACTAGCTTCGGTGCCGGTGTCGCCCGGTATGTTTTAAGGGCGGCGATTTCCAGATTTCTGGTCACCGGGCCGGTTACCATTAAGATATCCGCATGGCGGGGAGAAGCCACAAAATCAAAGCCCAGGCGCTGCACATCGTAAACCGGGCCGGTCAGGGTTGTCATTTCCCAATCACACCCGTTGCAGGAGCCGGCATCCAGATGGCGAATGTGCACGGAGCGGCCGAAAATCTTCTTTACATTATCTGATTCGGACTTAACACCGTCAGCAAGCTCTGGCATTTCCGCCCTCTCTGCCAACTCAAATTCCCTGCCCATGGTGATCGCTCCGCTCGGGCAGTCCTCGGCACAATACCCGCAAAAAAGGCAGCGCTTGGGATCAAGCGTCCAAAATACACCGGAAGTATTTGAATCACCCTGCCTCACAGTTATCGCCCCGCTCAGGCAAACCTCGGCACAGTTGCCGCACTGGTGGCACTTCTCCTGCGCCCGCGCCGGCAAGCCCCGGAAACCTTCCGCCGGGAAATCCGGCTGCTCCGGGTAGGATGTGGTAACGATCCCTGTCTTTATGCTCTTTTGAAATAACCTGAGCATCTCATATGCCTCCTTAGCGGTCCAAACACGAGTAGCAAAGTTCAAAGCTTTTATTAATCAGAGGAAAATCGGGCACGATATTGCCCGGCACGGTCGACGGAACCACCGCCCAATTGCAGTAGGAAGCGGAACGCACCATATGCCTGAAAACCGTACCGTCCGGCCCGGCCATGACAAAGTGCACGTTCTCACCCCGGGCCGATTCGGTAATCCCAACGGCATATCCGTATGGGGGCAGTTCTCCCAGGAGGACCCGCAGCTCTCCGGGCGGCATCAGCTTCAACGCCTGCCTGATCAGCCCGATGGACTCAAAGGTCTCGTCTATACGCACTTTCACCCGGGACAATACGTCCCCCTCCGCATATACGGGAACCTTAAACTCCAGGCTTTGATATACTAAATGGGGCAGATCGCGCCGCGCATCCCGCCCAATCCCAGCGGCCCTGGCTGCCGGGCCCACGGCGTGCAGAGCGCGCGCAATCTCCGGGCGTAGAATCCCTGTGCCCTGAACCCGGTCCAGGTAAGATTCCGTGGTCAGGAGAATCTCCGTTAGCTCCCGGAATTCTCTTTCTACCCGCTCTAAGGTATCCAAGATCAGGCGGGCATCTTCCGCTTTGAGATCACGCCTGACCCCGCCGGGAGTGTTAATTCCGCGCAGAAAGCGGCTGCCAAAGACCGTCTCATTCAGGTGCTGCATCTCCTCTTTGAGCCTGGCCCCGTGCATGGTGCCGAAAGCAAAGCCTACCCCGGCGCAGATATTCCCGACATCGCCGATATGGTTATAGAGGCGCTCCAGCTCCAGGCCAACCGTCCGGATAAACTCCGCCCGCCTGGGGATAACCGTTCCGGACAATTTCTCCACAGCCAGGCAATAGGCGCTGGAATGCGAGAAAGAGCAGGCTCCGCAGATGCGCTCGGCTAGCAGCACTCCCTGGCGGGGGGTTTTGCCCTCCGCCGTTTTCTCCATGCCCCGGTGGGTATAGAAAAAGCGGGCCTCCAGATTGAGTACATTTTCCCCTACAGCACTAAAGCGGAAATGCCCGGGTTCAATTATCCCGGCATGGATCGGGCCTACAGGGATTTGCATCACCCCTTCCCCTTCTACCCGGCTGAACGTGAACTTGCCGCCGGTGCGCGGCACTTCCGTCCGAAGCTTGAAGTCCTTGCGCAGGGGAAAAAGCCCTTTGGGCCAATCTTTATGCAGGGCCAGGCGGCGGATATCCGGATGCCCCTTCGGCTCCAGCCCGAAGAAGTCCCGGATTTCCCGCTCATACCAATGAGCCGCAGGCACCACCGGGGTCAAGGAAGGAAAAGACGGCTCTCCCTCCGGCACCACGATTTTCACTAGCGCCACCAGTCCTTCATGATTCTGGGCAAACACATAATACAGGGCAAAATGCCCGTTAATCTCCCGCTCATCGTTCCCCAGAAGCTGAATTAACTCAAACCCCTGCTCCCGGCAGAGGTGTGCACCCAACTCAGCGACTTTCTCCTTCGGAATCGCCAAATGGACTTCATTTCCGGCTATTTCAACTTGAGCGGGTAAGCCAGAGCTATTAACAACTTTCAAGAGAGTTTCAATAAAACCTTCCTTTCCAAACTTATTTCCTGTATCGTTGTTACCCATACTTAATTCCCCCCTGCCATCACAGCAACGACCTGGCGCAAGATTCCATCCATAAATGGGGGAATATAAACTCCCATCACCAGCATTGGCGCGAAGGTAAAGGCAAACACAGCGAGCGACCACCTATCTGCCAGAGCCTTCTTAATGCGCCCGGGAGGCGCTCCCAGGGCAACCTTGGCCGCAGTATACACAATCCCGGCAAAAATCAGGGTAATTAAGACCAGCATCAGACCGGCCGCCCCGTATCTGCCCTCCGCAAAGCCCGCGCTTAAGATAGTAAACTCACTCGTGAAAATCCCAAAAGGAGGAGCCCCGCCAATCGCAAACGCCCCCAGGAAAAGCGCGGTTCCGGAAACGGGCATAGCCGAGATGGCCCCTTTGATTTTCCCGATCTTTTTCGTGCGGTAATGCTGGGTCACATTCCCGGCTGCGAAGAAGAGAAAGGACTTGGTCAGGGCGTGATTGAGCATGTGCAGAAAAGCCCCGTACAGAGCCAGGGGGCTGCCCAGGCCGATCGCGGCCGCGATGATCCCCATATGTTCAATGCTTGAATACGCGAACAGGCGCTTCAGATCATGCTGGACCATAATAAACGGCAAAGCCACCGCAATCGAAATCAGTCCGAAAACCAGCAACAGGTTGAAGGAAAAAGCCCCCAGCGACTTGGATACAATCAAATGAAAGCGCAAGATCCCGTAGAGAGCGCAGTTGAGCAAGACTCCGGAGAGCATGGCGCTGACCGGCGACGGAGCCTGGCTGTGGGCATCCGGGAGCCAGGTATGCATCGGCGCCAGCCCCACCTTGGTTCCATACCCGACCAGGGCAAAGATAAACGCCAGTTTAAGGAGTTTTGGATTTAAGCGCCCGGCCTGGGCCACCAGGCTCGGCCAATCCAGCGAACCTCCCTCTCCCGTGACCGAGACCGCAGCATAATGCAGCAGAATGGTGCCAAATAAGGCGAAAATGATCCCGACCGTACAGATAATAATATATTTCCAGGCTGCTTCCAGCGATGTTTTCTTCTCATAAAACCCTACCAAGAGGGCAGAAGCCAAGGTTGTCCCTTCAATTGCCACCCACATGATTCCGAGGTTCCCGGCCATCACCACGGCCAGCATCGTAAAAATAAAGATATAAAACCAAAAATAATACCAATGCAAGCGCCGGGGAGAAATTTCCCCTTGCGCAAGCTCGCGCCCGGTGTAAGCGATGGAGTATAAGGCCGAGGTCAGTCCTACCACCGCAATAATACTGATGATAAAAGCGCTTAAAGCATCGATATAAATAAATCCGCGCAGCCCTGCCAGCGGGCCGGTGCCAAAAACCCAGCCAGCCAGTATGAGCCCGGTTCCGGCAAGCACCACCCCGCCCACGGCATTGATAAAGGTAAGGGTTTTTTTATCTTTGGCCAAGATGCTTAAAAGAGCAATCAACAACGGCAGGGATAATAAGGCCAAAGATATGCCCGCTAACAAGGTTCGTGATAAAACAAGCGTCATGGTAGTCATCCTCGCAAATTCCTCAGATTTTCCGTATCGAGCGTGTCAAAGGTGCGGTTAATGCGAAACGCCAAAACCCCCATGATCAAAACCCCGATTAAAATATCGAGGAAGATTCCAAGCTCCACCACCAAAGGCATGCCGTTCGTGGTGCCAAGCCCCGCCAGGGAAATCCCGTTTTCCATCAGAAGAAAACCGGTAATCTGCATCACTGCCAACTTGCGGGTCATAATCACGAACAACCCCATCAGAATCATGGCCACAGCAGCGGGCAAGGCTTCATGCACCAAGCCCGACCCTCTGCCCACAATCTGTCCGGTTGCCAGGTAAGAGACAATGACGAGCGCGCCCGCAATCAGAAAAGACATTTTGAGGCTGACATAGGAGTTTACTTCTCGGCTGACCCCCACCCCACGCACCACTTTGGTCAGGATATATGGAATCACTCCTGCTTTAACCGCCAGCGTCAGCAGAGCAGCCACATACATCTCCCCGATTCCGGTGGCCCAGCCCAGTACTATGCTCAGTCCGGCCAGTAATAAAGCCTGGGCCACTGCTAGTTTAATCACAGTTTCCATCCGGCGGGAGCCTAAAACCGCAAAGCATGTCCCTAAAATTAAAGTGATTAGGAAATTAACCGCGCCCAGATAATTGCCTAGAGCCACGCGTCTTACCTCCTGAGAAGATTTGCCTCTTGAGAATTTACCTTGTGGGGAAGATTTACCCTCTGAGCAGAAATGCCGTGATTAAGCCAAGCAGTCCCAGCAAAAAGGAGCCGGTTAACAGGTCAGGCACTTTAAACAGCCTCATCTTAGCCATGGAGGTCTCAATAACGGCCATAATGATGCCCACCAGGAATACCTTGAGCAGAAAGACCAAGGTGCCAAGCACAAGCGAGCCCAAATTTAACTCCAAGGCGATTCCCCACGGGAAAAAGACATTGGCAAGCAACGTAAAAATAAGAATTTGCTTTAGCGCCGCTCCTAACGTCAGCAGAGCCAAGGGTTTTCCCGAATATTCGAGCAGCATGCCTTCATGAATCATGGTTAATTCCAGGTGAGTGTCGGGATTATCGACAGGAATCCGCCCGGTTTCCGCAATCGCTGCCACGAATAATGCCCCCAGGGACATCAGGTGAGCCGGGGTGAGTACACTAAAACCCTCTTGCGCCACCCTCCCCACCATTGCCGCGAGGTTGGTCGTCCCGGCCGCCAGCGCCATGGTAAAGAGCGGCAGCACCAGCGCCGGTTCAGCGATTGAGGACAGCGCAGCCTCCCGGCTGCTGGCCATCCCCCCGAATGAGCTTCCGGCGTCCAAGCCGGCTATGGCCAGAAAAAAACGGGCCAGAGCCAGCAGGTAAATAATCAGAATCACATCCCCTGTGAACGCACCGCTGCCGCCGGTTGTAACAACCGGCACCAAAAAAGAGATCACGAGCATCGAACCTAGGTAAACATAGGGCGTGACCCGAAAGATCCAGGAGGCATGCTCCGAAACCACGGATTCTTTGTTCATATACTTGGCCAAATCATAACACGGCTGGAATATCCCGGGGCCGCGCCGTCCTTGAAAGAAGGCCTTGGTCTTTTTAATCACGCCCACAAGCAGGGGCGCTGCCGCCATCAGCAGCAAGACCTGGTAGAGAGTGAGCACTGCCTTTAGCATTCCCGGCACCTCCTATCGGGTAAAGATCAGCAAGACGACAAGGGTTACGAAGATATAGCCGACATACAAATGGATGCTTCCGGACTGCAAAAAGCGCATCTTGGCCGAGAACTTGAGAAAAATTCCGGTGAGCGGGCGGTAGACCCGATCCTCAAACACCGGCTTAATCGCCCCTTTGTACACAATGCGGCTGGTAAAGTAAGGTTTAAGAAGGTATTCCTTCTCAACCTCCCGCGTCGGGAACAAAATCCGGCGAAAGATAATGCGGATGGGTTTGGAGAATGAAGTCGCCGTATACTCCATCTGGGGTGTCAGCTCCATGCCGCAGTTCCAGGTCTCGTCAACCCGGACCGTCCCCCCGCGCCCAACGCGTTTTGCGATAAGATAGATCAAAGCAATGGCAATAACTAATAGCCCGAGCACAAGCAGTGGAGAGAGCGCACCCACGGAACCGATGGCACTAGGTGCTGCCGCAGCACCGGTAGTAGCTGCGCCCACGGCGCCCGCGCCTGCCCCTGCACCTGAGAAGCCGTCCAGCCTCAGGCTCACACTCAGCCAGCGGTAGCTCCCCAGAGCCGGCAGCACGCTCTCCGCTCCCACCAAGGCGGCAATCACCGGGCTTAAGAGCCGGATAATGCTTGCCGGGAATACCCCGACTACAAAACTAATGACGGCTAACACGGCCATACCAACCCTCATGCTTGCAGGCACTTCTTCAGCCCCTGCAGCGGCGGCGCTTCGCGGCTGGGCCAAAAACTGGATGCCAAACGCCTTCACAAAACAGGCGGCAGCCAGGGCTCCGGTCAAGGCCAGAGAAGCCGCAAACACCGGTCCGGCGATTTTAAGGGCTGTGCTCCCGGGAGCTGAGCCCAGCATTAAGAGGGACTGAAAGGTCAGCCACTCGCTTACAAAGCCATTAAAGGGAGGCAAGGCCGAGATCGAGACCGAACCGATCAAGAAGAAGAAACCGGTCCACGGCATCCGGCGCAGCAGCCCTCCCATTTTCTCAACGTCCCGCGTTCCGGTCGCATAATGAATCGCACCGGCCCCTAGGAACAAGAGCGCTTTGAACACTGCATGGTTGAACACGTGAAATAGCCCGGCCGCGAGCGCGATCATACCAACTTGCGGCAGGCCGTAACCCATGAAGATGAGCGCAGCCCCAATCCCCATCAGAATGATCCCGATATTCTCCACACTGTGGTACGCCAGGAGCCGTTTGATGTCATGCTCCATCAAAGCATACATGACGCCGAGAAGCGCCGAAACCGCTCCAAGCGCCAGAACTAAGACGCCCCACCAGACCGGGCCGCCCCCCAGGATCTGAACGACCACCCGGACAAAGCCGTAAATGGCGGTCTTAAGCATCACCCCGGACATCAGGGCCGAGACATTGCTGGGCGCAGCCGGATGTGCTTTCGGCAGCCAGATATGCAAGGGTATAATCCCCGCTTTGGTGCCGAAACCTAAAGTCACCAGCAAGAAAATCCCCGTTTTCAAGGCCGGAGCAAGCGTTGGCCCTAGGGCGGCAGCCTTAGCAAAGCTAAAGCTACCGGTTTCCCGGTACAAAAGCAAAAAAGCCGCGATAATAAACAGAGTCCCGATATGGGTCATGACGATATAGATAAACCCAGCCTGCCTCACCTTGGCGTCCCGATGATCAGACACGACCAAGAAGTAGGAAATAAGGGACATCAATTCCCAGCAGAACAAGAACACAAACGAGGTTCCGCCGCTAACCAATAAGATCATCGCCAGGATAAAGAAGTTATAGAGAAGCCCTACTACTCCTACATCGTATTTGCCAATGTACTCTTTCATATAGGTTATGGAAAAAACGGACACTGCCAAAGAGATCGTGGAAATCACCACGATAAAAAAGGCCGAAAGCGCATCGAGATGCAGGGAAAAATCTAGGGCCGGGATTGACGCGGATTGGAGGTTTACGTCCAGCGTCACCCGGCCCATTAAGGCAGATACTCCGAAAATGATCCCGGCTAATGACCCTGCTGTACTAAGGGCATAAGCCAGAGCCACACTTAAGCGCGCCCTGCTGCGCGCAGCCAAAGAAAATAAGCCTCCCAGAACAAGCAGGCCTATAACCAAATAAAACGCTGATTGATAGAACAACATCTCTAATTCTCCCCCACCCCAAGGTAAACACAAAGATAGTTTATTCCTCGGACGGGAGCGGGTCAAATGAAGTTTTAGTCATATTTACGAATTACGCAAGATCCAGCCCTTTCAAAGATACCCACGGGCAATTACGTACTGAATTCACCTAATTTCCCTATATATCCCTTCTTTGCGACATTTTTAGGTTTTAGTAGGAATTATCTAAAACGTTCAAAGGGGCTTCGCGCATAACACGAAACCCCTTACTCTAATAGGTTCGATATTTGTACCTTAGCTTAATATGTTAGCAAGCTTACTTAGCGACATTAATTTTCTCAAGCTCATGCTTCATCAGCTTATCTGCAGCGTTTCCATAGACCATGCGTGCATAGCCATAGAAAATAATCCCCACGGCCATCCAGCCTAAAAAGATCGCCCATTCATACGGCCACACCAGTGCGGATGGACTAAACGGCAGGTAGAGAAGGGACAGCGCCAGGGATAGAATCACTGCGGCATACCCTACAAATTGTCCGTACTTTACTTTAAAGGGACGCACCATCTGGGGTTCCCGTTTTCTCAATACCAAGAAGGACAGCGCCACCATGCCCCAGGCAATAATAATCCCAAGACCGCCTGCGTCGACCAGCCAAACCAGTGTTTTGCGGCCAAAGAACGGTGCCAGAGTTGAAAGCACCCCAATCAGCAGAATTGCATTGGTTGGGGTTTTATACTTGGGATGCAGCTTGGCCAGAAAAGCCGGCAGCATACGGGCTTCAGCCATGGCATAAATGGCTCTGCTCCCGCCGATAAAAAAACCAATCCAGCTGGTAATAATACCACCAATGCCGGCAATAATTAAAAGCTTTCCGGCCCAGGCACCGCCAAATACTGCAGCCATCGCATCGGCAGTAACGAGCTGGGATGCTTCCATTTCTTGAACAGTTAACGCCCTGGCAGCACCCAACACAATTAACACATACCAGGCGGCGGCCATAAAGACGGATAACAGCAATACTTTTCCAATCACCTTATAGGGAAGCTTAATTTCCCCAGCCGCCTGCGGAATAACGTCGAAACCAACAAACATAAACGGTACGGCGATCAAGACCCCGAATATTCCTTTTACACCGTCAACAAACAGAGGCTCCATCTTGGCTGTGCTACCGTTAAACAAACTTCCCGTAATAAACATGATCCCGACAATAATAATCAGGGCGGTCAGGAGGTTTTGGAGCACAGCCGTGGTCTTAATCCCTATATAATTAATATAGGTGATGATAATCGAACCGGCAACTCCCACTAATACCCAGGTCGCATAGACATCCCACCCGGCAATCGTCCACATATAACCATGCTGGTAGCCAGGCACTAAGTAATCTAAGACCGTTGGCAAGGCCACCGCTTCGAAAGCGACTACCGAAACATACCCTAATATAATTGTCCACGTTGTTATGAATGAGGCCGTTATGCCTAAAGCCCGATAGCTGTAAACATGCTCCCCGCCGACTAACGGCATCGCCGCGACAAGCTCTGCATAAGTTAAGCCAATGAAAATAATGGCTACTGCCCCGATTAAAAACGCTAAAATAGCTCCTAAGGAACCTCCGGTTTTCACCCAGCCTCCGGCGAGCACTACCCAACCCCAGCCGATCATGGCTCCAAAAGCCAGGGCTAAAACATCTTTTCTGGTAAGCACTCGGTTAAATTTTTCTGTTTCCTGCATCCACTCTTCCTCCCTCTATCTTCGATGACTGCAACGATGCATTATTTAAGAAACTAAGCTTCACCCCCAGCGCATGATTATCTTTAAATTTCGTGTCATCTTAAAATTAGCAAGATTAGTGCCAATTAGATGAAATAACTAAACTTTCTCTAAAAACCGCTATTTATCTGCGTTTTTCTATTCTAAATACTTATACCTATTGGTTTATTCTAAGGCTTTTTACACCCAAACGATGCATTTTTTCATTAGACAAAAACACTCTTAGAACATATACTCTCCCCAAAACCGCTTTAGTTCTCATTTAGCAGCAAATGCGTCATCGCATCTCTATTATGCGATGACGCATTAAATCGTTTGAATATACAATTCCCCAGTCTTGCATTATTTTCTGAATTGTCTGCCCATCCTATAGCACCTCAGGCACCGGGTATAGGCTTCGGACTTGCTTGGCTTTAGAGTTGCTCCTCAGCCATCTCGAACAAATACCTCTGCAAATTCACCGTTTGATTCTCATCCGTAAGTACATAAATAAAGTCCCCCGGCATCAGTTTGCTTTCCCCTTTGGGAATGATTTCTTTATCCCCTCTTTTTATGCTAACAAGCAAGCAGTTGGGGGGCCAGGTGATTTCCCTGACCATTCTCCCGGCCAGTTTTGAATTTAAAGTAATGGACGCTTCCGTAATTACCTTGCCTTTGTGCTCATTCTGTTCAGACCTGCTTTGAGCCTGTTTGGCTAAAATCCGGTCGAGCAGGCTGTCATACACAGGAACGGTTTTAAGCAAATCACTGATCAAATAAGCCGTCATCGAAACCGCAACCAAGGCAAACATGTGCTCCAAAGTTCCCGTCATTTCTGTAATCAGGATGCTTCCGGTAATGGGAGCCTTAACAATGGCCGTAAAATAAGCCGCCATCGCAAACACGATAAAGTTATTGATAAACTCCGGGTTAAAATGAAAAAAGTGTTGCATCACCTGGGCATAAATGTTGCCTGTTAAGGCCCCAAGCACTAACAGGGGAAGAAAGATCCCGCCGGGCACGCCCGACCCGAAGCTTAGCATCGTAAACAAAAATTTGACCATCCAAAGGATCACTAAAAACCCAAGCGTATACCTGGTATCAGCCAAGGAATCCACCAAAGCATTGCCGCCGCCCAGGACTTGCGGCAGTATAAAACCCAGCACCCCGGCCAGAAATAACGGAAACATTATCTTAAGCGCCTGCGGAATGCGCGTGAAACGATCATATCCTCTCAAAACACTTAGCAGAGTAACGTTAAAAAACGATCCCAAAACCCCGGCAACAACCCCTAACCCTATTAAATACCCATAGGCATTGATGGGCAAAACCGGGAGATTAGGAAAGTCAAATACCGGAGACTGCCCGAAAAACTTCTGCGCTACAAAATCCGCCGTGAGCGAAGCGGACATGGCTGACATTAAAACGGCCGGAGAAAAATTTTTATGCAGTTCTTCCAGGGAAAAGATCACCCCAGCCAAGGGCGCACTGAAGGCCGCTGCCAACCCGGCACCGGCTCCGCTGGTCATGAGATATTTTTCCTCAATCTGAAGCCTCTTGAAAAACCGGCTAAAGCCTTTGGCTGTCACTGCTCCTAACTGGACCGACGGCCCCTCCCGCCCTAAAGATAAACCCGCTCCAATCGCCAGAATCCCTCCGGCAAATTTCACGGCCAACACCTGAGCCCAGTTCATTTTCAGATGTCCTACAAGCTCCCCCTTCACTTGGGGAATTCCGCTCCCGACGGCCATGGGTTCTTTTCTGCCCAAAAAGCCTAAAATCACGGCGATGACCGCCAATATGACAAACCAGATAACAATGACAGCCGGACCTTTTTCCCGCAACCACGGGAAAAGCTCGGCGCGCCACAAGTCGGCTTTTTCAAGAACAAACCGAAAGGCAACCCCAACCATGCCTGAAAGCAGTCCAACAAACACACCTTCAATAAATAACTTTAACTTAAAATCGCGCCAATGGATGACAGGATAATAGTCTGAGTGTCTGGCTTGCATACGTTTAGCCCCTGATATAATTCGTCATATCTTTTGGTATCTCCAAAGCTAACTCCACAAACCCGGCATATGCACCTGCTTTGTACCAAGGGGTTTGATAAATGAGTTTCTTTACTCCGTTTTTATCAATTGTGTATTTGTTGGCTGCCTGAGTTTCGAGCATTTCCTTAACTTTGCTCCGAGACGGTTCAGTATGAACGTCGAGGATGTTTTTCCCAATTAAACCGCTTCCTCCGAATTTCTCCCACGTCTTGCAGGCTACTTCGTTCATATCAATAATTTTGCCCGCTGCATCCGTAACAATGATTCCCCCTGGAAACTCTTTTATCCATTCTCCAAAAATCATTCGATTCACTCCTAAAACATTTTGAGTATTACAGAAATTCTACAAACCCGGCATTAAGGGGGGCTATGCGCCCCTTTATAGTTCATGAATAAACAAACCGCTTCTCAGTTTCGGCTCAAACCAGGTAGATTTGGGCGGCATCACTTTCCCCGCATCCGCAATCGCCATTAAATCGGCTATCGTAGTCGGATACATGGAGAAAGCCACTTTCATCCCTTCCTTCACCCTGCGCTCAAGTTCTGCCAAACCCCTGATGCCGCCCACGAAGTCAATCCTCTTGTCTGTTCTGGGGTCTTCAATGCCTAAAATCGGGTTCATGAGATTATTTTGCATAATAGAAACGTCCAAACGGTCAACCGGGTCGCCGGGATCAAAAGTTCCTTCTTTAGCTGTGAGCTTGTACCATTTGCCCTCTAAATACATGCCAAACGAATGCTTCTCCGCAGGCTTGTATGAACCCTGGCCTTTGTACTCTTCCACCTCGAATTTTTGTTGTAACTTCTGTATAAAGTCTTGTACCGTGTTGCCGTTTAAGTCTTTCACCACCCGGTTATAGTCCATAATGAATAGTTGCTCATCCGGAAACAAGACGGACAAAAAGTAGTTGAATTCTTCCGTGCCCGTGAAATTAGGAAATTGTTGCCGCCGCTTCAGTCCGACTTTTACCGCCGAAGCAGAACGATGGTGTCCATCAGCGATATACAGGTACTCAACCCCGGCAAACGCGCTCGCCAGCTTTTCAATGACAGCCACATCATCAATAACCCACACCGTATGCCCGATCCCGTCCCCCGAGACAAAATCATACACCGGTTTGCGGGCCTCTACCCAGCGGCTAATCAGTTCATTGATTTCCTGTTTGGCCCGGTAGGTCAGAAATATCGGCCCCGTATTGGCATTGCAGTAATCAACATGTTTAATCCGGTCCAGTTCCTTATCGGCCCGGGTGTGCTCATGCTTTTTAATAATATCATTGAGATAATCATCGATGGAAGTACACCCCACCAGCCCGGTTTGAGCCCGGCCGTTCATTACTTGCCTGTAAATATAGAAGCTGGGCTTGTCCTCTTGAATAAATGTCCCTTGTTCAATCATACCCTTTAAATTATCCCTGGCCTTTTCGTAGACCCTTTGATCGTAGGGGTCAATGGACGGATCAAGGTCTATCTCCGCCTTATCCACATGCAGGAAGGAATAAGGATTACCCTTTGCCATCACGCGCGCTTCCTCACTGTTCATCACATCATACGGAAGGGCAGCCACCTTGTCTGCCAACTCCGGGGTAGGCCTTAATGCTTGAAAAGGTTTGACTGTTGCCATCGTTTTTACTCCTCCAGTTTTTTCTTATTTTTATATCTTGTGTGCAGCTTTTATTGTTTACTCGAAAACTTTGTAATAAGAAGTTTTTTGGCTTAACGTAATTTAATTCTACATTCACAAAAAAAATCCCCCTAATCAGGGGGCTTATATGCTGATTTTTATCTTCAAAGCTCGCCGATACCAAAGATAAACGTGCGCTCGTGCGCGAAATACTCCTCAAAGTCGAATACGGACGCGACCTTGATATCGTGGTCTATACTCCCCGGGAATGGGAGAAGTATCACCATGATTCAACCGGAGTAACCGGCAGTACACATTTTCCATCCGTTCGCTTAAATCAATCAGTAAGTCCTTTGACTTTTGTGGTTTATGTGCTATATTTTGGTTAGACTATATGTAACTGGAGGTGCCGTCGATGCGGAGACAAGCTATAAATGATTTAATCGAGTGGAAAGACTCTCCCTATAGAAAACCGCTGATTATTCGCGGTGCCCGGCAAGTCGGGAAGACGTGGCTCATGAAAGAATTCGGCAGGACTCAGTATCAAAAATGCGCCTACATTAATTTTGACAATAACGAGCGCATGGAAAGCCTGTTTAGTGGCAATCTTGACATCCATCGAATTATTACTGCCCTTCAAATTGAAGCCGGGGTAACGATAGAAGCGGAAAACACTTTAATAATTTTTGACGAGGTCCAGGAGGTACCGCGGGCTCTAACCTCACTCAAGTATTTCTACGAAAATGCACCTGAATATCATGTGTTGGCCGCCGGCAGCTTGCTGGGGGTTGCGCTTCACCCCGGAACATCTTTTCCGGTAGGAAAGGTTGATTTTCTGGACCTATATCCCCTGGATTTTTTGGAGTTTCTGGAAGCCACCAGCAATGGCAATCTGGCACAGCTGTTAAGAGAGGGGGATTTTAGTTTAATCACAACCTTCAAAGGCAAATACCTTGATTCGCTAAAACAATATTATTATATCGGCGGAATGCCGGAAGCCGTCTCCACTTTTATTCTCACTCAGGATTATACAAAAGTACGCGAGATCCAAAACCGGTTGTTGATGACTTATGAGCAGGATTTCTCAAAACACGCCCCCAATGAAACTGTTCCACGAATCAGAATGCTGTGGAATTCTATCCCCGCCCAGCTAGCCAAAGAAAACCGCAAGTTTGTTTACGGGCTGATTAGACAGGGTGCAAGAGCGCGAGAATATGAGCTTGCTCTGCAATGGCTGCTTGATTGTGGCCTGGTTTACAAAGTACATCGGGTGACTAAGCCGGATATGCCGCTCATGGCCTATCAAGACTTTCATGCCTTTAAGCTATTTATCCTGGATGTCGGGCTTTTGGCCGCTTTAAGCCGGCTTGACTTAAGGTCTTTGCTTGAAGGAAATAGGGTTTTCGAAGAGTTTAAAGGGGCCTTAACGGAGCAGTATGTTTTACAGCAGCTTGTATCCGGCAGGGAGTTTATACCTTTCTACTGGTCAGCGGAAAAAGGAAGCGCCGAAGTTGATTTTATCTTCCAGAGCAATTCTAATATTATTCCACTGGAGGTCAAAGCCTCCGAAAACTTGCAAGCTAAGAGCCTCAAAAGTTATTTTCAAAAATATCAACCGAAAGTGGCCTTTCGTACATCGATGTCGGATTTTAGAAAAGAGGAGTGGCTGACCAACGTACCTTTGTACGCAATAAATTGGTTAAACAGTATGTCATTTTAAAGGGGCTTCGCGTCACTGCGCGAAGCCCCGATCGCTTCTATAATTTCCGTCAAATCATGGATTTTTTATCCTTATCCGCTTTTCAGTAAGGCCAAGCTCTCTTCATTAAAACCCGTCGCAAGTTTTATCTGAAATGTATTATCCATGTTATCAATGACAAAAGGAGCGTTATTTCCTTCAGCGGGGGAATTTTCCTCTACCGCCAAGTCATCATGCGGGCTGGATGGTGTGGTATTTGGCTGACAGTCAGGCGGTGTGCTATTTTTCTCAGGGGGCTGTATTTTTACCGTGTAATGACAATAATCTCCAATAAGAAAAAGGAGAAGGAGATAATACCATGACACAGTTAAACGAAAAGGAAATGCAGCTTGCAGCACTGATCGATGTCGGAGAGCTTCACGCGGCCCTTATCGTCGGCGTAGAGCAGGATCGCCTTCATCAACACGGGTTTATAGGAATAGCTCATATCCATCTGCCGCACCATGTCCATAAACAAGTCCTTTCGGTTGTCGTCGTTGATCAGCGTCCATCCGAACTGTTCGGCGTACTTTTCTAGAGTTTCCTCCTTGAAATACTTGAACGTCCGATGCTCGCTTATCGGTACGATGAGGTCCGGTACGATCATCCCCTCACGGACATACCGCTCGATCGTCTCGGCCTGCACGTCTACGCGGCGGACGAACTCCATCTGCGACATCATACCGGCGGCTTCCTCCTTCCAGTTGAAGATATCCACCAGCTCATAATCCATGGCGTCCACCGGCCAGTCGATGAGCGCATCGGGCTTTTCGCCGCGTGCGTACAGGTTCTCTTCGGCGGCCTTTTGCCCCTGTGGAGCCAGCACCATGGCGCCGGCGCGATAATCCTTGAGGCGAAACAGACGGTGAAGGGACTGTGGCATATTGTACTGGCTGGCATTGTCCACGAAGTCGAACACCATCAGGCTATTCTTACCCTCATAAAGCCGCATTCCGCGCCCAAGCTGTTGGGTATAAAGTACCTTGGACATGGTCGGTCGCGCCATGAACAGCACCTCGGTCTGGGGACAGTCCCAGCCTTCGTTGAGCAGGTCACAGGCGCACAAAACCTTGACCTCGCTGCTCTCAAACTTGGCAATAAATTCTTTCCGCTCGAAGGCTTTCATGACGCCCGATACGGCTGCGGCAACGACATTTTCCCCGCGGAACATATCGGCAATCTGCTCGGCGTGCTTGACCGACGCGCAGAACACGACGGTACGCTTGTCCCGCACATACTTGAGCCATGTGTCCACGATGAGGCGGTTGCGCTCCGGCACATAGATCTTGCTCTCCAGATCGCGGATGTTATATTGAACGCTATTGAAGCGCACTTTTGTCAAATCAATATTGGTGTGGATACGAATGCAGCGCACGGGAACCAGCTCGCCGATCTCCACGGCGGTCTTGATGTCCAGCTTGTGCGCTGTGTTTTTGAATATATCAAGGATATTCTTGTCGTCGGCACGTTCCGGCGTCGCGGTCAGGCCGAGGGTAAAGCCGGGCTTGAAATATTTTCAGAGCCGCCTTCTGATGTTCTCTAAGCTCCAGTTTGGCGCCGTCCAGCGCCTTGCCGCGCTGAGCGGGCAGGTAGTCCTCGATTTCGCGGAATTGAGGATGTGTGCCGAGAAAGACGCGCAGTTCGTCCTTAACTGTATCCGGCTGAATCTGCATCTGACGCACGGCCCAGCGGTAGACATCCCAGCCCAGATGTACCATGCTGTTCTGCTTGAGCAGGTCGTCGTAGAACTTGTTCTGTGAGACGATAGCCTTGTTGTGCGACGCCTCGTCGTCGATCTCAAACGCCACGCGCCGTGCGCCGTTTTCCAGCACGAAGTCGGCGAAGCGGGTGTTCTGATAGATGTCATAAAACGGGTACTGCGAATAGAGGTACCCCGCCTTCTCAACACCGAAGGTATCCGAAAACAGCTCTATGAAAAGGTCTTCGGCTGCGCTGCCGGAGCTTTTCATTCTCACATTTCAGCCGTTTCTGTATAGTCCAAAACCGTTCACCTCACGTCGATTTACAAAACAGCCCTACTCCATCGTAGGGTTTATCCGTTTACGCAGCCGGCTGACATCCGCAACTGTTCAGGCCTTTATAGCTCTGAATAGTTTATTTTTCTCCGGCGGCGGGATGCAGGAGAGTTGGACGCTGTTATCCCTGTTGGCGCATTCAGCAGCAAATCTGCATGTCCTCGACAGGGCCAGCGTATTGCCCGGCCGGCGCAGAAACATCAGAGGTTTCGCTGAGTTTTTGGGGTGCTTTTAGGTACCTGCCGGAGCGGGGAAAATGGTGCAGTGGTGCGGGTTTGATTGGCTGTGTGGCGTGCAGGTAAAGGCTTCGAGGAAAATGCTAACACAAGCACGTTTTTCGGATATTTGTGAGCATGGTGTTAACATCAGCCACTTAAAATTGGCTTTTTGAGTATCGGATTGTGACTATAAGTACCGTCCAAATCGCGGTATGCACGAGGCAGTAATTTTACGGCGGCGGGTTTATTTTCCAAAATGCTTCCTCTTTAAACTCGATAGAGCTTCTCTTGCAGCGACTAGCTGGTCATCAGAAGTGTACTCCGCTTCGGCCTCCGCGATAGCCGCATCGAGTTCACGGTCTTCCAGCATGGAATCAAAGGTTTCAATACTCATAACAACTAAATCGCCATAGCCGTTTTTCGTTATGAATATCGGTTCTTTCTTGGCGTGGCAAAGGTCAGAGATTTCATTGGTGTTTCTTAAATCAGTGATTGGTCTGATTTGGGGCATTATTGTCGCCTCCCTTCATGTACATCATTATAGCATTATTATATACAATTTTACTAAAATATAGCTCAGAAGTGTTTCAATATTCAGTCCATCACAGCCACACTCCAATCACATCATTCACTTGTTTTATGTTTTGCATAGGCCTGCCATTGGTAACATTATGAATCTTTGCACAGGACTAAAGACTGAATAAGTGATTCTAACACATTCTCTGACGAGAATGGTTAGAATGTATTAGAATCAGTGTTAGAATGAGCGAATATAAAAATGCGATTTTTTACACCAAGTTATATAAAAAATAATGTGATTCAGAATCGAGCCGTCCTTGTTGATAGCATGGTGTGAGCGAATTGACAGTAAGCACTGATTTTAGTTGACAAAGTATCGCTCTAACGATATGCTGAGATTGTATAAGAAACTATCGTTATGACGATACTATCTGTGAGGAGGAATTCATTGTGATCATATATCATGGCTCGCCTCAAATCGTGAAGCATCCCGAGCTCGGTGAAGGTAAGCCTTATAACGATTATGGGCAGGGATTTTATTGCACCGAAAGCCTGGATCTGGCAAAAGAATGGGCCTGTCCCACACAGAAGGACGGTTTCGCCAATAAGTACATTCTAAATACCGAAGGTCTTGATTTGTTGAACCTTTCCGATGGCAGCTATCACATCCTGAATTGGCTGGCGCTGCTGTTGCAAAACCGTACATTCGATCTATCTGCGGCACTTGCACTACAAGCACGTGAGTATATCATACAGACCTTTATGCCCGACATAAAAGGGAAGGATTTGATTATAGGATATCGGGCCGATGATTCCTATTTCTCTTTTGCGGAGGATTTTGTCAGCGGCGCACTCTCCTTGCGTGATTTGGATGAGGCTATGCGCCTTGGGGCTCTTGGGGAGCAAGTGGTATTGATTTCTCCAAAAGCATTTAAACAAATTAGTTTTGAAGGATACGAGGTAGCAAGTTATCAGGAATATCATATTAAACGGATGAGCAGAGATAACATTGCCCGTCAGGCATATCAAAGCAAGAAAAAAGACCTTAAGACGCTGAAAGGAGACCTGTTTGTACTGGATATCCTCAGAGAGGAGATGAAAAACGATGACCCACGCATACAAAGAATCCTACCTGAATAAAGCACAAAAAACCCTTGCGGCTATGATGGATTATGCGGTTTTTGACCTTAAATATGAGCCCGATGAATTTTTCATGCTCTTCCTGCAGTCTGGGCTTGTCGATGAATTTGGTCGCGGTAACCCAAAATATATTGCCGGAAAAAGTGGGGTTGAGCTTGCTCGTGAGGTCGTTTTTATTACAACTGGCCAGTCAGTAGAAACCGCTCCTACACCACGTTTTGACCGTTCTCCGATTTATTGGGCAGGCTGGGCGCTGGCATATTATCAGTGGTATTCCGGACACAGCTTTGAGGAAATCCATAAAGTATTACCTTTTACTGAACTACTGCGGATGTACCCCACTCTTCATGAAGCCGACATTAATAAGTTTGTTTCCACAGTCGATGAACTCTTAACAGAGAGTAAAAATATAAGCGAAACTAATTTAAGCCGATTACGAAAAGCTCGAGGACTTTCACAGAAGGAACTTTCCAAAGCTTCAGGTGTTGCCCTGCGCATGATCCAGCTCTATGAGCAGAGACAGAACGATATCAACAAGGCACAGGCAGCCTCACTGCATAGCCTGGCACAAGCATTAGGCTGCAAGATGGAGAACCTTTTTGAATGAGTTTGCGCATTTATGAAAGTGTGGTGGTTTATTATGATTTATTTTACTGCTGACCAGCATTTTAGGCTGGGGTGTGCCTTACTCGCCAAAAGAAACCATAATCAATTTTGCCGATGAAGTAAGCAACAATACCCTCTGGGAATGTAGTTTTCGTATCAACGCGAAGGGATATGTCAGTTGGCGAAGATTTTTGTGATGCCCCTGCTTTCGCAATTTTGAGGCTATTGACCAGGCGGGACTGTATTTGGCTTATAATCCGGAGGGGTACTGTTTTTTTGGGTTTTTCCATGAACTCTATGTATATGGCCTCGCCTTCCGATTCCGGCAGTTCAACCGTCGGAGAGGCTGATTTTTCAGAATGAGAGTCATCGCCGCCTATTATGTCGATTTTATTGCCGTTCTCGTACATATCTTCTGCGACTGTACCGCCGCCCATGATGCCCACTTTATGTCCAGTCAGCTCATCGCCGGGGTTGCCGACTGTCGTACCGCCACCCATACCGCCAACCTGCTTATTGATGTCACCTTCTCCGTTAACTGTAATTCCTACACTTCCGCCGCAATGATCTTCAATCCAGCCGAAGCCGGGAATCCATATATACGGCTTATCGTCAATGACAGTCTTTGAGCCGGGCTTGAGATCGGCTGATGGCTGCACAGGCAGTGAAATTGACTTCGATGCTGACTTAGCGGGCTGGGATAACTCGGAGCTATCAACTATTACTGGTGCAGCCTGTTTTATCGGCTCAATTTCGACTGCAGGCTCCGGCTCTGGGGCATTATTTTCGACAGAAATAATAAGCTGTGGAACTTCCCCCGGTTTCGCCGCAATTTTGGTGTTTACGCCGGTTTTAACCGTTTCAGCGGGTACATCCCTGCTTTCGTAACTCCGAGGCCACACAGCGGCACACAGGATGACACAAGCGGTAATGGCAATGTCGGCGCTAATAACCTTATTCATTTGGTTGCCTCCTTTGAAAACAACTGACGAGTGTCCGGATCAGCTCTTTGGCTGCAATCAGAACACCCGTCATATAAAAAAGTGTATTCAGAATGTTGATCAAACTTAATTACATCTACAGATGCTTATTAATTACCAAACCTTCTTGCATTCCGTTTGGGTATAGATAAATCAGTTTTTTTCTATCGAAAACCGGATTTACCTCGTGGATAATACAGTGATGATTCGGGCACACAATAAGTTGATTACTTGCATCGTTATTTAAACTTTTTACAAAATAATCGATGTGATGCGCCTCTATGACATGTGCTCCATATCCTTCTCCGATAAACTTTCCACAGATTTGACACCGATAATCGTAAAGCAGTTTGAGATTGTCGCCTATTTTTCTATTCAGCTTTCGAATTCTAACGACCCGTTCATCTTCAAGAATTGTAGAACCTTTATCTACGATATCAAAATTGAAATTAGATTCTAAAACGCGCTCTGATTGATTCTCAACCACCTGTTTCAGCAAGAGAATATCATCAGCCGTGATTGCTTCAAAAATGTAGGAGTCTTCATATTCAGTTGTATAGATAGCAAGATACTCCTTAAAATATTCAGGTAATTTTATCATGACGCGGTCTCCTTTGGGACGCATTTCTCTCTGAAGCATGATAAAATTATAACTTTTTAAGAAACTGGATTGCAGTGCTCTTGCCAAGTTACCGTTGCGAGGATATCGAATCTGAAGAGTATCTTTGATTCTTTTAAATCTTGTATCAAAATTGACATTTCGTATTTGTGCTGTATATCTTCTTCCATTAAGGTAGATGTTTATTGGTTTAGATTCTCCTCGTTGCAGAAACTTTCCCATGTTTCTTGCGAAGATTACTTGATTTTCGACAGGCAAAGTAAGGCCTTCGGTTAGCAAAGACCAATTAACCTCAGTTTTATATACATAATGTTCGAAGCTTTCCATAGCGTCATCTTCTTGAAACAATCTTATATACAGAAAATCTTCTGTTTTGTAGTTACAACAAGCCACTGGTAATATCCCATAAAAATCCAATTACATTATACTTCTTTCGACTCCGCAGTACAAGACAAATGGCTTAAGACAAATGGCTTAAGAACTGTTAGTTATTTTAATTTTGAAATATGCAGTACAAATAGTCAAATATAATAAAAAATATACATGAACACGCAAAAAACTAACCTACATAAAGGTCTGCTTTTTCATATAAATCTTCAATTTTCTTTATTTCTTTCCCGAAACGCCCGCACATTGTAGTGGTTCCGGCACTTGACCGAACAGAATTCACTGCGGGAGTTCGGATTGTAATACGCTTCTCTACAGTGCTTACATATTTTGAGCGGGTTTACGGGATCTGTAATCGAGAGGGTATAGCTCAGCTTCAGCACGGCCAGCAGATTTTCCGGCTCCCAAATAAGCTGGGTCGGCGTACCGAAGGTCACACGGTAGCGCATGCCTGCATGGAGGAATGGGCGGACGAGCCGGATATGCTGACCACCAAACAGGCAGCAGATCTGACAGGCTATAACGACACCACCATCAACAACTGGGCGGCGGACGGAAAAATACAAGCGGTAAATTATTATGGCAAAAATCTTATCTCCAAGGAGTCGTTGGCGGAGTATCTGGTCAGTCCTGAAGGTCAGCGCATCGCACGGCATTCACAAAAGCACCAGGAGTTGATGGAATCATATATGAACAGAGAACAAAACAGCGGCATGGTGTTTGGTTCCATGTCGCTGTGAAATGTCAAATGGCGGAGGGGGCGGGATTCGAACCCGCGTGCGATTGCTCGCAAACTGATTTCGAGTCAGCCCCGTTATGACCACTTCGATACCCCTCCGTATATGTTTAACCGCTTAAGCGGAAAAACGCTTTTTAGAAAACTGTGTGCAAAGTGTTAGCATTTGCGAAAAAATTTCGCACATCAGACGCTCACAAAGCCTGATTTCATGCGGATTTGTGTCGAACGGTCGGACATTTGATCGATTTGATTTCGAGTCGAGCGCCTTCGACCAACTCAGCCATCTCTCCAAAATTATTTAGTAAATAACGCTGAAACTCAGCGGCGTTTAACGAAAAAGTCCCTAAGAATCTGGGAGCACTCTGCTTCCATGACCCCGGCGATGACTTCAGCCCGGTGATTCCAGCGATTGATATCAAGAACATTCATAACTGAGCCCACAGCGCCGCCTTTTAAGTCTGCCGCCCCATAAACCAAACGCTGCAAGCGCGCTTGAATTATGGCTCCAGCACACATGGGACATGGCTCAAGCGTAACATAGAGGGTGGCATCGGACAGTCTCCACGAGCCCAAAACTTCCACAGCTCTCTGGATCGCCAATATTTCCGCATGGGCAGTAGGGTCTTGCCGCTGCTCCTTTTCATTATGAGCAGAGCTTATTACTTTGCCATCTTGAACGACAACAGCCCCAATCGGGACTTCGCCTAACTCAAAAGCAATTTGAGCCTGTTCAAAGGCCAGGCGCATCCAGTCTTGGTGAACCATCTAATACCTCGTGGACTATCAAAGGATCAAAGGTAATACTTTCGGCAACGTACTAATCAAACGTACTAATCAATTGATTCTCAAAATGGTGGCCCCGGGAGGACTCGAACCCCCGCAAGACAGGGTTTAGGAAACCCCCGCTCTATCCACCTGAGCTACGAGGCCAAGATAAAATGGCGGAGGGGGTGGGATTCGAACCCACGGCCCCTTGCGGAGTCACTGGTTTTCAAGACCAGCTCCTTAAACCACTCGGACACCCCTCCATGATGAGACAACCGTAAAAAAGTATAACATATATTTTTACGGCTGACAATAAACATATTTTAACACATTTTTACAGATAATCCATTGCTTTATTAGCACATTAACAAAATTACTGACAATACCTTAATCCAACTTCTCTTGCAAGGAGTTGGTAAATTACTGGGAAGCATATTCTCCGGGTATTCTGAATTCCGAATTCTCGAATTCTGACTCCTGACTCCTGAACTCCTGACTCCTGAATTCTGGCCCTTCAGAATCACCCGATAACCTCCACGCCCATATACGGCTGCAACGCCTTAGGGACAAGCACGCGGCCGTCTCTGTCCTGGTAATTCTCCAGAATTGCGGCCACCGTGCGGCCGATGGCTAAACCGCTGCCGTTTAGAGTATGGACAAATTCCGGTTTCCCTTTAGGCTCACGTCTAAAGCGGATATTGGCGCGGCGGGCTTGGAAGTCTTCAAAATTGCTGCAAGATGAAATCTCGCGGTAAGTTTTGAAGCTCGGAAGCCACACTTCGAGATCATAAGTCTTGGCTGAGCTAAAACCTAAATCACCGGTGGACAGGGCCATCACACGGTAGGGAAGCTCAAGCTCCTGGAGGATGCTCTCCGCATCCCGGGTGAGTTTCTCCAGTTCCTCATACGAGTTTTCGGGCAGGCTGAATTTCACCAATTCCACTTTGTTAAACTGGTGCTGGCGGATCAGACCCCGGGTATCCCGGCCCGCCGAACCTGCTTCCGCCCGGAAGCAGGCGCTATAGGCGCAGTGATAAAGCGGGAGTTTCTGCCCGTCCAGGATTTCGTCCCGGTACAGATTGGTCACCGGAACTTCAGCCGTAGGAATGAGGAAATAATCTGTTCCCATTACCTTAAAGGCGTCCTCCTCGAATTTCGGAAGCTGTCCGGTACCGACCATAGAAGCACGGTTTACCATATAGGGAGGAAGAATTTCAAGATATCCTTTGGCTGTGTGCCGGTCGAGCATAAACGAAATTAAGGCTCGTTCCAGCTTGGCGCCCAGGCCTTTATAGAAGGTAAAACGGGCACCCGTTACTTTCCCGGCACGGGCAAAATCTAAGATATCAAGGCTTTCTCCCAGATCATAGTGAGGTGCAGGCTCAAAGTCGAACTTGCGGGGAGTGCCCCAAGTCCGGACCGGAACATTGGCTCTTTCATCCGCTCCTACCGGTACTGAAGCATGAGGGATATTCGGGATCTCATACAGAACAGCTTCCATCCCTTGTTCAATCTGGCTGAGCTGGTCCTCCAAAGCCTTAATTTGCTGGCCGACGTCCCGCATTTCAAGGATTAAGGAATCTGCTGCTTCTCCTTTTTTCTTTAGGCGGCCGACTTCTTCCGATACCTGATTGCGGCGGGCCTTCAGCTGTTCCACTTCAAACAGGACTTTACGACGTTCTTCTTCCTGACGCAAGAAATGATCCAGCTTAAGCGTTGAATTGCGTTTAACCAAAGCTTCTTTCACAACTTCAGGATTTGAGCGTACGAATTTAAGATCCAACACTGGAAAGTCCCCCCATGCTCCTAGCCTTACTTACCGGCATATTCCTCGACAATATCCAAGAAGTACTGATGGACGCGCCGGTCAGGTGTGAGTTCCGGATGAAAAGCACTGGCAATCATATTGCCCTGGCGGGCAAAAACTACTTTACCCTCATATTCCGCTAAGATTCCTACATTAGGTGCGATATCTTTAATATAAGGAGCTCTGATAAAGACAGCCCGTACCGGCTCTGATCCCAAGGCCGGTACGTTAAGATCCGTTTCAAAACTGGCAATCTGGCGGCCAAACGCATTTCGTTCCGCCGTCACATCCATGAGTTCCAAACTATACTGCTGGCTGTTACTAATTTTCTTGCTCATCATGATCATTCCGGCACAGGTGCCGAAGATCGGTAGATCTTTGCCTGCTAAATCCTTGATTTTATCTCCCAGGCCGTCCACCTGCATCAGTTTGCCCATGGTCGTGCTTTCACCGCCCGGGATGATCAAGCCGTCGATCTGATCCAATTCACTGCTTTTGCGTACTTCTACGACTTCAGCTCCTAAACTTTCCAAAGCGATCCGATGTTCTCGAAAGGCTCCCTGTAAGGCTAAGACACCGATGCGCCGTTTCATATTACCAACCTCGATCCTGCATCCTCTCATTAGCTGAAATTGTTGATATTTCTAAACCGGGCATTGGCTCTCCCAAGTCTTTGGAAACCTCAGCCAAGGTCTTGGGATCATTATAATGGGTGGTGGCCAGCACAATCGCTTTTGCGCGGGCTTTGGGGTCAGACGATTTGAAGATACCGGAGCCTACAAATACTCCGTCAACTCCAAGCTGCATCATTAAGGCTGCATCCGCCGGGGTCGAGATTCCGCCTGCCGCAAAGTTTACTACCGGCAGCTTGCCGTGCTCCGCTACATATAGTACCAAATCATAAGGCGCTCCCATGTTCTTTGCGGCCGTCATTAATTCTTCCTTGGGCATTGTAGTTAATTGCCGGATTTCACTCATGACCGTGCGCATATGCCTTACGGCTTCAACCACATTCCCGGTGCCGGGTTCTCCTTTGGTACGGATCATGGCCGCACCTTCCCCGATCCGGCGCAGTGCCTCTCCTAAATTACGGGAACCGCACACAAAAGGTACTTTGAATTGGTTTTTATCAATATGGTAAAGATCATCGGCCGGTGTCAATACTTCACTCTCGTCAATGTAGTCCACACCCAAAGCTTCTAAAATCTGAGCTTCCACAAAGTGGCCGATTCTGGCTTTCGCCATGACCGGAATGGTCACGGCGTCCATAATGCGCAAGATGACGTTCGGGTCAGCCATTCTGGCCACACCGCCCGCTGCTCTAATATCAGCCGGGACTCTCTCTAAAGCCATCACCGCGCAAGCTCCTGCTTCCTCGGCGATTTTAGCCTGTTCAGGGGTAGTCACATCCATAATGACTCCGCCTTTGAGCATTTCCGCTAATCCTGTTTTAACTTTCCATGAACCTACTTCCGCCATTTTTCTTCCCCCTCAAGCCTAATTCGATTTCGAATGACATGGTAACACCTATATTAGTGTTTGTCAATTTACCTTGTTTACTCCTGAATTCTGTTCCATTCGGCCATAAGCTCAATTCGTAGTAATGGCCTTCACGTTCCTGACTACTCATCACTGTCCTCTTCAGTAGTATTCCCATCTTCTTCTTTGCTCACTACTTTGGCAATCGCTACAACTTTACTTTCTCCAATTCGCATCGCCATGACTCCATGAGCCGAGCGTCCCTGCTTAGAAATTCCTCCGACTTCGATGCGCAAGATAACACCATCAGCGGTAATCACCATCAGTTGGTCTTCTTGGTTTACCACTTTAATTCCTACGAGACTTCCGGTTTTCGAATTGGTCTTAGCCGCGATAATTCCCTTGCCGCCGCGCCCTTGAACCCGGAATTCCTTCAAATCCGTGCGTTTGGCAAACCCGTTTTCACTCATGGTCAGAAGTTCCCCGTCATCCCGTACGACATCCATTCCGACTACGACATCGCCATGGCTTAAACTGATTCCCTTGACTCCCCGGGCGGTACGGCCCATTTCCCGTACCTCTTCTTCCGAGAAGCGGATGGATAAACCGTTTTTCGTGGCCATGAGTATGTCATCATTACCATGCGTCAGCCGCACGCCGATCAGTTCATCTCCCTCCGCCAAGGTGAGCGCGATCAGTCCATCTTTGCGGGCTGAGTCATAGTCCGAGAGCCGGGTCTTCTTGACAATCCCTTCTTTGGTGGCTGTGAGGAGAAATTCATTATCATTATATTCTTTGATCGCGATCACTGCTGTAATCTTTTCATCTTGGTTCAAGCTTAAAAGATTAACAACGGCCGTTCCCTTGGCCGTACGTCCGGCCTCCGGAACTTCATGGGCTTTCAGGCGGTACACTTTGCCTTGAGTGGTAAAGAACAGAATATAATGATGTGTTGAGGTAATAAACAGGTGCTCCAGAAAATCCGATTCCTTAGTGGCCATCCCGTGAACGCCCTTACCCCCCCGGCGCTGGCTGCGGTACGTGTTTAATGGTAAACGCTTAATATACCCGTCATGCGTTACCGTCACCACAACATCTTCTTCGGCAATGAGGTCTTCGAGTTCCATCTTGCTTTCGTCAAACGAAATTTTCGTCCGCCGTTCATCCCCGAATTTCTCTTTAATCTCGGTTAATTCAGATTTAATAATTTCAAATACCATCTTCTCTGAAGCCAAAACCGCGCGCAAATAAGCAATGGTATTCAGAAGTTCCTGGTAATCGCTTTCGAGCTTTTCCCGTTCCAAGCCGGTCAAACGCTTTAAGCGCATATCCACAATGGCCTGGGCCTGTTTCTCACTTAACCCGAACCGGCTCATCAAGTTCGCCTTGGCTTCCGGCTCATCCTTCGAGGAACGGATGGTTTCGATCACCGCGTCAATATTATCCAAGGCAATGCGCAAGCCTTCTAGGATATGGGCTTCCGCTTCCGCTTTATTCAGTTCAAAGCGGGTGCGGCGGATAATGACTTCTTTTTGATGTTCAATGAAATAATGGAGCATTTCTTTGAGATTCAGAACCTGAGGCCGGCCATCGACCAAGGCCAGCATAATGATCCCAAAGGATTCTTCCATCTGGGTATGCTTGTACAGCTGATTGAGAATCACCTGGGGATTGACATCCCGCCTCAGTTCAATCACGATGCGCATCCCGGTGCGGTCTGACTCATCCCGTAAATCCGTAATTCCTTCTAATTTCTTGTCCCGGACCAATTCTGCGATCTTCTCAATCAATTTGGCTTTGTTCACCAAGTAAGGAATTTCCGTCACCAGAATGCGCATCTTTCCCGACTTTTCCATATGCTCAATATGCGCCTTGGCCCGGGTTTTGACACTTCCCTTCCCGGTGGTATAAGCACTGATAATCCCATCCGTACCCATAATCGTGCCGCCGGTGGGATAATCCGGACCTTTGACATATTTCATTAAGTCCCGGGGACTTAAATCCGGTTGATCAATTAAGGCCATACAGCCGTCGATCACTTCCACCAAGTTGTGGGGAGGAATATTAGTCGCCATTCCGACGGCAATCCCGGAAGAACCGTTCACCAGCAGATTCGGAAACTTCGATGGCAGAACTTTCGGCTCTTCCTGTTTCTCATCATAGTTGGGAATAAAATCAACGGTGTCTTTCTCTAAGTCAGCCAGCATGTAGGTGGCAATCTTAGACATTCTCAGCTCGGTGTAGCGCATGGCCGCCGCCGAATCCCCGTCAATCGAGCCAAAATTCCCGTGGCCGTCGATCAAGGGGTAACGGCTGGAAAAATCCTGGGCCATCCGCACCACGGCATCATAAATGGCGGAGTCTCCGTGAGGGTGGAACTTGGCCATACAGTCCCCAACCAGACGCGCGGATTTGCTGTACGGTTTATTGGGAGTCATCCCCAATTCGTGCAGGGTATAAAGAATTCTCCGGTGCACCGGTTTCAGTCCGTCCCGCACGTCCGGCAAAGCCCGGCTCACGATAACACTCATGGAATAATCTATAAAGGACTTCTTCATTTCCTCAGAGATCTCTATCGGAAGGATTTTCCCTCCCTGGAGCTCAATCGACATTCACGGCACTCCTTTAAATATCGAGATTGCGCACGTCTTTGGCATGGCGGTAGATAAATTCTTTGCGCGGTTCTACCTTATCTCCCATGAGAATCGTAAACAGCTCATCCGCCAGAATCGCATCATCCATCGTGACTTGCAAAATGGTCCGTTTGGCCGGGTCCATGGTCGTTTCCCACAACTGCTCCGGATTCATCTCCCCTAAGCCTTTGTACCGCTGAACTTCAGCTTTTTCCTTCCCAATCTGGGCTAAGATTCGGCTTAATTCATCATCACTATAGGCATACGTGACATCCCGGCCCTTTTTTATCTTAAACAGCGGCGGTTGGGCGATATAAACATAATTATTTTCCACCAACGGCCGCATATAGCGATAAAAGAAGGTTAAAAGAAGGGTTCGGATGTGGGAGCCGTCGACGTCGGCATCGGTCATGATGATCAGTTTATGGTAGCGCGCCTTGCTTAAATCGAAGTCATCCGAAATCCCGGTGCCCATGGCGGTAATCATGGCCCGGATTTCTTCATTGGCTAAAATTTTATCCAAACGCGCTTTTTCCACGTTCAAAATCTTTCCGCGCAAGGGCAGGATCGCCTGAAAACGCCGGTCCCGGCCTTGCTTGGCCGAACCGCCGGCACTGTCACCCTCGACTAGGTACATCTCGCACAGATCCGGTTCTTTCCAGGAACAATCCGCCAGTTTTCCCGGAAGAGAGGTGCCTTCCAGGGCGCTTTTTCTGCGGGTCAGTTCTCTCGCTTTGCGGGCCGCTTCCCGCGCCCGCGACGCTTGAACCGCTTTTTCAATCACCCGCTTGGCGACGGGCGGATTTTCTTCCAGGTAAGTGCTTAACCCTTCCCCGGTAATTGAATCGACAATCGAGCGAATCTCACTGTTGCCAAGCTTAGTCTTAGTCTGGCCCTCAAACTGGGGTTCGTGCACCTTTACGGAAATAACTGCCGTTAAGCCTTCCCGGATATCCTCCCCGGAAAGGTTGGCATCGTTTCCTTTCAGAAGATTGCTCTTGCGGGCATAATCATTAATAACCCGGGTTAAAGCGGACTTAAATCCCGCTTCATGGGTCCCCCCTTCATGGGTATGAATATTATTCGCATAGGAAAAAAGATTTTCGGTATAGCCGTCATTATATTGGAGCGAGACCTCTACCTGAGTGCTTTCTTTTTCCCCTTCAAAATAAATCGGCTTGGGATGGAG
The DNA here is from genome assembly GCF_017310645.1 of Paradesulfitobacterium ferrireducens. Taxonomy (GTDB): domain Bacteria; phylum Bacillota; class Desulfitobacteriia; order Desulfitobacteriales; family Desulfitobacteriaceae; genus Paradesulfitobacterium; species Paradesulfitobacterium ferrireducens. Next base: position 168,950 of record NZ_JAFLRH010000017.1, on the reverse strand, counting down.
GACATCTTTATTTTTATTGAGATAACGGACAAAATCCCTGATCCCGCCGGTGTGCAAATAAACCTCCTTGGTGTCGGTTCGTTCATCCAAGAGGTTGATCGTTACATTTTTATTCAAAAAAGAAAGCTCACGCAACCGGTGCGCAAGGGTATTAAAATCAAATACCGTCTCTTCAAAAATTTCCGGATCGGGGGCAAAAGAAATTTTGGTCCCGCTTTTTTTCCCTTTGGTTTTCCCGATAATCTTCAACTCGGTCATGGTGTGGCCGCGTTCATATTCCTGGTGATACACATTGCCATTAAGCATAACCTCAACGACCAGCCACTTGGATAAAGCATTGACAACACTTAAACCGACTCCGTGCAAGCCACCGGAGACTTTGTACGCTCCTCCGCTGAATTTTCCCCCGGCATGGAGAACGGTTAAGGCCACTTCAACGGCCGGTTTGCCCATCTTGGGATGAATGTCGACCGGAATTCCGCGCCCATTGTCTACGACTGATACACTGTTGTCAGTATGAATCGTGACATCGATTCGGTCGCAAAACCCGGCCAAGGCTTCATCAATGCTGTTATCGACAATTTCATAAACCAGGTGATGCAAACCCCGGCTGCTGGTCGATCCGATGTACATACCAGGACGCCGGCGAACCGCCTCCAGTCCTTCAAGAACTTCAATCTGTCCGGCATTGTATTCGTTTAAGTTATTGATTTCGTGTGCTTCGGTGCCATCGTGCAAAGCCGTTCCCCCCAACTACAACTAAACCTTTAACCTTTTTATTATACGACAGATTAGCATATTGTTCAATTTTCCTCAGATTCATCCAAAGATAGAGAGCGCTTCAGTAAAGTGGTGGAAGAAATAGGAGAGATATAATACCCTTCCGTAGTTACCACCAAAGATTTTCCCTTTCCTTGCTCAGAAACAAAGTGTACTTGTTGGGATTCTTTAATATTATGCAGAAATACATCCATATTGTCATTGGTTAAAGAACTTTGGTAGTCCAAAATGGCTACGATTTTTTCCTGATTAATCACGACATCGCCGCCTAAATGTAAAAACAATTAGAATTCCCTCCTTATCTGTCCTTGCTTAACGTAATATCGGTTTATTTTACCTTCCGGCATTTCCTCAGCACTGGTCATTGTAATTAAGGTTTGAATCGAACTGGAATAAATAAATTCCAATAAATATTTTCTCCGGAAACGGTCCAATTCAGACAAGACATCATCCAGCAATAACAAAGGGTACTCTTCTTTCTTCGCTTGAATTAATTGGACTTCCCCAAGTTTTAAACTTAAAACCAGAGAGCGGACCTGTCCTTGAGAAGCATAAAGCCGGGCCGGTTTCTGGTTAAGATAAATCACTAAATCATCCCGGTGAGGACCAATTAAGACGGCTTGCCGTTCTATTTCCTGTTCCGTATGCTCAATTAACAGGTTAGGAAAAGAGGAAATGGCTTCTTCGTAGTCTTTCAGCCCCAACGGACGATAGTGGATTTCCATTTTTTCTTTGCCTTCGGAGATATGTTGATAAAAGTAAGAAGAAACCGTCTGCAGTTCTTCGGTTAAGTTCATCCGGTGCTTAATCAGTTTACGGCCTAACTCAATCAGCTCTTCGTTCCAAACAGCCAACTGGCTGCGTTTGGACTGGAGGCTCAAATTACTTTTAAGCAAGGCCCTTTTTTGCTCTAACACTTTGTTATAAGAATTGAGTAAACTGACATATCCCGGTTTAGTCTGGGCAATATGAAAATCTAAAAATTTTCTTCTTTCCCCCGGCCCTCCCTTAACTAAAATCAGGTCATCCGGAGAAAAATAAACAGCATTGACCGTGCCTACATAATCCGAAAGTTTGCGGCACGGCATGTTGTTGATTTTTAAAATTTTTCGGCGTTCATAATAGCGGCTTTCCAATTGAATGATGCGCTGTTTTACTTGAAATAGACCTTGAAGCCGAAATCCGTTTTCCCCCCAGTGAGTCAGCTCCTGCTCACGTTGAACCCGGTATGATTTTCCGGTTAACAGGAAATACAGGGCTTCTAAAAAATTAGTTTTTCCTTGCCCGTTTTCCCCAAATAAAATATTGATCCCCGGTTCTAATCTAATTTCTTCTTGAACATAGTTACGGAAATTTTCTAAACGCAGGCTTTCAATCAGCATACTAGGCAGTCCGTACAGGCAATAAAAGATAGAGATAGTTTGGATCTTCCAAAGGCCTGATTACTGCCGCACTGAACGGTCCGGATAATTCCATCAGGATCTCATCCGTATCCAGGATTTTTAAAACATCTAAAATAAACTTGGCATTAAAGGAAATCCCAAGTTCTTTACCATCAAGCCGAATCGGGATTTGTTCCTGAATTTTACCCATCTCCGAAGTTTGTGCAATATTCATCGCATCTTCTTTGAGGACAAGCCGGACGATATTGCCTACATGATTATCTTTGGCCATTAAAGAAGCTCTCTCCACCGCTTCCAGAAAAGACCGGACAGAGAGATAGGTTTTGGTTTCGCACATTTGCGGAATAGCCTGTTTATAGTTTGGAAATTGGCCATCGATCAAACGCGAAAGCAGCCGGACTGACCCAAACTCAAATTCCACTTGATTTTTATTAAAGCGGATATTAATAATCTCATCCTCATCTTTTAATAAACGGTAAATCTCCGACATGGTTTTGGCCGGAATGATTCCGTAAAAGTGCAGCTCCGGATTCTCCGGAATCTCGGCAATGCGGTAAGCTAAGCGGTGCGTATCCGTACCAATCAGGCGAACCGTACCGCTTTCAACCTGCATCAGGGTCCCGGTAAAAACCGGCCGGCTGCCTTCAGAACTGCAGGCGAAAACCGTTTGCTTAATCATGGTTTTTAGTAAAGCCGTTGGCATAGTAAAGGATTCCGCGTCGGCTAATTCCGGAAATAACGGAAATTCCTCCGGATCATATCCCTTTAGGTTGATATTTGATTGGTCATATTCAATTAATAAAGTATAATCTCTTAATTCTATAGACAGTTGTGTATCCGGGAGTTTACGGACGATCTCGGAAAATAGCCTGGCCGGTACAACCATCTTGCCTTCAGTAAGTATATTTGCCGGTGTGTCACAGAGGATTCCTATTTCTAAGTCAGTCGCGGCGAAAGTAAGTTTTTGATTTTCGGCTGTGATCAGAATTCCTTGCAATATCGGTTGAGTGCTTTTGCTCGACACCGCTTTTTGCACCGTATTAACTCCTGTTAAGAGATCATTTTTGGTGCAGAAAAATTTCATGAGCTACCTCCTCAACAATAATAATAATATAGTAATTGTAGTCGTCATCGTAGTATAGCCTGTCTGTTTGTGGATATTTGGGGAGAGAGCCGATTCTGAGCCTAAAAGAGGGCTTGTACAACATGTGGATAACAAGTTTTAACTTATCCACATGTTAAGAATTTCAATTTTATCCCCAAATTTTCCCCAAGTTAATCCACACGTTTAAGCCAATTTTAGTTTTTGAATAATATCATTAATTCTCTTTTCTAACAGCGGGTCATTGGTTAGTGAGGCCGCTATTTTATCATGGGCATGAATAACGGTTGTATGGTCGCGTCCACCAAATGCTTCTCCGATTTTAGGAAGGGAGGTATCAGTCAGCTCCCGGGCCAAATACATCGCTATTTGGCGGGGGAAGGCAATATTGCGGGTTCTCTTCTTAGCTTTGAATTCAGTCAGCGTAAGGTGGAAATAATCCGCAACCACCTTCTGAATCAATTCAACGCTGATTTCCTTTGGACTACTTAGAGGAAGAATATCTTTAAGGGCTTTCGCAGCGATCTCCGGAGTAATCGGACTATTGCTTAAAGAAGCGTAGGCCATGACACGGATCAAAGCGCCTTCCAGTTCCCGGATGTTGGATTGAATGTTATCTGCGATAAAGACCATGACTTCATTGGCTACTTGCAGATTTTCCAGCTTCGCTTTTTTGCGTAAAATTGCAATCCTTGTTTCCAGATCCGGTGCCTGAATATCTGTAATCAGCCCCCATTCAAAGCGCGAGCGGAGACGGTCTTCCAGGGTCGGAATTTCTTTGGGAGGACGGTCGGATGAAATAATAATTTGTTTGTTGGCTTCATAGAGCGCATTAAATGTATGAAAAAATTCCTCTTGAGTCTGTTCTTTACCGGCCAGAAATTGAATGTCATCGATGAGCAAAATATCAACATTACGATAATTATTGCGAAACTCAATTTGCTTTTTGTCCCGAATGGAATCAATGAGTTCATTGGTAAATTTTTCACTGGAAACGTAAAGAACACGCTCATTAGGAGAATGTTGGAGGACATGATGACCAATGGCGTGCATTAAATGGGTTTTGCCTAACCCCACACCTCCGTATATAAAAAGAGGATTGTAAGATTTTGCCGGTGATTCGGCGACAGCCAAAGCGGCGGCATGCGCAAAGCGGTTGCTGTTGCCGATGACAAAGGTATCAAAGGTGTATTTGCTATTCAGGAAATTAGGAGAACGCTCCTGAGGTTGAGCCGGAGGAGTTAACACTTGCTCTGGCGGTAATTGACGCTGCTCTTCAGCCGTAGGAATCTTGAAAATAAGGCTGACGGGATGACCGAGAATAGGCTGCACCGTGGAACGTATTAAAGAAGAATACCGGCTTTCAAGCCAGTCTTTGGCAAATTCATTGGGTACACTAATAATTAGGGTATCACCTTGTATATCCACTAAACGAGTAGAACTAAGCCATACTTCAAAACTTTGTTTGGAAAGTTCTCCTTCCAATTTAGATAGGGTTTCTCTCCAAATGGATGCTAACGACGGGTTTTGGGGTGGCATCGATTGTCCTCCCTTTTCAAGTATGGTATAGAAAATATGACAAGAAAAAAGTTATACACAAACTTATGCACATTTGTGGATAACTTCGAAGATTGAACCTGTGGATTAACCTGATCAACTATATTTAGGATTGAAAGTCTCTCCTAAAAACATGATATCAAGTTTCGATAGAGTTATCAACAGGAAGTAGGAGTCTTTTCGTGGAATATTCACAGGGATAACTTATTTAATATCCGGAACTTATCCACAGAGAGGCATTTCCTTTGCTTGACATGGTAAAAAAATTTAGAGTATAATCGTTTAAGAATGTCTTCTGTTTGCGCTAAAAGGAGGTGTCTCACTATGAAAATGACATATCAACCAAAAAACCGGCGTCATAAACGCGTTCATGGATTCTTAAAGCGTATGAGTTCTACGACAGGTCAAAACGTGATTAAACGTCGTCGCTTAAAAGGGCGGAAAAAGTTATCTGCATAAGGCCGCAATTTTGTGGCCTTTTTTTAGCTCAAAATTTTTTATGTTTAAGGTTTGGTTAAGCAAGCAATAATAGAATAAGGGATCTTTTGGTACATAATGGAGGAAGTATGCTTAAAAGAGAGCTGCGCTTACGTAAGCGGGCAGGATTTAAGATTTTGTTTGATGCAGGAAAGAGTTATCCTGGCAAATATACAGTGATTTATGTACTGAAAGGTCCGCGAAAATTCGGTTTTATCGCATCAAAGAAGATTGGCAATGCAGTTCAGAGAAATCGGGCCAAGCGGTTAATGCGCGAGGTAATACGGCTTCATCTAACCGATATGCATGATGGGTATGCATGTATTTTAATTGCTCGCACAACGATTAATGGCGTCTCCTATTTTGAAGTTGAATCCTCTATCCTTCAGACCTTGCGTAAAGCCCGTGTTCTCAAGGAATAGAAATAGAAGAGATGAGAAAAATGAAATATGTCTTTATTGGATTAATTAAATTTTACCAAAAGTTCATTTCCCCCCTGAAGCGGCCCTCATGCCGGTTTCAGCCGACATGTTCCGAATATTCTGTTCAGGCATTAATGAAATACGGGCTGGTGAAAGGGAGTTGGAAATCTCTCGTTCGTATTTTGAAGTGTCACCCGTTTCATCCCGGAGGATATGATCCAGTTTAAGGAGGGCTCTTGTGAATATTATTGTTCAATGGATGACCGATTTATTAAAGTGGCTTTACAACCTGACATCAGTGGTCGGCCTAGCGAATTACGGGATTGCTATCATCCTCTTAACCATTATCATCAAATCCCTTATTTTTCCATTGACTTGGAAGCAAATGGTCTCTATGCGCAAAACGGTGGAGTTGCAGCCAAAGATAAAAGAAATTCAAAAGAAATACAAGGATAAACCTCAAGAAGCTAATGCCAAAATTATGGAACTGTATAAAGAAAATAACGTAAACCCGGCAGGGGGATGTCTCCCTTTGCTTGTCCAACTCCCCATTTTTTGGGCACTGTATAGTGCATTGCTTCATTTCCCTTACGGAAACGAAGCCAGTGCCAATTTCTTAGGATTTAACCTCACTCAAAGTTATGGTTTTACTTCACCCTATCATTTAATTTTGCCTCTCCTGGCAGCGGCCACGACTTTTTTACAAACAAAGGTAACCAGTCCGAATGCTTCCCAAGACCCGACTCAAAAAATGATGTTGTATATTATGCCGGTTTTCTTAGGGTATATTACGGCCACAGTTCCTTCAGGACTTGGACTGTATTGGGTGACGATGAATATTGTTTCCATTCTCCAGCAGCTCTTCATAAATAAGAAACTCAGTAACAAAGAGGTTAATCCTGCTTAGGATATGGATCGCGATGAGGGGGATCAAACATGAAAGTCGTAGAACGAACCGGCAAGTCTGTAGAAGAAGCTATTAGCAAAGCGCTTGAAGAAATTGGAGTTGAACGGGAACGGGCACAAATAGAGATCCTGGAGGAACCATCGAAGAAAGGACCATTTGGTCTTTTAGGAACAACCTTGGCCAAAGTCCGCGTATCTTATGAGGATGATCCGGGTGCCTTAGCCTGTGAATTCATAGAAAAAGTGTGCCAGACCATGGGAGTGAATGCGGTCTGTCATGTGACCAAGCGTGAACCCCACTGGCATGTGGATATAACCGGCCCGGAATTGGGTATTCTAATAGGGCGCAGAGGGGATACCCTGGATGCGCTTCAATACTTAACCAATCTGGCAGTCGGGAAGCAGTTGTCGGAACGGGTTAAGATTATTGTGGATGTTGAAGGCTATCGCCAGCGCCGGGAAGAAACCTTGATTCGTTTAGCTAAGAGATTATCTGAAAAAGTGAAACGCACCGGCAACCGTGTTGTCCTTGAACCAATGAATCCTCACGAACGTAGAATCATCCACACTGCTTTGCAAGATGAGTACAAAATATCCACCTTCAGTGAAGGGGAGGAACCGAATCGCCGGGTGGTAATTTCACTTAAAAGGAGTAGAGATATTTCTTAGGTTAGGCGGGGAGGATTACCTCCCTTTTTATTTTATGGGTATGCGTATTTAGTGAGACAGGAGTCAGGAGTCAGGAGACAGAAAAAGCGGCTTTAAAATTCTGAGTACAGACTCCTGAATTCTGAGTACTAATCGAGTACTGACTTTTGAATTCTGAGTACCTAATAAAGTAAGAATCACGGAGATGAATAGCTAGTGGTAGACACCATTGTGGCTTTGGCCACGGCCTTCGGGGAGGCAAGCATCCATGTCTTGCGCCTTAGCGGGCCGGATGCGAAGCAGATTATTGAGTCTTGCTTTCTGCCCCATCACCCGGCGCGCTGGGCTGAGGACAAGAGTTATACCCTCCATTTGGGATATTTTAAAGATAATGAAGAGCATTTAGATGAAGTATTAGTCAGCCGGATGCATAAGCCTTATTCCTACACCGGGGAAGATGTGTTCGAGATTAACTGCCACGGCGGGCCTTTTTTGGCCCAGCGCTTGCTGGAAGTCTGCCTTAAACAGGGGGCACGTTTGGCTGAGCCGGGGGAGTTTACGAAACGGGCATTTCTTAATGGAAAATTAGATTTGATTCAAGCGGAATCGATCATCGACTTGATTAGTTCCCGAACGGAAAGCGGGTCCAGGCTGGCTTTTAGCCAATTAAAAGGCGGACTCTCGGAAAAAATCCTTCAGGTTCGGGAACAGGTCATGGATATCCTGGCTTTTATTGAAGCGGGGATAGATTTTCCCGAAGATGAAGTGGAAGATTTGGACCGGGAACAGTTAAGGGAACGCCTTCAAGGGGCCCTGGGTTTGGTCGAGGAAATATTGGCCGGGAGCAAGACAGGTAAGATTTTGCGCGAGGGATTGCAGACGGCGATTGTAGGCTTGCCTAATGTCGGAAAGTCCAGTTTATTAAACGCCCTGGTCCGGGAAGAACGGGCGATTGTCACTGATATTCCGGGGACAACACGGGACGAAATCCGGGAAGCAGTCAGTGTCGGCGGGATCTTGCTCCAGCTGATTGATACGGCCGGAATCCGGGAAAGCGATGATCCGGTCGAGCGTTTAGGGATTGAGCGGAGCTGGCGCTCCATTGAGAAGGCTGATCTAATCCTGTTAGTAGTCAAAGCCAATTCCGCCTTAGCGACGGAAGAGGTAAAGATTATCCAAACCCAGCCGGAAAAAGTGATTGTGATTGCCAATAAAGTGGATTTACTCAAGGATCCTCAAGACTTTACTCCAGGTTTAGGCCTGGGAACCTGGATTCCTTTTTCTGTACATAAACATCTTGGATTTGAAGCTTTGGATGCTGAAATAAAGAGAAGGGTTTATCAAGGGCGAATGGTAAGTAAAGATGAACCCCTTTTATCCAATGCACGGCAAATCTCTGCTTTAGAACGCTGTCGCAGTGCGCTTGTTTCGGCTTTGACCGGGGTGGAAAGCGGGATGCCCTGGGATATCCTATCGATTGATGTGCGCCAGGGGTTGCAGGCTGTTTCTGAAATGACAGGGGATCAAATTCAGGAGAATTTACTGGAGACGATTTTTTCGAGATTTTGCATAGGAAAGTAGGATCGTGGGCATGGAGTATTTTGCCGGAAAATATGATGTAATCGTGGTTGGCGCGGGTCATGCCGGGTGTGAAGCGGCCTTGGCTGCGGCCCGCCTGGGATGTGAAACCTTGCTGGTGACGCTTAACTTGGATACGGTGGCGCATATGCCCTGCAATCCATCCGTTGGGGGGCCGGCTAAAGGGCATTTGGTTCGTGAAATTGATGCTTTGGGCGGCCAGATGGGAATCGTGGCCGATGAGACTTCGCTCCAGGTGAGAATGCTCAATACCGGGAAAGGGCCGGCCGTGCACGCGCTCAGGATGCAGTCGGATAAGAAAGCATACCACCGGCGGATGCTGGATGTGATTTTAGCCGAGCCCAAATTAACGACCGTTCAGGCCTTGGTGGAACGGCTGGTTGTGGACCAAGGGGAAATCCGTGGGGTCGTTACCCGCACCGGTGCCCGCTTTGAGAGCCGGAGTGTGGTGCTGACGAGCGGAACCTACCTGCGCGGGCGCATTATCGTGGGAGCAGCCATGTATGAAGGCGGCCCCAATGGCCAAATGCCGGCCGTGAATTTGTCTCATGCTTTGCGTGACCAGGGAATCGAATTGGGGCGGTTTAAAACCGGAACCCCGCCCAGGATTCACAAACTATCTGTGGATTTCAGCAAGTTTACGATTCAGCCGGGAGATGACCGGGCCTGGCAGTTTTCTTTTTTACCGCGGGTGAGCATGTTTTGGCAGGGGGACCCGCAGCGCCAGGTCCCATGCTGGCTTGGCTATACGACGAGTGAAACGCATGAGATCATTCGCAAAAATCTATACCGGGCTCCGCTTTTTAGTGGGGAGATCGAAGGTATCGGCCCCCGGTATTGTCCCTCCATTGAGGATAAAGTGGTGCGCTTTGCCCACCGGGAAGCACACCAGATATTCCTTGAGCCGGAGGGCTGGGAAAATAATGAGATGTATGTGGCCGGACTTTCCACCAGCATGCCTGAGGAGGTTCAGGTTGAGATTTTGCAGAGCATCCCTGGACTGGAACAGGTGAAGATGCTGCGCCCGGGATATGCGATTGAATACGATTATGTAAAGCCGCACCAGCTGGCGCTAACCTTAGAAGTAAGACAGCTTCCCGGCTTGTTCACGGCCGGACAGCTAAACGGGACTTCCGGGTATGAAGAAGCGGCGGCTCAAGGGTTGGTGGCCGGTATTAATGCGGCCCTTAAAGCTATGGAACGAGGACCTTTTGTAATACGGCGTTCGGACGGCTACTTAGGGGTTTTGATTGACGACTTGGTAACCAAAGGCATTAAAGAGCCGTATCGTTTATTAACTTCAAGAGCGGAATACCGCTTGGTCCTGCGTCAGGATAATGCAGATTTGCGCCTCACCCCCACAGGGCGTGAGCTGGGATTGGTTTCGGAGGAACGATGGCAGCGCTTTTCCCTGAAACAAGAAGGACTGGCAAAGGTGACATCCTTATGGCAGGGTTCGATGTTTTCCCCGCAGCGGGAGGATGTGCAAAAGGTGCTTATAGAGGCGGGATCATCCCCTTTAAAAAGCGGCGCCAGTGCTGCCGACTTATTAAGAAGGCCGGAGATTAACCTGGAGCATCTTAAAATGTTCGTTCCGGAGAGCAAATTATGGGATGATGAAATTTTAGAGGAAGCGGAGATTGAGCTAAAATACGAAGGCTATATAGAGAAGCAGGAACAGGAGATTGAGCGCTTTGCCAAGCTGGAGGAGCGCACCCTCCCCCCTTCTTTGCCTTATGATGACATCCGGGGTTTATCCACGGAGGGCAGACAGAGACTGAAGGAAGTTCAGCCGATGAATATCGGGCAAGCGTCGCGCATTACCGGAGTTAGTCCGGCTGATATATCCGTACTCTTGGTCTATCTTGAACAAAGGCGCAGAGGAGGTTAACGGCTTGTTTCAGGAATTCGCTTCATATCTGGAAGAGAAGGCCTTAGCCAAACTGGGTCTAACCCTAACCCAGACCCAGATCGAACAGTTTTGTGCGTATGGGGATATGCTCCTGGAGTGGAATGAGAAGGTGAATTTGACGAGTATTGTCGAACCAAGGGAGGTTATCCTCAAGCACTTTATTGATTCCTTGGCTTTAAGCCGCTGGATTAAAGGTGGAAGCCTGGCAGACATTGGCACGGGGGCGGGATTTCCCGGAATTCCTCTGAAAATTTGCCTTCCTGAACTGGAGGTATTGCTTCTTGATTCCTTGGGGAAACGAATTGATTTCCTGAATCATGTTCTTAAGGAACTGGATTTGCAGGGTGCAAGCGCCGTCCATGCTCGGGCTGAGGAAGCCGGAAGAAATAAAGCATACCGGGAGCTCTTTGATTATACCTCTTCCCGGGCGGTTGCCCGCCTTCCGGTCTTGCTCGAGTATGCGATTCCATTAACTAAGACGGGGGGATTATTTTTAGCGGCCAAGGGCGCTCAAGTTGATGAAGAGGTTGAAGTGAGCACTAAGGCCCTGGAAATATTAGGATGCAGCATCCTTGAAATTGAACAGTATAGCCTGGGTGAAGAGGCTGAGCACCGGGCCGTGATTGTGGTTGAGAAGGTAAAGCAGACGCCGGCGGCTTATCCGCGCAAGCCCGGGATACCGGGGAAAAAACCGTTAGGTTAGTTTGAGATGAAGGGATTTTTCTCTATTTGTTGAGGAATTTATTAAAAAGCATCCGAGTGGATGCTTTTTTTATTCCGGTGCTTCTGTTAGTATAAGAAGAGGGCGGTTCTTTGACCGTGCTTTGATATCTCTTGTGCTATAAAGGAGTAAGCTTTGGGAAGAGAAGGTGCGCGCTTATGACGAAGGTTATTGCCATAGCCAATCAAAAAGGAGGAGTTGCCAAGACGACGACTGCGATTAATTTAAGCGCCTGTCTGGCAGAATTAGGTCAGAGGGTGCTTTTGGTTGATTTAGACCCGCAGGGCAACGCTACCAGTGGTCTAGGGATTGCTAAGCATAAGCTGTCGCATTGTATTTATGATGTCCTTATTGACGCTTTGCCGATGGACCAAGTTTTCGAGAAGACCGAGGCCCATCAGCTGAAAGTTGTCCCCGCCCGTATTGAACTGGCAGGAGCGGAAATTGAGTTGGTCAATCTTGAACAGCGTGAACAAAGGTTAAAGAAAGCTTTGGCTGAAGTCAAAGCTCAATTTGACTACATATTTATTGATTGTCCTCCGTCACTAGGTTTATTAACCCTCAATGCCTTAACCGCGGCAACTGATGTGTTGATTCCGGTGCAGTGTGAGTATTACGCCTTGGAGGGCTTGACTTTGCTCATGAACACCCTGGAGCGTGTCCGCAAGTCACTTAATCCTGAGTTGAATATTATTGGTGCCCTGCTCACTATGTTTGATGCCCGTACCAACTTATCAATCCAGGTCGTAGATGAAGTCAAGAAGTATTTTCGGCAAAAAGTTTTTCAAACCATTATCCCCCGTAATGTCCGCTTAGGGGAAGCCCCCAGCCACGGTAAGCCGATTATGCTTTATGATCCCCGTTCACGGGGAGCGGATGTTTATCGGGATTTGGCTAAGGAGGTATTAGAACGTGGCTAAAAAAGGTTTAGGGAGAGGATTAGAGGCGTTAATTCCGGACGAAGGCCCTCAAGCGCAAGCGCTCAGGGAGATTGCTCTGGCCGACATAGAACCGAACCCTGATCAGCCTCGCCGCGAATTTGATGAAGAGACTTTAAAAGAATTAGGTGACTCTATTCGCGAACATGGTTTACTGCAACCCATTTTAGTTAGGCCTAATGGTTCTCGATATATGATTATTGCGGGAGAACGCCGTTTCCGTGCCTCTAAGCTAGCCGGCATGGAAAAGATTCCGGTGATTGTTCAAGAATGCAGTGAGCTGGAGATGACCGAGCGGGCTTTAGTTGAGAATGTGCAGCGAGCCAACTTATCCCCAGTGGAAGAAGGCCTTGCCTACCGGAGGTTGATGGAGGAATTTGACTTGACTCAGGAGCAGGTGGCCCAGAAAGTTGGAAAAGGAAGGCCCACGGTTGCCAATCTCTTGCGTATTATTCAGTTGCCGGAACCGGTATTAAAGCTGCTCAGGGAGGAGAAAATCTCACTAGGGCATGCAAAGGTTCTGATGGGTTTAGAAGATTCTACTGTTCAAGTGCTGATTGCAGATAAAGCGGCGCGTGAACAACTTTCAGTCCGAGCTATGGAAGAGCTCTTGAATAACTTGCGCGGGAAAAAGGAACAACCTAAAGTTAAGAAAGCGGCTATCCCTGCTTTGCGTATGGTTGAAGACCGGCTGCGTGAGCTTTTACAGACCAAGGTACGAATCAGTGGCAGTGAAGAACGCGGTAAGATAGAAATTGAATTTTTTTCCCAAGAAGAACTTAACCGCTTACTTGAGTTATGGAAGCTAGAAGTTTAGAAAATGTTCCACGTGGAACATACACACAAAAGAATCCATTGTTTTAAATGAGGAATTCTAGTATTAAGTGATTAGCTTTGAGTAATTGCAGAACAGAATCAACGTGCAAAGATTAAAATGTTCCACGTGGAACATTGAACGGTGTGGTTTGAATGATTGGAACAATTATTAATGCTTTAGCCATTGTGGTCGGTGGATTGATGGGACTGGTTTTTGGCAAGGCTTTAACTGAAAAGATTAAAAGCACGGTCATTCAAGGAATCGGGCTGGCGGTTCTCTTAATTGGCATAAGCATGGCCATGCAGACGAAAAACCCCCTGATCATCATTGGCAGCTTGGTCATCGGAGGAATCTTGGGAGAGATCATCGACATCGAGCTGCGTTTAAACCAGCTTGGGCAATGGTTAGAAAAAAACGTTGCCTTCCGAGGAGAATCGGGGCGATTTACCAAGGCCTTTGTCACAGCCAGCCTCATCTATTGTGTAGGTGCTATGGCCATTATGGGCTCTTTGGAAAGCGGAATTAAAGGTAATCATAGCATTCTCTACGCCAAATCAATGCTTGACGGGATCTCATCGGTTGTTTTTGCCTCTTCTATGGGAGCAGGAGTGATTGCAGCAGCCGTACCTGTTTTCTTATACCAGGGAACGATAACATTATCGGCAAGTCTGGTGCAGGGCGTACTTTCAAGCGCCGTAATCAGTGAAATGAGTGCCACCGGAGGTTTATTAATTCTCGGAATTGGTTTTAATATTCTTGAGATCACCAAAATAAAAGTGGGAAATCTTCTTCCGGGGATTTTAGTGGCTATCCCTTTGACCCTCCTGCTTAATGCGTTAAAAGTTGGATGAATGAGGAAGGATGAAAAAATGAGTTATTGGAATCAAGCAGACCTCATGGTCTGGCTGGGGATTGGAATTCTGGCGCTGCTGGTCATTATACTAATAGCAGGAATACTCCTCCTTAGGCGTCGTCTACGGCGGTTTGAGTCGGCTTACTTGGCCTTGCAGACAACTCTTTCCGGCAAAAACCTTGATCAAATGCTAGAACAGTACGTGCACCAGGTTCAAAATCTGGAATCCCGTCTTGGTCAGGCGGAAGGGAGAGTCGAGCGGGCGGAACATGCCTTGAAGCATACGGTTGACCGGGTAGAATTACTGCGCTACAATGCGTTTGACAATATGGGCAGTGATCTAAGCTTTGCTCTGGCCTTCTTGAATCAAGAAGGGGACGGGGTCATTCTATCTTCTATACATAGTCGTGAAGAATCTCGTACCTATGCTAAGCCGGTTCTCAAAGGGGAATCCAAATATAACTTGAGTAAGGAGGAAGAGGAAACCATAGCAAAGGCATTAGCCAAACCGAAAAGCATTCAGTAGAAAGCTAATAATTGAATTTAGAAGAAAAAAGTAGAGAATAAGAGCGAGTGAATATGGACTCGACTAACATTCAGTGGGGGCTGAATCCATCCTTCAGCGCAATAGCGTAAGTTAAGGGATAAGCGCTTTCGGCAAAAGTGTCCACTGGACACTTTCGTCTCTGAATGAAGTCTCGTTCAATCAGGGAACCATGTCCGCTTCTTTAATCTTATGGTGGTTAGGAACAGCGGTTGCGGATGTAGGCGCGCGAAATGATAGAACTGATGGATTCTGCCATATGCCACACTAAACTGAGGCGGGTATTTTGCAGAACCATGTATTCCATAAAGCCGCCGACGTTGACAATCCCGGTTAAATGGGCTTCTCCGACTGCCGGCAAATCCTTGTGCACCCCTGCCCCGGGGCGAAGCGGTCCTTCGGCTAAAGTGATGCAGCCGACGGAATCCAGTTTGCCCAGGCAGGCATCAATTGCAATGATATACGGATTGATAAATGAACGCTCAATGAGTCCCAGGTGTTCCACCAGGTTCACTGCATGTACGGGTTGGTCCAGCGTGCCATAGATGTGAAGCTGGGGTAAGCTTAAGCGGTTAAGATGAGTTCCAATTAACGGACCTAGAGAATCCCCGGTTGAGCGGTCTGTTCCAATGCATAAAATAATCGTTGGACGGGAGCCGGCGGACCGGAGCAGATGGATTAAACGCCCTTCTAATTTGGCTAAGCCGGAATCATCCTCCATATGGGCTTTAAGCTTTTGGGGCTCTGTGAAAACCGAAAGTAAATTCACGCTTAAATCCTGCCTTTGCAACAAGCTTATTCTCCTAAAATATTTCCAATCCCGCGGCCATTTATGCATGAGAATGGGATTTTGCCCATATGCATGAGGCGAGGAGGGGAAATCATGAGCTGGAGAATTGCATTTCAAGTGGCAGCCACTTATGTTGGTGCGGTTATGGGGGCGGGATTCGCCTCCGGGCAGGAAATACAGCAGTTCTTTGCGCGTTACCATAGTTTTGGGCTCATGGGCATTTTAGTGAGTTCCGCCTTATTTGCGCTCCTGGGGTGGATCATGCTTGATCTGCAGGAACGATGGAGAATATATTCCTACTCTGAATTCTTTAGACGCCTTTTTGGACGGAAGTGGGGAGTGCGGGCCGATTATCTGGTCAGTGTCCTGCTGTTTATGGGAATGCTTGCTATGTTATCAGGAGCAGGTGCGTTATTTGAGCAATACTTTGCCCTGCCCCGTTATGCAGGCATTGTCCTGACCGCAGTGGTGATAGCGTTGGCACTTTGGCAGCGGGGCAAAGGGGTTTTATGGATTAACACGGTCCTAATCCCACTCAAGTTTGCATTTTGTTTAGGGATTGGATTGATTGCTGTTTTATTCGCTCACCCCGGTGAAATGGAGGGGTTCATTCAACCGTCAAATCCTGTAGTAAATCACTGGGCAGTATCTGCGGTGCTGTATGTATCCTTTAATCTAACGCTGGCTATGGTTGTTTTTGCCTCTCTGGGCAAGGAAATACACAGGCGCGGGGCAAAGCTGGGAGCTTTCCTGGGAGGGCTGGCCCTGGGAGCTTTCGCCCTGGTTATCGCCCTGGCGCTCATGCGTTTTCCGGAGGTCCAGGGGATGGAAATTCCAATGGTTGCAGTGGCCGGAAAGTTAGGGAATTGGCCTGCTTTTCTATATATGGTGGTGCTTTGGTTAGCCATGGTTACGGCGGCTATCGGCAATGCCTTTAGCCTTGTCAGCCGCATTGCAACAATGGGCTGGCTTGGGTATGCGCAAAGTATCTTGCTCGTACTTGTTTTGGTGATTCCATTAGCCGGCATCAAGTTTTCCCATTTGGTACAAATTGGGTATCCTATCTTTGGCTATATCGGACTTGTTTTTCTACCGGTCTTGTTTATTAAGTGGATACGACGCTAGGAATATCCTGAAATAATGGGTAAACTAAGAAATAAGGCCGCAACATATTTGAAGCATGTAAATAGGTGAAAGGCGGTAGCACTAGATTCAGAAGCTACTATAAGGAGGAGCTCATGGAAGATCGCCATTTTTTAATAGGAACCGCCGGTCACGTTGACCACGGTAAAACAGAGTTAATCCGGGCCTTAACCGGAATTGAAACCGATCGCTTAAAGGAAGAGAAGCAGCGCGGAATCTCAATCGAATTAGGGTTTGCACATATGACCCTTCCCAGCGGCCGGGAAGTCGGAATTGTCGATGTCCCGGGACATGAACGGTTTGTGCGTCAAATGCTGGCCGGTGCCAGCGGGATGGATATTGTTCTATTAGTGATAGCAGCTGATGAGGGAATTATGCCGCAGACCAGAGAGCACTTAAGTATTCTGGAACTCTTGGGAATTAAACGCGGAATCATAGTCTTAAGCAAGATAGACCTAGTGGACGATGAGTGGAAGGAACTGATCCTGGAAGAAATCCGCATGGAATTGAAAGGAACACTTATGGAAGGCGCTCCTCTTTGCCCTGTTTCAGCCATTACCGGGGCCGGAATTCCTGAATTAGTGCAAACCATTGAAAAACAGCTCGATGACGTCCAGAGCAAAAGGGCTGATGGTCCTGTAAGGATGCCATTAGACCGGGTATTTAGCATTCAGGGGTTTGGAACGGTGGTAACCGGAACCCTTTATAGCGGGACAGTCAGTTTAGGGCAAGAGTTAGACATAGAACCCGGACACATGCAAACCAAAGTCCGTTCCCTGCAAGTACATAACCAAAAAGTGTCCCAGGCTTATGCCGGCCAGCGTGTTGCGATTAATCTGGCAGGAGTCGAAGTGGGTGAGATTGAGAAGGGCTCGGTTTTAGCTTCCCCGAAAGCGTTTAAGGTAGGGAATATTTTGGATCTCAAATTATTAAATCTTGCTTCTGCGGACAAGCCTATTGTCCAGAGGCAGAGGGTCCGTTTCCACCTGGGGACGAGTGAAATCCTGGGCAGAATTCACCTGCTGGAGCACGAAGAATTAGAACCCGGACAGGAAGGATACGCTCAAATCTTGCTGGAAGCGCCCGTGCTTGCCGCTGCCGGTGACCGCTTTGTCCTCCGCTTTTATTCCCCAGCCTATACCATTGCAGGCGGGAAAGTGTTGGGGGTGACTGAACGCAAGCAGAAACGCTTCAAAGAAGCGGTTCTGGCCCAGATGAAGCTAAAAGACCAAGGCGACCCCTTGCAGTTATTGGAAAAGGAACTAAATCAGCCATTGAATCTGGCGGAGCTGGGAAAAATAACGCACGTTCCTGAGCCAGAGCTAAAACAAAGACTGGACCAATTAGCCAGCCAGGAACGGTTAGAACTTTGGCAGGAGGAAGGATCGGAATTATATTGGGCCAAAGACGCGGCCGTTGCCTGGCGGGAAAAGCTAAATGCAATTGTGAAAGAATACGAGCGGGAATATCCTTTGCGTCTGGGGCTGGGCCGGGAAGAACTCAAAGCACGCTTAGGTGTGCCCTGGAGCCACCGACGCTGGCAAATCATCCTGGAGGAAGGGGCTAAACGCGGCTATTACCGGATTAGCGGGGGCAAGGTCCAGTCTTTGACCGGTGCCGGATTGCCGGTTGAAACCAGTCAGAAGCTGGATTGCCTGCGCCGCCGCTGGGAGGAGGCTGGGCTTATGCCGCCTGAGCTGGATGCTGCGGCTACAGAATGTGGCATCAAAGGATCGGCGGTTGAGTATGCCCAGTACCTTATGGAAGTTGGAGAATGGAGTTTGGCTGCCGGGTTATATTTTGAAAAAACGGTGCTGGAAGAAGCCAAAAAAGCACTTGTCGCCTACTTAGATGAACATAAAGAAGTAGCGGTGGCAGAAGTGCGGGAACTTTGGGGCACATCCCGCAAATATACCGTACCTCTGCTTGAGTATTTTGATCAGCAGAAGGTTACCAGACGCATGGGGGATAAACGGGTGAAGTTTTAGGGAATTAATGGAAAACGGCATAAAAACGAATAATAATGATTGACAAGGGTTAGGTATAACCGTATTATAAAAAACGGAAGTTAACATCGTGTAGGATGGCAGGACAGTAGGAGAAAATGCCTGAGTTGCACTCCTATGGAGTGTTTTTTTGTTGCCTTTTTTAGGCAGGGTCAAAAAGAATGCCGTTTCCCACTAGTCTGAATTGATTGACAATTACCCGCATAAGTTTTACTATTGGATTAGAATGGCAGGATGGAACACGTTACATAAGGGCGGTTTTGCCAAGCAATCCACGCCCGTAAACTAAAGGAGGGGTAAAACATAATGAAACTGAAAAAAGTGTCCGCTCTCGGGTTAAGTGTGGTCATGGCCTTGGCCCTTGCGGGCTGCGGCTCGACCGGTTCATCTACTAACAGTGCATCCAATGCTTCCGGTACATCCAATGACAAGAAAACCGTCAAAATCGGGATCATCCAGCTCGTTGAACACCCGGCTCTTGATGCTGCCCGTGAAGGTTTCTTGGAAACTCTTAAAGCCAACGGCTATGAGGAAGGGAAAAATTTGACTGTGGATTATAAAAACGGTCAGAACGACCAATCCACGCTGAATTCCATTGCGCAAAAGTTTGCTGCGGATAAACCCGATCTTGTTTTAGCCATTGCGACTTCTTCAGCTCAGGCTATGGCTACTGCTTCCAAGGACATCCCGATACTGATCACGGCGGTTACAGATCCAGTGACTTCAAAACTTGCAAACAGCTTAGAAAAGCCGGGAATGAATGTTACCGGAACCAATGATATGAATCCGGCTAAAGAGCAGTTTGAACTCTTAAAGAAGCTGGTTCCAAATGCCAAGAAAGTCGGTGTTATATACAATGGAGGCGAGATTAATTCCCAAGTTCAAGTAAAATTGGCTAAAGAGATCGCAGCCGGTATGGGCATGGAGATTGTGGAGGCTACAGTTACCGGGAGTGCCGATGTAATGCAAGCTACAGAATCTTTAGTGAATAAGGTGGATGCTGTATATATCCCCACAGACAATACGGTTGTGTCGGCTGCGGATGCAGTCTTAAAAGTGACCGATCAGGCGAAGATTCCCGTAATAGCCGGGGAAAGCAGCGTGGTTGACAAAGGCGGTCTGGGAACGATCGGAATTAACTACAAAAAGTTAGGACAGCAAACCGGCGAGATGGCACTCAAAGTCTTAAAAGGGGCTAAACCGGCGGATATGCCAATCGAGAGCCAGAAAGAGTATGATACGGTCATCAATAAGACCAATGCCGCTCTATTGGGCATCACCATTCCGGATGATTTAAAATCCGCCAAAATGGTAGAAACTAAAAAATAAACGATAGTAGATATGAAGTCATCTGTAGAACGGTACGACGGTTGGACTACATGACACAGCAGATTAATTGAGGTGTTTGCAATGTCCACGCAAGTTTGGTTAAGTACGTTGGAGCAGGGATTAATGTACTCGCTCATGGTATTGGGCGTGTACCTCACGTTCCGTGTGCTCGATTATGCAGATTTGTCGGTCGATGGCAGCTTCACTCTGGGGGCTGCCATTGCCGCTATTTTAATCTCGACCGGGCACAACCCTTGGGCTGCTACGGCATTGGCTTTTATCGGAGGACTTCTGGCCGGTATTTTCACCGGAATCCTCCATACAAAATTTAATATTACCCCGCTTTTGTCTGGAATCCTGACCATGACTGCCCTCTACTCGGTGAATCTAAGGGTTATGGGTAAAGCCAATATTTCCCTTTTGCGTACTCGAACAATTTTTTCGGATTTCGAGAAGATTCCTTTTATCGGCAGTCATGGAGTCTTGGCTCTAACATTAGCAACCGTTATTATTGTGGGGATTATCCTTTATTTGTTCTTGGAGACCGAAATCGGCCTGGCTTTGCGGGCAACCGGGGACAATGAAATGATGATCAAAAGTCAAGGGGTTAATACCGATATCATGAAGGTTCTGGGATTGGCGCTCTCCAATGGCTTAGTAGCTTTTGCCGGAAGTTATGTGGCGCAAAATCAACAGTTTGCAGATGTTGGTATGGGTATTGGGATGATAATCGCCGGGCTTGCTTCTGTCATCATCGGTGAAGTTCTAGTCGGAACCTCATCCGTTGCACGTACGATTATTGCCGTGATTGTCGGGGGGGTCTTGTACCGGGTGATTATTGCCGTGGTACTGCAATTAGGTTTAGAACCAACAGATTTGAAATTAGTTACGGCACTCATAGTGATTCTTGCCCTGACCTCTCCAGCGCTCAAGAAGAAGTTCAAGCTAAAAAACCCTGTCCTTAGCGGAAAGGGGGAGAACTAAATGCTTTCCGTGCGCCAAATCGTTAAAGTTTTTAACAAAGGTACAATCAATGAAAAAGTAGCCATTGATCATTTAAGCCTTGAACTTGACCCCGGGGATTTTGTCACAGTCATTGGGAGCAACGGGGCCGGCAAGTCCACCCTTCTTAATTCCGTTGCCGGGAATTTTCCGGTGGATAGCGGAGAAATCGCCATAGACGGACGGGACATTACGAATTTGCCGCAGCATAAACGGGCAGGGCTCATTAGCCGGGTCTTTCAGGACCCGATGCTGGGAACAGCGGCCAGCATGACTATTGAAGAAAACATGATCATGGCTTTCAAGCGCGGCCATAACCGACGGCTCAGACGGGCGATCGGTTCGCGGGAACGTGCTTTATTTAAAGAGAAGCTGGCGCTTTTAGGTCTTGGCTTGGAAAGCCGTTTGACCAATAAAGTCAGCCTGCTTTCGGGCGGCCAGCGCCAGGCACTGACCTTGCTCATGGCAGCCTTGCAGGAGCCCAAACTGCTCCTCTTAGACGAGCACACGGCGGCCCTTGATCCCAAAACTGCGGAAAAGGTGCTGGATTTAACCTCCCGTTTCATTAACGGAGCCAACTTAACGACCTTGATGATTACTCATAACCTGGATCATGCCCTGGCTTACGGCAACCGCACGATCATGATGCATGAGGGCCGGATTATTTTGGATATCAAAGGGAACGAACGATCAAATATGACCATCGCCCGCCTCTTAGAAATGTTTGAAAAAGCGAGCGGAACGCACATTAATAATGACCGTATGATCCTAGCCTAAACTCAAAAACATGACTCCCGCATCCGCATTACCAAAACATTGACTCCTGCATACCTCGGCTGTGTGCGGGAGTTTTTAATTTTGCGATCTCTTCGGAAAGGGTATTACCTATAGGGCCCAGGCCTGGGGAAAATATTTTACATCAAAGCCCATTGACAGCTTCCAAAGTAGTGGTAGAATAGAATTACAGATGGTGAAATTTATCACAAGACATGAACCTTAGACTTAGCAGACATATACTGAATTGCTGTAACTTCGTTTTCTACATATAGCCATCGCCTGGAGGTGGTTGTCAAAGTCTACTTCTAAGCCACGATAGTGATTTACATGGAACAACCGTGAATGGTTGCAATTGGAAGGAGTGGTTATATGTTCGTACGGCAATTAATGACAACGGATGTAATTACAGTCGCTCCCACAGATACAATCGCAGATACAATGGCCTTGATGCGGGAGAAAAAGGTTAACCGCTTGCCGGTCATTGAGAACGGCAAGCTGGTAGGTTTAGTAACAGATGGGGATTTGCGCGAGGTATCTCCTTCCCCTGCTACGACACTAAGTATTTTCGAGTTAAATTACCTGGTAGCAAAAACAACCATTCGCGAAATTGCGGTTAAACATGTGATTACATGCGGCCCGGATACCAGAATTGAAGATGCTGCCCTAGTGATGCGTGACCACAAAATCGGGGGCCTTCCGGTTGTAGAAAACGGCAGTCTTGTCGGGATTATCACGGAAAGTGATGTCTTCGGAGCATTCTTAAACATTCTCGGCCTACGCAGCCCGGGTGACCGGATTGTGGTCGAGGCAACCGACAAAGTAGGAGTCATGTGTGATGTGGCAACCACGATTAAGGAGTATGGGGTAAATATAGCCAGCCTAGCCATCTATCATCCGAGTACGGAGAAGATAAAAATTCTCCTTCGGTTAAACGGAGAAAAAGTTGAAGAAGTGGAAAAGGCACTGGCCGCTAAAGGATATATCCTTGAAAGTTAAATAAGCATCATTATGCAGGGCTTGGTGAGCGAATCACCAAGCCTTTTATATACGGTATTTGCTAGCGTAATCAAAAAGGCTTAAACTAAAAGCAAAGAGATTAAGGGAGTAGATTAAATGTACGTATTTAACCGGTCGATCAATATTAATATACAGAGTGAGGATGAGGGAGAAAGTGTTATCGTTAATGGAGTCTTTATGGACAGTTATCACGAAGTGTCGCTAACTCTTTGGGTGGATATGCGGGATTTTGCAATCACGGCGGCGGAAGGTGAGCTTAGGCGTTATCCCCACCCTGACTGCATAGTGACGGGAAACAGGATAAAAAATTTGGTCGGTTTGAAGTTGGCCCGGGGAGTGAGAAAAAAGATTACCGAAGCCGTTGGGACAGACGCTGGGTGTACGCATTTGGCAGACCTAGCCCTGGAATGTGTCAAAGCGCTTATTCAAGCCAAGTACAGTCTGATGCACCTTACTTTGTCCGAGGAAGAGATTCAGAAACAGACGGAGGCTTACCTGAGGGGAAGCTGTTACCGGTTCAGGGCCCTGGGCAATGAATGAAATCTCCGGATAATGAATGAAGAAAAGGACAAGTAAACTTGTCCTAGTTCTTCAGTGCTCAAATGTACTTTTTTGCCAGTTCGAATAAGATCTCCGATTTACGCTTTGGTATAAGCGATTAAGATCTTTTGCTCACCGGAGCCGGAATTAAGCTTTTGTTCAAGTGCAGTGACTTGATCCAGTTCCTGCTTTGTCAAACTGGCAACTGGGTAATTGTGGTCAGCCAAGCTCTCAACCTCCTCGTCATCGAAACTAATAATATTCTTACCCCTATTTTCGGGCTTCATACTCTTTGTGGAAATATTTTCAATAATCATGATTGTGGTGAAATCCCGGGATGATCATCCTGGCACAAAAATTCAACTAAAAGGTGCAAATTTTTTTCTTTATGCTATAATAATAAGTCGGAATCTTAAAATGGGGATGGATGGTGGCTGGTGCTGCCCCCGGACTTCAAATCCGCGTGTCGGGACGCAGAACGTTCCGAGGTGTGTTCGATTCGCACGCATCCCCGCCATTATCATAATTAGTAAGCTTGAGGCAGCGCAAAGGCTGCTTTTTTAGGTTTTGCAGGAATTTATAAGGGCTAAAGCGAATATTAATATTTCTTAAAGCTATGCCATTAATATGTACGAGGAGTCAGGAGTCAGTATTCAGTAGGGGCATTTCCGCATGGGCAAATTGGTATAGGAGGTTGGTATGAACCTAATCGATGTTCTAATCATCGGCTTTATCCTGCTGGGGGCTTTACAAGGGTACCGCAAAGGATTTTTGACCGGATTAGTGAATCTATTGGCCAGTATTGTAGGGCTAGTGCTCGCCGCCAGCCAATATTTGAATGTATACAATTGGCTGGAGCGAACATTTTCCCTTCAGAGTTTAGTTGAAGCAAGGGTATATAAATTGATTCTTCCGAGACTCCAGGGGGAATTGACCACTCAGGGGCTGAGCCAAATACTCCCGTCCTTGCCAAATGGATGGGGGGATTTGTTTGGCGGTTTGGCGACCTTGCCAAACATGCAGAGCGTGGTGCCGCAGCAGGTTTTTGAGGAAGCGGCCCACCGCCTGGCGGGAGTCATTAGCCAGAATCTGCTCTATCTGTTCGCCTTTGCACTGGTGTATATCGTTATTGTTGCTTTGGCTCAGATTATTTGGTCCATCATAATGGCGCCGTTTGGCGCAGTCGGCGGGGCGGCCAATCGCGGAGGCGGGCTTATTCTAGGCGGCCTGGCTTCACTTTTGGGTTTGGCGATATTGGCGGGAATCATTTCTCCGGTCTTAAAGCTGGGCTTTAACGGAACGGTCTTCTCCCTGATCGAGAGTTCTCTGCTATACCCGTATTTAATTCATATTTTTGATCTCGTCATTAGACTGTTCTCGATTAAAGTGACGGAAAATTTCCGGCTTAATCTTCCCGAAGGCATCTGGTTTTAAACCCAGATAAATTAAATACCCCGGGTTTTTGCGTCCTTAATCTGTAGATACTATAGATAATCAAAACACCGTTAGGGAGGTTTTGCGTTTGATCCAATTGAATGTCGGAGATGTCGTCAGGCTGCGCAAGCCGCACCCGTGCGGTAACTATGACTGGAAAATAATGCGGACGGGTATGGACTTCAGGATCCAATGCCTGAAGTGCAGTCACCAGGCCTGGATTCCCCGGGTTAAACTGGAAAGGCAGATTAAAGAAATTCTATCCCGCAGCAATGACGGGATCAAATGACTGGACATCTTATGATTGTTTAGGAGGCATCCATGAGCTTACAAGCAGGAATTGTCGGGTTGCCCAACGTAGGCAAGTCGACATTATTTAATGCAATCACCCAGGCCGGAGCAGAAGCGGCTAACTATCCATTCTGCACTATTGACCCCAATGTGGGGATTGTTCAGGTTCCGGATGAGCGGCTCCAGATTTTGGCTGAAATGGTGAATCCGGACCGAATCGTTCCGGCGGCGGTTGAATTCGTTGACATTGCCGGTTTGGTGAAGGGCGCCAGCAAAGGAGAAGGGCTGGGTAACCGTTTTTTATCCCATATCCGGGAAGTGGATGCCATCGTTCACGTCGTGCGCTGTTTTGAAGATGGGAATGTCGTGCATGTGGAGGGCAGTGTCGACCCGAAACGGGACATTGAGACGATCGAGTATGAGTTGATCCTGGCGGATTTAGAAAGCGTGGAAAAGCGCTGGGAGCGCACGTCCAAACTGTTAAAATCCGGAGATAAGAAAGCGCAGGCTGAGGTTCAGCTTTTGGATAAACTCAAGGAAACGTTTGATCAAGGCCGACCGGCGCGCACCCTTGTTTTTAGTGAAGAAGAACAGGAGATTCTGAAGAGTTTTCCGCTGCTAACGGCGAAGCCGGTGCTGTACGCGGCTAATGTCAGCGAGGACGGAATCAGCACAGCCGATTCCAATCCCTATGTACAAAAAGTTAAGGAGATTGCCGCGGCTGAAGGCTCCGGGGTGGTGGTTATCTGCGCTAAAATCGAAGCGGAGATTGCCGAGCTTGATCCCGATGAAAAAGGAGTTTTCCTCACAGACCTAGGGCTTGAAGAATCCGGGCTGGACCGGCTCATCAGAGCGGCTTTCAGCCTCTTAGGATTGATGACCTTTTTTACAGCGGGTCCCATGGAAGTCAAAGCCTGGACCATCCGCAAAGGGACGAAAGCACCTCAGGCGGCCGGAGTCATTCATACGGACTTTGAGCGCGGGTTTATCCGGGCTGAAGTGGTGTCCTATCAGGACTTTGTCACGAACGGCGGGGTTGCCGGAGCGCGGGACAAGGGCCTGGTGCGCCTGGAGGGCAAGGACTATGTTATGCAGGACGGCGACATCGTCCACTTCCGTTTCAACGTTTAATACTACTATGGGGCAGATGCAGGTAAGTGAACCGTTTTGACAGAGGAGCGTTAAACGAGTGAAGCTGGCAGAGCGTTAGACGCACCGAAGGTTCACATGCAGTAATACAAAGGGGTTTCGGATGCGTCAGCGGAGCCAGCAAGCGAGTAGCTCCGGCGTCATGGTGAACGGCCTGCATCTGACCCAATTTTGGTTGCGTTTTATTCTTAGAACTGCTATAATTTTTTACTAGCAGCTTTGGCTGCCAAATCCCTGCTCCGCTTTACGGGGCCGCTAAGTCCGAGGGGAGGTGCACACATGCAAGCGTACGAAGTATTGTATATCATCCGGCCTGATCTGGATGAGGAGGCGACTGCCGCTGAAGTGGACAAGTATGGTGAAATCGTTAACAATAACGGTGGATCTGACCTGTCCATTGACAAGTGGGGCAAACGCCGCTTGGCCTACGAGATTAATGATTATCGGGAAGGGTATTATGTCCTGATGAACTTTAACGGTGAGGCCCGTACAGCGCAAGAAGTGGAACGGATTATGAAAATTTCCGACTCCATTATGCGTTTCTTGACCACTAAGAAAGAATAGTAGGATATTTTTTAGGAGGGGTTCCCGTGTTGAATCGTGTCGTCTTGATTGGCCGTTTGACCAAAGACCCCGAGTTGCGTTACACTCCGAATGGGATAGCGGTTGCTAATTTTACCTTAGCGGTTGACCGCAGTTATAAAAACGCTCAAGGGGAAAGGGAAACAGACTTTATCCCCTGTGTGGTTTACCGGCAATTGGCGGAACTGGTCACAAACTATCTGGCAAAAGGTAAAATGGCGGCTGTGGACGGCCGGATTCAGGTTCGTTCCTATACTACCCAGGACGGGCAGAAACGCTGGGTGACGGAAGTGATTGCTGAAGATGTCCGCTTTCTCAGCCCGAAAGATGCACAAGCAGCAGGTACGGAACAATCTGCCGGTGCAATCGGCAGTTATGGACATGAGGTAAGCCTAGATGATGATATCCCGTTTTAGGCCATTCGAATGGAGGGTAGGATATGAAGCGTGAACGCGGACGCCGTCCGCGCAAAAGAGTATGCAGCTTTTGCGTGGATAAGGTAGAGTCGATAGATTATAAAGAAACCGGTAAACTGCGCAAGTTCATTACGGAACGCGGCAAGATATTACCGCGCCGGATTTCCGGCAACTGTGCTAAGCACCAACGCCAAGTCACCGTCGCGATTAAACGCGCGCGGAGTATTGCATTATTGCCATATACTGTAGAGTAAGAAAAGGGAGCTAGTCTCCCTTTTTTGGCTATCCTGAAAGTATAAGTTTGAAGGCGCATAAGTGCAACTAAGGCTTCCGACGGCCATGGAAACAAGTGCGATGGTCTCCACCGGAGACCATCGGGCCTAGTGTCGCTGTAGCCAAACAAGTGCGATAGTCTCCGCCGGAGACTATCGGGATGGCGAGAAGCGACCGCCTGCGCCTAAAGGCAACAAGTGCGTTAGTCCCACCGGGACTAACGTGGCGCAAGCCAAGTTTTCTTTACATTCTAGAAGGAGAATTTTTGCCAGATAACGAATTGATTACCAAGGTGGAATTGCCCGTATTTATATTTGGGAGGTATCATCCTTGGAGCAAATCGAAGTGGATGTCGTCAAGAGCCTAAAAGCGATTGAAGAGTTGAAGGTGAATCTGCTGCAGGCGCAGTGGCTCTTTCAGCACGGTACGGTGAGCGGTGCGGAATCTGAGATGATCCAGGGTCTGGCTGACCTGATTGCCTTGAGTTATCTGGTGAACAAACGTTTGGGCTTTGACTTTTCCCGCTTGGACCGGACTTTGATCAAACGCCTGGAAGAGTGGCGGGCAGAGGATATGGCCGGCCTTGAAAGCCAGTGGGGGGATATCAGCTTGCTTTATAGCTATCTTGCCCCTGAAGATTAAACTGGGAGTAATGGATACATGTATATCAGTGATGATAAAGTAATGAGTTTCCTGGGACCCGTT
Source organism: Paradesulfitobacterium ferrireducens (assembly GCF_017310645.1). GTDB lineage: Bacteria > Bacillota > Desulfitobacteriia > Desulfitobacteriales > Desulfitobacteriaceae > Paradesulfitobacterium > Paradesulfitobacterium ferrireducens. The sequence goes on along the minus strand of NZ_JAFLRH010000017.1, from coordinate 140,817 downwards.
TTGCTTTTGCTTTTGCCGCTGCTCGGCATTTCTCTGGGCCTGTGGGGATGGCTGCTCGAAATCCTGCTGATGCTGGCTGTGTTCGCGGTCATCCGGCGGCATGGTCCGGGCAAGACCGTGGTTTTTTTGAGTTTGGGGTATGTTGTGCCTTTGGTGGTTCAAGGCTTAGGAGCAGCTGCCCAGATGAGTTTTGTCCCGTGGGCCGCCCTGCTGGCAGGCATAGGTTTGCAAAGGCTGTGGCCGCAGCGGGTTGTCTTTTTCTGGAGTTTAGTCTTAGCTGGGATTTTAGGTGCCGTGCCGTTCGTCTCTTTTGCGGTGCAGGGCTTGCAAACGCAGATGCTTTCAGACCTTTCGAATTATGCCCTTGACTTTTACCGTTCCACGGGGATGCTGAATGCCCTGCAGCAACAGGGTGTGAATGAGGCCCAACTGCGCCAGTTTCTGGACCAGTATCTCCCTTTTTACGTGCTTTTGACCCCGGCGTTTATAGCCCTTACCAGCATGCTGGAATTTGGAACGGTGATTTATTTTGCCCGGCGCTGGTTTTATCAAAGGGAAAAATTAATCCCTTTTTCCCGCTGGCGCTTGCCCTGGTATGCCATTTGGGGGGCAATCCTGGCCTTGGCCAGCTACATGCTCGGGGACGAGTTGGCCTGGCATGCTTTGCGTGGGGTCGGGCTTAACCTGATGGTAGTGTATGCCGCCTTGGCCATGGTTTTGGGAATTTCCGTCTATCTCTATTTCTTGCAGTCCCCGAAGGTACCGCGTTTTCTAAAAGGGATGCTGATTTTGGTCAACCTTTTTTACTTCTTCTTCAGTTTTGTCAGTATTATTATGTTTGGCCTTTTTGACATGGTGCTTAATTTTAGGAAGCTGCCGGAGTCCGAAGGCTAGATACGATGTGGGGTGAGTGAGCGTGAAAGTTATTCTCAAAGAGGACGTTAAAGCCATTGGCAAGAAGGGACAAGTGTATGAGGTGGCGGACGGGTATGCCCGCAACTTCTTATTCCCCAGGGGCTTGGCCGTGGAAGCGACGGCGGGGAGCCTACAGGACTTGGCGCATAAGAAAGCGGTAGAGGAAAAACGCAAAGAAAAAGAAAAGCAGAATGCCGCCGAGCTGGCCGGTCGCCTGAATTCCCTGGTGGTAGAGGTGGCTACCAAAACCGGAGAAGGAGGACGTTTATTCGGCTCGGTCACAAGCAAGGAAATTGCGGAGGCTTTAAAAAAGAATTTTGGCATCGAGCTTGACAAACGGAAGCTCGAACTGAAGGAACCGATTAAAGCGTTAGGGGAGTATACCCTGGTGGCCAAGCTCCATCCGGAAGTCAGTGCCCGCGTCCAGGTAAAGGTTATCGCATCCTAAACTCCGATTGGAAGGGGACAGCAATGAAAGGGCTATTAACAAAATGGTTGCAGCATAATACGTGGAGTGACCGGTTGGATGACGAGGAGCAATGGCAGCGCGAAGTGGACGCCCTTTATGGATTGTTGGCCAATTATTACGGTACGGATAAACTGGTATTAAAAGCGAGTAAACTCGATGCGCTGGGTTTGATGCGCTCGGAAAGCCTGCCCGAACGGGTGGCCGGGCTGCAAAAACTACTTAGTGATGATCCGACAGCGAAGCAAATCCCCAAGGAACAGGAATTACCGGCGCTTCTGGATGAGATTGAGGAAAAGATTGCCGATCTTTTAGCCCGCCGGTCTGTGGAAGACCGCCTGGAAAAAGCGGTGGCCGATAAGATGCAGGAGCGGCATGAGGACTATGTCAAAGACATCAAGATGCAAGTCTTAAAAGAAACCTCAAGTCCGGAAAATGCCCAAACCCTCAAAAAGCTGGCTGTCCTTGAGGTAATGAACCAGACTAAATTGGGGAGACAGGCAGCGGACATCCTGCGGCCCCAGGCTGTGGAAGAAATTATCGGGCAAGAGAGTGCGGTAAGGGCTTTATTGGCTAAGCTTGCCACTCCTTACCCTCAGCATATCTTGATTTACGGGCCGCCCGGGGTTGGGAAAACCTCCGCGGCCAGGGTTGCCCTGGAAACGGTAAAGAAGCACCCCCATTCCCCGTTCGCCCCGAATGCGCCTTTTGTGGAAGTGGACGGAACCACTTTGCGCTGGGATCCCCGGGATGTAACCAATCCCCTCTTGGGTTCGGTACACGACCCTATTTACCAGGGAGCCAAACGGGACTTGGCTGACACCGGGATCCCGGAGCCCAAGCTGGGACTGGTCAGTGATGCGCACGGAGGCATCCTCTTTATCGATGAAATCGGGGAAATGGACAGTCTCCTTTTAAATAAACTCTTAAAAGTTTTGGAAGACAAGCGGGTATCTTTTGATTCATCGTATTATGATCCGAGTGACCCCCATATTCCCCAGTATATTAAGAAATTGTTTGAAGAAGGGGCGCCTGCGGATTTTGTCCTAATCGGGGCGACTACACGGGATCCGGGGGAGCTAAACCCGGCACTCCGTTCCCGCTGTGCGGAAGTTTATTTTGTTCCGCTGGAACCGGCAGATGTCCAGAACATCGTGCGCCAGGCAGCATTCAAGCTGGGAGTGATCTTGGAGAAGAATGTCCCGGAAATTATCAGCGAGTATGTGATTGAAGGACGCAAAGCCACCAGCCTTTTGACGGATGCTTATGGCATGGCCCGGTTTAGAAACCCGGATGAAGAGAGAATTACCGTAACCTGTGCCGATGTGTATGAGGTTCTGCGGTCGGCGCGCTTGACTCCTTATAATGCCAATAAAGCCCACTGGAGACCGGAAACCGGCCGTATTTTGGGCTTAGGAGTAGCCGGTTTCGTGGGGTCCGTGCTTGAAATCGAAGTGATCACCTTTGGCGACCGCAATGGCAAGGGCTTGGTCCGGTTTAACGAAACTGCGGGCAGTATGGCCCGCGATGCGGTGTTCAATGCGGCCGCCATGATCCGGCGCATGACCGGAGAAGACTTAAGTAATTACGATGTTCATGTCAATGTCATCGGGGGAGGAAAAATCGACGGACCTTCGGCTGGGTTGGCCACCACTTTGGCGATTTACAGTTCGCTCAAGGGGGAGCCGTTGCGCCAGGATGTGGCGGTTACGGGTGAGATTTCTGTCCGCGGCAAGGTCAAGCCGGTGGGCGGGATTTATGAGAAGATATTCGGAGCCAAACAGGCCGGGGTGCGCAAGGTCTTGATCCCTGCGGACAATATGGTGGATGTTCCTGATGGGCTGCGCGGGATTGAGGTTGTCCCTGTAAGCACGATAGAAGAAGCGCTAAGGCATGCGCTCTCTGAGGGCGCTGTGGAGGAGATGTAAATGGAGCTGCCAAAGATACCGCCGCAAAGCCTGGAAGCGGAGCAGGCGGTTTTAGGCGCCTTGATGCTGGATCCGCAGACTGCGAGCAGTGTCTTTGAAATTTTGCAGGCAGAAGATTTTTACCGGGATAATCACCGGCTTATGTTTACGGCCATTCGGGGGCTGTTTGAGGGCGGAGAACCGATCGATTTGGTCACGGTGGCTGAAGTGCTGCGCCGGGAGGGCAGGCTGGAGCAAGTAGGCGGGCTGGCTACGATTGCGGAAATTGCCCGCTCAGTGCCCAGTGCGGCCAATGTTGACCGGTATGCAGTACTGGTCGCGGAAAAATCCCTTATGCGTCAATTAATCCGAATTGCCAACCAGATCGCGGACAAAGGGTATGAGCCGGGGGAGGAAGCCACTCAGCTTTTGGAAGAAGCGGAGAGAATGCTTTTAGAGTTATCTCTGAAGCAGGTAAAAAATGATTTCATCCCGATTCGTGATATTTTGCTCAGCACCTTTGAAAAGATTGAACACCTTTCAACCAATAAAGGAAATTTGACGGGAGTCCCAACTTTTTTTCATGAACTGGACCGGATGACATCCGGCTGGCAAGCTGCGGATTTAGTTATTATCGCCGCCCGCCCGTCTATGGGGAAAACCGCCTTAGTCTTAAACATGGCTCAGAATGCCTCCGTGCGGGCCCGGATCCCGGTCGTGGTCTTCAGTCTTGAGATGTCGAAAGAGCAGCTGGTGCAGCGGATGCTGTGCTCCGAGGCCATGGTGGACCAGCAGCGGGTGCGCACCGGGGAGCTCTTGGACACTGACTGGCCTAAACTTACCCGGGCAGTGGGACCGTTGTCTGAGGCCCCGATTTTTATCGATGATACGGTCGGGATTTCCTTGGCGGAGCTTCGTTCCAAGGCCCGACGCCTGAAACGCGAGAGCGGGCTGGGGCTGATAGTGATTGATTATTTGCAGTTGATGACCGTGGGCAAACGCACCGAGAGCCGTCAACAGGAAGTGGCTCAGATTTCGCGTGGGCTTAAAAGCATTGCGCGCGAACTGAAGGTTCCGGTCATTGCCCTGTCTCAATTAAACCGCGGAGTGGAGCAAAGGCAGGATAAACGCCCGATTATGTCTGATTTGCTGGAGTCGGGTGCAATCGAAGCGGATGCAGATGTGATTTCTTTCATCTACCGGGACGAGTATTATCATCCGGATTCCGAGAAGAAAGGAATTGCGGAGATTATCGTGGCTAAACACCGCAACGGCCCGGTTGGGACTGTGGAATTAGGATATCTCAAGGAATTCACCAAGTTTGTCAATCTGGATCGGAACCACCCTGCAGTCTAAGGCCAGGGTGGTTTTTTAATTTAACGCGAACGCAGGCCGGCATTCTGTAAATTTAATAAGGTGCTTTTCCGAATATTATTTTATAAACTTTGGACAATGTTCGATTTTTCGTTGACAAAGAGCGTTTTGGCTGGTAATATTAATATGTTTGCGCAGAGTGATCAATTGGACGGACAGGTCGCAGACAGAGGAGGAGCTGGCAATGAAGCTTGAAGTAGATGTTCTGGTGATTGGCGCCGGCCCTGCCGGCATTTTTACCGCCTTAGAGTTAAGCAAACATCGTTCGGATTTAAAAATATTGATTGTAGATAAGGGAAATACCATTGAGAAGCGCAGGTGTCCGGCCCGTGAAACCGGAGTATGCCGGAATTGTACCCCTTGCTCTATTACCAGCGGTTGGTCCGGAGCGGGAGCGTTCAGTGACGGCAAGCTTTCCCTTTCCCCGGCGGTAGGCGGCCGGATTACGGAATATATGCCTCCGGAGAAGGCCCAGGAACTCATAGATTATGCGGATTCAATCTACCGGGGATTTGGAGCCCGGGATACGGTGCACGGACTTGACACCCGCAGGGTGGAAGAAATTCAATACGAGGCTTCCCGGTATAATATCCAGCTGATTCATTCCCCGGTCCGGCATTTGGGTACGGAGTTAGCTGCTGAAGTGCTCCGCGCCATGTATGAGTATTTGCAGAACCATACCAGGACGGAGTTTTGGGAATTGTCTGAGGTTATTGACATTTTAGCGGAACCGGAAGGGATAGCAGGGGCCCGCATCCGGAGACGGGGCCAGGATGAACTGATCGAAGTTAAGGCGCGCTATGTGGTGGTAGCCCCCGGGCGCGGCGGCGCCGGCTGGCTGACTGAGCAGACCGTAGCTTTGGGCATCGAGACGGAAAATAATGAAGTGGATATCGGGGTACGGGTTGAGGTGCCCAACTCGATTTTGGATCATCTGACCAAAGATCTGTATGAGCCTAAGCTTGTGTATTATTCCGATACTTTTGAGCTTAAAACCCGCAGTTTTTGCGTGAATCCGGGCGGGGTGGTGTCTGAAGAACATTATGATGGCGGGATCGCGGTCGTTAACGGCCATAGCTATGCTGACCCGGCCATGAAAACTTCCAATACCAACTTTGCGCTCTTGGTATCCACTCGTTTCACCCGCCCGTTCAACCAACCGATTGAGTATGGGCGCTATATCGCCCGCTTGGCCAATATGCTCACCGGAGGGGGAGTTATGGTCCAGCGCCTGGGGGATTTGCTCCAGGGCAGGCGGACGGACGAAAGCCGCCTGCGCAAGTCGACGACGGTGCCGACCTTAAAATCGGCGGTGCCCGGGGATTTAAGCTATGTGCTGCCGGAGCGCTACCTGATTTCGCTCACGGAAACCCTAAGGGCCTTTGATAACATTGCGCCCGGCCTTTATTCCCGCAATACCTTGCTCTACGGGGTCGAAGTAAAGTTCTACTCTTCCAAAGTCAAGGTAAGCAATACCTTTGAAACCGCAATTCCTCGCTTGTATGCGATCGGGGATGGGGCCGGGATTACCAGGGGACTGATGCAGGCTTCCACGACCGGGATCGTAGTAGCCCGTGATTTGGCCGAAAAAGCGTAAAAATGCTTAAAAGTGAGCACTATTTTTAAGAAAGGCAAATTCGGATAAAATTGTTCAAAACCGGACTTGCCATAGAGGAGGAATCTGGATGGCTGCGGTTGTTTTAATCGGTGCGCAATGGGGAGACGAGGGCAAAGGAAAGATTACGGATTTTCTGGCTGAAAAAGCGGAATTAGTCGTCCGGTATCAAGGGGGAAATAATGCAGGGCACACAGTGGTCGCGCATGGGCAGGAGTTCAAGCTCCATTTGATCCCCTCAGGCATTTTATATGAGAATAAAACCTGCGTGATCGGCAATGGAGTGGTGCTGGATCCGAAGGTGCTGCTGGAAGAACTGAGTTATCTTAAAGAGTGCGGGGTAAAAACCGGACAGCTTTTAATCAGCAGCAATGCTCAGGTAATCATGCCTTACCACCGTTTGCTCGACGGTCTGGAGGAGGATGCCCGCGGGGAGCATAAGATCGGGACGACCAAGCGCGGAATCGGCCCTGCCTATATGGATAAATCCGCCCGGATCGGCATCCGGGTCGGGGATTTAATTGATGAGGAAGAATTTGCGGCCAAATTAAAGCGGAATCTTGCCGATAAGAACAATCTCTTAACCAAGCTTTATGGAGCGGAACCGCTTGAGTATGAAGAAATTTTTAATGAGTACCGGGAATATGCTTTGAAGTTGAAGGCTTTCGTTGCGGACAGCTCCCTGGTGATTGACCAGAGTATTCAAAGCGGAGAAAAAGTCCTTTTTGAAGGAGCGCAAGGAACGCTCTTGGATCTCGACCATGGGACTTACCCTTATGTGACTTCTTCTCACCCGATTGCCGGGGGAGCCTGTATTGGAGCCGGGATCGGACCGACCCGGATCCAGCGGGTGGTGGGGGTGGCTAAGGCCTATACTACCAGAGTCGGGGAAGGCCCGTTCCCGACAGAGCTGAGGGATCAAACCGGAATGATGCTGCAGGAGCGGGGACATGAGTTCGGCACAACCACCGGTCGTGCCCGCCGCTGCGGCTGGTTTGATGCGGTCATTGTCCGGTATGCCGCCCGGGTGAACGGCTTGACGGATTTAGCCCTGACCAAGCTGGATGTGCTTACCGGGATCGAAAAAATCCGGATTGGAGTCGGCTACCGGCTTGGAAATGAGGTTATCTATGAATTTCCGCAGAGCCAAAAAATTTTTCGTGACAGTGTCCCGGTCTATGAAGAAGTTCCGGGATGGAGTGAAGATATTACCGGGGTTCGGCGTTTTGAGGACTTGCCGGAGGCAGCCAAGCTCTACATCGAGCGGGTGGAGCAGCTGACGGGAGTACCGGTTACTCTGGTGGCGGTGGGACCGGGAAGAGAACAGACTATTGTCAGGGAAAGTATTTTTTAGCGTTTTTTAGCTTATACTTTTTTAGCTTATTCTCTTGACAGCCTGTTCAGTTTACGGTAAAATTCAAATCCGTGACATCTTTTTATTGAGCCATTAGCTCAGTCGGTAGAGCACCTGACTTTTAATCAGGGTGTCCCGCGTTCGAGTCGCGGATGGCTCACCACGGCCCGTTGGTCAAGCGGCCTAAGACACCGCCCTTTCACGGCGGTAACACGGGTTCGAATCCCGTACGGGTCACCAATTTCGTGGTTCGTGGTTCGATATTCGTAGTTCGAACGTCGAACGTCGAATATCGAATATCGAATATCGAATATCGATTTGCCCCGGTAGCTCAGTCGGTAGAGCAGAGGACTGAAAATCCTCGTGTCGGCGGTTCGATTCCGTCCTGGGGCACCACCTTAGGAATAACCATTAAATTTGAAAGGTACTCATTTGGTAAATAAACCCTCTTGTTTCCTCTTTAGCTTAAGAGGATCTAAGAGGGTTTATTAGTTTTACCCAAAGGGATATAAAACTCGATTTGAAACCCGGCTACGGTTTTCTGTAACTGTTCGGCCAGGTGTGAAAGAGAGGCTGCGGTTTCAGAGGATACTGCAGCTATTTTTTTCCATACTAAAAACCGGTAGTATTCCTAAGCAAAGACTTGTTGGTACCACTGAATCCGGAGTAATACCCTAACAAATTCAAAAGATGATCTAACCACTGGCTTTGGGCGTATACCAGCGGATGATGCGTACCGGCATACAACTGAACCAGTTGGACCAGCCGGGATTTTTCCTCTTCGATTTGTCGCTCTAGTTTAGTTGGGTGTAGATAAGTTTCGGGCTGCCAAAAAGCTGATTCGACAAGAACGTTTATTATTTCCGGATTAAACTGGGTGCCACGGTTACGATGAATTTCATGCAAGGCGGCATCTAATCTTAAAGGGGTGCGATAAGGTCTTCTTGATACCATGGCATCAAGTGAATCTGCCAGGGCAATGATCTGAGCTCCCAGGGGAATCTGATTTCCACTCAGACCTTCATAACCTTTACCGTCCCATCTTTCGTGGTGGTAACGGATGTTTTCGGAGAGCTTGCTTTCTCCCCTCTCTTTAACCATGGAGGCACCATTCAGGGGATGGGTCTTGATTACAGACCATTCTTCAGCGTTAAGCTTTCCCGGTTTATCAAGAATGGCGGGACTTATGTCTATTTTCCCTACATCATGCATTAAAGCACTGGCAACAGTTCTTTGTCTTAAAGAATTTTCAATTTTTAATAAAATGCAGATCCGATCCGCTAAATTAGCCACTGCTGAGCAGTGATAAAAGAGTTTGGTACGGGACCGTTCCATGGTTTTAATCAAAGTTCCCAGTGATTCCACACTCACTAATTATCCCTCCTATTAAAGTCTTTCCGAAAATCACTGGTATTCCCAATTAACATTTCCGGTTTTCAGCACCCACTTGTGGCTAAAAATTTATTCTCGTGTTAAGAAAGTTTGTCTTCGATTTCGTCATGGAATAGGATAGCTCCGTAAAAGGTGTTTGTCTCAATGCTAAGCTTTCCGGTGACACTAACGACTTTGACTCCGCTGAGCGACTCAACCTCTGCGCAGAAGCGGGGCTTTATGTTAGCAGCTATTACTTGTCTTAAACGCAAAACCTCATCAACTCCATGTGGAGTGGTAAGTAGGAATTCTTCAAGGGAAGTGAGGGATTTTACACAGGAGAAAGTGCCAACATTACGGTGTATTTTAACCCATACCTCATCCGGCCCCCTTCCGAATACTTCCCGGTGTAATTTAGTAATGAGCTTGTTTAGATCTTTTTCCAAAACAGATTTGTGCTTCACACACTTTCGCCCCCGGTGCAATACCTTATCTTATACATAAAAAAACACACCAAAATTATCCTACTGTTCAATAGGATAATTCGGCGTGTAAGTCATCCTGATAACACGAATGCAAACCCAACCGAGCCCGTGGTGGCGTGAGGAGATACCGTTACTGACAATACCTTCCCCAGAAAATAAATGATTGCTGCCGGGATTTTAAACAGTTTAACCGATTTGATAACAGCACTTAAAAAAGATACATTCGACAAGCTTGGTCAAATTCCTGTTTCAAATTATCATTTTTGCCTATATAAGCTAAGAAACAAGCTAAGAAACTTCAGCACATACTCCAATACAAACTCCAATACTATGGTTGACATAAATTAAGGGCCAGTTTATAATAAATAACGTTCTCTATAAAATGCGGATGTGGCTCAGTGGTAGAGCATCGGCTTCCCAAGCCGAGGACCGCGGGTTCGAATCCCGTCATCCGCTCCAGAAGACATTTTGAGCGCCGTAGGTTTACGGCGCTTTTTGCATCAAAAATTTTCATGGCTTAATCATTAAAAATATTACCTACCATCTTGCCAAATACCCAAAAATGTACTAAGATATTCCAGGTGGAACTTGTATACAACAGCATGAAATTATGTGGAGAGAGGTATGCAGAGGTGGAGCTGGAGTTGGATATCCTGTTAAATATGATTGAGGAGTCCAGGCGAAGGATGAATGAATCAGCCAGGGACCGGTCCCTCACAGACCCTGACGTTGTTCAGATTAGTCAGGGACTTGACCGACTGCTGAATCAGTATTATGAGATGGTATATCGAGCCGGTTAATTAAACAAGATGACGATAAAGCACCTCGGAAATAGCCGGGGTTTATTTTTTCAACTTTACTTATTGAAAAACCCATAGGACAATAGTATTATTAATTTGTTCCTCGGCATGTAAATCCAAACGAAATCTTCGTTAGGTGAGGCTCCTGCACAGATATAGGCTGCTGCCCTGCCCCATCGAAAGATGCCCAAGGGTTAACAGGTATTACCGAAATAAGGTTTTACCTAATGTAGCTGGATTATATCCAAAGCTGTGCAGTGCCAAAGCTGAACGAGTGAAGATGCGATAGGCTGCTGGTCAGCTTTATCTACCCTTTCACTCGTCGTGAAAGGGTTTTTAATTTGATTTGCACAACCGGGATTTGATGAGCCATTGAACGAGACTTCATTCAGAGACGAAAGTGTCCAGTGGACACTTTCGCCGAAAGCGCTTAGCCCTTAACTTACGCTATTGCGCTGAAGGATGGATTCACTTCCCACTGAATGTTAGTTCAGTGTTTAATTCTGAAAGACGGAGGTGGTTGGTGTGGACGGAGGCCCGTGTAGTAAGAATGAACCTAAAACTAAAGCTAAAGCAGCCGGACACGCCGGCCGCGGCCTGAATTAGCAGTACAAGCAACGATAGCTGTTAATTTAGGTTATTTAGGTGCATGACATCGCATACTAAGTAAGTCAAGTAAGAAGGGACTAATGGCTATGATGGAAATTTTAAAATCCGTAGGGGAAACGCTGGTTACCCTTGATCATTATGAAGACGGAATCTGGGTTAATCTGATTAACCCGACCGAGGAAGAAGTTCTGCGGGTGAGCAGTACCTTGAAACTGGATCCCGACTATGTGCGGGCTGCCCTTGACGAAGAAGAACGCTCCCGGATCGAGATTGATGAAGACGGTTCGACTTTGATTCTGGTGGACATCCCAATTGCGGAGTATGACGGCAGCTCTCCTTTTTATACAACCATTCCGCTGGGAATTATCATTACCGATAAAAATATTATTACGGTATGCTTAAGGGAAAATCCAATCATCAAGGATTTTTTGGATAACCGGGTCAAGACATTTTACACCTATAAAAAAACCCGCTTCATATTGCAAATTCTTTACCGCAATGCGGCTAAATACCTTCAGTATTTGAAAAGGATCGATAAAGAAAGCAGCCTGATTGAAGCCAAGCTCCATAAATCCACCAAGAATAAAGAGCTGATCCAATTACTGGAGCTTGAGAAAAGCCTGGTCTATTTTTCAACCTCCCTTAAATCCAATGAAATCGTGCTCGAAAAGATGCTGCGCACGGAGAGCATTAAGAACTACCCCGAAGATACGGAGTTACTGGAAGATGTCATTATTGAAAATAAGCAGGCCATCGAAATGGCCAAGATTTACAGCGACATTCTGACAGGGACCATGGACGCCTTTGCTTCGGTCATCTCCAATAATTTAAATATTCTTATGAAGTTTTTAGCTTCTGTAACCATCGTCATGGCTATTCCCACCATGATTGCAAGCTTCTTCGGCATGAACGTCAATGTTCCCCTGCACGATAATCCCCACGCCTTTGCAATTATTGTCGTAATTGTCATAGGGGCCTGTGTCGTAGCAGCGCTGGCTATGGCGAAGAAAAAAATGTTTTGACGCAAGATGTTTTTCACCGGGCTTTGCCATAAAACTTGTTTGCATGCTATAATCAGAGTAGTTTGAGATGGGAGGAGGGGTTTGAGTGTCCAAACACATTCAAACAGTTGTGAAAGCTAATCTGAGCGCAACCGTAAAAACCGGAGGCTGTGGGGAGTGCCAGACGTCATGCCAATCGGCGTGCAAGACTTCCTGCACTGTGGGCAACCAAGTGTGCGTAAAGTAATACGGTTTTTGTGAAAAATAACATCAGGGAGATTCAGACGGAACCCGCCTTTTAAGGATGGGTTCTCTTTCTGTTTGATTGAGAGAGAGGATAGAATGCTTAATTTAGAAATGCTTAATTTACATCAGTACAATCTCAAAAAAAATGTTCATGCTTTCAGGCAAGGGGATCTCTTTCTGGCCTATGATGTCAATTCCGGTTCGATCCATGTATTGGATGAATCTGCTTATCAAATCCTGCAGCGGATGGAAGAATTACAGGAGAGGGGTATGGCCGGCGAGGGTTTAGATAAAGACCGCCTGCGGCAGGGTGGGGATAAACAGCCGCCAGAGCTGGAGGAGATCCTTGAAGAACTGGCCGGGCTTAAGCAAGAGGGTACGCTCTTTAGTCCTGAGGCGCCGGAAAAGCCCCCGGCCTATCCGGAGAAGCCGGTGGTTAAGGCCATCTGCCTCCATGTGGCCCATGACTGCAATCTGCGCTGTGAATATTGCTTCGCCGGGACCGGTGCCTTTGGCGGAGTGCGCACCCTGATGGACTTTGAGACCGGGGCTAAGGCCATTGATTACGTTCTGGAGGCTTCAGGGCACCGCACGCATTGTGAAGTGGACTTTTTCGGCGGGGAGCCCCTGCTCAATTTCCCGGTCGTGAAAGACCTGGTGCACTATGGGCGGGAAGCGGCGGCGAAAGCCGGTAAAAGCATTAAGTTTACCCTGACCACCAATGCCGTACTCTTGGATGATGAGGTTCAGGATTTTTTAGAGGCGGAAGATATCAGCGTGGTGTTAAGCCTGGACGGGCGCCCCGAGGTTCACGACCGGATGCGCCCTTATGCCGATGGAAGCGGCAGCTATGAGGAAGTGGTTCCCGCCATTCGCCGGTTTGTCGCAAAAAGGCCGGAAAGCTCTCCCTATGCCGTCGGAACTTATTATTATGTGCGCGGTACTTATACGCACTTTAACCTGGATTTTGACCGGGACGTCCTCCACATGGCCGACCTGGGGATTGAGCGGATTTCCCTCGAGCCGGTGGTGGCTGGGCCCCAGGATGCTTACGCCTTCCGTGAGGAGGATTTGGAAAAGATTTATGCATCCTATGACCGCCTGGGGGAAGAGATTCTGGAACGCCGCCGCCGGAAACAGGATTTTAACTTTTTTCATTTTAATGTCGCTTTGGATCAGGGCCCTTGCCTGCCCAAGCGCATAAGCGGCTGCGGGGCCGGACATGAGTACGTGGCTGTTTCCCCGGAAGGAGATCTCTATCCCTGCCACCAATTTGTCGGCCAGGAGCAATATAAGCTGGGGTCATTGCACGCGGAGGATAAAGTTGCCTTGGACGCCGAATTAGTACAAGCATTCCGTTCAGCCCATATCTATGCTAAGCCAGCTTGCCGGGAGTGTTGGGCCCGCTTTGCCTGCAGCGGCGGCTGCCATGCCGCCAACACGGCCTTTACCGGGGACCTCAACCAAGTGTATACTTTAGGGTGTAAACTTCAGCAAAAACGGCTTGAAGTCGCACTTTATCTCAAGGTGAAGGAACTTCAAGGGTAGTGATTTCTGAAGGCATTCAGAATTCAGGAGTCAGAATTCAGAATACCACGGATCTAATTTCAGCTCCTTTGATAGTACCACCACGATAGCCTCCGGTGACATGAGTTTCCAATAACGATGACATCTGGGGATGATTCTGTTTCATTCGCTTAATCGCATGAGTCTGGATGACTCCTGACTCCTGAATTCTCCTTATATGAGGTGCTCATAATGAAGATGGTTCGTTCAGCCTGTCCCTTGAACTGTCCGGATAGCTGCGGTTTCTTAGTTGAAGTGAGGCCCGAGGGCCTGCGCCTGCACGGAGACGGGCAAAACCCGATTACGAAGGGCTTTGTCTGCTCCAAAGGACAAGCCTTGCTTGAACGGGTCTCTTCCCCTGACCGGCTGCGCTTTCCGCTTAAGCGTACGGGGGAAGGCTGGGCTAGAATTTCTTGGGATGAAGCTTATGATTTAGTGGCCGGGAAAATTAAGCAAACGCTTAAGAAAACCGGATCTTGGGGAATACTGCATCACTATGACTATGGGCACAACGGCGCTTTGCGCAATCTGGACCGCCGCTTTTTTCAAGCTTTGGGCGGAGTGACGGAACCGGATGGAAGTATGTGCTGGGGAGCGGGAAAGCGCGCCCAAGAACTTGATTTTGGCGCCATGTGCTTAAGTGACTGGGAAGATCTTTATCAGGCCAAAACCATTATCCTCTGGGGCAGAGATCCGGCCCTTACCAATATTCATTTAATGCCCTATCTATTGGAGGCCAAGAAAAAGGGAGCCCGTCTCCTGGTCATTAATCCGGTCAGGGTCAAGAGCGCAGAGTTTGCGGATGAGTTTATTTCAGTTCGGCCCGGTTCAGATGGGGCCCTGGCTTTGGGGCTAAGCCACATTGTCCTTAAGGAAGGCTGGCTTGACTGGGAATTTGTGCGCGCGCATGTGCATGGCCTGGAAGAGTTTGCTTTGCGCGCCAAAGAATTTCCGCCTGAGCGCACGGCCGAGCTAACGGGGATAGAGCTTAGGACTCTCACCTCGCTGGCGTATATGATCTCGCATGCCAGGCCGGTCTCATTTCTGCTTGGATTCGGACTTCAGCGCTATGAAGGAGGCGGCGGCACGGTGAGGGCCATTGACGCCCTGGCTGCGCTCACAGGCAACGTCGGGGTCTCCGGTGCCGGGGTGCAATACGGGCATCAGTACCATCGCGGCCGCCTGCGCACTCTTCTCCTGCCGCCGGAACGTTATCAGGCGCGCCTGATTCCCCATGCCCGTTTGGCAGAAGCGTTGGCCAATGCCGAGCCTCCGATTGAATTGGCCGTGGTCACCCGCTCCAACCCTTTGGTGCAGCAGCCCAATTCTGTGTTGTGGCGGGAGGTATGGCACAGGATTCCGTTTAAGGTTGTCCTGGATACGGTCATGTCCGAAACGGCGCGCCAGGCCGATCTCGTGCTTCCCGTAACTACGGTCTTTGAAGAAGAAGATTTGATTTACACCTCCTGGGGTCCTATGATCCAATACGCTCAGCCAGTGCTGAAGCCTCAAGCCGAAGCCCGGCCGGAGCCGGAGATTTTTACGGAATTAGCCCGAAGGCTGGGGCTGGAACAGGATTTTCCTTATTCAGCGCGCGAGTGGCTGGAATATATCCTTGCCCCCTTAGAGGAAACGGACGGGATAACACTTGAAAAATTGAGCCAAGGCGCGCTGCATGCTCCTTATATCCCCACGGTCGCCTGGGCTGAAAAGAAATTTTCCACTCCCAGCGGTAAAATAGAATTGGCCAGCGAGCAGGCCTTAGCAGAGGCCGGGGACGCGGTGGCAGCCTTTGTCCCTGCCGGCCGGCGCCAGGATGCGCGTGAATTCCCTTGGTATCTGGTCACTCCGCATCCGGCTAAGGGGCTGCATTCCCAGTTTCAGGACGAAAACGGCTTTACCCTCTATATTCATCCTGAATTGGCTGAGAAACGTGGGTTGCGTTCCGGCGACTGGGCAGTAGTGGAGACCAAGGCGGGGCAGCTTAAGGCGCTGGTGACCGTATCGGAGGCTATTCACCCGGAAACCGTGGTTGTACCCGAAGGGGCTACCGCTGAAGGGTTTGGGGTAAATCAGCTGATTGAATCGGAGTTGTCTGATTTGGGTAAGAGCACCTCTTATTACGACATTCGCTGTGAAATTCGCAAATGGCGCTTAGATTAGGGTGAAAATTGGAGGGATGGTTTTGAAACGCAGGCACCGCTTGGGAGCCATAATTATCGTTGGCGTAATTACTCTAAGTATGGTGGGGCTTCCTGTTTTCAGCTATTTCTACGGGGGAGGAACTCCACAGGCTACTCCTTCGGCGGCGAATACCTATGACCCGGCCCAGGAGTTTGCGGACCTCAAAAGCCGGGCTCAAGCTTTAACGGAAGCGGCCAAGTCTAATCCGGACAATCTTGAACTCCAGACTCAGCTGGGCAATACCTATTATGATCTGGGGACGGCGGCTTTCGACTTGGCGCCGGCTGATGCCAAGGGATATCTGGAACAGGCGATTGCTGCCTACCAAGCGGCTCTTAAAGGGAAAAAAGATATTAGCATCACGGTGGATATGGCGACTGCCGCTTTTTATGCCGGGAACAATGAGCTGGCTGAATCCGGTTTTCAAGCGGCCTTAAGCGAGAACCCCAATTTCTATCCGGCTTTGGTAAATTACGGCAGGTTCCTCTATGATGCCAAAAAAGACTACGCCACAGCGATGCGAGTGTGGCAGCAGGCCCTGAACAACAGCCCGTCGGATCAGAACAAACAAATGCTCCAGAGCTTGATCGCGGCCGCCCAGGGGGAACTGCAGGCTTCTTTGAACGGAAAATGAGGTTTTGAGGAGGAGAAATCCACTTGCATTTTGCAACGTTGGCTAGCGGAAGTTCGGGCAATGCCATTTTAGTCGGGGAAGGCAAACGCAGTTTGCTGGTCGATTCGGGCATCAGCATGAAGAGCCTGCTACATAACCTGGAATTGCTGAAGGTGGCGCCGGCTGAGATCGAAGGGATTATCGTCACTCACGAACATAATGACCATATTAAAGGGGTCGGCGCTTTGGCCCGCAAATTAAAAATCCCGGTCTATACCTCTCCGGCTATTTGGCAGGAAATGGAGCAGTCTGTCGGAAAATTGGCGGATAATCAACGCGTAGCTGTAAACACTAAGTTTAACTGCGCCGGTTTAGCTATCGAAATGTTTGCTACGTCTCATGACAGCCGGGAAAGCTATGGTCTGCGCATTGAACGCCGCCGGCCTGATCAAAAGGTGCTGGCTTTGGGAATTGCCACGGACAGCGGCACGATTACCGAAGAGATGCATCGCTCATTAAAAGGATGTGATGCCTTGATTGTGGAAGCCAATCACGATGAAGACAGGCTGTGGCACGGGTCTTATCCCTGGTATCTGAAGAAAAGAATCAGCGGCATTTTCGGACACTTGGACAACCGGCAGCTGGCCGAAGGGCTTCTGGAATGGATTGAAGACAATACCCAAAGAGTGGTTTTGGCTCATTTAAGCGAGGAAAATAATACGCCTGAGCTTGCTCTTTCGACCGTGGTTCAGGCCTTGCGCACATCCCGCTCTATCCGAAAGAATAAGGACCTGCGCTTGCGGGTGGCCCCCCGTTATACACCTCACGAATTAATTCTACTGCGCGAAAACTAAAGAGGAGGAAAACCGGTCATGAGCTATTATGACAATTCCAATTACTCAAATTACCACAACGGACGGAAACCGCGTTCCTTTCCGCTGATTGTGGTCGCGCTCATTAGTGCGCTTATAGGCGGGCTGATCGGCGGCTCTTTGGCCCAAAACCTTTATAGCCGCCAGCAGGGCGCCAACCCGCAGCAAACGGTAGTTTTGGGACAAAGCGGTGCTCCGCCTGTAAGTGTTAACCCCAATTCAGCCAGCTTTCCGGTAGTGGAGATTGCCAAAGCAGTAGGCCCGGCAGTCGTAGGTATCGCCAACTTTCAGACCCAAGGAGGCTTTTTCGGCGGGTCGGGACTGGCCGAAGCGGGCAGCGGGTCAGGTTTTATCGTGGATGCCAAAAACGGGTATATTGTCACCAATAACCACGTGATCGAAAAGGCGGAAAAGGTTGTCGTCAGTTTAGCCGACGGGCGCAATCTGAATGCCAAAATCATCGGCGCCGATGCACGCACAGACTTAGCCGTGGTCAAGATTGATGATACCAAGAATCTGACGGCCGTACATCTCGGGGATTCGACCAAGCTCCAGGTGGGGGAACCGGTGGTGGCAATCGGGAACCCGGGAGGACAGGAATTTGCCCGCTCGGTCACGACCGGAGTGGTTTCAGCCACTAATCGCTTCTTAATGCTTCAGGGAGAATCCAGCTTTAACCTAATTCAGACCGATGCTGCAATTAACCCCGGCAACAGCGGAGGGCCTTTGGTTAACTCCCAGGGGCAGGTCATCGGGATTAACTCCGCTAAGAATCAGGAACCCGGGTTCGAAGGGATGGGTTTCGCCATTCCTATTTCCGATGCCATGCCCACAGTCCAACAGTTGATAGCCAAAGGATATGCCAGCCACCCTGGACTCCTGGTTCAGATCGATGACCGCTACACGGTTGAGTACGCCTCGCAGAGAGGGTGGCCGGCCGGAGCTTTGGTGGCCCAGGTTTCCTTAGGCGGACCAGCCGACAAAGCGGGGATTAAAGCCGGGGATGTGCTGACAAAGATCAATGGAATTGAAATCAGCAATTCTCTGGAACTGACTCACGAATTGTTTAAGTATAAACCGGGCGATACGATTACCGTGACTTATTTCCGGCAGGGCACAAGCAAGGACGTGAAAGTTGTGCTCGGAGAGCTTAAATCCTAGTTATGCTTCAAATAAAAATCGTGACTGTGGGTAAAGTCCGCGAAAAATATTTGCAGGAGGGGATCAGGGAATACTTAAAGCGCCTTGGTCCCTTTACCCGTCTGGAGATGCTCGAAGTCCCGGATGAACCCTGCCCGGAGCGCTTATCCATTGCTGAAGAAGAGCGGGTTAAAGCCCAGGAGGGGGAGCGGATTTTACGGGCGATCTCCCCCCAAGAATATGTGATCCTATTGGATCTTGAGGGCAAGCAGCTGGACTCGCCCGGTGTTACGCACATGCTGGAAGAGCTGGCGTTAAGTGGGCGCTCAAACGTGGCTTTTATTATCGGCGGGTCATTAGGGGTATCTTCATCAGTTAGAGAACGATGCGACCTGCGCTGGTCCTTTTCCAAGCTAACCTTTCCCCATCAGCTGATGAGGCTGGTTTTGCTGGAGCAGCTTTACCGGGCGTTTAAGATTAGCCGGGGGGAACCGTATCATAAGTAGCGTATCCAATCCGCAACTTCATGCCCAAACGCATTCCAAATTGTATAAAAAAATTAAATGTGAATACATAATACATGGCCAAATACAGTTTACTTTCCTTCTTGTTTTTTGCTTTAATGGTAAGGTAAAATACTTTTTATCTGCAGCAAAGGATCAAACAAAGACAGAAGAAAACAGCGAACGGAAACGGAAGGAAGGTGGGCTTGATGGCAGTCGAAATGAAGTTGCCACCGGTACTGGAAATCATACGCGGCAATATTGTGAAGCATGGCAACCCCCTGGCCCTCAAGGGCTCAGAGATCTCCTCCTGGGCCAAGGCCTTGAATTTACCGGCGAGGGGGGAAATGCTCTTTTACACAGGAGGAGAGTATCAGCTGTTGCCCTTTATTGATTCCCTCGTGAAAACCATGACCTATGTCGACCAGGGGAGCAAAGGGTTTTCCCTGATGATGGGCGCGCGCAACCTTTTGAATAAAGCCGGGATCAGTGCGGAAAAAATGTATGCATCCGTGCTGGCCAAAGATAAAGATAGATACAATGCGGTCTCCTATAAAGCGGCCGTTATCCTGCAAAAATTAGGGTATGATCTTTGCTATGGCGGGGAGCAAGAACTTTACAGCGGGGCCTTGCTGTATGAGCTCGGGTACTGGCAGGATCTTCAGGAGTACGCGCCCCGGGTGGCCAACGTCATCAAACAGAGCGGAGCCAAAACCATTGTCTGCCTGTCTCCCCATGCGGCTGAAGTTTTTAAATTTATTTATCCTAAAATTTTAGGAGATTTCAAATACGAGGTTAAAACTTTTGTTGAATTGGTTTGGGAACAAAGGCACAAACTTCCAGCCGCTTCCTTCAATAAACCGGTAGTGATTCATGATTCCTGCCGTTTAGCCCGTGAGCTGAACATTGAACAAGAGTTAAGAGATATTTTAAGTTCTGTAGGCGCGGAAATCCGGGAACCGGAGTGCAAAGGCAAGTGGACCACCTGCTGCGGCGGCCCGAGCAAGCTTTTATTCCCGGAAGTCTCCCATACCATTGCCGGGCGCCGGGTAGCCGAGCTGGAGCAAACAGAGGCCGAAGTAATACTCACAGCCTGCCCCTATTGTCTCTCCGCTCTGGAAGGAGCTCAGGAAAAAGGCAGCCAGACAGGGATCGAGGATTTGATTGAGTTCCTCTATAGGGGGGTAAAATGATGAAAATCGATTTGCAAAAAGAATTTAATGATTATACCCAGAATCTAAATAAAGCCAGCAAGGACCAACATATTAACACGGCCATTACCCGAGCGGTGAAAGCCTACCGGAGCACGGTTGCGGAGAGCTTGGAAAGATTCCCTCATACCCCCGAAATGGCCGCAGAAGTGCGTGAAATCAAGACCCAGGCCATGGCCAATAATTCTGAGCTGCTGGCCCAGGCCATGGCTTCCGTGGAGCGCAATAAAGGAAAGGCCTTCTACGCCAGGGACCGGCAGCAGGCCTTGGAAATTGCCGCCGGGATCATCGGAACCGGGAAAACTGTGGTCAAAGGCAAGAGCATGCTGGGGGAAGAGCTGCACCTGCGCGAGTACCTGGAAGAGAAGGGCAATGAAGTATGGGAGACGGATTTAGGGGAATTCATCCTCCAGCTGAAGAAAGACCGCCCTATGCACATTCTCTCCCCGGCGATTCATGTGCCCCGGGAGCAGGTGGCCGAGATCTTCTCCAAGTTCTTTAATAAGGACGTTCCTCCGGAAATCGCAGAGGAAGTCGGTGTGGTCAGGGAATTCCTGCGCGAGAAATACTTCAGCGCCCATGTGGGGATCAGCGGCGCCAATGTCGTGGCCGCAGATACCGGAGCCATGGTCATTATCGAGAACGAGGGCAATGTCAGGCTGGCCAGCGGCGCTCCCCCTGTGCATATTGTGATGGTGGGGATTGAAAAGATCGTGCCTACGTTCCAGGAAGCGATGAAAACGGCGGAAGTGACCTGGCGCTATGCCCAATACGGGGTCCCCGGGTATGTGAACATTGTCAGCGGTCCCAGCAAGACCGGTGACATTGAAAAAGTGACCACTTATGGGGCCCACGGTCCCAAGGAATTTTATGTGATCTTTGTGGACAACGGGCGCAGCGAGATGGCCAAGGATGAAAAGTTCAGCCAAGCTTTGCATTGCCTGCGCTGTGGTGGCTGTATGTATGAATGTCCGGTGTTCCAAGTAACAGCCGGGCATTTCGGGCACACCTACCTGAGTGGGATCGGTGCCGTCTGGACTGCCTTTGTCTCCGGAGGATTGGAAAAAGCAGCCCCGCTGGTCTATACCTGTCTGCGCTGTGGGCGCTGCATGGAAAGATGCCCAATGCAGATTAATGTGCCCGCGATGATCGGAGAACTGAGGAACCGGATTGTTAACGGGGCGGCCCAAGGAGAGGAGCCCCTTCCTCAAGTAGCCCACAGTTAAGTTGGATAATCAAGAGCCGAGCTTGTCAAAGCAAAAAGCGGATGAAGTTAAAAAGGGAAAAGATTTGGTTTTAAGCGTGCCAGCGGGCACGCTTTTTTTTATGTGCGAGAGGCAGTCGCTTTTTATGCGACGGCTGTCAATATAGCCAAGGAACTGGAGAACCAAGGAGCGGCGGTGAACCAGGTCGCCCTTACCACAGGCCTCAGTCAGGCCGATGCTCTCTCGATCGCTCCGGTTGCCGCCGGAAAAGGGATGCCAATCCTGCTCACAGCACCTGGGCAGTTGCCGGCAGTCGTTCAGGAGTATTTGGCAGCAAAACGGGCGACGGTCAACAAGAGCTATGTCATCGGGGGAATAGGGGCGGTAAGTGAAACGGCAGCCGTTGCCATGCCGGGATCGGTCACCCGGCTTGATTGTCGGCATGTTTACCAAACTGAACAAAGGTTTTTCCGAGTTTACAAACTACGTCACCCGTTCCCAAGATATCGTTGTGCAAGAGGATAATGATACGTTTTTACCCAAATTGGGCATTCCAGGCAAAATTCTCTTTACGCCCGGGCACACGGAGGACAGCATTTCTCTGGTTGTGGAGGAGATTGCTAATCACGCTAGGTAAGCCGTATGCCTTAGTAGGGTACACGTACGGTTTGATGAGGGGAAAACATGAAAGTGGTTCCCCTACTCTATATGCAGTGAGAGCGCTCTGTTAGAGCGCTCTCATGTTTTCCGGACGCAATAATTCCGTCCGGTTATGCTTTAGAATGTCCTCGATCGTGTGCAGGAGTTGTTCCTTCTCCTCGGGCAGGTGAGCCTTAAGGGGGAGGTAGTTGGAAGCGTGATTGCTGCGGAAAGTACAGTCAGTTAGTTCAAGGCTTTGCACGAGGGCGTGAATTTCAATCAGAGATTCAAGCGGGTTTAAGAGGGTTAAGGCTCCTTCTTTGACCGTGCGGGCGATTGGAGCTTCCGGTTCCACCATGAGGGTTAAGGGTGCGAGAAAGTCGGGGTTGATCGCATTGATCACCTTGGCGGTTTCGCGCGCATGCTCCTCGGACAATTCCTTCCCTCCAAGCCCGACAATCACCGTGCAGGATAGGGTGAGACCGCTGGTCTTAACTTTTTGTCCGGCAGCGGCCATCTGCGCAGGAGCCACTCCTTTATGCACACTTTTAAGAATGCGTTCACTCCCACTTTCCACTCCTAAATAGACAATGCTTAGGCCATGCGCTTTAAGCTCAGCCAGTTCGTCCGGGGTTTTGGCCAGGATATCTTTTGCTCCGCTATAAATTCCGACTCGCTTAAGCCGCGGAAAATTCGCATGCAAGCGATCGAGCACGGAAATCAGGAGCGCGGTATCCACGGTGAGGGCATCCCCATCTGCTAGGAAAATGCGCTCTGCAGTCGGATGGTACTCCTTGGCCCAGGCAATGATGTCGGAAATTTCCTGCTCACTCTTCACTCGAAAGCGTTTGTTCTTATACACGCTGCAAAAGGTGCAGGCATTATGGCGGCAGCCGACCGTAATTTGCAAAATGAGGCTGAATGCCTCACTCGGCGGACGGTAAATTGCTCCTTCGTATAACATCGACGGTTACCCCCTGGATCAATCCATTCAAACCCTTAGTCGATTGAATATTGAAGATATAACCTAATATTACCACACGGACAATATACGCGTAAGTCCCTAAAAACTCTCTGCTCCTTCGCGGCAAGCTGCCTTGCTTTATTTTTCCGTTGCCGAACACGGATAAATTACTGGTTCCTCAGCCAAACTAAGGAAGAAAAATTCTCAGTGAGGTGAGGGTATGAAATTGCGTATCAGGCCTGTGGGTCTTGCCATCATCGGAGTGGTCTTAACTTTAATGCTCGGCGCAGTGGCATATGCGGCCCTGGGTGACCATGTTTTGGGCAGGGGAGCCAGAGGTCCGGAAGTGAGCGAACTTCAGCAAAAGCTGGCGCGGCTGGGGTATGTCGTAGGCCCGATCGACGGCAAATATGGGCCCAAGACCCAGGCGGCGGTCACAAGATTTCAGAAGGAGCGGGGTCTCCGGGTAGATGGGGTTGCCGGTCCCCAAACGATTAATGAACTCAAACTTCTTAGCGGGGAAAGTACCACTGCCTCAGGGAAACCAGTGGGGTACAAAAACAGCGATGTTAATTTATTGGCCCGGCTTGTCAATGCCGAGGCCCGGGGGGAGCCGTACAAGGGCCAGGTGGCGGTAGCGGCAGTGGTGCTCAACCGCATTAAAAGCTCTGAGTTTCCCAACACCATCGCGGATATTGTCTACCAACCGGGGGCATTTTCCAGTGTTAGCGACGGCCAGATAAACCTAGCCCCCGGGTCGTCAGCCATCAGGGCGGCAAGGGAAGCCATGAGCGGGGTGGATCCTTCTTACGGCGCTTTATTCTTCTTTAACCCGGCCAAGACATCCAACAGATTTATTTGGTCCCGTCCGCAAATCATCAAAATCGGAAACCATATCTTCACACGTTAGGGGGAAAAGAAATGCGTAGAAACTTTTGGCTGGGTGCGTTGGGTGTAGCTTTAGTCCTCTCTCTGGCCTGGGGATACAATGAATACCGTCAAGCGGAGAACCTCCGCTTAAGCACGGAAAACCAGTATCGCCGGGCCTTCACGGATCTGTCCAGTCACCTGGACCAGCTTGAGACTGACTTAGCAAAAGGCCAGGTTGCTACTGCACCCAATCAAAGAATTCTCTATTTAACTCAGGTTTGGGGACACAGTGAGTCTGCCATGAAAGATTTGGCCCAGCTCCCGGCGGAGCAGGTCGGGATTAGCTATGTCGACCAGTTTCTTAACCAGATCAGTGATTTAGGCCGGACGTTGGCCCAAAGGGTGGCGGGGGGCGGCCAGGTAGCCCCTGCTGAGGAAAATATATTAAGGGATATCCATGATCGGGTAGCCTCAGTTAACCGGAAAGTAGATGAGATTTCAACCCTTATGGACTCAGACCAGACGGCCTGGCTGAGTAAGTCTCCGACTCTGCGCCAACGCTTGGGATTCGGAAAGGCCCAAGTAGCGGAAGCTGCAGCCGAAGGCCAGGAAGGGCCGCCTCAGTCTGTACGCGGGGGTCTGGAACAATTGGATGCCAGTCTCCAAAAACTCCCTCCTTTTAGTTATTCCGGAGAGTTCTCCACCAAATTCGTCGATAAACCGCTCGGACTTCCTGCCGGTGAGATCAGCCGTGAGCAATCCCAGGCAGTCGCCAGAGATTTCCTGGCTAAGATCGGATATGGGACCGATAACCTGGAATTCACCGGGGAAACCCAGGGTCCTTTTGCCGGATTCCAGTGGAAGCAAGGGGATGCTTCCCTTGAAGTGAGCAAGCGCGGAGGAGCAGTGACCCTTTACCGCGACCAGCGCGAGCTCCAAGTGCGCACCCTGTCCCCTGAAGATGCCAAGAATAAGGCGGTTGCGGCTTTGAAAGCCTTGGGCTGGAATACGATGGTCCTGACCTCCAGCGAGGATTTTGGGTCATACCTGCAATTAGAAGCTATCAATGAACAGGACGGAATTCGGATCTATCCGGACAAAATCCGCCTGATGGTAGGCCTGGACAGTGGGAAGCTGGTGGGGTTTGATGCCACGCCTTATTATGCCTACCATACCAGCCGTACTATAAGCAAGGCCAAAGCTTTGCCCTTAGATAAGGCCAAAAGCAAACTGCGTCCGGATTTTCAGGTGACGGAAAGCAGGCTGGCCCTCATTCCCAAAATGGGGAATCAAGAAGTGTTTTCCTGGGAATTCAGAGGAAAATACAAGGGAGAAGAATACTTGCTCTATCTCAATGCCTTGAACGGCAATGAAGAAAAAATCCAGCGCATCATCAAGACCCCGCGCGGTGAGTATCTGCAGTAAGATGCATATAAGAGGGGTTATGCTGGTAACACTAATCAAGTGAGAGGAAGATAAGCCTTCCTCTCACTCATATTTTTCTTTAGCATGCAGAGAACTAAGGCAAGCTCCCTTGCAGAGTGAACCGTTTGAGCAGAGGAGCGTCGTGAGCGCAGTCGACGAAGCGTAAAGCCGCGTCACGGGACTAGTCCACGGATGGACTGATGCCGCGAGTGCCAGGACGGCACAGGAGCGGCGCACTTCAGGTATTACCCAAAGGTTTGGCGCGGTAGCGGAGTCGACAAGCTCATCCTTCGGCGAACAGCTTCACGCTGTTCGAGCATCCGGCGCGTGGTACGATTGCCTCCAGTGACATGAATCTCCGGTGGAGATTCATGCCGAGGGCGATTCCACAGATAATACTCACCGCCCGAGGATGATAATCGCCGAAGCCGCAAACCACAGAGATTGCTTTTGCGGCGAAGGATGCGGGCAAGGGAGCTTGCCGACTTTTTTCAGGATGCTGTATTAGTTAGAGGATTTTCCCCTCTCAATGAAGAAATATCGTTTGCAGAGAAAGATTGAACATCAGAATAGGAGAAGAGCTGTGCAGAGTAAGGCCCTGATCACCGTTGAAGGGAGACAGAATTTCCCGGATGGGGATGAGCATGCCCTGGAGTTTGTGACGGTTGGCACCTATCACCGGCGCAAAGAGGCATATTATTTGGTTTACCGGGAGTCGGAGATTACCGGCATGGAGGGAGTGACCACTTCCTTAAAAGTTCGGGGTCAACGGGTGACCTTGAACCGCGTGGGGCCGGTTAAACTGAAACAAGAATTTGAACACGGGGTATTGCACCGGAGTACCTATATTACTCCTTATGGAGAGTTGTGGCTCAGTATCTTGACCGCAAGTGTGGAAATCGACTTGACAGCCCAGGGAGGACATATTAGTCTAAAATATGACCTGTTTGTTGATGATGAACTGGTAAGTCATAATTCGTTAAGGATTAGGATTAAGGGGGAGCCTCCCGGATGAGTATTTATGAGCAAATCAAAGAACGGATTATTCAAAACCTTAGTGAAGCAGCTGCCAAAGCGAAAGACCGGGGAGAGCTTAACTTTGAGAGCTTGCCCCCATTTGTGTTGGAAGAGCCGCGGGAGCGGCAGCATGGCGATCTGGCCACAAATTTGGCCATGCTTTTAACAAAACAAGCCAAACGCCCTCCCCGTGAACTGGCGGAAATCATTCTCCGGAATCTGAGTACGGAGGGAACCTGGATTGAACGTTCGGAAATTGCCGGCCCGGGTTTTATCAACTTCCGCTTAAACCGCCGCTGGTTAAGCCTTGTGATTCCCGAAGTACTGGCCCAAGGCTCGGACTATGGCAGGGTTAATCTGGGGCGGGGGCAGAAAGTACAAGTGGAATTCGTGAGCGCCAATCCCACCGGGCTTTTACATATGGGCAATGCCCGGGGTGCAGCTCTGGGAGACAGCTTGGCCTCTCTTTTGGCCATGGCCGGATATGAGGTTCTGCGCGAATTCTATATTAATGACGCCGGCAACCAGATTCAGAATTTCGCCCTATCCCTGGAAGCCCGCTATCTCCAGCTTCTGGGCCAGGATATTCCCTTTCCTGAAGGAGGATATCATGGGGAAGATCTGATTGATACCGTGAAAGGGCTCATTGCCAAAGTGGGAGAGAAATATCTCAATGTGGAGCCGGAGCTTAGGCGGGAGTTCCTGGTGCGTTACGCCCTGGATGAAAAGCTCAAGTCGATCCGGGAAACGCTGGAAGAGTTCGGGGTTAAATACGATGTCTGGTTCAGCGAGCAGTCCCTCCATGATTCAGGAGCAGTCAAGGGGACGATGGAGGAACTGGAGAAGCGCGGGTACATCTATGAAAAAGAAGGAGCCTTGTGGCTGAAGTCGACGGAATTCGGAGATGAGAAAGACGAAGTGGTGGTGCGCAGCAATGGCATACCCACCTATTTTGCGGCAGACATTGCTTACCACCGCAATAAATTTGAACGCGGTTTTGAACAGGTTATTAATATCTGGGGTGCAGACCATCACGGTCATGTGGCCCGCATGAAAGGTGCGATGTCGGCCTTCGGATATAATCCGGATTCCTTGCACATCATCTTGATGCAGTTGGTGCGCCTGATTCAAAATGGGGAAATCGTGCGCATGTCGAAACGCTCCGGCCAGTATATCACCCTGCGGGAGTTAATGGATGAGGTCGGAAAAGATGCGGCCCGCTTCTTCTTTATCATGCGTGACCCTGATTCCACGGTGGAATTTGACCTCGATTTGGCGAAATCCCAGTCCTCGGATAATCCGGTGTATTATGTTCAATACGCGCACGCCCGTTTGTGCAGTATCTTGCGCCAGGCAGAGGAGACCGGAATGCTGGCTGCAGGACAGCCTTCGACGGAAGAGCTGGAGCAGTTAACCAGTGCCGAAGAGGGAGAACTGTTGAAAAAGATTGCGGAACTGCCGGGGGAAATCGCCCTGGCGGCACGCTTGATGGAGCCCCACCGTCTGGCCCGCTATGTGCTGGATTTGGCTTCCCTTTTCCATACCTTTTACAACAGCCAAAGGGTACTGGTTGAGGATGAAGGGTTGCGCCGGGCGCGGCTGGCGTTAGTACGCTCGACCAAACAAGTGTTAGCCAATGTCCTGGCAGTGCTGGGGGTGAATGCTCCTGAAAGGATGTAAAGGCAGCAGGAAATATTTGCAACTAGCTAGAATATAGTAATATTTATAATGAGGAAGGCGGTGGTAGACATTGTCTCAATCGTACAGCCAAAAACCGAAAACATCCGAAGTTGACATTGTGTTTGAAATTCTCCAGACGCAAGGCCGGCCTCAGCACTATTATCAGCTGGTGGAAGAAGTGCTTAACCGTCTGGGCCTTCCCCAGGAGCCCCAGCGGATTGCTGCCGTACTCACGCAGATAAACCTGGATTCCCGCTTTGCTTATGTCGGTCAAGGGGAGTGGGGCCTTAAAGCCTGGGTTCCGCAGCGTGGTTCCCGGCGTTTGCCCTCTCTGACAGTGAGCCACAAAGTGGATGACGACCATGATGATGATATGGACAAAAGACTGGCATTGGATGAGAAAGAGCTTAAGCTGGCGGATCCCTCCATCGATGAAGAACTCGATGATATGGAACTGAATCTGGACGATGATGAACTGTTGGATTTGGATGAAGAATTTGATGAAGAGTTTGATGAAGAAGGGCCCGAAGATGCCGAGGAAACCAGGGAGGATAACTGGGAGTAGCTTGACATTGCCCATGAAGCTGGCTAGAATAAACACCGGCGGGTAAATAGAGCTAGTGCATTGTGCGGACTAGCTTTCTTTTCTTTTTGATGTTAGGGGAAAGGGTAGGGTTAAACGATGGCAAAATTCATTTTCGTAACCGGCGGGGTAGTGTCTTCCTTGGGTAAGGGGATTACAGCTGCCTCTCTTGGTTGTTTGTTGAAAAACCGGGGACTAAAGATTGCAATTCAAAAGTTTGACCCTTATATTAATATCGATCCTGGAACCATGAGCCCTTACCAGCATGGAGAGGTTTTCGTAACCGATGACGGCGCGGAAACGGATCTGGATCTGGGGCATTATGAGCGTTTTATTGATGTACCGCTGTCAAAGAACAGCAATGTGACCACCGGCAAAATTTATTGGTCAGTGATTAGCAAAGAGCGCAAGGGGGACTACCTGGGAGGAACGGTGCAGGTGATTCCCCATATTACCAATGAAATCAAGGAGAGGCTGTACCGGGTGGTCCGGGAAAGCCATCCGGATATTGTCATTACTGAGATCGGGGGAACGGTGGGGGACATTGAATCCCTTCCTTTCCTGGAAGCGATCCGGCAGATGCGCAGCGATATCGGGCGCGAAAATGTGATTTATATTCATGTGACCCTGGTACCGTATTTAGCGGCCTCCGGGGAACTGAAAACCAAACCGACCCAGCACTCCGTCAAGGAACTCAGGGGTATCGGGATCCAGCCCAATGTTCTAGTCTGCCGTTCGGAAAAACAGCTTTCCAACGAAATGAAAGAAAAGCTGGCTTTGCTTTGTGATATCGACCGCGCTGCCATTATTCAGGCAGTGGATGCTCCGACGATTTACGAGGTTCCTCTCCTGGTTCAGGAAGAGGGCCTGGACGATATTGTCCTGCGCCAGCTTGGAATTGAAGCTCCGGAGGCAGATATGACCGAGTGGCGGGCCATGGTGGAAAAGATCAAATCTCCGGTTAAAGAAACCGAGATCGCTCTGGTCGGGAAATATGTAGAGCTGCCGGATGCCTATTTAAGCGTGGCTGAGGCGTTGCGCCATGCCGGCACTGAGCACGGGGCCAAAGTCAAGGTGCGCTGGGTCAATGCTGAGGAAATCGAAAGCACCAACGCGGAGGAATGTCTGGCAGGTGCGGATGGGATTTTGGTGCCCGGCGGTTTCGGGGACCGCGGAATCGAAGGAAAAATTGCGGCCATCCGCTATGCCCGTGAACATAAAGTGCCGTTTCTCGGAATCTGCCTGGGGATGCAGTGTGCCGTGATTGAATTTGCCCGCCACGTGTGCGGGATGGAGCGGGCCAACAGTACGGAATTTGATGCGGACACGCCCTATCCGGTAATTGACATTTTACCCGAGCAGAGAGACATCGAAGATAAGGGCGGAACCATGCGTCTGGGGATTTCTCCGGCGAAGCTGAAGGAAGAAGGCAAGGCGTTTGCAGCTTACAAGGATGAGGTGATTTACGAACGCCACCGCCACCGCTATGAGGTGAACAACCAGTTCCGCACGGAACTCGAGAAAGCCGGACTTTTCTTCTCCGGCACCTCCCCGGATGAGCGCCTGGTGGAGATTACCGAACTGCCGGATCATCCTTGGTTTGTAGCCTCCCAGTTTCACCCGGAATTCAAATCCCGGCCCAACAGGTCTCATCCGCTGTTCCGGGAATTTGTCAAGGCCACTTTGAAGTAAGCCGGATAGCCGTTGGCTTGCCTAGGTCTGAAAATGAATAAAAATGGTCTAGAATATAACTAACGGAAAGCGAAGAGCAGGATCTTTTGGACTTGCTCTTTGTTCTATTGAGAAAGGATAGAATTATGGCAGACGTGAAAGAACGCAAGATTGTGGCGAAGTGGCTGAAGGATTCGGAGCGGGGGCGCTTTAACGCGTTTTTGGCTCGCCATCCCAAGGGGCATGTGCTTCAGACTTGGGAGTGGGGAGAGATTAAGAGCCGCACCGGCTGGACTCCTTGGCGCCTGGTACTGGAGGAAGAGGGGGAGATAGTGGCTGCGGCTTCGATCTTGGAGCGGCGCTTGCCCTTTATTAACATACCGATATTTTATGCTTCGCGCGGGCCTGTGCTTGATTTTAAAGACACAAGCCTGTTTGGCCGTTTGCTGGCTGAAATCCGCACCTTGGCGCGCAGGCGCGGGGCCATATTTCTTAAGCTTGATCCGGATGTTCCGTCTGCGGACCGGGAGCTGGAGCAGTACCTGCAGACAAGCGGGTTTAAGTCGGCTGAGACCGGAAAAGGGTTTGAGGGGGTTCAGCCGAAGTATGTCTTCCGCTTGGATATTGCCCCGGCCGAAGAGACCCTTTTAAATCAAATGCATCAAAAAACCCGCTATAATATTCGCCTGGCCCAGAAAAAGGGGGTAACCATCCGTTTCGGCGCCAGGGAAGACTTACCGGAGTTTTACCGGGTGCTTAAAGAAACGACGGAGCGGGACCAGTTTTTGGTGCGGGCCTATTCTTATTTTGAAGACCTGTATGATACCCTGGTGCCTGCGGGCCTGGGGAAATTATTCATCGGGGAGTATGAGGGGCAGGTCGTGGCCGGAACTCTGGCCTTTGTCCTGGGGGATAAAGCCTGGTATATTTACGGGGCTTCTTCCAACAGCCATCGCAATGTCATGCCCAACTACCTGATTCAGTGGGAGATGATCCGCTGGGCCAAGTCTTTGGGTTGCACCCTTTATGATTTCCGGGGAGTGCCGGGAGACTTGAATGAGGACAACCCTCTCTATGGGCTCTATCGTTTCAAAAAGGGGTTTAACGGGGAGTATACGGAATTTATCGGGGAATGGGACTTGGTGTACCGTCCGCTGGTCTATCAACTGTGGACCCGGCTCGAGCCATTCTATTCCGATGTCTTAAAGCCGTTTATCCGATGGCTGCGCCCCTGGATAAGTTCAACTAAACTTCAGAAACAAGTGCGATAGTTCCACCGGAACTATCGGGGGTTAAAACCCCATCTGAAGTAAGTTTCCTATATCGGGCGCTGGCGGAGGTGGGGAAAAAGTGGCCGTAATTTGGATAGACATTGACCTGGATGCGGTTGCACATAATTATCAAGAAGTAACACGCATTATCCAGTCCCAGGCGCGCTGCATGGCGGTAGTCAAAGCAGATGCCTATGGCTTGGGGGCGGTGGAAGTGGCCCGGACCCTGGCGGCTGAAGGGTGTGAAGCCTTCGCGGTGACGACGGTTGAAGAAGGGTTGAACCTGCGCCGCCATGGACTTGAAGGGTTGATCCTGGTTCTGGGTCCAACCTTGCCCCAGCAGTGGAGGAAAGCCATTGAGGGTGGGTTGCAGCTTAGCTTAGCTGACAGGCAAAGCATCTCCAGGCTGGACGAGCTCTGTCGTCAGGAAGGACTTAAAGCCGCTGTCCATCTGAAGCTGGAAACGGGTATGGGAAGGACCGGCATGCGCCCGGAAGAACTTCCGGAAGTGGCTGAGCTCTTGCTCAACGCTTCTCATTTGGAGGTCGCGGGGGTTTACACGCATTTTGCCCGGGCTGCTCAAAGGGATCATAGCTATACCCGGGGGCAATATGAAAAGTTTAGGGACGGGGTTGCTGCCCTGGAACGGTACGGGATCAAGTCCCAATGGAAACATGTGTGCAACAGTGCGGCTTTCCTGGATTATCCGGAGTACCATCACGATTTTGTGCGTATAGGCACCCTTTTAATCGGGCATATGCCGGGACCGGGCTTTGGCCGTCAACTCACCTTAAAAGACCCGTGGGCTGCCAAAGCGAAGGTGCTCTATGCTCACCGGGTGCCCAAAGGCACGTATGTAGGGTATCAAAGCATTTACAAAACGAAGACGGAGACAACCTTAGCGGTAATCGGGGCGGGGTATGCCGATGGTTTTGGCGTGGTGCCTCATTTTGTGCCTCAGGGATTGTGGGATTTATTAAAAATATTTGTAAAGAACACGGCCGCATTGTTTGGAGTCACATTAGGTACGGAAAAAATTAAAGTGCACGGCCAGACCGTCCCGGTTGCCGGAAAAATCGGAATGCAGCTGACGGTGCTTGATTTAGGGCAGTTAGAGAGTCTTCCCGGGGATGAAGTGGAGATTCCGCTCAGGCGCACCCTGGCCAATCCGCGCCTGCTCCGGCAATATTGGCGCCAAGGCAGGATTTATGCAAAGCGTACCCTTACAGAAGAAGGAGTTTTAGAGGTACAAGCAGAATAGTTTACACAAAGATATATGACGTTGGACAGCGAAGGGGATGATCGGTTGGCTAGAATACTAATTGTGGATGATCAACTGGGGGTGCGCCGTCTCCTGTATGAGACCTTCCGTGAGGAAAAGCATGAAGTGGAGATGGCTGCCAATGGCACAGAGGCATTAGAGCTTATACAGCGTTTCCTTCCGGATCTGATTCTTATGGATATGAAAATGCCCGGGATAAATGGGATTGAGACCTTGCGCCAAATCCGGCTTAATAATCAAAAAGTAGGAGTTATTATGATGACAGCCTACGGGGATATACAGAATATGGAGCAGGCACAGGAATTAGGGATCCTTCACTACATAAGCAAGCCTTTTGATTTATTCGAATTGCGTGATAAAGTGCGCGAAATTTTAGCAAAGAACTGACTCCTTATTTTAAGCCTTCGGTGATCGAAGTCAAGCCGGAGGCTTTTGTCTTTCGAAAATTAAGAAATTGAAAGTTCTTCCTCTTGGCAGGAAAAATTTCTTAAATGCCGAAGTATATGCTGTACAGAAAAGAGGTGGGAATTGTGATTCTGCCGACAACGACGACCATCGCCATCCAATGTCCGCAGTGTGGGGAATTAAACTTTCAGGCGCTCTCTCTCTTTGCTTTTTCAAGGGAAGGAAGAGTAAACCTTACCTGTCAATGCGGAGCGAACTTACTCTCCGTAGCCAGCCTGAAACGAAAAGAGTTTAGTCTGGCCTTTGATTGCGCTTTTTGCAGCCAGACCCATTATATTCGCTTAAGCCGGCGCGCGCTTTGGAGCAAAGACGTGCTTCCGCTTATGTGTCCGGAAGTGGAGACGCCGACAGGTTTTATCGGTCCCAAACAAAAAGTGGCCCAGTCGTTCCAGGAACGTGAAAAATCGATCAGTGAACTGGCAACCGAGCTGGGATATGAAGAAGAATTTGAAAATCCGGAGGTTATGCTGAGGCTGTTAGATCACCTTCATTATCTGTCCAAAAACGGAGCTTTAGGCTGCAGCTGCGGCAATAACCATTTAGCGTTTGAGCTTCTGCCTGACCGCATTGAATTATATTGTGAGCATTGTGAAGCGCTTGGAATCATTTATGCGGACAGTTCAGATAAAATCAGGCCTGTAGAAAGCATGACTTCCATCTTTTTGGAAGAGAATAAAACATGGCTAATTAATCGTCCTTTGCGCGGGCAGCACCTGGCAAAGGCGAATGAGGAGGAATAACATTATGAATTTAGTTCCTGTGAAAGATTTACTGGCTGAGGCCGAACGCGGCGGCTATGCAGTCGGTGCCTTCAACTGCAACAACATGGAAATCGTCCAGGCGATTGTAGCAGCAGCCGAGGCCGAACGTTCCCCGGTGATTATCCAGGCAAGCCAAGGTGCGATCAAGTATGCGGGGATCGATTATATCACGGCCTTAACCAAACTGGCGGCAGAGCAGGCTACAGTGCCGGTGGCGCTTCACCTTGACCACGGTACGAGCTTTAACCAGGTCATGCAATGCATCCGCAGCGGTTTCAGCTCGGTTATGATAGATGGCTCCAAGCTCACTCTTGCTGAAAACATTGCGCTCACGAACAAAGTCATTGAAGCGGCACGGCCTTTGGGAATCTCGGTAGAGGCTGAGCTGGGCAAGATCGGCGGCACAGAGGATGACATCAGTGTAGATGAGCGGGAGGCCTTCTTCACTGATCCGGAGGAAGCAGAAAAGTTTGTCATGGCAACCGGAGTAGACTCTTTGGCAGTGGCGATCGGTACAGCTCATGGACAGTATAAAGGGGTGCCAAAACTCGATTTTGAGCGCTTGAAAAAAATCAAAGCCCGAGTAAGCCTCCCAATCGTGCTTCACGGATCTTCCGGAGTTCCGGATGAGGCGATCAAAGAAGCCATTTCTTTGGGCGTGCGCAAGGTTAACATCGATACCAACATAAGGGAAGCCTTCGTCTTAGCGGCGCGTCAGGTGCTCAACGACAATCCCAAGGAAATTGACCCGCGCAAGGTGCTAGGTCCGGCCCGGGAAGCTGCAACCGAGATTATCCGCGAGAAAATCAGGGTCTTCGGCAGTAACGGCAAAGCATAATCCGGGGGCGCGGGTCATACACTAAAGGCGTAGTCAAGGAGGGTGAACTCGGGATTTAAGCGAGATCGCTCTAGAAATAGAACCGGTTGGCTACAAACCAGCCGGTTTTTGCTACTTAACTAGCTCATTAAATAAATACGTAAGAGGTGAATGAATTGCGGTTTTTCCTAGATTCGGCTAACATTGACGAAATAACCCAGGCCTGGAATATGGGTGTTATCGCCGGTTTAACCACGAATCCGACGCTGGTAGCGAAGGAAGGCAAAGATTTTCACACGCTTTTGCACGAGATCATGGGCATTGTTCGAGGACCAGTCAGTGCGGAAGTTATAGCGCTGGACCATAAGGGGATGCTAAGGGAAGCCCGTGAACTCGCCGGGATCAGTCCCCATATCGTAGTCAAAATTCCGATGACGGAGGAAGGGCTGCGTACGGTTAAAGTGTTGGCTGGGGAAGGGATTAAGACCAATGTCACCTTGGTATTTACCCCGGTGCAAGCGCTATTGGCAGCAAGGGCAGGAGCCACCTATGTTAGTCCTTTCCTTGGGCGCCTGGATGATATTGGTGAAGACGGACTCAAGGTGGTAGCGGATATTTGCGATATCTTCGCTGTGCATGAGCTTGAAACGAAAGTGATTGCCGCCAGCATTCGCAATCCTTATCATGTACTGGAAGCGGCTAAGCTGGGGACGCATTATGCCACGATTCCGTTTGCAGTCTTGCGCCAATTATTCAAACATCCGTTGACAGAAGCCGGAATTCAAAGGTTCCTAGATGATTGGAAGAAGCTAAATCCTTAATTACTATTACTTAAAGTTCCTCGAATAAAAGAAAACCAAAGTTTTTGAGGTTAGAGTAGAAAGCACCGCTGCCATTAAGGTTTAGGGGTGTTTTCTTTTACAGAAAGGGAAAACCGGAATTAAAATTTGTGTATTATTTCTTGGCAAATGTAGGTAATTTGGTTGCAATGCCTCAATTCGTATGGCACAATAAGGAGGGAAATTCAAAAATATGATACACAGAGTAGTCAGTAGTCAGTAGTCAGTAGTCAGTAGTCAGTAGTCAGTAGTCATTGCGGAATAATGTTTGCCAGATTTTGAAATCGAATTCTGAATTCTGACTCCTGACTCCTGACTCCTGAATCCTTACGAAATCAAGGGGGCGGGGACTTGGAAAGAGAGTTAACTATGGAATTTGCCCGGGTCACAGAGGCTGCAGCATTGGCTTCGGCCAGGTGGGTTGGGCGCGGCAATAAGGAAGCAGCGGATGAAGCGGCTGTGGAAGCAATGCGTGCGGTCTTTGACACCATTCACATGAATGGAACCGTGGTCATCGGAGAAGGAGAAATGGACGAAGCACCGATGCTTTACATCGGGGAAAAGGTAGGTGCCGGAGACGGGCGTGAGCTTGACGTTGCGGTAGATCCTTTGGAAGGAACCAATATTGTGGCCAAAGGTTTGACCGGGGCCATTGCTGTGGTTGCGATTGCTAAAAAAGGTGTGCTCTTGCATGCTCCGGATATGTATATGGACAAAATTGCCGTGGGCCCGGCGGCGCGCGGGCGGATTCATCTTGATGCTCCGGTAGAGCAAAACCTTACACAGGTCGCTCAAGCCTTGGATAAGAGTATGGATGACCTGACCGTGGTAATCCTCGACCGCCCGCGCCATGCCAAGCTGATTTCGGATGTTCGTGCTTGCGGAGCCAGAATTCGCCTGATCAGTGACGGGGATGTGTCTCCTGCAGTGGCTTGCGCTTTCGAAGGGACCGGGGTTGACATTATGATGGGGATTGGGGGAGCTCCGGAAGGGGTTCTGGCTGCGGCAGCCCTGCGCTGTTTGGGCGGAGAAATGCAGGGCAGACTCTGGCCGGAAAATGATGCGGATGTCGAACGGGCCAAAGCGTTGGGAATTCAAGATGTGTCCAAATTATTAACGCTGGATGATTTAGTGGCTAATGACGATGTATTTTTTGCGGCAACCGGAATTACGGAGGGACATCTTCTGCGGGGAGTGACTTTCCATGCGGGAGGGGCGATGACGCATACCGTGGTGATGCGCGGCAAATCCGGAACCGTGCGCTTTATTGAGGCCCGCCACCGTTTTGACAAGAAGCCCAAGAATATGATCAAAGGGGCGCTAAACGTCTAAGTTTGAAGTAGTCAGGAGTCAGTAGTCAGACTTCCATGCTGCTACGCAGCACCACTGATGAATGTAACAGGCAAGCTACCTTGCGGAGCGAACCGTAGAGCAGAGGAGCGTCGTGAGCGCAGTCGACGAAGCGTGAAGCCGCGCCACGGTTCACTCCAGGTATTACCCAAAGGTTTGGCGCGGTAGCGAGTCGACAAGCGAGCAGCTCCGGCGCGTGGTGAGCGGGCAAGGTAGCTTGCAGGCATGTTACAGGGCAGAATTCAGAATACGTTGGGCAAAAGAACAAGGATCGTGCGAGTTCGAGTACTTCTATTACACTACAATGGGATTTTACCCCTACCACGCCCACCAGTTATACGTTACGAAACGGTTTGGAGCTGTTCATAAGCTGCGAATTTATCGTTTTGTATCACAGGATACTTATTCTGACTCCTGAATTCTGTCTCCTGACTACTTACCTGAATAGAGTCAGGTATAGATCTGCCGGCATATGGGAAAGCTAAAGAGGAATGCCTTCATTAAGAGAGTTTGAGGTGGTATTTCTTCTTTATGAATAGTGATCGAAGGCGGCGAATTTGGGAAAGAAGCGCCGCTTTCCTTTTGATTTCGGCTCATGTGCTTGCTGGGATGCTTTTTGTCTTTCCAGCTGCAAGACCTGCATATTCCCAGGCTGCCATAACACCGGATGTGTTTTATTCAGTCGTGACGGTTGATTCTGCCCGAGAGCTTCCTCTGATTGCCGAACGTTATCACACCACCGTGGAACAGATCCTGCGTCAGAATCCTAAAATTAAAACGATTCGGCCGGGAACCACACTGACCATTAAAGAGAATTATTTAGGGCATGAACTGGCACGTGGATCCAACGGCAGCTGGAGCTGGCCCTTGGTTGGACCGGTCTCATCATCTTATGGAGAGCGCGAAGGAGAATTTCACCACGGATTGGATATCGCGGTTCCAACGGGAATCACGGTGAAAGCCGCACGAGCCGGGCGCGTGAGTAAAGCGGAACGGCTCCCGGTTTATGGACTGACCGTTGTGATCGATCATGGAAACGGAGTGCAAACCCTTTATGCTCATAACAGCAGACTGACGGTTAAGGTTGGAGAATGGGTGGAAAAAGGAGAAGGCATTGCGATTTCCGGTAATACCGGAAATACCACCGGACCCCACCTTCACTTTGAAGTGAGGCTCTCCGGGAAAACCATTGATCCCCAGAAAGTGCTGCCCAGACAACTCTATGCAAGTACAGGGGCTCAGTAAGATGTTTTCTTAGCACTATTGATTTCTTAGCGCTTGACCATTGCCGGTCCTCTGTGCTAAAATATTTAGAGTTGAGCTGGAGAAAGTGGGTGAAAAAACATGAAAGAAAACACTCATCCCAAGTACGAGCAAACCACGATTACTTGTGCCTGTGGAGAAGTCATTCATACAGGAAGCACCAGGAAAGATATTAAGGTGGAGATTTGTTCCAAATGCCATCCTTTCTATACCGGTGTTCAACGTTTTGTGGATGCAGGCGGCCGGGTTGACCGCTTTAAAAAGAAATACGGAATGCAATAACAACGGCCTGCGGTCGTTGCTTCTAAGAAAAAGCAGAGCGCCAGCTCTGCTTTTTTCTTAAGCAAGTTTCATTGGTGTTAGCGTTTGCATAACTATAAGGAGAATGGGGATAGTTTTTGTGGGCAGACCGGTACAATATGGGGGTCAGGCAGTTATTGAAGGGGTCATGATGCGTGGCCCGAACGAAAGTGCAATCGCACTCAGGCTCCCTAACGGGGAGATTGAAGTGACGCGCCAGCCGATTCGTGCCTGGGCGACTAAGCCCTTGCTTAAGCTCCCGGTCATCCGGGGCTTTGTTGCTTTGCTTGAATCCCTGGTTGTGGGAACCAAGGCTCTCACTTACTCCGCCAACCGGGCCGTGGGAGAAGAAGAGGGAGAAGAACTGGGCTGGGGTGAAATGTTCCTAACCATCGCGATTGCTTTGGGACTGGGACTATTGTTGTTTGTGGGACTCCCGACTGGAGCGGCTCACCTGCTGCAAGGGAAAGTGCAGGGAGTGGTGTGGCAGAACCTCCTGGAGGGGTTAATCCGGCTCGTTGTTTTCTTTATCTACATTATTGCCATTTCCCGGTTATCTGATATTCAGCGGGTTTTTCAATATCACGGGGCTGAGCATAAGGCAATCTATACCTATGAGGCTGGGGAGGAACTGACTGTGGAAAACGCGCGTAAGTTTTCCACGCTTCACCCCCGTTGCGGGACTAGTTTTCTGCTCTTGGTGGTTGTGGTCAGCATCTTTGTCTTTGCCTTTTTGGGTCTTCATCCTCTGTGGTGGCGTTTTCTCTCGCGTATCCTGCTCATGCCTTTGGTGGCCGGAATCGCCTATGAACTGCTGAAGTTTTCCGCCCGCCATTTGGAATCGCCCTGGCTGCGCTGGATGATTGTGCCGGGCTTAATGCTGCAGCGCCTGACAACGAAAGAACCGGACGACAGC
This sequence comes from Paradesulfitobacterium ferrireducens, assembly GCF_017310645.1. GTDB lineage: Bacteria > Bacillota > Desulfitobacteriia > Desulfitobacteriales > Desulfitobacteriaceae > Paradesulfitobacterium > Paradesulfitobacterium ferrireducens. The sequence continues at coordinate 101,267 of NZ_JAFLRH010000017.1, read as the reverse complement.
CAGATTGAGGTGGCTCTAAAAGCCTTGAGCGAAGTGCTGGAATCCGGGCAGGAATTGACTTAATCATATTCGGGGTGATTAGATGTTAAACAGGCTAACAGAGATCGAAAAAAAATATGATGAACTGACCGAGTTACTGAGCAGTCCGGATGTTCTGGCTGACCAGAGTGAATGGCAGAAATACGCCAAAGCGCAGGCCGGGCTTACGGAAATCGTCGAGGCTTACCGCGAGTATAAAGAAGTTTTGCGCCAAAAAGAAGATACGGAAGCTTTGCTCCAGGAGAAACCGGAGCAAGAGCTGCGTGAACTGGCTGAACTGGAGCATGAAGAATTAAGCGAACGGGCTGAGAAACTCGAACAGCGCCTCAAAGTCCTGCTGCTGCCCAAAGATCCGAATGATGACAAGAATGTGATCATCGAGATCCGGGCCGGTGCCGGGGGAGAAGAGGCTGCCCTGTTTGCGGGAGATCTTTTCAAGATGTATACCCGCTATGCTGAGCGCCAAGGGTGGAAAACCGAGTTGCTTAGCGCAAGCTATACCGACATTGGAGGGTTTAAAGAAATCATCGTCCTGGTGGCCGGCCAGGGAGCTTACAGCAAACTTAAGTTTGAAAGCGGCGTGCACCGGGTGCAGCGGATTCCGGTGACGGAATCCGGAGGAAGGATTCATACGTCCACGGCGACCGTAGCGGTGCTGCCGGAGGCAGACGAGGTTGAGGTGGATATCAATCCGAATGATATCCGTATTGACATTTTCTGTTCCAGCGGCCCGGGAGGACAGTCTGTGAATACGACCCAATCCGCGGTTCGGGTGACGCACTTGCCGACTGGGATTGTGGTATCCTGTCAGGATGAGAAATCTCAGCATAAGAATAAGGATAAAGCGATGCGGGTTCTGCGCGCGCGCCTGTTAGAGAAAGCCCAGGAAGAGAAAATGGGAGAGCTTGCGTCTGAACGCAAGAGCCAGGTTGGAACCGGAGACCGGAGTGAGCGCATTCGCACGTATAATTTTCCCCAGGGCCGGGTTTCGGATCACCGCATCGGCTTAACTCTGCACCGGCTAGATACTATTTTGCTGGGAGACTTAGACGAGATTATCGAGGCCTTGATTTCCAATGACCAGGCCGAGCGCTTGAAGGCTGAAGTGGGATGATCATGCTCGGCCTCATGCATTGGGGAGAAAAGAGGCTGGCGGATGCCGGGGTTGAAAATGCGCGTCTCGATGCTGACCTTTTATTAGGATTTGTCTTAGGCTGGGGACGGGAGCGCTTGTATCTTGAGCGGGAAACTGAGGTTAAGCGGCAGCAAGTCAGCGCATACCGGGATTTAATCGAACGGCGGGCTGCCCGCATCCCTCTCCAATATCTGACCAGACGCCAGGAATTTATGGGCCTGGAGTTCTATGTGGATGAACGGGTGCTGATTCCCCGGGCGGACAGTGAGGTCTTAGTGGAGAAAGTCATAGAATTGGTTAAGTCGTCTAAAGGGGAAGCATCCGCGAAGCTTGATATTGTGGATGTTGCGACCGGGAGCGGGGCCTTGGCCCTCTCCCTGGCTCATTATATCCCTCAGGCCCGGGTGGTGGGGATCGATATTTCCCCTGGGGCGCTTGAGGTTGCCCGCCTGAATGCCGAACGCCTGAAACTGAAGGTCGAGTGGCGGGAGGGAGATTTTCTTGACCCTGCGGCAGGAGAAAAATGGGACTGGATTGTAACTAATCCCCCTTATCTTTCTCCGGAAGCGTATCGGGCCTGTGAACCGGAGATCATGGCCGAACCCGCGCTCGCTTTTTTAGGCGGGGAGGAAGGGCTTGATTTTTACCGGCGTTTGGCTCGGGAAAGCGCGGGGCTCATGCGCCCAGGCGGAAAAATCATTATGGAAATTGGATACGATCAGGCTCAAGCCGTGACAGACATCCTGCATGAACAAGGGTTTAGGACGAAAGTATATCAGGATTTGGCCGGCCGCGACCGGGTAGTGTTAGGTTGGCAAGCTGCACAAGCTAAGCGAACCGTCTGAGCAAAGGAGCGTTAAGCGAGCGCAGCGGCTGAGCGTGCTGTGCAGATTGCCAGCTGTTAATAGCAAAGAGGCGAAAGACCATGGATACCAAAAGAGCATACATAGATCCTGAACACCCGGATCCGGCGGTTCTGCATGAAGCGGCTGCACTCTTGCGTGCCGGGGAACTGGTGGCCTTTCCGACGGAAACAGTATATGGCTTGGGGGCCAATGCCTTGGATGCAGAAGCCTGTGCGCGTATCTTTGAGGTGAAAGGCCGGCCTCAGGATAATCCCTTAATCGTTCATGTCAGCCGTCCGAAGATGGTTGATGAGATCATTGCCCATTGGACGCCGGCGGCGGAAATCTGTGCCCGTACCTTTTGGCCGGGTCCGCTTACCTTGGTGTTTCCAAAGAATGAACGGATTCCGGACCGGGTTACTGCCGGTTTGAACACGGTAGCCGTCCGTATGCCCGACCATCCGGTGGCCCTGGCTTTGATCGAGGCCGGCGGGCTCCCGCTGGCCGCTCCCAGCGCCAATCTGTCCGGCAGGCCCAGCCCGACGACCGGATCCCATGTATGGGAAGATATGCGCGGGCGGATTCCGCTTATTTTGGATGCCGGGAGCTGCAACGTGGGGCTGGAATCCACCGTTTTGGATGTGAGCGGGGATGTGCCGGTGATCTTGCGCCCGGGCGGCCTGGCCAAGGAAGATTTGGAAAAGGTGCTGGGACCGGTTGAATTGGACCGACCCAGTGTGACCGGTGTTCCCCGGGCGCCGGGTTTAAAATACAGGCATTATGCCCCCCGGGGGGAGATGTATGTGGTGGTTGGGCCTAAGGACCATGTACTTGACCGGATGAGTGAGGAAATTAAAATCGGGCGTTACCAGCACAAGAGAATAGCAATTCTCTGCACCTTGGAAAGTGCGCCTCAACTTCAGCTGGAACAACCGGACCTTCTCTATGTCCTGGGTTCCCGGACACAGCCGCAGGAGGTTGCTGCCAGCCTTTTTGCCGGGCTGAGGCTCTGCGACCAACGGGGTATGGAGCTGATTCTGGCGGAAGGCTTTGATGAGGGAGGGCTGGGACTGGCCATCATGAACAGGCTGGACAAAGCCTCAGGGCATAAGGTAATTAGGGTATAGTAGTAACTATTAGGTATTCAGGATTCAGGAGTCAGAATTCAGAATACATCGGGCATTAAAACAAGGAGCATATGAGTTTGGGGATTTCCATTACACAGTAATTGGGCTTTACGCTTGCCAAATATATTTTTATGAAAAGAAAAGCTGCTTAAACTCCAAAATTCATCGGTTCTATTTCGTCAGTTCATTATTCTGCCCTGAAAATAGACGAGGGGCAATTACTTAGCGAACCGTAGAGCAGAGGAGCGTCGAGAGCGCAGTTGATTCAGCGTTAAGCAGCGTCACGGTTCACTTCAGGTATTACCCTAAGGTTTGGCGCTGTAGCTGAATCAACAAGCGAACAGCTCCGGCGCGTGGTGAGCGGGTAATGCACCTTGGCTATTTTCATCCATCAGTGGTGCCGCATAGCGGCATGGGAGTCTGACTCCTGACTTCTGTCTCCTGATTACATGACCTGAATAGTTACGCATAAAATATGCTGAGCATCGAACACGCACCTGCGGGCATATAAAATATGGGGGGTGCGTGGGTTGAATCTTGCATGGGTATTAGCTGTTTCCGTAGCCTTGGGCGCCGATGCCTTTTCTCTGGCCATCGCCATCGGGCTGGTGGGGATCTCAAAGCGCATGATCGTGCGCTTGTCTGTGCTGGTTGCAATTTTTCATGTGTTCATGCCCCTTATCGGTCTGGTGGCCGGGCAAACACTGGGATTATTTTTGGGCAGGCTGGCTCGTGCCTTAGGAGCGTTCATCCTTATTGGCTTAGGCGGCAAAATGCTTTATCATGTTCTCAGGCCCACTCGGGAAAGCGCGCCTTTAGCGGAGGCCCGCCGGCTTTTACAGCCGCGGGGAATGCCGCCGGGAGTTTCTTTGAACGGGTATGGAATCTATGCCTTGGGATTCAGTGTAAGCCTGGATGCCCTGAGCGTCGGATTTTCCTTGGGAACCCTGGGCAGTACAATTGTTCAGACCGTTTTAACCATGGGGGTTGTGGCTGGACTGATGACCGGGACCGGACTGGTTTTGGGCCGGTTCTTAGGTAGGCGGGCCGGGGAAAGGGCAGAACTTTTTGGAGGCTTAGCGCTGCTGCTTATTGGGGTGAAGTTATTCTTTTAGTGATTTTTAGAGCGAGGAGGGTGTCTAATGAAGCTCCTGTTTGTATGTACGGGCAATACCTGCCGCAGTCCAATGGCTGCCGCTTTAGCCGGGCAGATCTTTGGGGCGGACGCAGAGATCGGTTCTGCAGGCACGGATGCCTGGGAGGGCTCCGGAGCCAGCCAGGAAGCCATGACCGTGATGCAAGAACGAGAGCTTGATTTAAGCGTGCACCGCTCGCGTAGAGTGAGCCGGGAAGAGGTTGCCGCGGCAGATTGGGTGCTTCCGATGACCAAGGCTCATGAATTGAGACTTAAAGCGCTTTTTCCGGAGTATGAACATAAGATTGTCCGTTTGGGAGAGTGGAGTGATCACCCAAGGGATGTCCCGGATCCTTGGGGCGGGTCTGTTGAGGAATACCGCGCCTGCGCGTCTGAGCTTGAGAAACTGCTTGGGGATTTTAGACGGAGGCTTCAGCAGCCGGGTGAGACGGACAAGCCTTAAAAAATGGACAAACCTTGAGGATAGAACAGGGGTCAAGGGATTAAACTATAGCATTATGAAAGTTGCAGGAGTCAGAATACAGGAGTCAGGAGTCAGAATTCTGGATTTAGGGTTCAGAGTGAGAAGAAGAAATTTCAGCACATATTTGAGGTTCTCAAACCCAAAAGGAATGCAAAAACCTCCTGAGTACTGACTCCTGAGTACTGAGTACTTAGTTTTGGGGGGTATCAGCTTGAGAGTAGCTATGGGAGCAGACCATGGGGGTTACCACTTAAAAGAAGAGATTAAGGTTTTCGTGCAGGGACAGGGAATAGAGGTGCTAGACCTGGGGACGCATTCGACGGAATCCGTGGATTATCCGCGCTTTGGATTTGCGGTGGGGGATGCGATCCGCAGCGGGAAGGCGGATTTAGGGATTGTCGTCTGTGGGACAGGCCTGGGTATTTCGATGGCAGCTAATAAGGTGCCGGGAATCCGGGCTGCGGTCTGCACTGAAACCTATTCGGCCAGGATGGCGCGGGAACATAACAATGCCAATGTTTTAGCACTTGGGGGCAGAGTTACCGGGGTCGGATTGGCATTAGACATTGTGGATATTTTTTTGAAAACGGATTTTGCCGGTGGCCGCCATGCCCGCCGGGTCGATTTAATCACAGCGGTGGAACGGGGAGAAGTAATCTAGAGGGAGGGAGCAGATGTTGAAGGACCAACCGGATCAAAATGAACGGGATGGACTTAAAGTTGAGCGGGATTTGTTGGACGGAATTGCTTCCGTGTGGGAAGATGTACTCAATGATTTCTTCTTGCAAGCCAACCTCCGCCCCCGGCAGATGTTAGTGGTTGGCTGCAGTACGAGTGAAGTTTTAGGGCACCGTATTGGGAAGGGAAGCAGTATGGCTGTAGCTGATATCCTGCTCCCGCCCCTTTTGGAACGCTGCCGCAGTGCTCAAGTTTTTCTGGCGGTTCAAGGATGCGAACATATTAACCGGGCATTGGTGGTGGAAGAAGCTTGCGTGGAACATTACAATCTGGATGCCGTTACAGTTCTGCCCGCGCTTCATGCCGGCGGGGCCATGACGGTCAAGGCCTGGCAGAGCTTCGATTCCCCGGTGATGGTGGAAAAAATCCAGGGACATGCCGGAATAGATATTGGAGACACCTTTATCGGGATGCATCTGCGCCCGGTGGTTGTGCCCATACGCCTGCCCGTTCATTCGCTGGGACAGGCTCACCTGACGCTTGCCCGCACCCGCCCCCGCCTCATCGGAGGCCCGCGGGCACAATACCCGTAAAAATAAACAGAAGGAGCGGATACCATTGGACTACATAAAACGGTGGGTTGAGGAGCAAGACCCGGAAGTTGCCCAAGCCATAGCGCAGGAGGAAGAGCGCCAACGGAACAAAATCGAGCTGATTGCTTCTGAAAATTTTGTGAGCCGGGCTGTGATGGCAGCTCAAGGTTCAGTGCTTACAAATAAGTATGCGGAAGGCTATCCCGGCAAACGTTACTACGGCGGCTGCGAGTATGTGGACGTTGTGGAAGACCTGGCCAGAAACCGGGTTAAAGAGATTTTCGGCGCGGAACATGCCAATGTTCAACCCCATTCCGGAGCGCAGGCCAATACCGCTGTTTACTTCGCCATGCTTAAACCAGGTGACACAGTTTTAGGCATGAACCTGTCCCACGGCGGGCATCTCACCCACGGAAGCCCCGTTAATATTTCCGGAGTCTATTTTAACTTTGTTCCCTATGGGGTAAATAAAGAGACGGAGCAGATTGACTATGAGGAAGTGCGCTCCCTGGCGCTGGAACACAAGCCCCGGATGATTGTGGCCGGTGCCAGTGCCTATCCGCGCAAGTTTGACTTTGCGCGCTTACGGGAGATTGCAGATGAGGTAGAGGCTTATTTTATGGTGGATATGGCCCATATCGCCGGTCTTGTAGCTGCCGGACTTCATCCCAATCCGGTGCCCTATGCGCATTTCGTGACTTCCACCACGCATAAAACCCTGCGCGGCCCGCGCGGGGGGCTGATTCTCTGCCGCCAGGAGCATGCCCAGGCCATTGACAAAGCGATTTTCCCCGGTATTCAAGGCGGGCCTTTAATGCATGTCATTGCGGCCAAGGCCGTGGCCTTTGGGGAAGCGCTTAAGCCCGAGTTTAAGGAATACCAGCAGCGGATTATTGACAATGCCCAGGCACTGGCTCAGGCGCTCACGGCTAAAGGGTTCAGGCTGGTCTCCGGAGGCACGGATAACCATCTGATGCTGGTGGATGTGCGCCCGAAGGACCTTACTGGGAAAGATGCCGAGCATATTCTCGATGAAGTCGGCATCACGGTGAACAAGAATACCATTCCTTTTGATACAGCCAGTCCGTTTGTGACCAGCGGCATTCGCATCGGGACTCCGGCCGCTACCTCCCGTGGCATGAATCCGGCGGCCATGGAGGGGATCGCAGAAGCGATCGATATGGCCTTGACCGCACAGGATGAACCTGATAAACTGGCGAAGGCGCGGGAGATCGTAAATGCTCTCTGCCGGGAGTTCCCGCTTTATCCTAATCTTGATTAGAAGCCAGGAGGTATTCTGAATTCTAATTACTGAATTCAGAATACCTCAATAAAAGTTAGAGGAGTTGACCGGCCTTGTCAGCAGTACACGTCCTTGAGCATCCCTTGATCCAGCATAAACTGGCCCTGATCCGGGATGAAAATACGGGTTCTAAAGACTTCCGGGAACTGGTAGAAGAAGTGGCCATGCTCATGGCCTATGAAGTCACCCGTGATTTCCCGCTTCAGGAAGTTGAAGTGAAAACCCCGGTCAGTATCGCCAAGACCAAGATGATCTCCGGCCGCAAAGTAGGACTGGTGCCGATTTTAAGAGCCGGGTTGGGTATGGTTGATGGGATGTTAAGGTTAATTCCGGCGGCTAAGGTAGGGCATGTTGGCCTTTACCGTGACCCGGAAACTTTAAAACCGGTGGAATATTACTGCAAGCTCCCATCCGATGTGTCGGAGCGGGATTTGATCGTGATTGATCCCATGCTGGCTACCGGCGGTTCAGCTGCCGCGGCCATCAGTTTTCTAAAGGAGCGGCGGGTCCGCAATATAAAATTAATGTGTTTAATTGCTGCGCCGGAAGGGATTAAGGCTGTGCAGGAAAGCCATCCGGATGTAGACATTTTTGTGGCAGCGGTTGACGAATGCCTCAATGATCACGGTTATATTGTCCCTGGGTTGGGTGATGCCGGGGATCGTTTATTTGGTACGAAATAATGACTGAGCTGAAACGCCCGAGTTGGGACAGTTATTTTATGGAGCTGGCCCGGGTGGTCAGGGGCCGCTCCACTTGCCTGCGCCGTCAGGTTGGAGCGGTTATTGTCAAAGACAGGCAGATTTTGAGCACGGGCTATAATGGCAGCCCTTCCGGCCTTAAACATTGCGCCGAGGTGGGGTGCCTGCGTGAAAGCCTGGCCATTCCTTCCGGAGAGAGGCACGAAATGTGCAGGGCTGTCCATGCCGAGCAGAATGCCTTAATTCAGGCAGCCAAACATGGAGTGGCCATTGACGGCGCGGATGTTTATACGACCGTACAGCCTTGTGTGCTGTGTACAAAGATGCTGATTAATGCGGGCATCAAGCGCGTGGTCTATGAAATCTCCTATCCGGATAAACTGGCCCTGGCCATGGCGGAGGAAGCCGGGTTGGAGCTGGTGCAGCTGACAGATTAGGAGGAGTCAGACTCCCATGCCGCTATGCGGCACCACTGATGGATGAAAATAGCCAAGGTGCATTACCCGCATCCTTCGCCGCGAAGAGATTCTCTGGTGTTGTGCGGCTTCGGCGATTATCATCCTCGGGCGGTGAGTATTCTCTGTGGAATCGCCCTCGGCATGAATCTCCACCGGAGATTCATGTCACCGGAGATAATCGTACCACGCGCCGGATGCTCGAACAGCGTGAAGCTGTTCGCCGAAGGATGAGCTTGTTGATTCAGCTACAGCGCCAAACCTTAGGGTAATACCTGAAGTGCGCCGCTCCTGTGCCGTCCTGGCACTCGCGGCATCAGTCCCGTTAGTCCTTGCCCGGACTAACGCACTTGTTTCCGTGGACTAGTCCCGTGACGCTGCTTAACGCTGAATCAACTGCGCTCTCGACGCTCCTCTGCTCTACGGTTCGCTAAGTAATTGCCCCTTGTCTATTTTCAGGGCAGAGTTAGAAGACAGAAGACAGGAGACAGAAGACAGGAGACAGAAGACAGGAGACAGAAGACAGGAGACAGGAGACAGAAGACAGGAGACAGAAGACAGGAGACAGGAGATAGGAGTCAGAAACAGAAGCTAATGTTATTCTGGATACTGACTTCTGAATTCTGAGTACTGATTGAGTACTGACTCCTGAATTCTGAGTACTGAGTTGTAAGGAGTCAGGAGGAGTAAGTGGTGCAAACACCGCGCAAAGTCATGGTTGTCTTTGGCACCAGGCCGGAAGCAATTAAAATGGCTCCCGTGGTTCAGGCGTTAAAAAGTAAGGCTTCCATCCGCTGTATCGTGGCAGTTACTGCCCAGCACCGGGAGATGCTGGACCAGGTTTTGCATTTATTTAAGATAACTCCGGACTATGACTTGGACTTGATGCAGCCGGGACAAACCCTGACCTCCATCACCACCGGAGCGCTTGCCGGTTTAGGTGGGGTTTTTGCCCGTGAACGCCCGGATTTGGTCCTGGTGCACGGAGATACGACGACCACCTTTGTAGCTGCTCTGGCGGCTTTTTATGAGAGGATTCCGGTAGGTCATGTTGAAGCCGGATTGCGCACACATAATAAGTACTCACCCTACCCTGAAGAGATGAATCGAAAGCTGACCGGAGCTGTGGCAGACTTTCATTTCGCCCCGACGGCAACGGCGCGCGCCAATCTGCTGAGGGAAGGTATCGTGCCCGAGTCTATTCACGTCACAGGCAACACGGTAATTGATGCCCTGTTAGCTACGGTCGCTCCCAATTACCGGTTCAGTGATCCGAATCTTGAGCAGATTCTCGCGTCGGAGAAGGACCGGCGGATGATCATGGTCACGACCCATCGCCGGGAAAACCTGGGAGAACCGATGCGCCAGATCTATCTTGCGTTAGAAAGTATATTGGCGGAATTCCCGGATACATTTATTATCTTTCCGGTGCATAAGAATCCCGCAGTGCGCGAGGTGGTTCAGGAAGTGTTGGGTGCGCACCCGCGGGTACACTTGATTGAACCGCTGGACTACCAGCCGTTTGTCAACTTGATGGCCCGCTCCTATTTGATCCTTACGGATTCAGGCGGGATTCAGGAAGAAGCTCCGTCATTGGGCAAGCCGGTGCTGGTGGTGCGCGATACCACGGAGCGCCCGGAAGCGGTAGAGGCAGGTACGGTCTCATTGGTGGGCACCTCTTACGAAGGCGTTCGGGCTGAGCTCTACCGATTGCTCAGTGACAAAAAAGCCTATGATGAAATGGCCATGGCGATTAATCCTTATGGAGATGGAAAGGCTGCGATTAGGATCGCGGAGATCATCGAAGCGTATTAGAATTTACTGCATAATGTTGTACTTTTTCGGAACCGTATATTATTCGGGATCGCCCAGCATAAAAAGTACTAATGCATAGGATTATAAATTATTGCAGAAAATACTTTGTATGCAAAAGTATGCAAAAATTATTCATTGTGGGAGCAGGAATTTTAGGAAAGTTTAGCGAATAAAGTCATGATGCGTATATAAGGGTGGAGAGCATGGCAGAGAACCGGAAAACCTGGCTTAAAGCGGTTTCTTTCGGTACCAGTATCGCGACCACGTTGGCGGGCTTAGTTGGGGGAGGATATTTCTTCGGGCGCTTTTTGGACAGGCGCTGGGGATTCACTCCTTGGCTGGAGCTTGTTTTCATGCTCGTAGGGCTGGTCTTCGGAGGTGCCTACTTGGTAACAACCTTGAAGAAGTTTGGGATGACTGACGGTGAAGAGTAGGTTTGTCGCTTTGACAGGCGGCTCGGCCCTGATACTAATAACAGTTTCTGTGAGCGGCAGCTTTGTTTTAGTGGGCGCGCTCCTGGGTTATATCATTGGATTTGTCTTGACTGGATGGCTCCAGCGCGATACTTTAATCAGTTCCGAAATGGATCCGATCACGGCCATCAAGAAAATGCGCCGGGGATTTTTTGCGCGTTTGGGGGCGGTTACTTTGGCGGTGGCTGCGACCGCACGCTTCCAGCCGGGATGGCTGCCAGGTTTGGCAGCGGGGATTGCTTTAGGGATTTTGGTCTCGATCTCAGTTTCAATTGCCGCCAAGATTAGAGAGGGAAAGGAGGGATAGGGAGTGCATGAAGAAACAGTCCTTTGGCATGTGTTTGGCATGAGCCTTAATGCCAAAACTCTCGTCATGACCTGGATTGTTATGGGTATCATTTTAATTATTGCGCTGCTGGGAGTGCGTAAGCTGTCGAGCAAAACGCCGGGGAAAATGCAGAATTTCCTGGAATGGGTCTTTGACTTTGTCAGCAAGCTGATCTCGGATAACATGAGTTATGAAAAAGGGCGGCCTTTGCTGGCGTACTTAGTTACCTTAATCATGTTTGTTTTCTTTTCCAACATGCTGGGGCTTGTGCCCAATCTTACATTTAACTTATTCGAGCATTTCCATGTGGAGTTTGCAGAGCTGAATAAGATTTTTGAAGGGCCGTCGCTTATGTCACCCACGGCCGATATTAATACGACTTTGGCCTTGGCTTTGCTTACGATCACGTTGGTCATCGCTATGGGTGTAAAACACCACGGTGGCCGCTATTTCCATCATTTTCTTGAACCGAACCCGGCTTTTCTGCTAATTCATGTGATTGACATGGCTTCTAAGCCCATGACACTTGGTTTCCGTCTATTCGGCAACATTTTTGCCGGGGAGGTATTGCTTAAAGTTATTCTGATGCTTCCGGGAATCTGGGTTCTGCCCGGAATCATACCGGACGTAATCTGGCTCGGGTTCAGCATCTTCGTCGGAGCGATCCAGTCCTTTGTGTTTACCGTACTGACGACTGCTTATGTTGCCCAGGCCGTGGCGGCCGGGGACCACTAATCAAGCCCATGCCGTGAAACAGCCTTTAGCTGCTGATGTAAGTTTTCAGTGCTCTTTCCATGCACTGAGGGAATCATACAATTAAAAAAATATTAGGGGAATAAGGAAAGGAGGAAACTTCGGTGGATGTATCTGCTGCAGCTGCACTTGGTGCAGGAATCGCTGCTGGTTTAGCAGCCCTCGGAGCTTCGCTGGGTAATGGTAGTGTTATTACAAAGACGGTGGAAGGGATTGCCCGTCAGCCGGAGGCTAAAAGTTCATTGCAAGCAACAATGTTTATCGGTGTAGGTTTGATCGAGGCCTTGCCCTTGCTTACATGGGTTATTGCCCTACTTCTCATTTTCACGAAGTAAGTCTGAAACCGGGCTTTAGGCCCGCAGGCACCAAGGGGGGACGGCAGTTCCCCCTTGAAAAAATTCCCACGCACCAGACTTGAGAGGGGGGTAACCGGTGAATCCCATAGCTATTAATCTGACGCTCCCTGCCCAGGTGATATCTTTTCTGCTTTTAGTCTTTATCCTAAGCAAGGTCGCTTGGAAACCGCTGATGAAAATCATGGAAGACCGGCGTCAGTTCATTGCGGACAGCTTAGCTCAGGCAGAGAGGGAACGTGAGCAAGCGGAGCAGCTCAAACGTGAATATCAGGAAGAAATGCGGAAAGCCCGCCAGGAGGCCCAGGAGGTTATCGCTAAGGCCACGAAGCTTAGCGAGGAGCGGGCCAATGAGATATTAGCCAAGGCACGTGAAGAGGCGGAAAAACTGAAACAATCCGCCTTAGTGGATATCGAGAGAGAAAGAGACAGAGCGATTGCCGATGTGCAGGCTCAAGTATCCGCCATGTCGGTGGCTGTTGCCGAGAAGATTATCCGTCAGAAGCTTGATCTGCGCGGGCAGGAACAATTGATTGAGCAATTCATCCAAGAGGTAGGGGATATGCCATGTTAAGCGGAGCCTTAGCCCGCCGCTATGCCCAGGCCTTGTTTGAACTTGCCGTGGAGACGGACTCTTTGGATCAGATTCAAGAGGAGCTGCAGGGGCTGACAGAACTTGTGCAAAGCAATACTGAAGTGGAGCAGGTTCTGTACCATCCGCATATTTCTCTGACGGAGAAGAAGTCTCTCATGGACAAGCTGGTGGGGGACCAGGTCGGAGAAACTGTTCGTAATTTTTTGCATCTGCTCATTGACCGCAGGCGGCAGAATTTATTGCCGCTGATTGTGCGTGAGTTTACCCAATTGGCCGATGACAAGCGCCAAGTGATTGAGGCCAAAGTTCTAAGTGCAGTGTCCTTAACGCCCAGCCAAGAAGAACGTCTCAAGAAGGAACTTAGCCGCTTGACCGGGAAAGATGTGCGCCTGGTCAGTGAACTTAGGCCTGAACTCATCGGCGGAGTGATGGTCCAGGTGGGGGACCGGGTGTTTGACGGAACGGTTGCCCATTCCCTCGAGCGCATGCGGGAAGAACTGCGCAAGACTCCGGAGAAAGAACCTCAGGGAATAGGGGTGAGATAACAGGATGAATTTACGTCCAGAAGAGATCAGTTCGATTATTAAGCAGCAAATCGAACGCTATAAAGATACGGTGGAAGTAGTAGATGTGGGTACTGTTATCCAGGTTGGTGACGGAATTGCCCGGATCTACGGTTTGGAAAAAGCCATGGCCGGTGAGCTCCTGGAGTTCCCGGGAGGGGTCTATGGCATGGCCATGAACCTGGAAGAGGATAACATCGGATGCGTTATCCTGGGTCCGTTCACGGAAATCAAAGAAGGCGATCAGGTTAAGCGCACGGGCAGGATTGTGGAAGTGCCGGTGGGTGAGGCTCTGATCGGCAGGGTGGTTAACTCCCTGGGCCAGGCGATTGACGGCAAAGGGGAGATCAAGGCGGATAAATTCCGCCCGATTGAATCTCCGGCGCCCGGAGTTGTGACGCGGAAATCCGTCCACGAGCCCCTGCAAACCGGTCTTAAATCCATTGACTCTATGGTTCCGATCGGCCGCGGCCAGCGCGAGCTGATTATCGGAGACCGTCAGACCGGAAAAACCGCCCTGGCTATTGACACCATCATCAATCAAAAAGGGCAAAACGTGATCTGTATTTATGTAGCCATTGGCCAGAAAGCGTCTACCGTGGCCGGAGTGGTGAAAACCCTGGAAGACCACGGAGCGATGGACTATTCGATCGTCGTTGCGGCCACGGCTTCTGAGCCGGCCCCGATGCTTTATATCGCGCCGTATTCCGGCTGCGCTATGGGCGAAGAGTTCATGTACAACGGCAAGCATGTCCTGATTATTTATGATGACTTGTCCAAGCAAGCCGTGGCTTACCGCGAACTCTCCCTCCTTCTCAAGCGTCCGCCCGGACGGGAAGCGTATCCCGGGGATGTTTTCTATCTCCATTCCCGTTTATTGGAGCGGGCGGCCAAGCTCTCGCCGGAAATGGGCGGGGGCTCGATGACGGCCTTGCCCATCATCGAGACTCAGGCAGGGGACGTTTCGGCTTATATCCCGACCAACGTGATTTCGATTACAGACGGACAGATTTTCCTTGAGTCCGACCTTTTCTTTTCCGGATTCCGGCCGGCCATCAACGTTGGCATCTCGGTATCCCGGGTAGGGGGCTCGGCTCAGATTAAAGCGATGAAGCAGGTTGCCGGTCAGCTGCGTCTGGACTTAGCCCAGTACCGTGAGTTGGCAGCCTTTGCCCAGTTTGGCTCTGACTTGGATAAGGTAACCCAGATGCGCCTGGCCCGGGGACAGCGTACCATGGAACTCTTGAAGCAGGGCCAGTATCAGCCGATGCCGGTTGAGGAGCAAGTCGTGGTTATCTTTGCCGCTGTGAAAGGTTTAATTGATGACCTTGACCTGGATAAAGTCGGCAAATTCGAGCAAGAGTACCTGCGCTTTATGCGTTCCGTGAAAGCGGACATCTTAGAAGAAATCCGCACCAAGAAAGCGCTCTCGGATGAGCTGAATTCGAAGCTGGAGACAGCCGTCAAGGAATTTAAACAGGGCTTCTTGTCCTAATGCAAAGGGAGTAGGTGAACTAGGTGGCAGGAGTACGCGATATTCGTCGCCGGATCCGCAGTGTGCGCAACATGCAGCAGATTACGAAAGCGATGAAAATGGTTGCCGCTGCTAAGCTTAGGAAGGCACAGGAGAAAGTTGTCTCTGCCCGCCCTTACGCCCGCCAGCTGCAAGAAATATTAGCCCGCCTGGCTCAAGCACAGGTTGATGTCACGCATCCTCTCTTAGACAGACGACCTGTGCAAAAAGTAGGCTATGTCCTGATAACTTCTGACCGCGGGCTCTGCGGGGGGTTTAATGCCAACCTAATCCGCATGACCTCCGGCATCTTAGCAGAGCAGAGCAAAGGCACGGGTCTGGTGACTGTAGGCCGCAAAGGACGGGATTTTTTTCGCCGCGGCAAAGTAGAAATCATTAATGAGTTTACCGGACTAGGTGATGACCCGAGTTTCCTTCAGGCCCAGCAAATTGCCGGGGAAGTGATGTCTCGTTACCAAAAGGGCGAATTCGACGAGGTCTACCTGGTCTATACAGAATTCATCACGGCCATCCAGCAGAAGCCGACCTTGATGAAAGTTCTTCCGATTGAGCAGCCCGAAGGCAAACTGGGCCGGCAGTATATCTTTGAACCGTCCCCGGAAGAAATCCTGGCCAGGCTCCTGCCTAAGTACGTAGAGACTGTGATTTTCCGTACTCTTTTGGAAAGCAAGGCCAGTGAACAAGGCGCCCGTATGACCGCCATGGGTTCGGCTACGGATAATGCCAAAGAGATGATTGACCGGCTTACCCTGCAAATGAACAGGGCCCGCCAGGCTGCCATTACGAAAGAGATTTCTGAGATTGTCGGCGGAGCGGCTGCTCTCGAATAGCTGCCGGAAATACCCACAAAGGAGGTTTTGGCACCTGTGAATATCGGTAAGATTGTGCAAGTAATGGGTCCGGTAGTCGACGTGGAGTTCGCTCCTGAAGAATTGCCGGAAATTTATAGTGCGATTAAGGTCGACTATCCTGAGCAAAAGATTCATTTAACCTTGGAGGTCGCCCAGCACTTAGGAAACGACACCGTGCGCTGTGTGGCCATGTCATCAACTGATGGGTTACAGCGCGGAATGCAAGCGCATAATACCAACGCCCCGATTACGATTGCGGTGGGACCAAAGACTCTGGGCCGGATGTTTAACGTCTTAGGGGACCCGATTGACGGACAAGACCCGGTGGTCTCCGAGACCAATTATCCGATTCATCGTCCGGCACCGGAATTCGTAAATCTTGATCCTTCGACTCAGATCTTGGAGACGGGCATTAAGGTCGTAGACTTGTTAGCTCCCTATGCTAAGGGGGGTAAGATCGGTCTTTTCGGAGGCGCCGGAGTTGGTAAAACGGTTTTGATTCAGGAACTGATCAACAACATCGCCATGGAGCACGGGGGTATTTCCGTGTTCTCGGGCGTGGGTGAGCGCACGCGGGAAGGAAATGACCTCTGGAACGAAATGAAAGAGTCCGGGGTTATCGATAAGATGTCCATGGTTTTCGGACAGATGAATGAGCCCCCGGGCGCCCGTCTGCGGGTGGGCCTGACCGGCCTCACCATGGCTGAATACTTCCGGGATGAGCAGGGATTGGACGTGCTCTTGTTCATCGATAACATTTTCCGCTTTACGCAAGCCGGTTCTGAAGTGTCCGCGCTCTTAGGACGGATGCCTTCAGCGGTTGGTTACCAACCGACCCTGGCTACGGAAATGGGCGCGCTCCAGGAGCGTATCACATCAACGCGCAAGGGTTCGATCACATCCGTGCAGGCGATTTACGTACCGGCGGACGACTTGACCGACCCGGCCCCAGCCACTGCTTTTGCTCACTTGGATGCGACCACAGTTCTGTCCCGGGCCATTGCCGAGATTGGAATTTATCCGGCGGTGGACCCGCTGGACTCAACCTCCCGCATCCTGTCTCCGCAGATACTGGGCGAGGAGCACTACCAGGTTGCGCGCAGCGTCCAGCAGATTCTGCAGCGCTATAAGGAATTGCAGGACATCATCGCAATTCTGGGTATGGATGAGCTCTCCGAAGAAGAGAAACTGATCGTGGCCAGAGCGCGTAAGATTCAGCGTTTCCTGTCCCAGCCCTTCCACGTGGCCGAAGCCTTTACCGGCCAGCCCGGAAAATACGTGCCGCTTAAAGAGAGCATCCGCGGCTTTAAAGAGATTGTGGACGGAAAACACGACAACTTGCCGGAAGCGGCCTTCCATATGGTGGGCACGATTGAAGAGGCTGTGGAAAAAGCCGCTACACTGGGGGCGTAAGCCATGGCAGGAACATTTACACTTAGGGTGGTTTCACCGGAAGGTCAAGTTGTCAAAGAAGAAGTGGAGTTTGCGGTCCTGCCCGGCGAATCAGGAGAGCTGGGGATTTTGCCCAATCACGCTCCCTTGATTGCCGGACTGCAAGTTGGGGTCATGCGCTACACTGCCAACAGCTCTGTAAGGAAGCTGGCCATCTCCGGCGGATTCGTCGAAGTGGGAGACAACAAAGCCACAGTTCTGGCAGACACTGCCGAACCCGGGGATATGATTGATCTGGCCCGGGCCTTGGCGGCTAAGGAGAGGGCAGAGAAACGCCTGTCCCAGCGTACGCCGGAAGTGGATGTGCGCCGGGCAGAGTATGCCCTGCGCAAGGCGGTCGCCCGGATTAACGCCGCTGAAGGAGACGCCGGACGGAGATAACATCCATATAGCTTTAGGGCGCAAGAAATCTGAACCAATGGATTTCTTGCGCTTTTTCAATCCTAATCTTAACCTCCTTAAAATCAGTGCATGCTGCGTATAAAAACTAGAGATATAGCATGTTTTCTTTTTAGCCCATTGGCAACAATAGAGATAAGTAGGTTCATTTGGGCGAAAAGGAGAAAAATGATGCGCTTAGATCTCCTTGATACTGATCTGGAGTATGCGAATCCGTTTGGAATTCCCAAGTTGCGAAACATATTACTTGTGCTTGTCCTAGCTTATGTTTTATTATTAATATGGCCGCTCATGATAAAGTACGGGAACGGGGTTATCACATCCTCTCCGGTTAGACTGCCGTGGCTGCTTGAGTCAGGGTTAGTGGATGCGACTGAGGCAGAGGTCCGCCTCATTCTGTGGTATGAGGAAGATGATATTCCACCGGTGGTTATTCAAGAATTAGAGCGGGAAAAGTGGGAGTGGACGCTGAGCGAAAAAGTGACTGGTGCGGACCGGCGGGCGGCCACTGTATCTGCCGAACGGTTGGTCACCCGTGAAGAGGAACCGGCCATTAGTCAATGGTACCAAGAATTCGCACCTAAGGTTAGGAAAAGCGGCGGGTACTTATACTTGGACGAACGGGTTCCGGGAGTAGTTGATATTGCTGCCTATCTCGCTGAGGTAGATGCCAAGCCTAAGCAATGGGTTTGGTTAGATCAGGGAAGTTCGATTGCAGCCTATAGAAAAGACCGAAGCCCGTCGATACAGGCTGGTTCGGATCTGATCAATCTCCAGGTAATGACGCGCTCCGGTTCCGAAGAAGGTAAAAGCGTCTTAGCCCTTCCGGCACTCCTGGAGGAATTCTAGTAGCACATTAAGAGGGGTGACTCCATAATTTGAACAAACTATACATTACAGGTGGAAAACCCCTGCAGGGGACGGTGAGTATCAGCGGGGCCAAAAATGCCGTACTCCCCATTATTGCAGCTGCGCTCATGACAGCCGAGCCGGTTGTTTTGGAAGAAACCCCTGATTTAATAGATGTGAATGTCATGACACAAGTCATCGAATCCCTTGGCGCGTCCGTTGTGCGCCAGGGTTCCAGGCTGCAGATTGAAGCACGGGACTTGGAAAGCATTGAAGCGCCGCACGAACTGGTGACGCAAATGCGGGCTTCCATCGTGATTATGGGTGCGCTTTTGGCCAGAAAAGGCAGGGTGCGCATTTCTCACCCGGGCGGATGTGCAATCGGCTCACGCCCGATTAACTGGCACCTTAAAGGCCTGGAAGCCCTGGGGGCAGAAGTGCGGATGGACCACGGCTTTTTAGATGTAAGTGCTGCCCAAGGCTTGAAAGGCACCCGCATTTACTTGGATTTTCCCAGTGTCGGAGCCACCGAAAATATTATGATGGCAGCGGCCATGGCCGAGGGAACGACCGTGATCGAGAATGCGGCTCAAGAGCCGGAGATTGTGGATTTGGCCAACTTTCTGAACGAAATGGGCGGAAAGGTAAGAGGCGCGGGTACGAGTGTCATTCACCTTGAAGGAGTTAAAGAACTTCATGGAACAACCCATACCGTGATTCCGGATCGGATTGAGGCCGGAAGCTTTTTGCTCATGGCTGCAGCAACCGGGGGAGATGTGCTTGTTCAAAATGTAATCTCGGATCATTTGAAGCCTTTGCTCGCTAAAATGCTTGAAGCGGGAGTGATGGTGGAAGAAGAGGGAGACGCTATCCGTGTAAGGGGAGATGGGCTCTACCAGGGAGTCGATGTTAAAACCCAGGTTCACCCTGGGTTTTCCACGGATTTGCAAGCTCCTTTCTTGGCGATGCTTAGCCGTGCCCAGGGAACATCAATGGTGACCGAGACAATATTTGAGAACAGGTTTATGCACGTGGACGAACTAAAACGCATGGGAGCAGACATCAAAATTGAAGGACGGACTGCGATTATTAAAGGAGTGCCGGCTTTAACGGCAGCCCCTGTGACCGCTACCGACCTGCGGGCGGGTGCTGCCTTGATCTTGGCCGCTTTAACGGCAGAGGGCACCAGTGAGATTTCCGGGATTCACCACATTTACCGCGGCTACGAATCTATTGAAGAAAAACTGCGCGGTCTCGGAGTGGTGATTAGAAGTAACTAAACCTAGACCAATATGATATAAAAATCCCAAGACAAATATACCGGGACAGGATAGACCTGAATCCGGTATTTTTATTTACAAAACTTAATATTTCTAATCTTTCCCGCATAGTCATAAGCAGAAGCTTGTACGAGTCCGGGAGGGATTGTCCAGTGAAAAAAGAATGGCTTTTAATCATCGTGCTTTCAGTTTGTATTGCGGCGATACTCCCGTGGACGGTCTTGCGCTGGCATCAAAAACCGTCCGGAGACTACCAGATCCGGATCCTTATGCCCGACGGCACGGTGAGCAAGTTATCCCTGGAAGAGTACCTCATTGGGGTGGTGGCCGCCGAGATGCCGGCCGAATTCGAGCTGGAAGCACTGAAAGCCCAGGCCGTGGCTGCCCGGACTTATGCAGCCAAACGCTTAAGCCAGGTGCCCCTGCCGGATCCCGGTTATGATGTGGATACGACCGTTAAGACCCAAGCGTGGCATTCCAACAAACAATTGCGTTCAAAGTGGGGCTTCGTGGGTTATTGGCGCTACCGGACTCGTATTGCCAAAGCGGTGGAAAGTACGCGGGGCCAGGTGCTGGTAGCGAACGGAGAATACATAGATGCTTTCTTCCATAGCAGCAGCGGGCGCAAGCCGACAGAAAGGCCGGAAGAGGTATGGAGTGAGGCCCGCTCTTATTTGCAAAATGTAGCTTCCGGAGAAGAGAATCCGGAGCGTTTTGTAAAAAAGATTACGTTTAGTGTGCAGGAACTGGCCCAGAAGTTAAGTCTGCCCCAGGTGCCGACCGCCAGCGGAAGCGCAGATGTTAAAGTAATATCACGCACGGCAGCAGGGCGGGTCCGCACCCTCGCTTTGTTCGGGCGGCCCTATGCGGCTACCCAGCTGCGCACATTGCTGGGGCTAGCCTCCACTGACATTGAGTGGTCTGTAGCACCGGGCCAAATCACATTTACCACCTACGGCAATGGGCATGCCGTGGGAATGTCACAGTACGGTGCCAATGATCTGGCACGCAAAGGCCAGGGATATGAAGAGATCCTAGCCCACTTCTACCCTGGCACCAAAATTCTAACCCTCGCTAAACAAGCTCGTTAGTCGTTTGTACTTGGGCACTCGCGGCAACAGCCAGCATCAGCCAGAAATAGGCCGTAACTTTGGGCACAAACAGGAGGTTATCAGAAAAGTTCATAAAATAGAATGCCGGTATGGAAGCTAAAAAGCCAATGCAAAAACTCTTTACGAACGGGTCGGACACATGTTTAGCAGCCTTTCTCACAGTGAGCCAGGCACTGATAAGAATACCGGCCAGGGAGATGCTGCCCGCCAGACCCAGCTCACTCTGGACTTTTAGGTAAGAGTTGTGAACCGGGTACCGTTTCCAATCTTCCCAGGCTAATTCGGGGTATTTGGCAATGTATTGATCGTAATAACTCACAAAATTGCCGTTGCCAACACCCAGAAGAGGATGATCTTTGATCATCTTAAGCGCAGTTTGCCAGAGCCTGATGCGCGACATATTCTGCGATACGTTCCCTATATCATGGAGGCGCGTTGACACCTGGGGCAGAAAGAGAGCGATGGGGGCAAGAAGAATAAAGGCCATGATAACGCGCCAATTATAAATAACGACGAGCATGAGACATCCTAGAATTAAGCCGAGAAGGGCATTGCGCGACCCCGTAAAAATGATGTTCAGGATCAGCAAGAGGGAAAGGCAGCCATAGATCAGGCCGGACAGGTGTCGGCGCTGGGTGAAGGCAAGCATTAATACTGGGAACAACACGAGCACAAGATAAGCGCCGAAGGAATTAGGGTTGCCAAGAGTAGCGGGAACTCTTACAACATTTCCGCCTGCAGTTACCCACTTTTGGACATAATCAGGCTTAAAAAAATACTGATAAGCGCCGAGTACACTAAGCATAGCTGCACTAAGCAAGTATGAGTGCAACAGCTTTTTAAGGAATGAGAAAGAATTATAAGAATACTTGATGATTAAAAATAACAGAACATAGCTAAGAAACCGCAAGCTTTCGCTAAGTGCCAGTTTCTTCTCCAAAGCGTAAGCAATAGAACCAAGCATAATCACGGACATTAAGATTAGAAAAAACTCCAACATTCCGGGGCGGGCCAAGCGGAAGGCCGTGACAAGGCGCCTCCTGGCAGCCGGAACCAGGAGGTTAAGGCTATAAACCCCAAAGATAGCCGCCAACATAATATCCCCGGAGACCGGGAGTGTAAGTCCCCCTAAGGTCAGAGGGAGAAACGGCAGCAAAAAAACATATAGATAAAGCAGTATATGTAGAAGATAATCTAACATTTTCTCACCCAGTTCAGTATAGCAGAGTGATCTTAAGGCCGCAATCGAACCCATGGTCTGGTCTAAAGTCAGCAGGTTGTGGGCAGGATAGAACCAGGGTGAGATTATGAGAAAACGAAGAAAATGGAGCAAATGGACAAAAATATGGTTAAGAATAGGTTTGTTAGCCTTCGCCTTATTAGCTGTAGGCTTAGCCCTGATGGCGGTGGCGGCCAACAGTAGTCTTGATGCTGAACCGTCATTGCCGGTTCAGGGAGACCAAACGCAGAATCCAGGCGCAGGCGGGGACTCTCAGGAAATCCCGAATCCGGAAGAGGAAGCGAACCGGCAAGAAAGTTCGAATCTTCAAGAAGGTTCAGACCGTCAGACAGTTCTGCAGGTGCCAGAGGAGCAAAATCTTTCCACTAAGAAAGCTAAGACAACGACCGCCGCTAGTAAAAGCAACACACACCAAGACAGCCCTGGGCAGGCCGATGAACTAACGCTTGCCGATTTTCCAAGTCCGGTACAAGGCCCGATCCTGCGGGCTGTCGGCAGCTACTATTCCGAGGATATTCAGGATTACCTTTATCACTCCGGAACGGATTATCTCCAGGCTGAGGGAGCAATCATTACGGCCACCCGCGGGGGGACGGTAATATTTGCCGGCCCTGATCCATTCCTGGGCCAAAAGGTTGAAATAGACTGCAGCGGTGGCTGGTTTGTGACCTACGGCTGCCTGGATAATCTCAGGGTAAAAGCAGGAGATAAAGTTGAGCGGCAGGCAGTTTTAGGGCAGGTTGCCCTCGATGGGGGACCAGATGCTGTTAGTGGACAGACCCAGCTTCATTACGAGGTTAGACACGGAGAGGAAGTCATAGAATAAACAACATTTACCGGTTATTGGACATCCGTTAAGGATGTCTTTTTTCTTTGCACGCATATAGATGGCATTCGAGCATCTCTATTTATTTTTCTGTGGATAGGAGTTTTTCCATGAATATTTCTATTGCTTTGGAGGTCGTTGGCTCTTTTGGCCTTAAGATAGACAGGGAGCGGAAGAGGTGTTTTCCTTTGATGCGTTGAGCGGTTAGTTCCTCTGCATCTAACTCTTTGCGGACGATTAAACAGGAAACCAGGGCGATGCCCAGACCTGCAATAACCGCCTGTTTCACCCCTTCATTGCTTCCAAAAACAAAAGACCGCTTCACTCGTAGTCCTAAATCCTCAATCAGAAGCTCGGAAAAAGCTCGGGTACCTGATCCTCTTTCCCTGAGAATCCATACCTGATCTTGTAAATCGTTAGCTATGACGACGGGAAGACGAGCTAAGGGATGATTGTTGGAGACCACTATAATCATTTCATCTTTGGCGAATGTTTGGATATTCAAATCCACATGACTAACGTTCCCTTCCACCAGTCCAATGTCAAGGTGATTGGAGTGGATTTCTTGGGCAATCTCCTCGGTATTGTCAATAGCAACATCTATATCAACTTTGGGATACTGGGCGGCCAACTCCGCCAGGAGTGCTGGAAGGATGTACTCCCCGATGGTAAAACTGGCACCAATTTTTAAAGAACCTGTAACCTCATTCTTCAACAGGTTGATCTTCTGTTTGGCTTCTTCATAAAGCAGGAGAATCTTTTTGGCGTGCTGATAGATGATATCGCCAGACTGGGTTGGCTCTACATGTTTTGATGATCGGTGAAGGAGTTTAGTTCCCAGTTCATTTTCCAAGTTCCGGATGTGTAAGCTTACACTGGGTTGAGATATATATAGAATGTCGGCTGCGCGCGAAAAACTTTTTTGTTCGATGACGGTGACGAATACTTTGAGTGTGTCAATAATCATTCGTTGTCCTCCTTCCTTAAAGAGACCATTACCTTAGATTATAAATCAAATTTAAGTAGTTAGCACAGAATGCGCCGACGAAGAGATTCGATTTCTTAATACTACGAATAAGGAATTTCGATTGCTCGACAATTCACTGCAATTTATAGTGTTAAATAGGGCCTGCTGAATAGCTTATAAGTCTTGATGATTATATTATGGTTTGAAAATTTGGGGTCTGTTCAGCAAACCCTTAATTAGAAGGGAGTGCGCTCATGCTTCTTAATTGAAAATAATAATGTAGAGAAACGACTGGAAGGAGGCCATTTGATGTTGCCCTACAAGATTCTGTTTCACGTGAATGAGCTTAGCCGTTGGCCTGTCGCTTTGCTTAACCTGCGCAACTTGATTAAAGACACCGGATCAGAGAACATCCAAGCCGAGGTCGTCGCCAACGGCCCCGCGGTTCTTCTCTATGCTACTTCCCCGGAGATCGGGGAAAAACTGCCGCCAAGCTGGAGCGGTGAATTCCGTCAACAGCTCCTGCGCGACATACAGCACCTTCGGGAACTGGGTATTCCTTTTCTGGCCTGCGCCAATGCCTTGAAGATGAATGCCTTGGAAGAGAAGTCTCTCCACCCCTTTGTGACCGTCATCCCGGCAGGTATTACGGAGATCGTCAAGAAACAGGCTGAGGGTTACGGTTATGTCAAACCCTGAACAAGCGTCAATCTTGTGTGAACAAATTCAAGCGGACCTCGGTGACTTAGACCCATTGACCCGGAAGGTTCTTTTGCAGCTTCCGCCTCCGACTCCAACGGATAACCGGGCGGATGTCGACCGGCTGCGCCTTGCTCTTGAGCACCAAGTCGGTCCGGTTACGGTGCCCCTTGCTTTAATGTCCCAAATCCATCAGGTTTGTTCTGTCTGCGGGCGTGTTACAGCCACCGTTTCCATGACGGGCTGGGGTTGGCAGCTTATTGACCTGGAACCGGGGGACACCGCCCAGGAACACTACGGGCTGGCTATCGACATCGGTACGACCACGGTCGTCGTCTACCTCATTGACATGAGTTGCGGGGCAGTTCTCCGGCGTGCAGCTGATTTTAACGGGCAAGTCCCACTTGGAGAAGATATTCTCAGCCGGATTAGGCACGCCGCCAACCCCGGCGGCCTTGCTGAGCTGCAAAAGACGATTTGCGATACGCTAAACCGTTTGATCGGACGCCTCTGCACTCCGCCTCTTGTTCCTACCCGGATCAGCGCGGCAAGCATCGGAGCCAACACGACCATGGTGCATCTTCTTCTTGGCCTTGACCCTGCGTCCCTCAGCCGTTCCCCGTATATCCCGGTCGTCAACAACCCTGGCATCCTCACGGCCCAGGACATCGGGCTCCATATCAACCCTCTGGCACCTGTCTACTGCCTGCCCAGCGTCGGCAGCTTCATCGGCGGTGACATCATTGCGGGAGTTCTTGTCAGCGAGATGGACCACCGGGAGGAGATCTCTCTGTTTGTGGACATCGGAACAAACGGAGAAATCGTCATGGGAAACCGGGAGTGGCTGGTCGCCTGTGCCGGGGCGGCAGGGCCAGCTCTGGAAGGCGGTGTCACGACCCACGGCATGCGGGCAGAACCGGGAGCGGTCGATCGGGTGAGCCTGGACCCCGTCACCGGAGTGCGCTATTCGACGATTGGGAATGCCCCGGCCCGTGGAATCTGCGGTTCAGGCCTGGTGGACGTCTTGGCCGAGCTCTTTCTTAACGGGCTCATTGACAGGGCAGCGCGGTTTAGCGCCGGGCAAAGGTATTTTGTGGTCGTGCCTGCCGCCGAATCTGCCTCAGGTCAGGATATCGTTGTCACACAGGCGGATATCGATAACCTGATGGCCACGAAAGGAGCGGTTAATGCCGCCCTCGAGGTTCTCCTGGAGAGCGTCGGCTGCAACTGGCAGGATATCCGGCGCTTTTACGCTGCGGGAGCCTTCGGACAATACCTTCCCCTGGAATCAGCCATCACGATCGGCCTTTACCCCGATCTGCCGCGTTCGGCGATGGTCCGCCTGGGCAACAGCTCCGGCGAAGGAGCCCGACAGGTGCTTATGTCCCAGTCCAAGCGCAGGGAAGCGGAAGCACTGGCCGCCAGGATCACATATTTCGAGCTTAACACCAACCCGACTTTCATGGACAAATTCAAAAGCAGCAAATTTCTACCCCACACAGACATCGACCGCTACCCAAGCGTCAAAGCGCGCCTGCAAGCCCGCCGCCGGAGGCTCTAGCATCCGGTACAACTCCATATTTGGCTTTCATCCCATAAGTTTTCTATATCATAAGTCTTCCTAATTGTTTGTATAGGATATCGATATTGACTGCTCAGTCTTGGGCCAATTATAGTTATTCATGTCAAACCTGCAGGGAGTATCAGACAATGAAGGAGGATGTTGAGTGTTACAACAAGAAAAAAAGAGTTCACTGAGAAAAGAAGTGTCTTATTCAGCACCTGCTGCGGAACAAACAAAATGGGGTTCGTTTATATTAGGCCTCATGTTTACCCTGATCATTGCGGCAGCAGGGACTGCTTTGGCATACCTTCCAGGGCTAAACCGTGTCGGGCCGATGTTAACTTCGATCCTGCTGGCGGTCATTTATCGAAATGTTAAGGGATACCCCGAGGCTCTGAGGGAAGGAATCCGCTTTTCGGGGCACAAAATACTGCGTTTTGCCATCATCCTTTACGGCTTTAAATTAAATATTGATGTTGTTTTGCATAAGGGGATGACTCTCCTGCTCTATGATGCGCTGACCATCATTTTGGCCATTGGAGCAACGATGCTGGTTGCCAGGCTGATAGGGGCCGAAAAACAGCTGTCCCTTCTTCTGGGGATCGGAACAGGGGTCTGCGGAGCGGCAGCTATTGCCGCGGTTGCTCCGATTCTCAATGCAGATGATGAAGATACCGCTATCGGGGCAGGCATCGTGGCGCTTATGGGGACTATATTTACTCTCGCTTACACTTTTTTGCGCGGCTCCCTTCCTTTGAGTCCTGTGGAATATGGAGTATGGAGCGGTGTCAGCCTGCATGAGATTGCCCATGTCGCCGCAGCAGCGGCACCCGCCGGCACGGAGGCTTTGGCAGAAGGACTGCTGGCTAAGTTGGGGCGTGTCTTCCTCATGCTTCCCTTGAGCTTTATTCTGGCTTCCTGGATGCGCCGGAAAGAAAATGGAGAAGTCAAACAAAGTACACCGTTTCCTTGGTTTCTTGTCGGGTTCATGCTGACCAGTCTCATAGGAACGTACTTGCCGATCCCGCAAGCCGTCTTGAATACCATTTCCACTGTGGCCTCCTTTCTCCTGGCTGCAGCTATGGTCGGTTTAGGATTGAATGTACATCTTGCTAACCTGAGAACGCGGGCCTTGCGTCCCTTAACGGCTATGTTTGCCGCTTCGCTCATAGTATCCGTGGTTTCTTACTTTACTTTGCAGTTCTGAGCAGTAACCTGGACGCAGGGCCTTCTAAAAAGTCCTATGAAAATAAAAGGGGGTTTTTCTTATGGATATTCGCAGCATTCTTGTTGGTCTTGACGGTTCAAAAAGCAGCCGGAAAGCCTTGCAAGCCGCCGTGGATTTAAGCCGGAAACTCAATGCCACGGTCACAACTTTGACGGTTGTGCATTTACCGGATTTCAGCCCAGGCGGAGGAGAAGTGGAGGAACTTGAGCAGGCAGAGAAATACTACCAGCCTTTGCTGCAGGAGGTAAAGGCTTATGGTTCAACGCTCGGGTGTGACATTATGACGGTGATCCTGAAGGGCCATCCGACAGAACAGTTGCTCCAATATGCCGAGGATCACCAGGTGGATCTAATAGTCATCGGGACCCGCGGCTTGGGAGGATTCAAAAAGCTACTCATGGGCAGTGTGGCGCAAAAAGTCGTAAGCTATTCCAAGATTCCTGTTATGGTTATCCGGGAGTGACTACAAAGGATGTGTGAATGAAGGATGCGCTTAGCTGACAGGGGGCCGTGTTCATCATATGGCTCCTATTTTTTGTGTTCAGTATTGCAGATAATAGCAGGAAAAAGCAAATTCTTGTAGAATGCAGTAGAATAGACCTCGTTACAAAGAAAACTTGGCTTGCGCCAAGGCATTTTAGGCGACGGCAGAAGCCCAAGTTGCACTTATGCACTCCGATGAAAGTTATGCTTTCGGATATGCTTAAACAGTCGTGCTTGCTGGGATGTATTGTGACGTTCATAACGCGAAAGGATGGATTCCGAGATGAGAACGTGTGAACGTGTCGGTAAAACATATAGAACAAATGTTCGGGGGGGGGGGGGGGGGGGGTATTTTATGTCTTAAATTCCATATTATGGAATAATTATTTCCTTATGGGTTTCGTTGCCACAACTAAAACAACTGCTAAAAGGGTTGTATTTACTACCGAATGGAAAAATAAGTAATTCCAGGCGGTGTTAAATCCAGCCCTTTAATTTTTTGTTTTGAAGTGCGTAAGTGGAGAACGTAGGAATAGCGAACCAAGGGGAAGGCTGTTACTAATTCCGGATGTAGAGAAGATATCACGCATTAACAGGGTGATGTGAATGTTAAGAAACTCACGCAGACCGGGGATTTTCTGTTCCGCCAAGAAGTTCTTGTGCAATGTTTAACAGCTCAGATTAGCATTAATGTGTCAAAGAGGATGTGTTAACATGCTATTTTTAAACGGGAAACCACCCCCGGTTCAGCCGATAATTCCGACTATAATAAGCTCTATCACTGTTTGACCCAGTGGGATTTTACCCCACCTATTGAAGTGGATATTCCCTCATCCAGTTCCCTCTATTCCGTGGTCGACATCTTAAGCCGGCATGAGTTCTCAAAATCACAAAGATCAGAGAACAAGTGTATGTAGTACCGTTTATTAGAAAAAGGAAAAGAACAGGTAAGCAAGGATAACGGCAAACCTGGCGAAAGCCAGGGACGCAAAGCTATGGGTCGACCAGTGAGGCTGACGACTGCCAGGCTACCCAGTGCATGAAGGGGAGAATTGCCGTCGTGATGCTCATACATGACGGCTTATTATTTTGAAAAGAGGCACTTTCAGTGCGTGATGAACAAGTCGTCATTTTCCAAATGGGTGAGGAACAGTACGCTGTGCCCATGAGCGCCGTAAGGGAAATCATTGTTCACTAAAGGAGAATGAGAGCATGAAATTTATGAATAACTTAAGCTGGAAACTCAAACTGACGACGGGATTTATTCTCGTTGCCCTTTTAGTCGCCTTGGTTGGCTATATCGGTATCAGCGATATGCAGGCGATTGAGGCGAAGGGAGAAAGTATTTACAGTGATAACTTTGTGGCATCACAAAACTTAAACCAAATTCAGGAAACATTTGAACAAAACCGTGCCGTCAGCATCCTGTTCTACGCCACCCGGGACAAAACACAGCAGGATGCGATCTTGCAGCAGATTGAGGCAATTAAGGCAGCGAACAATAAAGCCCAGCAGGAATACGACAAGAACTTTTTAGAAACGCTCTCGGCTGAAGAAAAAGAATATTATAACGCTTTTAAAGCTGCTCAGGAGGAGTGGAGGATTCAGCGGGACAAGTTGGTTCAACTCGTCAAGGCGGAGAACTATACCGAGGCGGAGTCAGTACTGTCGGAGGCTCTAAAAGCCAATGACAAGGCTCTGGCCAGTTTGGATAAAATAGTGGCTTTTTTAGACAACGAAGCAAAAAACCATGTCGATATGAACCATGAAACTTTTATACGTTCTAGAACAACTATGATTTCCATTCTCGGCTTCAGCCTCCTCATTGCTCTGGTGCTGGGCCTGTATTTATCGTTAAGCCTCTCCCGCCGGCTTTCCACGATGGTCCGGTTTGCGGAAGCCTTTGGCCAAGGGGATTTGACGCAAGAACTCGCCCTGCACGGAAGGGATGAAGTGGGACAACTGGGGGATGCCCTCAAGCAGGCGGTGCAAAAGGTGAGAGAATTACTACTCGCGATACGGGACGGTTCTCAGACGCTAAGTGCTCAGTCTGAGGAACTTTCTGCCACGATGGAGGAACTCTCGGCCACGATGCAGACGATTCAACAATCGACGGAGCAGATTGCCCAAGGAACGGAAGAACTCAGTGCCAGCACAGAAGAAGTTGGAGCATCGGCACTTGAAATACAGGAATTTACCAAACAATTGACAACCAAAGCGGATGAGGGACAGAAAAATGCCTCAGCGATTAAGGAGCGAGCCAGTGAGGTAAGGATACGAGGCACACAGGCTGTGAATGAAGCGGATGCCATCTATAGGGACAAGGAAGCCAAAGTCAAACAAGCCTTGGAACAGTCCAAAGTGGTCGATGAAATCAAGGTTATGGCAGAGACGATTGGCGGAATTGCCCAGCAAACCAACCTGTTGTCTCTCAATGCCAGCATTGAAGCCGCCCGTGCAGGGGAAGCGGGTCGCGGTTTCGCAGTGGTTGCCGATGAAGTCCGCAAGCTGGCGGAACAGTCTCAGACCGCTGTCAGCAACATCCACAATGTTATCAGCGATGTCCAGAAAGCCTTTGGCAATCTTATGGCGAATACCCAGGAATTGCTCGCCTTTATTGAAACCAAGGTGCGGCCTGATTATGAAGCGTATGCTCAGACAGGCAGCCAGTATGAAGAGGACTCCCAATTTGTCACAGAAATGTCCAAAGAACTGGCGGATGCAACCCTGTCCATGAGCGAAATCATCAATCAAATCGGTTCAGCCATTCAAAACGTAACGTCAACAGCAGAGGAGTCTGCCGCCAGTTCTCAAGAGATCTCAACCAGCGTGATTCAGACCACCACGGCGGTCGAACAGGTCAATCAATCGGCTCAATCTCAAGCCGTGCTGGCAGGGAAGCTGAGTGAACTGGTAGGACGGTTTAAGGTATAACCTTGGACATAGCCGGTCCTCCCGACCGGGTTGCTTTTGCTGCCTAAAAGGGCGGTATGGAGCTGCGGTATGAGGCGCGAAGAGTGAGCGGTTTTAAGGAAAGGTGAAAGGAGGAAGAAGGTTTTCTGTATGAATTTGGTATTAAAGAAACCAGAGTCAAATTCAGCAATGGAACAGACAGCCACCCAAGATCTCTTTGATGCCGCCGGGGTTTTGCTGCTGAAAAAAGGTCAGCCGCTCACTGCAGGGATAAGGGAACTGTTGGAGAAACGGGAGGTCTTGTCCACAGTTCATACCGTGTTAAGAATTGGTGCCGGTTGCATTGGGTCTTTGAATATGCCGCATGACAGGTAAAATGATATGTTTTGATAATAGAGTCTGCTGATAATAGAACCTGCCTTTGTTTAATGCAAGGCAGGTTTTATTATTGTAAGAAGTACATCATCCAACTATCAAATGTTGACAGATTGACAATGCACCTGGAATCTTAAATAAAAATGTGATTATGCTTGCAAAATTAGTAATAATTATGTGATGCATTGACTAAATACCCGAGCATGTGGTTATAATAGTTTATAAAAATGTGATTATTAGCCGCAAAATATGTATAATAGTGTGATATTTTGGAGGTGATGTTATGGAAAGGTTGATTATGCAGGATTTGCTGAAGTGGAAACATTCCAGGCACCGCAAGCCTCTTATTTTGAAAGGCGTGCGCCAGGTGGGCAAAACATGGGCTCTCAAGGAGTTTGCCAGACGTTATTATAAAAACATTGCTTACTTTAACTTTGACGAGCACCCGGAATATAAGCAGTTTTTTGAAAATACAAAGGATGTTGAACGCATCCTTCAAAACCTGATGATGGCAAGCGGTCATACAATTAAGCCGGATAAACCGGAGGATACGCTGATTGTATTTGATGAGATACAGGAATGTTTTAATGCCTTGAATACGCTTAAATACTTCTGCGAAAACACGCCGCACTATCATGTAGCCTGCGCCGGCTCACTTTTGGGCATTGCATTGTCAAAGCCGGCCTCTTTTCCTGTTGGCAAGGTGGATTTTTTGGAAATAGGGCCTATGACATTTACTGAATTTTTAATGGCCAATGGCGACGGCAATCTTGCTGCCTATATGAGCAGCTTGGACAGGATTGGGGCTGTTCCGGATGCATTCTTCAATCCTCTTTATGAAAAACTGAAAATGTATTTTGTGACCGGAGGGATGCCGGAATCTGTCAGGTCTTGGACAGAAGACCGGGATGTTGAACTGATGCAGCAGGTGCTTTCCAATATCCTGGGGGCATATGAACGGGATTTTGCTAAACATCCGGACCCCAAGGATTTTCCCAAGATATCATTGATTTGGAAGTCAATACCTTCTCAGCTTGCTAGGGAAAACAAAAAATTCATTTATAAGGTTGTCAAGGAAGGTGCCCGGGCTAGAGAATACGAGGATGCATTACAATGGCTTTGTGATGCGAACCTGACTTATAAAATATACCGGAGCAGTGCGCCGGGACTGCCGATTTCCGCCTATGACGATTTGTCTGCTTTCAAGCTTTACCTGGTGGACGTGGGGCTTTTGCGCCGTCTGTCGCTTTTGGCGCCTTCTGCATTCAGCGAAGGCAACCGTCTGTTCGTTGAGTTCAAGGGGGCTCTTAGTGAGAATTATGTGCTGCAGGCGTTGAAAAACCAGTTTGAGGCCATGCCGCGGTATTGGGCGATGGACAATCCAAGGTATGAAGTGGATTTTCTGATCCAGAGCGAGAACGATATCCTGCCTGTGGAGGTTAAATCGGAAAGCAATGTCGAAAGCAGGAGCCTGAAGAAGTTTAAAGAAAAATACGGCGACAAGGTCAAACTCCGTATCCGTTTTTCATTGAACAATCTGAGGCTGGACGACGACCTGCTGAATATCCCGCTGTTCATGGCCGACTATGCAGATAAACTTATCGGGATGGCATTGAAACAGTTGGAATTTTAAGTCCAGTGCCTGTTGAGAGGAGGTATATAATGACAAGGAAGAATTTAGATCGAAAAGTTCGGGAATTAGATAAAGAATTTTCTCAAACAAGTACTGAGGGGAAAATTAGAGAGAGCCTTGCCATAGCAAAACTGTTAAAAGCTGGTTATGGAGTAGCTCTGCTGGTTGTTGATTGCAGATATGATGTTATAGCTGAAAAACATCCTAAGTATAGAGAATACAAATGAAAAATCTTAAATTTGAGTATGCAAAAGATCCTGAACAACCATTGTCAAATAATTAATGTTAATTCAAATTAAGTATAGACTTTAATAAATAGTCATTATATAATGACAAAAAGGTTATTATGTCAAAACCTAGGATAAAGGAAGATATGTTGGAAGACATAACGCGAAAGGATGGATCCTGAGATGAAAACGTGTGAATGCGGCAAGATATATAGAACACATGTTCGGGGGGGGTATTTTATGCCTTAGATTCCATATTATGGAATAAATATTCCCGATGGGTCTTGTTGCAACAACCAAAACAAACCGCTAAAAGGGTTGCATTTATTACCGGCTGGAAAAACAAGTAATTCCAGGCGGTGTTAAATCCAGCCCTTTAATTTTTTGCTTTGAAGTGCGTAAAGGGGAGAATTGCCGTCATGCTCTTTATACATGACAGCTTATTGTCTTGGAAGGCTGCTGCTAATTCTGTATGTAGAGAAGATGTGTCAAAGAAGGATGTGTTAACATGCTATTTTTAAACGGGAAACCGCCCCCAGTGCGATTTTACCCAACGGTTCAAGACGTGCTTCGCTCTATGCAGGAGACTGAGCAAAGCGTGGAGGTTCTTTCAGGGGTGGCTGACCAGACGAATCTTCTTGCTCTCAATGCCGCCATTGAAGCGGCTCGTGCGGGTGAGCAGGAGCGAGGGTTGAGCCAGAACAAGAGTGTGGTGTACCGTTTATTTAGAAAAAGGAAAAGAACAGGTAAGCAAGGACAACGGCAAACCTGGCGAAAGCCAGGGACGCAAAGCCATGGGTCGACCAGTGAGGCTGACGACTGCCAGGCTACCCAGTGCATGAAGGGGAGAATTGCCGTCGTGATGCTCATACATGACGGCATATTATTTTAGAAGGAGGCATTTTCAGTGCGTGATGAACAAGTTGTCATTTTCCAAATGGGTGTGGAACAGTACGCTGTGCCCATGAGCGCCGTAAGGGAAATCATTGTTCCACCGCAGATCAGGAGCGTACCCAATGCCAAAGGACATGTGCGGGGAATTATAAGTTTGAGAACTAAGGTTATAACGGTATTAAACCTTGCTCAACTGCTCAAATTGGATTCAATCTCTTCCGTCACAGAGCTCCAGCGCCGCATCGTTGTCTTAGAAGATAAAGAAGTACTCTTAGGTATTGAAGTTGATGAGGTGAAGGAGGTCCTCGATATTGCCCGGTACGAGCTGGAACCTCCTCCGGCGGCTGTCGGGCGGGAAACATTTTTGGACGGTATTCTTAATTTAGGGGAAAGGCTTATCCTGATGCTCAATGTACCAGCCCTCTTTGCTTCATAGTTCCGGCATGCGCGATGGATGCGGCGATTGACAATTTCCATGAAATGAGCGGACAGAGTGAGCTTGGCTCGCCATTAAGAATACCGGCTCTGTGCTAAGTTTACAATGTCGGTTTAATAAAAATTGAGAAGGAGAATGAGAGCATGAAATTCATGAATAACTTGTCCTGGAAACTCAAATTGACGGCAGGATTTATTCTGATTGCTTTGCTTGTAGGTGTCGTTGGCTATATCGGTATCCGCGAAATGCAGGTTATTAATGACAGAGGAGAAAGGATTTACAGTGAGGATCTGAAAGGCATTGTGGCTTTAAACAACATGCGCGCGCTCTTTCATCGAGACCGTGCGGCCGCAATTATGCTCTATGCAGCCTCTGCCACACAGGATACAGCCCAACAGGAGGCGAGCTTAAAAGAGCTTGCAGATAACAAGGCGGCGGACAATAAAGCCGAGGAGGAATTAGAGAAGAACTTTTTAGACAAGTTCTCGGCTGAAGGAAAAGAATATTACAACGCCTTTAAAGCTGCCAGGGAGGAGTGGCGGAGCCAGCTGGACAAGCTGGTCCAGGTGGCTAATGCAGGGAACTCTGCAGAAACTGGACAAGCCTTGCAAAATGCGATCAAGACGAATGACAAGGCTCGGGGAAGCTTGAATAACTTGATTGCGGCTGAAGAACAGAATGCCGAACGCAGAGTGAATGTCGATCGTGAAATTTTTGTGAGCTCAAGGACGACGATGCTCGGCATCATAGGATTCAGTGTGTTTTTCGCCTTGCTGATCGGAATTTATCTGGCGTTAAGCCTCTCCCGCCGGCTTTCCACGATGGTCCGGTTTGCGGAAGCCTTTGGCCAAGGGGATTTGACGCAAGAACTCGCCCTGCACGGAAGGGATGAAGTGGGACAACTGGGGGATGCCCTCAAGCAGGCGGTGCAAAAGGTGAGAGAATTACTACTCGCGATACGGGACGGTTCTCAGACGCTAAGTGCTCAGTCTGAGGAACTTTCTGCCACGATGGAGGAACTCTCGGCCACGATGCAGACGATTCAACAATCGACGGAGCAGATTGCCCAAGGAACGGAAGAACTCAGTGCCAGCACAGAAGAAGTTGGAGCATCGGCACTTGAAATACAGGAATTTACCAAACAATTGACAACCAAAGCGGATGAGGGACAGAAAAATGCCTCAGCGATTAAGGAGCGAGCCAGTGAGGTAAGGATACGAGGCACACAGGCTGTGAATGAAGCGGATGCCATCTATAGGGACAAGGAAGCCAAAGTCAAACAAGCCTTGGAACAGTCCAAAGTGGTCGATGAAATCAAGGTTATGGCAGAGACGATTGGCGGAATTGCCCAGCAAACCAACCTGTTGTCTCTCAATGCCAGCATTGAAGCCGCCCGTGCAGGGGAAGCGGGTCGCGGTTTCGCAGTGGTTGCCGATGAAGTCCGCAAGCTGGCGGAACAGTCTCAGACCGCTGTCAGCAACATCCACAATGTTATCAGCGATGTCCAGAAAGCCTTTGGCAATCTTATGGCGAATACCCAGGAATTGCTCGCCTTTATTGAAACCAAGGTGCGGCCTGATTATGAAGCGTATGCTCAGACAGGCAGCCAGTATGAAGAGGACTCCCAATTTGTCACAGAAATGTCCAAAGAACTGGCGGATGCAACCCTGTCCATGAGCGAAATCATCAATCAAATCGGTTCAGCCATTCAAAACGTAACGTCAACAGCAGAGGAGTCTGCCGCCAGTTCTCAAGAGATCTCAACCAGCGTGATTCAGACCACCACGGCGGTCGAACAGGTCAATCAATCGGCTCAATCTCAAGCCGTGCTGGCAGGGAAGCTGAGTGAACTGGTAGGACGGTTTAAGGTATAACCTTGGACATAGCCGGTCCTCCCGACCGGGTTGCTTTTGCTGCCTAAAAGGGCGGTATGGAGCTGCGGTATGAGGCGCGAAGAGTGAGCGGTTTTAAGGAAAGGTGAAAGGAGGAAGAAGGTTTTCTGTATGAATTTGGTATTAAAGAAACCAGAGTCAAATTCAGCAATGGAACAGACAGCCACCCAAGATCTCTTTGATGCCGCCGGGGTTTTGCTGCTGAAAAAAGGTCAGCCGCTCACTGCAGGGATAAGGGAACTGTTGGAGAAACGGGAGGTCTATATTTGGCGGAAAGGGGAGGAGACGGTTTTCTCCCGCCGGCAGGTCAAGGCTTTCCCCAGGGATGTCTACTTCAAGCTTGTCGGCTCCCTCTGGAGTATTTACCATGAAGCGAAGCTTATTGGGGCCGCGCAAATCGAGCAAACGGTGAAACTGGTGGAAACGATTCTGAAAGAACTCCATACCCAGAATGTCTACTTGGATTTTGATGCCATCCGCTTGGATATGGAGCAAATCAAAGAGCATGACTACGGCACATTTGTGCATGTAATGAATACCGCTTTGCTCACCGTCCTCACGGGGATGAGGTTGAGATACACGGAGAAGAGGCTTAAATATCTGGCGTTAGGTGCACTGCTGCATGACTTGGGGAAGCTGAAAGTGCCAAAGGAGATTCTAAACAAGCCAGGGAGTCTGACGGCGGAGGAATTCACAATCATTAAGCAGCACCCCCTTGTGGGAGAAGATATGCTCAATCATACCCGGTTGGTAC
Source organism: Paradesulfitobacterium ferrireducens (assembly GCF_017310645.1). Lineage (GTDB taxonomy): Bacteria > Bacillota > Desulfitobacteriia > Desulfitobacteriales > Desulfitobacteriaceae > Paradesulfitobacterium > Paradesulfitobacterium ferrireducens. The sequence goes on along the minus strand of NZ_JAFLRH010000017.1, from coordinate 64,284 downwards.
CCAGTGTTCGAGCGATGGTCAGGGAACACCATGAACGTTGGAACGGAAAGGGGTATCCTTACGGCTTGAGCGGAAGCAAGATTCACATGGATGCCCAGATCATCGCCGTTACCGACGTTTACGAAGCCTTGACAGCGGACAGGCCGTACCGCAAAGGCTTGCCTCCTTATCAGGCTCTAGAAATGGTAATAGCCTGGTCGGGACAAGACTTTAACCCAAGAGTCGTTCAAGCCTTTCGTGAATTTTTAATCCTATATCCCGAAAACGCCATGGTTACTTTGAACACGGGTGAAATTGGCGTAGTAGTCGCCGTGCCCACGCAGATGCCAACCCGTCCGCTGGTGCGTCTTCTGTTTGACAGTGAAGGAAGGTTTCACGAGCGGGAGACCTATTTAGACCTCTTGCAGGATTTAACCCGGTTCATTGAACGGGTGGAGTTTAAGGAGGCGGAGTAACAAGAGAAAATAAGGCTGAACGCCGGCATAGATCAACGGAGATTGTGTTAAGCGAATCGCTCAGCTAAAAGGGAGCCATGTTCATCTTCTCAAAGTAAAGGAAACCATAAACCGAAGGAAATGGGATCAAGGGATCAAAGAACAATAGCCATGTCTGTCCGTGTAGCCAGAGCGGTTGATAACCACAACTATTAAGTGGGGCGCAGCAAAACCGAAGTTTCACTGCGCCCCGCTTTTCAGCATTTTTAATCGTTGTATTCTTCGAACATGTCTTTACCTACGCCACATACCGGGCAAACCCAATCGTCTGGCAGATCTTCGAAAGCAGTACCCGGAGCAATGCCACCGTCGGCATCGCCGGCAGCCGGATCATAGATATGGTCGCAAGCGGTACAGATCCACTTTTTCATCATTTTTCCTCCCTTCATATAATGAGTGCTTTCGAAAACTCCCGATGTCCGGAATCACTGGATTCCGGCCTAGAGGCAACTTGCTGCAAACTCTTTCCCGAAATCCGCGCAGCGCGCCAAACTCTCCGCATCGGGGTTCCAGAGAAGTCTTAGGCCGTCAGAGACGACATTAAAGCCAGCTTCCGATAACCCTTTTGAAATGGTGGCCATGGATTCGCCGCTCCAGCCATAAGCTCCAAAGGCTGCGGCTTTCTTATTTTTGAAACTGAGTCCCTTAATTTCTTCCAAAAAACTGCCGATTGAGGAGAGAACGCCTTTATTCACTGTCGGTGATCCGACGAGTACAGCCTTGGAACGAAAGACCTCAGTGAGAATGTCATTTTTGTCGGCCCGGGCGGAATTGAAGAGTTTGACCTCAACTTGGCGGTCTGCCTGCTTGATCCCTTCCGCAATAGCTTCCGCCATCCGGCGCGTGCTGTTCCACATCGTGTCGTACACGAAAGTGATTTGATTTTCTTGGTAGTCCTGGGCCCACTTTTGATAGCGCTCAACAATTTGCAGCGGGTTTTGCCTCCAGATGATACCATGACTCGGACAAATCATCTCAAGGGGTAAATTGAGAGCCAGAATTTCAGCAATCTTTTTCGTAACCATCTTACTGAAAGGTGTAAGGATGTTGGCATAGTACTTCATGGCTTCGTAGTAGAGTTCTTCCTGATTGACCAGGTCATTAAACATCTGATGTGAGGCATAATGCTGACCGAAACCGTCGTTGCTGAACAAAATATTATCCTCGGTCAAGTAAGAAAACATCGTATCAGGCCAATGCAGCATCGGAGCCTCGATGAAAATCAAGTCTTTTGTCCCCAGGGATAAGCGTTCCCCTGTTTTTACGACCTTGAAATTCCAATCTGCATGGTATTGCCCTTTGAGAGACTTAACGGCGTTGGCCGTGCAATAAATCGGTGTACCCGGTATTTCGTGCATCAAGAGTGGCAAGGCCCCACTGTGATCCGGTTCGCCGTGGTTGGCGACAATATAATCAATCTGGTGCAGATCGATTTCCCGTTTCAAGTCGTTCACAAACTCTTGAGCGAAAGGTCCCCATACCGTATCGATCAGAACTGTTTTTTGATCCTGTACTAAATAGGAATTGTAGGATGATCCATGATGAGTTGAAAGTTCCTCACCATGAAACCTGCGCAATTCCCAGTCAATTTTCCCTACCCAACGTACGCTGTTATTCAACTTTATAGCCATTGTCTACCTCCTGGTTCGGTTAAGACAGTGCTTCGAACTCCTCTTTGCCGGCACCGCAGACCGGACAGACCCAAGCTTCAGGCAGGGCTGAAAATAAGGTTCCTGCAGCCTGCCCGGAGGCCGAATCGCCTTGGGCGGAATCATAAATATAACCGCACACTGTGCATTTGTGCTTTTCTCCCTCTGCCCCAGTGGGCATGGTCTGAGGCTTGATGTAAGTGGGTGCTGCGGGAGGCACTAAACCTCTCTTTACGGCCTGATAGTAAGCATAGGTCATGGGTTCTGTTTCGCCGAGTACCTCTGCCTCCACGACTTCGCCGATGAACAGAGTATGGGTTGCAACATCTAAATGCTGAACCACGTTGGCCTCCAAATAACCAATACTGTTTTCCAGCAGGATGGGGACTCCCGTCAGCCCGGTGCGATACGCTGCGCCGGCAAATTTGTCCACATCGCGGCCCGACTTAAAGCCAAACTGCCCGATGAAATCCAGGGGTGTTGTCACAGGCAGAACGGACACGGAAAAGACACCGCTTTTTTCTATGTACTCGTGGGTCAAGTTATTTTTATTTATGCTGACCGCAATTGTTAGTGGCTCGGAAGAGATTTGAAATACGGTGTTGGCTATTTGTCCGTTTAACTGGGTGCCGTTGATGGAACAAATGACGTACAAACCATAACTTAGTTTATAAAGTACTTTTGAATTCATGCAACAAGCTCCTTCCGGCAGATGCCATGCTAATTTGCTATGATTGACTCAACCGTTTTTAGAGTAATACAATTTTGTACTTTTGTCTATTTCGCTCTATTGCTGCTGGATTCCTGCTGACCCTACAAAATTGCAGATAAAGCAGGAAAAAGCAAATTCTTGGAGAATGTAGTAGAATACACCTGGATACAAAGAAAACTTGCCTTAAGCCAAGGCATTTTAGCCCTTTAATTTTTTGTTTTGAATGTGAAGTTGAGAAAACCAAATACGCAGTCGAGAGTTACTGTTCCGCGACGAAATGATTGTGCATATTTAATTCTTTAATAAGTTAAATTACGCGATGAATGTGTCAAAAAAGGATGTGTGAACATGCCATTTTTTAGACGGGAAACCGCCCCCAGTTCAGCCGACCAATCCGACTATAATAAGCTCTATCAATGTTTGACCCAGTGCGATTTTACCAAGCCTATTAAAGTGGATATTCCCTCATCCAGTCCACTCTATTCCGCAGTCGAAATCTTAAACCGCGTCATCAGCGAACGGCAGGCTTCAGCTTTAGCCACCTTAGCCGATTTGGATGGGACAGTGCGGCATTTGACTAGTATGACATCCATTCGCCAGATGCTGGTGAAAATTGGCGAACAGACGAATCAGCTTGCCAGCATGTCGGCTCAGGCTGAAGAATTGGGAGCCGCCGCCAATCAGGTTGCTAATTCTGCAACCAATTCAGCCACTTTCGTCGAACAGGCGGCATCAGCAGCGGCTTCAGGGGGAGAGAAAATCCAGCAGGCGATTCAATTTGTGGAGCATTCCTTCGATGAATTTGCCAAGGTGAGCCAGCAGGTTCAAGGCGTGCTCCACTCCATGCAGGAAATTGAGCAAATCGTGGGGGTTATAGCAGGGGTGGCTGATCAGACGAATCTTCTTGCACTCAATGCCGCCATTGAAGCGGCTCGTGCAGGAGAGCAGGGTCGAGGGTTTGCCGTCGTAGCGGATGAAGTTCGTAAACTGGCAGAACATACGAAATCCTCTGTAACGGATATCCGTCAGAAAATCTCAGGCTTAAGCCAGAATTCGCAAGCAACCGCCCAAAGTATTTCCTCCCTTTCCCAGACCATGCAAAACGGCAAAGATATCATGCAGGAAGCGGCAGAGTCTTTGCAGGGGATTATCCATAACTTCAGTTCCATTACTGAGGATATTCATAATATTGCCGCCAGTAGTGAAGAACAAAGTGCGGCGGTTCAGGAAGCGGCCAGCAGTGTTTCCACGATTGCGATGGCGGCGGAAGAGATTGATCACATTGCCAAAGTAACAGGGCAGGGTATCTATGACATCAGCCAAGCTTTACAAAAGATACGGGCGGAACAAATCACTCGGGTGCCTGAACTGAATACGCACCAAGCTTTGGAACTCTATAAGACCGACCACTTGCTCTGGACTTGGCGAATCCACAACATGGTTTTAGGGTTTGAACACTTAAAATCCAGCGAGGTCGGCAACCATCACGAATGCCGCTTGGGGCACTGGGTGGACAGCCAGGATGCGGCAAAGTGTCGTTCGTTGCCTGCGTTTAACCAACTGGAGACTCCGCATCAACAGGTCCATGAGTTGGCGCGCGAGGCGGCGGTTGTATATGAACAGGGCAATATTGCCAAGGCGGAACAGATTTTGGAAAGGATGGTGCAGGCTTCTGGGGAAGTCGTGAACATTTTAGGTGAGTTGCAACAGCAGTGTCTGGACTGAGAACGGACAGCTCGTGTTAAAGAGATCGAGAAGTCGATGTCACAAAGTATAAGAAAATAGAGGAACAGCTTTACACCAAAGGTCAATGATCAATTTGGACATAGGGAAAAATTTATACAGCATTTACCAACGGGGGACATCCTTTTAAGGATGTCTTTTTTTTGTGCACGTGCATATAGATGTACAAAAAATGGCCGCTAGAAGGAGGGCTCAGCGTGCAGGAATACATTCGCAAAAGGGTACTCGACATAGGGAATTATATTTTGGAATCAAGTGCCACCGTCCGGCAAACAGCTGATGTTTTTGGTGTGTCAAAGTCCACAGTTCATAAGGACGTGACAGAGCGCTTGCAGCTAATTAATGAGAAGTTGGCTATGGAAGTAAAACAGGTTTTGGAAAACAATAAAGCAGAAAGGCATCTTCGCGGCGGGGAAGCAACACGTAAAAAATATCAGGAAAACTAAGTGCTTTTTTCAAATCTATCGGCTAAAGTCATTCATTTTAGCGCTATTCTTGAAAAAAATTGGGTAAAATAAAGGAATTAGATAATTTATAACGAATAAGAAAAAGAGTAAAGAATTAGGTAAATTAGGCTTTAAGTTAATCTCCCGCCGGGGAGATTGACTTTTGCTTATTATATGTTAACTTCTTTTAATGGACAAGCTAGGTGATAAGGAAAGGGGTACACCGGTTCATGTTCGGGATTGATTTAGGAATAGACTTGGGGACGGCCAGCGTACTAGTGTATGCCAAAGGGAAAGGGATTGTGATGCATGAGCCGTCTGTTGTGGCAATTGACAAAAATACCAATAAAAGGATAGCTGTCGGGGAGGAAGCCCGTTTAATGCTGGGCCGGACCCCTGGCAACATCGTTGCAGTACGTCCGATGCGGGACGGTGTGATTGCAGATTACAAAACCACGGAACTCATGCTGAAATATTTTATGGAGAAGGCAGGAGCCAGAAGATGGCCGTTCTTCCGCACCCGGGTTGTTGTCTGCATTCCTTCCGGTGTGACAGAAGTGGAGGAGCGGGCTGTTAAACAAGCGGCTTATCAAGCAGGGGCCAAGCATGTTAAAGTCGTCGAGGAACCCTACGCGGCAGCGCTGGGTGCAGGGTTGGATATTACCGGGGCTACCGGCAGCATGGTGGTGGACATCGGAGGAGGCACGACGGATATTGCGGTTCTTGCCCTTGGTGGGATAGTGTGCAAGCGCAGTCTGCGGGTTGGCGGAGATAAATTTGATGAGGCAATCATGCGCCACATCCGGCGGGAACATAACCTGATGATTGGGGAGAGAACCGCCGAAGAGATTAAGATAGCCGTCGGGTCCGCAATCCGGGAAGGGCGCCCTGATAATGCCATTATTGACGTGCGCGGGCGTGATCTAGTTACAGGCTTGCCGAAGACAATTACGGTAGATTCCAAAGAATGTTTTGAGGCTTTAGAGGAATCGATTGAAGCCATTGTCGCCGGAGTGAAGGAAGTCTTGGAGCGCACCCCCCCCGAGCTTTCGGCGGATATTTTGAACAAAGGGATTGTGATGACCGGAGGAGGCTCTCTCATTTACGGCTTTGATATCCGGCTGGCACGCGAAACGGGCCTGCCCGTGATCTTGGCCGAAGACCCCATTTCCTGTGTGGCTTTAGGAACCGGCAAGGTTCTGGACGGAAGCTTTTAAAGTATTGGACAAAGCAGATAGGATACGGATAACCCCCGGGGCGTTAAGGCTAGTGTAAAAGCCGAGTTCCGGGATTTTCTGCTTTCCGTATAATCTATCCGTAAATAATGAGCGCTTGAAAGATAAGAGAGCACGAATCCTTTGTGCAAGTGCTGAGGTAAGGATTAGCTATGAAAGTTGATATTCTGGGGGTAAAGATAGATCACATCACTTTGGCGGCGTGCATCGAACGCATTGCCCGGACGATCGAAGATAATGAGCGGCTGCGGGTAGTCACGGCCAACCCGGAAATGATTTTCCGGGCAAGTCATGATGTTCGCCTGCGGCAAGTGATCAATACAGCCGGCCTGGTTACAGCTGACGGCATCGGGGTGATATGGGCGGCTGCCAGACTTGGAACTCCTTTGCCGGAAAGAGTGACCGGCATTGATTTATTGGAGGGACTGCTCCCTTTGGCCCGGGAACGCAAATGGCGGGTCTTTTTTCTGGGAGGACAGCCGGGAGTGGCAGAACTGGCCGCACACAAGGCAACCGGAGTTAATGGGTTTGAGTGGCAGGCCCATCACGGTTATTTTACACCGGCTGAAGAAGGGATGCTTCTCGAACGGATTCAGGCATTTCGTCCCCAGCTATTGCTGGCAGGATTGGGCAGCCCCCGTCAGGAGTTCTGGCTGGCAGAGCATTCCCGCCTGGCCCAAGTAAGCATCGGGGTGGGTGGAAGCTTTGACGCGCTGGCCGGGGTAGTGAAACGCGCGCCCCAATGGGTGCAGAATTTAAATCTGGAATGGCTTTACCGTCTAATCCGTGAGCCGAAGCGTTTCAAACGCCAACTGGCTTTGCCCCGCTTTGTGCTGAAGGTGCTGGCCCAATCCACGAGGAGTCAGGAGTCAGTAGACAGGAGTCAGGAGTAGGAGTCAGGAGAAATAAGGTAAATTATACTCCGGAAATATTCTGAATTCTGACTCCTGACTCCTGAATACTTTACAGTACCCCCAGAAAAAAAGAAGCGCTCGCGTATTAAGGAGTAGGAGGATAGAGAAATGCCGGAATGGGAGGAGAGGTGGCCTTGGGACCGCATCCAAACGGACAAGGACACGCGGGAGGCTTTCTTGCACGAATCTCAGCCTTTTGTCCGCCAAGTTGCCAGTCAAGCGTCTCACAGACCGCTGGAGTGGGGCCGGGATGAAGAATTGTCTGAAGCCTTTGTTGCATTCAATGAAGCCATTGACAATTTTGATCCCGAACGTGGAGTCCCATTCCTAGCCTATGCTCGCGTCCTCATTAAGCGCAGGTTGATAGACTATTACCGGAAACAACGCAGCCGGGAAGCCCTTTCGCTGGATCAAGCAGAAGTTGGTGTAGCCGTGGAGGCCGTTCTTAGCCTGCATGATTTTCAAGAAGGAGTACAAAACCGGGAGCGGGCGGCTGAGATTAGGGAATATGCTCAGGAATTAGGGAAGTGGGGTCTGGCTTTTGCCGACCTGGTGGAAGTTTCCCCTAAACACCGGGATTCCCGCGAAACCTTGCTGCGGGCGGCCCGAATCTTGGCTCAGGATAAGGATCTCTGGCAGCAAGCCGGCGCGAAAGGAAAGGTTCCGATGCAAGCCTTGGCCCAAAGAACGGGAATTCATCCTAAGGTTTTGGAACGGGGACGCAAATACCTTCTAGCCGTTGCGATTTTAATAGCGAACCAGCACGATTACATCTATCTAAGGGAATATGTACTCCCCCGGAAAGGGGAAATAAAGCAATGAACAAGATCAAAGCAGTTATATTGGAAACAACCGGTTCCCGGTGCACCGTCCTTGCAGATGACGGCTCTTTCCGCAGTCTTCCCAATTCTTACGGAGCTCAGGTAGGGGAAGAAATTGAATTAGACGCGGATGCAGGCTGGGCTGATACCTACAAACAATCTTGGCGAGCCTGGCATGCCTGGGCTGCGGCGGCAGCACTGCTATTATTGACCCTGACGGTGGCTCTGGGCTGGAACTTTGCCCAGGCATCAACTGCCGTTGCGCTGGTTTCGATTGATATTAACCCAAGCATTAAGCTTGCGGTCAATGCGCGTGAACAAGTAGTTCAAGCCACTGCCGTCAATGCGGATGGAGAAAAAGTCCTTCAGGCGTTAGAACTAAAAAATCAGCCTGTGCCTGCGGCTATGTCCAAAATTCTGGAGCAAGCACAGAACAAGGGCTATTTAACGGATGAACACTCTTGGGTATTGGTCGGCCTGGCCCCGAACGGAGACAAGGAGCTGCCTCCGGCGTTGGAGGAGGCTGTTAAGTCAGCCGGTGCGGCCATTCAGGAAAAGGTAAATGCCCGGATGGCAGTGCTTCAGTTAAGTGAGCAGGAGCGGATCAAGGCAGAACAAGCCGGGGTGAGCATCGGAGAGTATGCTTTATGGCAAAGCGCGGATAAAGCAGGAATAAAAGTTGAGGCCAAGGAACTGAAAACCAAAACAGAGCGGGTACGCCTGCTTGAAGCTCCTGAGATCCAGGCCCAGGTGCTTAAAGATAAAGGAGTGCTGCAAATTCCTGGGACTCAAGGCAAAAACGATTCGGCAATAAAAGATATGCTTAAACGGGATAAAGACAAGGATCAAGATAAAGATCAAGATAAAGATAAAGATCAAAATCAAGAAAAAGAGCAAGCTAAAAATAATGAAAAGGATAGAGCTAACCTTATACAAGGACAAGAACGCAGCTCCAAAGCGAACGAAGATGATAAACATGAAGCCTCTGAAAAACAGGAGCGGGGAAATTCCCTGCAAAAGTCTGTTCCGGTACTCTCTCCCATTTCGCCCGCTCCCAAGCCTCAGGCTAATGAGAACGATCGTATAAAAGAGGGCTCCAAAGGCGGGGACCAAGAGCTTGAGGCTGGAAAAACCTTTGATGATGAATCGGAGCGTGAGCGTTCCGGAAGGGAACAGAAAGATAGGTGATTTTTGAGTTTTAGAGGAATATTCGCTATAATGGAGGGTGCCTAGAAGAAATTTGTGCTGGCGGGAAGGTGCCTATCATCAATAAAGTCGCTAAAAATGTTATTTCTGTTGGCTTGTCCAGTGTGTTTGCCCAGTTCCTTACCTTTTTAACGATTGCCTATATCGCCAGGGTGGTGGGCAAAGAGGGGTTTGGCAGCATTAATCTGGCCCAGGCCATTATTACATACTTTTCGATCTTAACGCTCTTTGGACTGCAAACACATGGAGTGCGAGAAGTTTCCAAAGGGAATATAAGCCACTCCCTGATCCTGGGCGAGATCATCTCGGCCAGGCTTTTCCTATTTGCTGCAGCTTATGTGTTGCTGGTTGGGTTAACGCTCCTTATGCCCAAAGATTTTTCATTTAAAGTTTTAATGCTTGTATACGGGCTGACTTTGCTGCCCACCGCCTTAAACATCGACTGGTTTTATTCCGGGATAGAGGAAATGCAGCATAATGCGGTATATAATGTCTTACGCAATGCGGTGCCTTTCTTTATGCTGGTTGTTTTTTTAAAACAGGACGGACAGTTGTATTATGTGCCCCTTGCTACATTGGCCGGCTTGCTGATGGCGGCCGGTTACCAATATTCCATTCTTAAAGAAAAGAACATCCGCTTCCAACTGGGACTCACCCGGAATGAACTGCGAAGATACCTTGGGCTGAGCTTTCCTTTTTTCATCTCCGGACTCTTGGCCATGGTCAATATCAATATCGACCGGATTGTCATCGGCTTTTCCCGGACGGAAGCAGAATTGGGCCTCTATTCGGCAGCGTATAATATCATCTTGTTTTTGACCAATGTGGTGGCGATTATTTTTGTCCCGGTCTTTCCGCGCTTGGTTAAGCATCACCATGAGCAAAATCAAGAGAGCCTGACCCGGCTTACGGCCACGGTGGCCAAATTTATTGCGCTTTTCATCATTCCGGTGGCTGTCGGGGGGATCGTGCTGGCTCAAGAAATCATCATCCTCCTTTACGGACAAGAATACGCTCCTGCGGCGGGGCCGTTTGTTATCCTGCTTCTTTTCAGTGTGCTCTTATTTACGCGCGAGATTTTCGGCTATCAGCTAAATGCCTGGCATCTGGAAAAGTCTTATCTTAAAATTATCGGACTTTCCTCCATGGTTAACTTGGCGCTCAATCTGATCTTTACTCCCCGTTACGGAATTTATATCGCTGCATCCATAAACCTCATTTCGGAAACACTGAACTTAATCTTAATGCGGCAAGCGGCGTCCCGCGTCGTTAAGACTCCGGTTGTGTCCCATATGCTGAAGGCAGTGTTCCCGGCTGCACTTATGGGCGGAGTCCTGTACTTGCTCCGGGGGCTGGTGCCGGTTTTAATCTTGATTGTACTTGGTATTGTGATGTATGCGGCTGCTGCAGTTCTTCTGCGCATTGTTAAACTTGAGGAGATTAAAACGTCTCTGTTTTGATAATAAGGGAAAAGGGTGCCTGACGGGTATGCGCTATTGTGTGTTGTTTCCAGAGGCTCAAAATGTCCATCTGGTGAAGGACGTAGGGATGATACCGTACAAGCTCAAACAGCTTGGCAATTATCAAGCTGTCCTGGCGACGTATGACAATGGCCCCTATCCGTATCTTGAAGATGTAGTTCCGGGTTTAGAGCTCGATTTCATTGGGAAGCGAGGGGACGTATCCCGTACATGGCGCCATTCGGCCTGGGATGGGGTTCATTATTTACGCCGTAAAGGGAAAGAGATAGATATTCTGCAAGTTTTCCATATGACGTTGAGCTCTATTGTCTATGCATATTCTTATAAAAGGGTCAATCCGGGTGGGATAATATTTCTCAAACTCGACTGCAGTATTAAATTGGTTGAAAAATTAAGAGGCCTGGGCAGGCTGCCAATGAAGCTTCTTCATCAGTTCCTGGAGAGAGTAGATCTGATCGGAGTAGAGCAGGAGAAGCTTCAGCAGGATATTACAGAGATTTTTCCGGCGCACCGGGCCAAGATTATCTACCTGCCAAACGGAGTGGATTTTGCTGATCTGGAGCGTTACCGGCCTGAACTGCAAGACGCGGGCAAAGAGAATCTGATCCTTACGGTGGCCAGGATTGGCAGTGAGGAAAAAAATACCCCCATGCTCTTGCAAGCGTTTGCCCGTCTGGTGCAGAGAGGAAAGCGGGAGTGGAAATTAGTCTTGGTGGGAGCAGTGGCTTCAGAGTTTCAGCGTTATCTGGACAGATTTTGGGAACAGAATCCTGAGCTTAAAGAGTATATCCTGTTTAGGGGAGAACTCGCATCGCGCCGGGAGTTGTGGACGGAGTACAGCCGGGCTAAAATTTTTTGTTTAACGTCTAATTACGAAAGCTTTGGCTTTGCCTTAATCGAAGCGGCGGCTGCCGGAGCCGTGATTATCAGCACGGATGTGGGAATTGCTTCCGAGCTGGTGCGGGAAGGGAACGGAGCGGTGGTACCGGTGAAAGATGTGGATGCCTTAACGGACAAACTGGCAGAATTCATGGAGCGCCCGGATTTAACGGAACTATGCGGCCGGAGCGCCCGCATCTGCCGCGAAAAGTTTAACTGGGACGAAATTTGTGTTAAGCTTGATAGAGAACTGAGAAAAAGGATAATGAGGAGTTAAAAGGTTGACCAACCTTCCGGTCGTTTATTTTATCATTCTAAATTTTAACGCGGCTCAAGAAACGCTCAGCTGTGTGGCGAGCCTGGAGCAGATCACCTATCCCTATTACCGGGTGATTGTGGTTGACAACTGTTCCACCGATAATTCCTGGGAGATACTAAACCATAGCCTGTCACGGCATACCCTCCTTCGAAGTGACGGGAATTATGGCTATGCCCATGGGAATAATTTGGGCATTCAATATGCTCTGGCCCAGGGGGCCGAATATATTTGCATTCTGAATAATGATGTAGAAGCTGAAGCGGATTTCTTAGAGCCGCTCATACATACACTGGCTTCAAACCCCGAAGTTGGGATGGCGGGACCGACCATCTGCGATTTCTACAATAGAGCGCAGATCCAAGCCATGGGAGCATCCCTTTCTCTTTACAGCGGGCTGGCCCAGGGAATTGCCAAAGGTAAGCCCTATGCAGGAATTAGGGGGCAGATGCGCGAAGTAGATTATTTAGGCGGTGCCTGTTTTGTAGTCAAAGCGAAAGTTTTGGCTCAAACGGGGTTGATTCCTGAGAATTACTTTTTGTTCTTTGAGGAAACGGAATTATGTCTGAAAGCACAGAGACTCGGTTATAAGCTGGTCTGTTTACATGCCAGCCGGGTATATCACAAGCGTTCGGCTACCATATCCAAATATCAGGGGTTAGGGTATTATTTCCTGAACCGCAACCGGGTCGTATTCATGCGCCGCAATGCGGGCCGGGAGCAAAGGATTGTATTTTATATCTACCTGATTATCGAAGCCTTAGCCCGGATTTTGATTCGCAGGGAACCGTGGCGCTTATATCAGATCTTCTATGAAGGATTTAAGGCTGACCCTGAGAAACTGGACATGGATAAGGCAAGGGAATACCTTGCGCAAAGCAACCGGCCAGGCGGCCATACATAGAATTTCGAGGGAGGACCGTGTTGGATGAAAGGCATTATATTAGCCGGCGGGACCGGGACGCGCCTCTATCCCCTGACCAAAGTGACAAATAAACACTTGCTGCCGGTGGGGCATTACCCCATGATTTTTCATCCGGTTGCCAAACTGAAAGAAGCGGGAATCACGGAAATTTTGGTGGTGACCGGGAAAGAGCACATGGGGGATGTGGTTAGCCTGCTCGGAAGCGGGGCGGATTTAGGGCTGGATTTTACTTTTAAGGTGCAGGATCAGGCCGGGGGAATCGCCCAAGCCTTGGGACTGGCGGAACAGTTTGTGGGAGCAGACCTGTGCGCGGTCATTTTAGGGGATAATATCTTTGCAGATTCGATTAAACCGTTTGTGGATGAGTTCAAGGCTCAGGGGCAGGGTGCACGGATTCTGTTAAAAGAAGTGCCTGACCCGCAGCGTTACGGAGTGGCTGAAGTAAAAGACGGAAAGATCACCGGGATCGAAGAAAAGCCGAGTGAGCCTAAGAGCAACCTGTGTGTGACCGGAATTTACGGTTATGATCCGGATGTCTTTGCCATGATTAAGACCTTAAAGCCTTCCGGCCGCGGGGAACTGGAAATTACAGATGTCAACAACACGTATATCGCGCGCGGGGAACTCCGGTATGATCAGCTTTCATCCTGGTGGACAGATGCCGGAACCTTTGAATCCCTGTCTTTGGCCAATAAGCTCGCGTTTGAAACCGGCTTGGGTGACCGGGTGTCTGAGATTTTAAAGGGATAATGAGATAAAAGAATTCAATACTGGTTAAAGGAGTTGACCCGGAGAAAAAATGATTGAGGGAGTAGCATTAAAGAAGCTCATCCGGCATAGTGATGACAGGGGCTTTTTTATGGAGATCCTGCGCGATGACGAGGAACTCTTGCAGCGCTTTGGTCAGGCCTCCCTGTCCAAATCTTACCCGGGAGTTATTAAGGCTTTTCATTATCATGAACGGCAGGATGACCTCTGGTTCTTTCCCTGCGGGAATGCCCAGGTAGTCCTTTATGATTTGCGCCCGGATTCTCCCACCAAAGGGGAAACTAATACCTTTTATCTGGGAGAGGATAACCCGGGACTGCTTCTGATTCCGAAGGGAGTGGCCCATGGATACCGGGTCCTGGGCCAGGTTCCGGCGATTATCGTTTACTTTACCACGGAATCCTATCGCCGCGATGACCCGGATGAGCTGCGCATCCCGTGGGATGACCCGGGGATTGGCTTTGACTGGACGACGAAGCCGCGCTAGATTAAGTAGAAGTCAGGAGACAGGAGAGGATGTCTTAGTACATATCAGGGGTCGAAACCCTAAAAGAATGCAAAATCCTACTGACTACTGACTACTGAGTACTGAGTACTTCGGAATGGAGGCTTAACTTGAATATTTTAGTGACCGGCGGGGCCGGATTTATCGGGTCCAATTTTTTGCTGGCGATGGTGAAGAAGTACCCGGAGGACCGCTTTGTTAATGTGGATGCCTTAACCTATGCCGGAAATCTGGCGAATCTCAAGGACATTGAGGACAGCCCCAACTATAGCTTTTATAAAGCGGATATCAGGGAACGCGTGCCCTTGGAAGAAGTGTTTAAGCGGGAAGAACCGGCGGCGGTGGTTCATTTTGCGGCAGAATCCCATGTGGACCGTAGTATTGAGAATCCGGTGGCTTTTGCGGAAACCAATGTGCTGGGAACGATTCAGCTTTTGGATTTGAGCCGTAAATACGGGGTGGAGCGCTTTGTTCAGGTTTCTACGGATGAGGTATATGGCTCCTTGGGGCCAAGCGGGGTGTTTACGGAAGATTCACCCTTAAAACCGAATAGTCCGTACTCCGCCAGTAAATCAGCGGCAGACGGGTTTGTCCGGGCTGCGGTTGAGACGTACGGGTTTAATGCCTCGATTACCCGCTGCTCCAATAATTATGGCCCATACCAGTTTCCGGAGAAGCTGATCCCTCTGATGATTTGGCGTGCCCTGGAGGGAAGGAGCCTGCCGGTGTACGGGGACGGCCTCAACGTGCGTGACTGGCTGTATGTGGAAGACCACTGCCGGGCTATCGATTTGGTCTTGCGCCACGGTCAGGCCGGAGAGGTCTATAATATTGGCGGGAACAATGAACGCACGAATCTTGAGCTGGTGAAAACCGTGCTGCGCTTGCTGGACCGGCCGGAAGACCTGATCGAGTTTGTCAAGGACCGTCCTGGGCATGACCGGCGCTATGCCATTGACGCCGGGAAGATCAAGCGTGAACTCGGTTGGGAGCCCCAGATCCGCTTTGAGGAAGGGATTCAGAATACGGTCAAGTGGTACCTTGAGCATGAACCGTGGTGGCGCGCTATTATCAGCGGAGAGTACATGAACTATTATGACAGGATGTATGGACAAAAGTATTTAGGAGGGTAAGCATGATTGATATTGATAAAATTCAGGAGATTCTTCCTCATCGCTATCCGTTTCTGCTGGTGGACCGCATTATTGAGTTTGAAGAAGGGAAAAGGGCAGTGGGGATAAAAAATGTTTCTGCCAATGAAGGTTTTTTTTCCGGGCACTTTCCCAAGTACCCGGTAATGCCGGGAGTGCTGATTATGGAGTGTCTGGCTCAGGTCGGGGCAATCATCCTGCTTAGTAAAGAGGAATATGCCGGGCGGATTCCTCTTTTTGCCGGGATGGATGAAGTGCGTTTCAAGCGCCAGGTGCGGCCGGGAGATCAACTGCGTCTGGAGGTTAATGTGCTCAAGCTCAGGCACGGCGTGGGCGTGGCTGAAGGCAAGGCTTACGTTGGGGATGAGCTGGCGGCCTCGGGCAAAGTGATGTTTGCCTTGGGCCCCCAAAACCCGGCCTAAGGGTGATTGGAACAAGCGATGATTGGAATTAACCTAAAAAGAGTCAGCAAAGCCGGGAGCAGCAGTGAGCGCATCCTGGCTTTTTCTCTCTGGCTCAGTGTGCTGGCATCCGGATTGTATTATCAGAAGACGTGGTTATTGCCGGCGATAGTCCTCGGCTTCTATGTTTTGAGCAGGATGGGGTTGGCTTTGCTTTCCAGGCGTAGGCAAGGTCAGAGCTATTATTCGCGCAAGTCCGGGGTTCAGGGGAGAAGCCTGGAGCTGTCAGATTTCGGTTTAACCGACTTTGTTCTCCTTGGGCTGGCGGGATTATCCGCTCTGGGGTTAATCCATCCGGTGCGGTTTATCGACGGGCTGTTTGAAGTTTTGCGTTGGCTGGTTTACTGGCTGGTCTACCGTTTTGCCGCCGGAGCGGGGAGGAAGGGTTATACCGGTGATCGCTTGCTCACACATCTCCGCTGGGCTGCTGTAACAGTGGCTGTGATTGGCTGGCTCCCCTGGGCAAATCTGATTTGGCCGGCTCCTCCTTTGCCTGAGGCGGGAAGGTTTAGCTCGGTCTTTGGCTACCCCAATGCGACAGCGGCTTTTGTCGGGGCGGCACTGCTCCTTCCCGGAGGAAGCTTTCTCACGAAGGCTTTTTTGGGGGTGTCCTTGCTCAGCACCGGCTCACGGGGGTCTCTGGCAGCCCTGCTCCTGGTGCTTGCCCTAATTGGAATCAAAGTATGGCAGGCAAAAAAGAATACCGGTGCGAGGAAACGTACGCTCGGGGGAACGGCGGCAAACGCCTGGAGGCAGATTAAACAGTGGGGATGGTCTCAATCCACAGGTTTCGGTAGAGGTTTCCTTATCTATATTTTAAAAAGACTGATTCTTTTTGTCATAATTCTCATGCTCAGTGTTAAAGTATTTCCGAATGCCTGGGAACACCTGCGCTCTTGGGATCTGTTTTCACCCAGCATCGGACAACGCCTTCTATATTACTTAGATGGGTTATCCCTGGCCTGGAAAGCACAGGGGTGGCCCAGAGCCGGAGGGTGGCTGGCGTTTCCCGCCGTTCAGACCCTTCCGTACTGGACCGTTCATCCCCACTCGGGCTTGATTCAGGTGTTGCTGAATCAGGGCTTGGCGGGGTTGGGTCTGATAGCAGCCTGGACAGTGTGGATGTGGCGCAGGCTGGGGGAGGGTGCAGGAAAATGGCCCATGCTCTTTCTTATACTGCATTCCATGGTTGACGCGGATTTCGCCTTTGGTGCCCTGGGACTTGTTTTTTGGCTGCTGGCCGGGGTAACTATATCTCAATCATCCGGTTCAGGCTTTTATGAAGCTGCCAGGCAGAGTGTAAAATTCCCATGGACATTAATGCAGGCAAGGGTTCTGCGCGCAGGACTTTATGGTTTGGCCGCTTTATATTTGCTGCTCATGCCTACGCTCAATCTGGTGCAGCCGGAGCTTATCAATCCGGGCCAGGCTCTAAGCCGGGAGGCGGAACGGGTGCAGGCACATGATCCCGGGGCGGGTGCCCGGCTCTGGCGCCAAGGCCTCTCTTGGGATCAGACTGAGATTTCCTGGCGCCGGCAGCTGGCTGAGCTGGAACTGGCCCAGGGAAATATCGAGGCTGGACTGAGGGCTGTAGAGGAAACCCTGGCCTGGCGGAGTTTCGACCTTAATGCGTATGAATGGGCCCAGGGTGCCGTTCTTCATGCGGCTGACGCCATGCGCGAGTCAAAATCAGCCTCCGGCAGCGGCGATGCCAGGACTCTCTACCACTGGGTGCAGATGATACCGGCCCGGATCGAAGAAAAACAGGGTTTAATTCCTGGGTATGCCCGCAGGTTATGGCCTGAATGGGAAAACTTTAAGCCCACGCCTGCCATCGATTACCTGGCGGAATATGCCAGGCAGAGAACACTCACTCCTGCCAACTTTTGAACATAACCTAAGGTAGGCAGGTGGGACGAATGTCAGTATTTATTTTAGTTCTTTCCGGGTTGCTTTGGTTTTTTGCGGCTGCATGGGAATGGCGGGTGCCGCAGGGATTGGAGACAAGGATCATTGAGTTCCAGGCAAAGCTGAGCGCTCCGGAGCCGCAGGCTCTGATCGAGCGGCGTTTTCAGGCCTTGGTACAGCCTAAAAAGGAGGCTTAACCGGCTTATGCTTTTTTACCTAATGCATACTCCGGCGGGAGAGTTTAAGCTTTCACCCTTTCCGGAGCTGGACAAGCTTTTCCAAGAAAGCGAACAAACGGGTATGCCGCCCTTCAGAATTTTGATTCCGGGGATTCCGTTGGCTTACCTGGAGCCTATTTTCGCGCGGGTATCTGCGCGGATAGGAACACGGGCAGGTTTAGAAACGGAAGGATTCATCCTGAAAATTATCGCCAAGGAGGATGCGCTGCAAAAATTCGACTGGAAGTGGCAGAACCTTGAGCAGCAAGACCTTGAGCAGATGAGGGGTAACGAAAATTTAAGCCTGGAGAGAAGCGCCGGGGATGATTTAGCGGATAGTTTAAGCGGCCGTCAACTCACAGACGATGAATTAAGCGTATTGGCGGCCGGCATCGGGTTAAATGCGGATATGCTATGGCGGCAGGCCCACATCTTGGTGCGTGCGGGCCTGGGGGAATGGGTTCCTGCCGTGCGCCGGGGAAGCAAGGGCTGGTACTGTGAGCGCTGCGGTGAAAGCGAGTTGGAAGAGTGGCCCGGCCTATACGGAACAAGTTTTACCTGTCCGAGCTGCCGCAGTTTGGGTGCTTCTTCTTCGATGAAGGTAATATACCGGGACTTGAGGGCTTCTGCAGGAAAATTCCGCAAGATCCGGATAGGCCGGGTTGGGGTAGAGCAGTTCAGCTCACTTTTTCCCGGCTTAAGGTTGACTGCAGCCCAGGAGCAAGCGGCAAGAGAGGTACTGGAGTTCGCGCGGTCTGCCCGCGAACGGGAGTCTCTTTTATGGGCGGCCTGCGGAGCAGGGAAGACGGAAGTCTGTTTTCCGGCGGCGGAGTGGGCCCTAGCCCAGGGACAAGCAGTGCTCTTTGCGGCACCGCGCCAGGATGTGGTTCACGATGTGGCACCCCGGCTGCAGCAGGCTTTCCCTGACATATCCATTCCAGTTCTATCCGGTGCCTCGACGGCGAAGTTTGGCTCAGGCCAGCTGGTGTTGGCAACGACGCACCAGGTATTGCGCTTTTACCGAGCGTTTGATTTAATTTTTCTGGACGAGCTGGATGCCTTTCCGTATCGAGG
The DNA here is from genome assembly GCF_017310645.1 of Paradesulfitobacterium ferrireducens. GTDB lineage: Bacteria > Bacillota > Desulfitobacteriia > Desulfitobacteriales > Desulfitobacteriaceae > Paradesulfitobacterium > Paradesulfitobacterium ferrireducens. Next base: position 45,378 of record NZ_JAFLRH010000017.1, on the reverse strand, counting down.
CAGCCGGATGCTGCAGTGGGGAATCAATCAGGCTTTGCGGCCCGGAGGGAAAATCCTGTTTCTCAGTGCGACTCCTGATTCGGCAATCCGGCAAAGGCTGGGAAAGGCGGGGCGAATCATCCGCCTGCCGGCACGCCATCACCGCCGGCCTTTGCCGGTGCCTCAATGGATCAAAATAACGGAAGCCAGGGTCGAGTCTGCTCTCAGGGAGAATTTGGCGGCCCTGCGCCGGCGGGGACCGGTCATTTTCTTTGTCCCCAAAATTTCCTGGGTTAAGTTATGGACAGAAAGGTTAAAGGGGCTATTCTCCAGCTGGTCTATTAGCGGCAGTTACAGCAGTGATCCGGAAAGACAGGAGAAGCTTATCCGCTTGCGCCAGGGAGGATTTGATTTATTTGTGGCAACCACGATTTTAGAACGGGGAGTAACGGTCGAGGGAGTGCAGGTGGCGGTGATGGCCGCGGACCATCCTGTGTTTGATGAGCGCACTCTGGTGCAGATGGCGGGCCGGGCCGGACGCACACGGGCGCACCCTGAGGGAGAGGTTGTCTTCTTTGCCGCACGTGCAACCAAAGCAATGAAAACAGCCGTGGACTGGATTCACGAGCAGAATGAGCTGGCGCGATCGGCCGGCTTGCTGGACTAAGTAGTAGGGGGTGAGGGCAAATGGTAAAAGCCTCAGCCATCATTGATATAAGCCTTTCATTCATGCGCAGCGTCTGGTACGAAAGTAAGGAAAAGTGTGTCTTGTGCGGGGGAGAAGACGGAGCGGTCTGTCCGGCGTGTTTTCATGAATACTTTCAGCCGGAGCTTGCACGCTGTCAGGCCTGCGGCAAACTAATCCCCAAGGACTTTACCCACTGCCGGGATTGCCGGGAGCACCGCGGGCCTCAAGCCCTCACGCGAGTGCTTGCCTGGGGCCATTATTCCGGGCACTGGCGCGAGTTTATTCATCGCTTTAAATACCAAGCCCAGCCCACGTTGATTGAGAAAATAGCCCGACCCCTGGCAGAGTGGGCTGAAGCCCAACTGCCGCCTCCGGACGGACTGGTGGCCGTCCCGATGCATGACTCCCGCTTGGCGGAGCGCGGGTTTAACCAGGCGGAGGTCATTGCTTCCGCGCTGCACTGGGAGTTGGGGATTCCCTTGCTTAGCGGGCTTAAACGCGTGCTCCCTACGCGTTCCCAGGCAGCGCTTACCCGTCAGGAGCGCTTGCATAATTTAAGCGGGGGTTTTGAAGTGATTGAGGGGAAAGAAATAAGCGGCCGGGTCATTTGGCTGATCGATGATGTTACGACCACAGGAGCAACGCTTGAAGCCTGTGCCCAGGCTTTGCACTTGGCGGAAGTTAAAGAAATTTACGGGTTGTGTCTGGCCGCAGGAAAGGAAGCATAGGTAAAAAAACAAAAAAATCTTGTTAGGTTCTCAGAATGAATGTATAATATTTTTGGGTGGGCATAAGCCTGTCACATTATTTATGTAAGGGGAATACTTTTCATGGCGTTTCAAGACAAAGAACTGGTATGCAAAGACTGTGGGGCAACTTTCATTTTCACCGCTGGAGAACAAGAATTCTATGCTGAAAAAGGGTTCGAAAATGAGCCTCTCCGTTGCCGGGATTGCCGCAGCGCACGCAAGAGCGCTCGCAATGGTTCCGAAGGAAGACCGCGCGAAATGTACACGGTTGTATGTGCGGACTGTGGGGTAGAAACCCAAGTTCCGTTCCAACCGACTTCCGATCGTCCGGTCTACTGCCGTGAGTGTTACCAACACCACCGCCCGGCACGCTAAAATATATAAGCAGACAGTATGAACGGGAAGCTCTCGTATGAGGGTTTCCCGTTTTTCTTTAAGGATGAACCAAATATTTAGCATACACACCATTTTTAGTTTAAACATCTTGAATTTTTCAAAAGGAAGGGTATAATAAATCTTGCACACTACCATACAAGTATACATGTATATTAATATGGTAAAGGAGAAGACTATGATTTTTGAAACAAATAAAAACTCCGCCAGCAGAAAACTGTATGAGCTGTTAAAAGAGGAAATCATTCAACTGAGGCTTAAACCCGGTTCCAATATCTCAGAAAATGAAATATCCGAAAAATACAATGTGAGCAGAACCCCGGTCAGGGAAGCGTTTCTGCGGTTATCCCAGGAAGGCTTATTAACGATTTATCCGCAAAAAGGGACATTCGTTTCGCTGATTGATTTATCCCTGGTTGAAGAAGCGCGGTTCTTGCGGGAAACATTAGAAAAAGCGGTAGTTAACTTAGCTTGTAAAGAATTTTCGCAAGAAAAAGTCTTTGCTTTAGAAATGAATTTAAAATATCAGGAAATGTATATTAAAAATCATGACTCTGAGAAACAATTTCAAGCCGATGAGCAATTCCACAAACTGATTTTTGAAGGCTGTGACAAGACCAGGATCTGGAAGATAATAGATGAAATGAATAATGACTTTAAACGAATTCGGCTGTTGCGGTTAGCAACCAATTTTAATTGGGATGATATCTACATCCAACATTCCAATATTTTCAACGGAATCATCCATAAAAATCCTGAACTGGCCGAGAAGGCGATGAAAGAACACTTAACGGCGGTTAACTTTGATAAAACAGAGTTAGTTAAAAAATACCCCGAGTATTTTAAAGAAGTTGAGTAGGAAAATCATGAGTCAAAGAAAGGAACTAAACATGAAAGCCATAAGAGTAAACAGTCCCGGGAACATTGAAATTGCGGAGGTCGCAAAGCCCGAGCTAACGCATGAGAACGAAGTCTTGATTAAGATTAAAGCCGCCGGCATCTGTGGCTCAGATATACACATCTACCACGGCACTTCTCCGGTGGCAACCTATCCCAGAATTATCGGCCATGAAATCGTGGGCGAAATCGTTGAAGTGGGCGCAAAAGTTCAGGATCTGAAAATTGGCGATCACGTGACCGTTGATCCGGTTGTGAGCTGCGGAGCTTGCTACCCATGTTCGCTTGGCCGCCCTAATGTCTGCACCTCGTTAAAGGTAAGAGGGGTTCACCTGGACGGCGGCTTTCGCGAGTATATTGCCGCGGAAAGCTCCAGTGTGTACAAGATATCCCCGGATTTGCCGTGGGAGGCTGCTGCTTTAGTCGAGCCGTACAGTATTGCCGCCCAAGTCCTGGCACGCGGGGAGATCGAAGCGAGAGATATCGTCTTAATACTCGGCGCAGGTCCAATTGGCTTAATCATTTTGCAGGCCGTTAAGAAAACCGGTGCCAGGGCAATTATTACCGATATTCTCGAGGAACGCCTGGACATGGCGAAGCAAATGGGAGCAGATGTTATTGTAAACAGTTCTAAGCAAGACCTAAGAGAAATTGTTATGAAAGAAACGAATGGTGTTGGCGTAACGGTTGTGGTCGAGGCCGTAGGCCTGCCTAAGCTCCTGGAAGACGGTGTGCAATTAGCCTGCCCGGCAGCCAGGGTTGTGGTCTTGGGATTTACCGAAACACCTTCTCAGCTGGCTCAGTTGTATATCACCAAGAATGAGCTCGATATTCGCGGGTCAAGGCTCAATGCCCATCGATTTCCTCAGGTGATTGAGTGGTTTAACAAGGGAGAGGTGAATCCGGAAAAGCTGATTTCTCATACCTTTCCCTACACCGAAATCGAAAAAGCCTTGCACCTTATTGAGACAGAGCCTCAGAAGGTCTGCAAAGCGGTTCTGCTTTTTCAACAGTAGTTGTTACTTTTTTAGGGTATTTGATACAGATAAAAGCTTCCTAAAAAAGTGAGCAATAAGATTCTGCTTGGGGGGTGAATCTTTTCCAGAGTTTCCGGTCAAAATCGAATCCAGAGAAAGATTATCAATTGGAGAAAACGGAGGATGAAAATGAACAGGAGATGGATCAAGATTGCATCGTTGGGTCTCGCTGGGGTGTTATTAATGGGAAGCCTGGCCGGATGCGGCACCAGCGGCAATAACACGGCGTCCAATCAAGGGGGAGACAAGAAACCCGAATTCACCCTTAAGTTTGGCCACGTGGCTGATGAAAACAACAGCTGGCATAAAGCGGCTCTCTATTTTGCCGATGAAGTCAAGAAAAAATCCAATGGCCGCATCGAAGTCAAAGTTTACCCGAACAGCCAGCTTGGCTCGGAAATGGATACCATCAACGGAATCCAGGCAGGAACCGCCGACATGACCATTACAGGGGAGTCCCTGCAAAACTGGGCGCCGAAGGTTGGGGTAATGGGTGCTCTCTACCTGATTAAAAGTGATGATCAGTTAAAGAAAGTGGCTGATGGGCCAATTGGCAAGGAAATAGAGCAAGAGATTCTCGATAAAACCGGCTTGCGCCCGCTCACTTGGTTTGCCCGCGGTCCCCGCTACTTGACCAGCAACCGTCCGATCAAAACTCCGGATGACTTGAACGGCCTCAGGCTGCGGGTTCCCAATGTGCCGCTCTATGTCAAGGCCTGGGAAGCATTAGGGGCGAAACCGACGCCGATGGCTTTAGGTGAAGTGTTTACCGGACTCCAACAAGGAACGGTTGACGCTCAGGAAAATCCGCTGGCACTGATTCAAAGCTCAGGCTTCTATGAGGTCCAAAAATATATTAACCGCACTGAACACGTACGCAGCTGGATTTATGTTGTAATCGGCAATAAGAAGTTCGAATCCATGCCCAAGGATCTTCAACAAATCGTTCTCGATGCGGCAAAAGATATGCAGACTTATGAACATGATTTGATGCTGAAAGACGAACAAGCACTGACCCAAAAACTGCAAAGTGAGGGAATGCAGTTTGTTGATACGGATCAAGCCGCTTTCGAAGCCAAAGCAAAACCGGCCATTCTCTCTTCTCTGAATCCTGCGCAAAAAGATATCTATGAAAAAATTATGAACACGAGATAAGTATAAACGAAGTACGAACAGGTCTGGTGACGGCCAGGCCTGTTCAGTTCCTCGGAAGAGTAAAGATTCCCCCCAAATTAACAGTCGGAGGATCATATGAAAACATTGAAAAAATTTCTGGATGGGTTCCTCCAGGCCGGTATGATTATTTGTATAGCAGGTCTGATCGCGGTGGTCATGATTCAGGTCATCACCAGGTATTCTTTCATTAAATCACCGAGTTGGACTGAAGAAGCGGCCAGGTATTTATTTCTGTACACGATTGCCTTTGCCGCTGGTTTAGCGGTGAAAGAAAAGGCGTATGTCAATGTGGATTTTGTCTTTAATCTGCTGCCCCGAACAATCGAGAAAGTGCTTAATATCTTAATTTATGCGGGACTGGTAATATTTTCGGGAGTTATTTTCGTGCAGGGTATCAAGTTTGCCGAACTAGGGCTGATCCAACGCTCATCAGTACTCATGCTTCCGATGCAATATATCTTTGGCGTCATACCGATTAGCGGGTTGTTCTTGATCATCTATTTCGTGATCGAGTTAGTCTCAATGATCAAAAATTTCGCAGCCGGATTAGGGGGTGAACAAAAATGACGTTAGTACTCTTTCTTAGCTTTCTCCTCTTATTGATGGTTGGTGTACCTGTCGCCTTTTCCCTTGGTATCTCCTCCCTAATCTATCTATTCATGGCAGACATACCGCTGATCGTAATTCCCCAAAAAATGTTTGCCGGCCTTGATTCCTTTGTGTTGCTCTGTGTGCCGGGTTTTATCCTGGCAGGGAATTTAATGAATAACGGAGGGATCACGAACAAGATCGTTGATCTGAGCAATGCTTTGGTAGGGCGTATCCGCGGCGGCTTGGGGCTTGCGAACGTTGTGACCTCCATGGTGTTTGCCGGTATCTCCGGAACCGCAGTCTCCGACGCCGCCAGTGTCGGCTCCATTATGATCCCCGCTATGAAAAAACAAGGGTATGATCTTGACCAAAGCTGCGGCTTAACGGCGGCTGCTTCCACCGTGGGCCCGATTATTCCCCCCAGCGTCCCGATGATTATTGCCGGAACCTTGACCGGCCTTTCAGTGGGCAAGCTGTTTGTCGCCGGGGCTATACCGGGCATCTTAATGGGTTTGGGCTTCATGGGACTCTGGTATTATATGTCCGTCAAAAACAATTATCCGAAAGGACGGAAATACAGTCTCCCGGAAATCGGCAAGAGCTTTATTGGAGCATTCTGGGCCATCTTAATGACAGCCATCATTTTTGTTGGGATTGTCGGGGGCATTTTCACTCCGACCGAAGCAGCCTTTGTGGCGGTAGTTTATGGCCTGGTTGTCGGTTTGTTTGTGTATAAAGAGCTTAAATTGAAAGATATACCCAAAATCGTGATTGAGTCTGCTGTGCAAAGCGCAGGCATTATGCTCTTGGTTGGATTCGCCAACATCTTTGCCTGGATTATGGCCAGCGAGCAGATTCCGCAAGCGATTGCCGGGTTTATGCTTGGCATTACGCACAATAAGTATTTAATGCTTTTGTTAATTAATCTGCTGCTCTTGTTCGTGGGAGCTTTCATGGAAACGATCGCCGCCTTGGTGATCTTGTTCCCGACTTTGCTGCAAGTGGCTACCAGTGTGGGCGTTGACCCGATTCAATTCGCTATTATCGCCGTCCTGAATCTCGTGATCGGCTTGACCACCCCGCCGGTGGGAGTGTGCCTTTATGTCGCCGGTGGCATTGGCAAGATTTCCTTGGGCCGTATGAGCAAAGCCATTGTGCCGTTCCTGGGCGTCAGTTTAGCGGTATTAGCCTTAGTAACCTATGTCCCGCAGATTTCCCTGTTCTTGGTTCACTATATGGCGAAGTAAGTTCCAGATCACAGGATAACATCCGGAGGAAATACTGTTATGAAAATGGTTTTTAGATGGTATGGAGCAGGCAATGATACAGTAACCTTGGAACAAATAAAGCAAATTCCCGGAGTTGAAGGGATTGTCTGGGCGCTCCATGATGTGCCGGCCGGTGAAGAGTGGCCCCTGGACAGAATCCTCGAAGTGCAAAAAACAGCGCATCCATACGGCTTCCATATTGATGTGGTCGAAAGCGTCAATGTCCACGAAGATATCAAACTGGGTTTGCCTACCAGAGATAAGTATATCGAGAATTATAAACGAACCATTGAAAAGCTGGCCCAAGTAGGGGTCAAAGTCATTTGCTACAACTTTATGCCCGTCTTTGATTGGACCAGGACCAATTTATTCGAAAAATTGGAGGATGGCTCCACCGCTCTCTTCTTTGAAAAAGCTAAAATTGACAATATGGATCCGTTTGAACTCGTGGATCAAATCGCTTCCAATCCGGATCTGACGATGCCTGGGTGGGAACCGGAACGGTTAAAACACCTGCCGCAGCTTTTCCAAGCCTACCGGAACGTGACTGAGGAAAATTTGTGGTCTAACCTAAAGTATTTCCTTGAGCAGATTATTCCCGTGGCCGAGCTGCACGATATAAAAATGGCCATCCACCCGGACGATCCGCCCTGGTCCGTCTTCGGATTGCCCAGAATTATTACCAATAAAGAAAATCTCCGGAGATTATTAAAGCTGGTAGACAGCCCATCCAATGCGCTTACGCTTTGCAGCGGTTCTTTGGGCTCTAATCCCAAGAACAATATTTCGGAAATGGTGCGGGAATTTGCCGATAGAATCGCTTTTGCCCATATCAGAAACGTTAGAGTTTATGAAAACGGAGATTTTATTGAGACCTCACACCGGTCCAGTGACGGCTCCCTGGATATCAGCGAGATCGTCAAGGCTTATCATGACATTGGATTTACCGGCTATGTCCGGCCGGATCATGGCCGGCACATCTGGAATGAAAAATGCAGGCCGGGTTACGGACTGTATGACCGAGCGCTCGGAATTATGTATTTGTGGGGCAACTGGGATGCCCTGGAGAGAAGCAAAAAAGACGCTTAAGTCTTCACAGAAAGGATGAACTCAATGGCAACGAAAGAACAAATCCTGACCAAGATCAAAGACGGAGGACTGGTTGCCGTTGTGAGGGCGGAAAGTACGGAGCAGGCTTTTAAAATAACCGAAGCGTGTATTGCCGGCGGCGTGGCCGCCATTGAAATTACCTTTACCGTACCCTCAGCGGCCGATCTGATCAAAGAATTGGTTCAGAACTACCCATCCGGTGAAATCATCATCGGTGCCGGTACGGTTCTGGATCCTGAGACGGCACGGGCGGCCATCCTCGCCGGCGCTCAATATATTGTCAGTCCCTGTTTAAATACCGAAACAGTAAAACTCTGCAACAGGTACCAGGTTCCGGTTATGCCGGGAGCGATGACGGTCAAGGAAACAGTGGAATGCATGGAAGCCGGAGCGGATGTGGTCAAGATTTTCCCGGGAGAACTGTTTGGCCCGGCTATCATTAAAGCGATCAAAGGTCCTCTGCCCCAGGCATCCCTGATGCCGACCGGGGGGGTAAGCCTGGACAATGTCAGTCAATGGATCAAAGCCGGGGCGGTCGCTGTCGGAGTCGGCGGAAATCTGACCGCCGGGGCTAAGAAAGGCGATTATGAATCCATTACCACGATCGCCAAGCAGTTTATGGAGAAGATCAGGGAAGCCAGAGCGAACTAAGTGTCCCCTGAAAAAGTCCATTGTTTCGCGTTCGAATTTCCCGCTCACCCTGCATCGTCAACAGAGGAATGTGCTTTGTTTGACTGCGGGCAGCCGCCAAAGCGTTAGGGGTAGGGGTTTTCCGTTGATGGCGTCTGCTTGTCCGCAGTCAAAGTCGCACCTTGATTCATCGCTGCGAAGGGATTCGCTTAGAAATATGGAACGCTGGAGGACTTTTTCAGGGTAATCTAACGAATTAACTGTTGAAAAGAGGGGCCAATACCATGTCAGTAATTAATGTGAAACCGAAAGACAGCTGTAAATATGATTGTATATCCCTGGGTGAAGTCATGCTGAGGCTGGACCCGGGTGACGGCCGGATTAAGAATGCCAGGCAGTTTAAAGCATGGGAGGGCGGCGGAGAATACAACGTATCCCGCGGGCTCCGGAAATGCTTTGGCATGAACGTGGCCGTTGTCACTGCTTTTGCGGATAATGAAATCGGCAGGCTGGTGGAAGATTTCATTTTGCAGGGCGGGGTCGATCCCTCTCTGATCAAATGGGTACCTTACGACGGAATCGGGAGAAGCGTGCGCAACGGCCTCAACTTCACGGAGAGAGGGTTTGGCGTGCGCGGCGCATTAGGGGTGTCTGACCGGGGCAACACGGCCGCTTCTCAGCTGAAAAAGGGTGACATTGACTGGGACTATATCTTTCGCGAGCTCGGTTCAAGATGGTTTCACACCGGCGGTATTTTCGCCGCCTTGTCGGACACCACCCCGGAGGTCGTGCTGGAGGCTGTGCAGACGGCGAAAAAATACGGCACGATCGTTTCCTACGATCTCAACTATCGCCCTTCGCTCTGGAGCCATATCGGCGGCCAAGCCAGAGCCCAGGAAGTCAATAAGGAATTGGCCAAATACGTTGATGTCATGATCGGAAATGAGGAGGACTTTACAGCCAGCCTCGGATTTGAAGTGGAGGGCAATGACAAAAACCTGAAAGAGCTGAACCTGGATGGATATAAGAAGATGATTGATCAGGTTGTAAAAACCTATCCCAACTTTAAATTGGTGGCCACCACGCTCCGCACCGTGAAAACGGCTACGGTCAATGACTGGAGCGCCATCTGCTGGGCTGGCGGAGAGATCTACAAGGCCAACGAGTATAACAATCTGGAAATCTTCGACAGGGTAGGCGGCGGAGACAGCTTTGCCTCAGGTCTGATTTACGGGCTTATGACAACCGGCGACCCGTCACAAGCGGTTAATTACGGGGCCGCCCATGGTGCCCTGGCGATGACCACCCCCGGAGATACCTCCATGGCCAGTCGCAAAGAAGTGGAAAATCTGATGAAGGGCGGAAGCGCCAGGGTTCAAAGATAACAACGGAAGGATAAATTAAAATGCTGAACTTAAGCAGAGAAAGCTTAAAGGATGCCAAGGCATGGGCAGAGGTAAATATTGAGCTCCCGGGATTCGAGTATGACCGCATGGCCGCCCGTACCAGGGAGAATCCGACCTGGGTCCATTTCGGTGCCGGTAATATCTTCCGCGGGTTTATTGCCGCCCTGCAGCAAACCCTGCTCAATCTGGGTCAAGCGGATACGGGCATTATTGCGGTCGAGGCATATGATATCGAGATTATTGACCGGATGTATACGCCGTACGACAATCTCAATCTCCTGGTCATCATGAATCCTGACGGTACTCTTAAGAAAAGGGTGGTTGGAAGCATCGCTGAAGCCCTTATCGGAGACAGTGCGCGTACACAAGACTGGAAGAGGCTGACCAGGATCTTTGCCAAGCCCTCCCTGCAAATGGCCAGCTTTACGATCACGGAAAAAGGCTATAGCCTGAAGAAGCTGTCAGGGGAATACCTGGATGATGTCCTGTGTGATATGAGGCAGGGACCGGCTGAGCCCAGGCACCTGATGTCCAAGATTGCTTCCCTGGCCTATACCCGCTATCAAAGCGGCAGACTCCCCATTGCCTTTGTCAGTATGGACAATTGCTCCCATAATGGGGAGAAGCTGCATGATGCCGTTCAGGCCATCGTCGAACAATGGGTGGCGAATGGACTGGTAGAACGGGATTTTTTAGCCTATCTTAATGATCCGGCTCAAGTCACTTTCCCCTGGTCCATGATCGATAAAATCACCCCCAGGCCTTCGGAAACAGTCAAAAATGCCCTGGAGGCCGCAGGTTTTGTCGATACCGGGATTATCTGCACGGGCAAAAATACGTTTATTGCTCCGTTTGTCAATGCTGAGGGGCCGCAATACCTGGTTATCGAAGACAGCTTTCCCAACGGCCGCATGCCGCTGGAGCTGGCAGGGGTAATCTTTAGCGACAGGCAGACCGTGGATAAAGTTGAAAAAATGAAAGTTTGCACCTGTCTTAATCCGCTGCATACGGCCTTGGCGGTATTCGGCTGTCTCTTGGGTTATACCCTGATCGCGGATGAAATGAAAGACCCCCATTTGCACAAGCTGGTGCAGAAGATTGGATATGAAGAAGGGCTGCCTGTTGTCATCAATCCCGGTATCTTAAATCCCGCAGATTTCCTGCGCGAGGTGATTGAACAAAGGCTTCCCAACCCTTATATTCCCGATGCTCCCCAAAGAATAGCCACCGATACTTCGCAAAAGATAGGGATTCGATTCGGGGAGACAATCAAAGCCTATCACAGCAGGAAGGACCTGGACCCGGCCAATCTCACCTATATACCCCTGGTCATTGCGGGATGGTGCAGGTACCTTCTGGGTGTGGATGATCATGGCTTGGAAATGCCTTTAAGTCCAGACCCTATGCTTGAGCCGCTGCGGTCTCACCTTTCCGGAGTAAGTCTCGGCAGCTGGGAAGCAGTTGCAGATGTCTTACAGGGAGCTGAAGTCTTAAAGCTGATTCTGGCGAATGAAAGCATCTTTGGGATCAATCTCTATGAGGCGGGGTTGGGAGCAAAGATTGAAGGCTACTTCACTGAGATGCTGGCGGGTAAAAACGCGGTGCGGGCAACCCTGCAAAAGTATTTAGGCTAAAAAGATAAGCAGACAGTATGAACGGGAAGCTCTCGTATGAGGGTTTCCCGCTTTTTGGCAGCTATTTAACCGCTTTTTCAGCGGTAACCCCCTTCATAATCCGAGTTCCATTCTCGATTAGTTCTTTCAATCTCTCTAATTCGTTTGTCTAGGTTTTTTACTTTTGCAAAGTTCAATCTATTACGTAAATAAAAACGTGTTCCTGGTTTTTTAGGAGAGGTTAGACTTTTTCCACATCGTTATGCACAGCTTAATCCCTCAAATAACGGTTCCCCCCCAAAGTTATCAACATTATCCACAGGTACCTGTGACTAAAGTGAGTGCATAACTTTTAAAATAGCATGTGCTTGGTTTTAGTTTACTAAATTAAAACCAAGCTCGCATCCATGTATACACTACAATCCTGGAAATATTCTGGAAATAGGTATTGAATAAAGTTTCAGACCTATGTATAATTTTATCCGTCTGGACGAGCTTCTGCCAGACAATGAATTTTCCAGCGAATGAAGGGAGAAAAAAGAGAATGTCTAAAAAAGGATTACGTCTTGCTACCGTATTTTTACTTATTTTGAGTTTGGTTGCTTTGGCCGGCTGCGGCAGCAGCGGCGCCAATGCTCCGGCCGGGAACAGCAATAGCGCCGGCTCAGGGGAAAAGGTGCTGAAAGTCGGCTCGGATATCGCTTATGCACCGTTTGAATTCTTCGATGAGAAACATGAAGCGCAAGGGTTTGACATTGACTTGATGAAAGCCATTGGGGAAGACCTGGGGTATAAAGTTGAGTTCAAGACTTCATCTTTTGACGGCCTGCCCATGTCTCTGGCCAATGGGAATTTTGACGCGGTCATTTCAGCGATGACTATTACTCCGGAGAGGGCCAAAAGTATTCTTTTCAGTGATAAGTACTTTCAAACGGTACAATATATTGCGTCCAAGAAAGGATCCAACTTCAAGACCATTGCCGATTTAAAAGGAAAAAGAGTTGGCGTCCAGCTTGACACCACCGGACAATTTGTTGTTGAGGATCAGGGAATTACACCCAAGAAATACGATACAACTCCCGATGCCTTGAATGACTTGCTCAACGGCGGAGTGGATGCTGTGGTTGCGGATGCTCCGGTCGTGATCTATTTTGCCGAGAAGAACAAGAATGCCAACATTGATACGGTTAAAGCGGACGTCGATCCGGAATTTTACGGAATTGCTTTTAAGCTGGGAAATACCGAACTGGCTAATAAAGTCAATGCGACCTTAAAGAAATTTAAGGAAGACGGAACCTATAACAATATATATAAAAAGTGGTTTAATGAGGATGCTCCTAAGTTCTAAGCCGCCGAACCAGTCAGTTGTCTGCAAAACTCAGCCTGTATCAGAACTAGGACGATAGCTTAATGAATGCTTGCATTCCAAGAATAAGATTATTATTTCTAAGGGTACTTCAGAATTTCTCTGGGGTACCCTGCTTGTTTGACGGTGCAATTGATGATAGGGCGTGCCATAGATAGCGCGTGCTGCGGCTTGAATAACCGCGCAATAGCTTGTATAATTTGCAGAAGAAACAGGTATTTTGACCTAGACAGTCAAAATCAGGCGAGGAGGATTTATGCGTGTATATTAACTGGGGTTTGGCCTTTGAAAGCTTCCCCATTCTCCTTCAAGGTGCGGTTGTGACCCTTGAGCTGACAGCCGGGGCAGTGGCTATGGGCCTGGTGATCGGGTTGATTATGTCTCTGGCCAAGCTCTCGAGCTTCAGACTATTGCGCCTTGTGGCTACGGTCTATATCGATTTTTTGCGCGGAACCCCGCTCTTAGTTCAGCTGTTTATTGTATATTTTGCTTTTCCTCCTCTTTTCGGATTTAGTACCCCAAACAAATGGGAATGGATTGCGGCCTTTTTAGCCTTGGGCATGAACTCCGGAGCCTATATCGCCGAAATCTTTCGGGCGGGGATTCAGTCCATTGACCGCGGCCAGACAGAGGCTGCCCGTTCTTTGGGTATGAGCCACGGTCAGGCCATGCGTTATATAATCCTGCCCCAGGCTGTTAAACGGGTTATTCCCCCTCTGGGAAACGAGTTTATTGCCATGCTTAAAGACTCGTCTTTAGTATCAATTATTACTATGGAAGAACTCCTTTACAGAGGTAAAATCATCGTCGGCCGCACCGCCCAGCCGGTTCCGATTTATATTGAGGTGGCTCTTATGTATTTAGTTATGACGCTGGTCATCTCAAGAATACTGGCGGTTGTGGAGAGGAGGCTGGCTAAAAGTGATATACGTTAAGAATCTCCACAAATATTTCGGCAAGCTGGAAGTGCTCAAGGGCATCGACTGCCATATCAGGGAAAAAGAAGTGGTGGTGGTGATCGGGCCCAGCGGTTCGGGCAAGAGCACCTTTTTACGCTGCCTCAACAAGCTGGAAGAGCTGACCGATGGAGAGATTGTGATTGACGGCATTCCTCTCAATTCCGAGACGAATGTCAATGCCATCCGGCGCGAAGTCGGGATGGTTTTTCAGCGCTTTAACCTGTTTCCGCATATGACAGCATTAGAGAATGTTACTCTCGCACCGCAGATTGTGCGCGGTGTAAGCAAGGGTGAAGCAGAACAAATAGGCTTGGAACTCCTGCGCAAAGTAGGGCTATCGGATAAAGCGCATGAGTACCCGGAGCGTCTTTCCGGCGGTCAGCAGCAGCGGGTGGCCATCGCCCGAGCCCTGGCCATGAAGCCCAAGGTAATGCTCTTTGATGAACCGACTTCGGCTCTGGATCCGGAGATGGTGGGAGAGGTGCTCGCGGTCATGAAGGATTTGGCCCGGGAAGGAATGACCATGGTGGTGGTCACGCATGAAATGGGGTTCGCGCGCGAAGTGGGAGACCGCGTGATCTTCATGGATGAAGGGATTATCATGGAAGAAGGGGTTCCGGAGGATGTCTTTGCCAACCCCCGCAATCCCCGTACCCAGTCCTTTCTAAGCAAGATTCTCTCAGTGGGGGTCCCCTCTGAATGAAGCCACGTTCCATGTTTAATTTTTACCAACACTGGTTATCCTTAGAAGGAAGGGCGTAAAGCCCAGAAATCAAGGAGGTTGTTTTTGGTGTTAGGTAAAGTGAAGTGGTTTAGCAAGCAAAAGGGGTACGGGTTTATCGAAAGGGATAATGGCAGGGACGTCTTTGTGCATTATTCTTCGATCCTCGGAGACGGGTTCCGTACATTGGAACAAGGACAAGAGGTCGAGTTCGACGTGATCCAGGGTCCCCGTGGTGAACAGGCTTCCAATGTCACGATGGCTTAAAGTCTGAGAACCAAGCTGACGATGGCCTAAAGCCTGAAAGTTGGATGTGCCTAATAAACTGCTATTAAAAGAATCGCTTTTGGCGGTTCTTTTTTCGGCTAATCGGAAAGTATAAGTTTGAGGGCGCACAAGTGCAACTACGGCTTCCGCCTTCGCAAAGCTCGGCGCAAGCCGAGTTTTCTTTGCTTGTTGAAATGTTCTTTACACCCTTGTGTTTCTTTAGAAGATTTCTGGGAAAAATAGAGACGTCTTATTCCGTGTTTCAGCAGGATTTTTGTTAAGAGAGGGGAATATTATACTACAGACCAGGTAAAAAGGAGGTTGGGTACATGAACATAATCATTCGCGGTAAGCATATTGAGGTGACGGATGCCCTGAAAAGTTACGTAACGAAGCGGGTCGGCAAATTAGAAAAATACACCGACGAATTTCAGGATATTACCGTGACCTTGCTGGTCGAACGGGACCGCCACCGGGTAGAAGTGACGGCACCTATTAATGGGATGATTTTACGCGGGGAAGAAGAAACGGGAGATATGTACTCTTCCATTGACCTTGTCTTAGAAAAGCTGGAACGCCAAATTGATAAATACCGGACCCGGATCCTGAGAAAAATGCGTTCCAAAGTCCTCAAGGATCACGAGCCGAGTGTGGGGCCGGCAGAAGAAGAGCACCAATTGGTGCGCAACAAGAAATTCTCAGCAAAACCCATGGCTGTTGATGAAGCCATCATGCAAATGAACCTCGTCGGACATAATTTTTATGTCTTTACCAATGCCGACACCCACCAAATGAACGTGGTGTACCGGCGTAAAGACGGGGATTATGGTCTCCTGGAACCGGAAGCTTAAGCGGGATAATCGGGGCGTGCTGATGCAGTGCGTCCCGATTACTTTTGCGCTTCCGGACAACTTGCGGCCTATTTCAGGTGATGTTACAATAAAGTGATGCCCAGGACGAAGAAAGGTGGTTCGCATGGGGTTTTTAAGCAATCTGTTGGATGATAATGCGCGTGAAATTAAAAAATATCAAAAGCGCGTCAGACAAATTAATGAACTGGAACCCAGTATTAAAGGGTTAAGCGATGAGGAACTGAGGCAAAAGACGGATGAATTCCGCCGGCGTCATGAGAACGGAGAAAGCTTGGACGCCCTGCTGCCGGAGGCTTTTGCGGTGGTGCGGGAAGCGGCCAAGCGCGTCCTGAACCAGCGCCATTATGATGTTCAGCTCATTGGAGGCATGGTCCTGCACGAGGGCAAAATCGCAGAAATGAAAACCGGGGAAGGGAAAACCTTGGTGGCGACCCTTCCGTCTTATCTCAACGCCTTAAGCGGGCGCGGGGTTCATATCGTAACCGTAAACGATTACCTGGCCCGCCGGGACAGTGAATGGATGGGCCAGATTCACCGTTTCCTCGGCCTTTCCGTCGGTTTGATTGTGCACGGGCTTAATTATGCCGAGCGCCGGGAAAGCTATCACGCGGATATTACGTATGGCACCAACAATGAATTCGGGTTTGATTACCTGCGGGATAACATGGTGACCCGCCCGGAAGGTCTGGTCCAGCGCGAACTGAATTTTGCGATTGTGGACGAAGTAGACTCCATCTTAATTGACGAGGCCCGCACCCCCTTGATCATTTCCGGGGAGGCCGACAAGCCGACGGAGCTCTACTATCGCGTCGCCAAGGTGATTCCCCGCTTAAAGGTGGAAGAGGATTACCATGTCAATGAAAAGGACCGGGTGGTGACATTAACCGAGCATGGTGTAGGCCGGGTGGAAAGCATGCTGGGGGTGGATAACCTCTATGATGATTTGCACACGGAAGTGGCCCACCACGTTAACCAGGCTTTAAAAGCCCACGCCTTGTTTAAGCGGGACCGCGATTATGTGGTCAAGGACGGACAGGTTATCATCGTGGATGAATTTACCGGCCGCCTCATGTTCGGCCGCCGCTACAGTGAGGGACTGCACCAGGCGATTGAGGCCAAGGAAAACGTAAAGATCGAAAAAGAATCGCAAACCCTGGCCA
This sequence comes from Paradesulfitobacterium ferrireducens, assembly GCF_017310645.1. Lineage (GTDB taxonomy): Bacteria > Bacillota > Desulfitobacteriia > Desulfitobacteriales > Desulfitobacteriaceae > Paradesulfitobacterium > Paradesulfitobacterium ferrireducens. Next base: position 28,496 of record NZ_JAFLRH010000017.1, on the reverse strand, counting down.
CGATCACGTTCCAAAATTATTTCCGCATGTACAATAAGCTGGCTGGAATGACCGGCACCGCCATGACCGAGGCCCCAGAGTTCCGGAAAATCTATAAGCTGGATGTGGTCGAGATTCCGACCAACAAGGACATGATCCGGGATGATATGCCCGATGTCGTGTACCGGACGGAGGAAGGAAAATTCCAGGCGGTGGTGGAGGAAATCGGAGAGCGCCATGCCAAGGGCCAGCCGATCCTGGTGGGCACCGTCTCGATTGAAAAGTCCGAGCGGCTGAGCGCCATGTTGGAGCGGCGGGGGATTCCGCACCAGGTATTGAATGCCAAACACCATGAAAAAGAGGCCTTGATCGTATCGGAAGCCGGACAGCGGGGCATGGTCACGATTGCCACCAATATGGCCGGACGTGGGACGGATATTGTGCTCGGAGAGGGTGTGGCCCAGTTAGGGGGGCTGCACATCATCGGGACAGAGCGCCATGAATCGCGCCGGATTGACAACCAGCTGCGCGGGCGGGCGGGCCGCCAGGGCGACCCCGGTTCATCCCAGTTCTTTTTGTCCCTGGAAGATGACCTGATGCGCTTGTTCGGTTCAGAGAACATCATGGGCTTGATGGATAAGCTTGGAATGGATGACAGCATTCCGATTACTTCCAAAATCATCACCCGCTCTCTGGAAAACGCCCAGCACAGGGTGGAACAGCGCAACTTTGATATCCGCAAGCACGTCCTGGAATATGATGATGTCATGAACCAGCAGCGTGAGGTCATTTATGCCCAGCGCCGGGCTGTGCTCATGGGCGAGAACCTGCGGGACAACATCATGGATATGATTGAGAAGACGGTGGCGGACACCGTCAGCATGTTCAGCGGAGAAAGCCCGTATCCGGAAGAGTGGGATTTGCCCAGCTTTCTTGAGTACTGTGACAATCTCTTGCTCCCCGGGCATAAGCTGACGGCGGAGCATATCGCCAATCTCAACAAAGAAGAAGTCGAGGAGCTTCTGCTAAATGAAGCTGTCGCCTACTATGAGAAGCGGGAAGAGATGTTCGGGGCCGAGCTGATGCGCGAGATTGAACGGGCCGTCATACTCCAGGTGGTGGACAGCAAGTGGATGGATCACCTGGATGCCATGGATATGCTGCGGGAAGGAATCGGGCTTAGGGCATATGGCCAGCGGGATCCTTTAGTCGAGTACCGGCATGAGGGCTTTGACATGTTCCAGAGTATGATCGACAGTATTCAAGAGGACATTGTCCGTTATATGATGCGGGTCACTCCCCAGGTAGCACAGCCGGAACAGCAGCCGGAGGAACCGAAAAATATCAGCACCAACCGGGATGAGGAGCAGCCCTTGCAGCCGGTGCACATCGGGGAGCAAGTCGGGCGCAATGACCCCTGCCCCTGCGGCAGCGGCAAAAAGTACAAGAAGTGCTGCGGCCGCTCAGCCTAGACCAATTAGAGATTGAAAGGGATGAGACATGTGCTTGAGGATTACAAGCGGGAATTCGAGCTTTTATCCAAGCGTTTGGCAGATTTGAGGGTTTCCCTTTGACGTCGCCCAGTGCGAAGAGAAAATTCAGGGGCTGGAGCAGGAATTGAACCGCCCGGATTTTTGGGATGAGCCGGCCAGTGCCCAGAAGACTATGCAGGAACTGTCCTATCAACAGGGAAAAGTGAAAATTTACCGGGATCTGGAGCAGGAGCTGGAGGACCAGGTTACTTTCTGGGAACTGGCTGCAGAAGAAGGGGACGACTCGCTCGAAGGGGAGATTGAGCGGGGGGTTAAAAAGCTGAGGGAGCACTTCGCCAATCTGGAATTGGAGATTCTTCTCAGCGGGCAGTATGACCGCAACAATGCCATCTTAACCCTGCATGCCGGAGCCGGGGGGACGGAAGCCCAAGACTGGGTTCAGATGCTCTACCGGATGTATGTAAGGTGGGGTGAGCGGCGGGGGTATAAAGTCGAGACCTTGGATTTGCTGGCTGGTGAAGAGGCCGGGGTCAAAAGCGTCACCCTGTCCGTGGCCGGAGAGAATGCCTACGGCTATGCCAAGGCCGAAAAAGGAGTGCACCGCTTGGTGCGCATTTCTCCGTTTGACGCTTCCGGGCGCCGCCATACCTCGTTCGCCTCGGTGGACGTGATTCCCGAGGTTGCGGATGACGCCGAAATCAATATTAACCCGGAAGAACTGCGGGTTGACACTTACCGCTCCGGAGGGGCGGGCGGCCAGCATGTGAATAAGACGGACTCGGCCGTGCGCATTACCCACCTTCCCACCGGGATTGTGGTTCAGTGTCAGAGCGAACGCTCCCAGATTCAGAACCGGGCCGTGGCGATGCGTATTCTCCAGGCCAAGCTGCTTGAGCTTAAACGCAAGCAGCAGGAAGAAGAGATGTCCGAGATTCGGGGGGAACAGCAGGAAATTGCCTGGGGCAGCCAAATCCGCTCCTATGTATTCCACCCATACAGCCTGGTCAAAGACCATCGCACGAATGTGGAGACCGGAAATGTCACCGCCGTCATGGACGGGGAAATTGACGAGTTTATCGCGGCCTACCTGCAGCACACCAAGAAAGTGCAGTAAGTTCATTGGAGACAGGAGTCAGTAGTCAGACTCCCATGCCGCTATGCGGCACCACTGATGGATGAAAATAGCCAAGGTGCATTACCCGCTCACCACGCGCCGGAGCTGTTCGCTTGTTGATTCAGCTACAGCGCCAAACCTTAGGGTAATACCTGAAGTGAACCGTGACGCTGCTTAACGCTGAATCAACTGCGCTCTCGACGCTCCTCTGCTCTACGGTTCGCTAAGTAATTGCCCCTCGTCTATTTTCAGGGCAGAAGCCAGGAGTCAGGAGTGTTTTTCTAAGCTATTCTGACTACTGTTCCGTTCGGCCAGAAGAATTTCTCATTGGTTTGGCCGAACGGCGTAAGTCATCCTCAGGCGGTGAGTATCCTTTTGTAGAATCGCCCTCGGCGATGACATCCACTGGATATCATCGTCACCGGAGACTTACGTTCCTGAATTCTGAATACCTCACAATAGTAATGCTAGATTTTATACTAAGGAGGAATATATTTGTCGACCACAGACATTCGGCGCATGGCCAACGCGATGCGTCAGGATATTATCAAGATGCTGCTTCCGGCGAAATCGGGGCATCCGGGAGGAAGCCTGTCCGCTGCGGACATCGTGGCTGCTCTCTATTTTAAGGTAATGCGCATCCAGCCGGAGAATCCGAAGTGGCCGGAGCGCGACCGTTTTATTCTCTCAAAAGGGCATGCGGCCCCGGTGCTCTATGCAGCTTTGGCGGAAAAAGGATATTTTCCTAAAAATGAATTATGGGAACTGCGCCAGACCGGACGCATGCTCCAGGGACATCCGGATATGAAGCATACGCCCGGAGTGGACATGTCCACCGGTTCTTTGGGACAAGGGCTTTCTGCCGCTAATGGCATGGCTTTGGCTGCCAAGCTCGACCAAAAAGACTACCGCGTGTACGTGCTCTTAGGGGACGGGGAGCTGGCAGAAGGGCAAGTATGGGAAGCGGCCATGGCTGCGGCCCACTATAAGCTGGATAACTTGACAGCCATTCTCGATTTCAACGGGCTGCAAATTGACGGCACCACGGACAGCGTAATGTCTTCCGCGCCCCTGCCGGAAAAGTGGCAGGCTTTCGGCTGGCATGTCATTGAAGTGGACGGTCATGATGTAGACGCGATTCTAAAGGCTTTAGCTGAAGCCCAAGCGGTTAAAGGCAAACCCACAATGATCATTGCCCAAACCGTCAAGGGCAAAGGGGTATCTTTTATGGAGAATCAGGTAGGCTGGCACGGCAATGCTCCCAGCGCAGAGCAAGCTGAGCAAGCGCTCAGAGAATTGGAAGAGGAGGCATCTAAACTTGGCTGAGAAACAAGCAACCCGTGACGCTTATGGCAAGGCTCTCGTAGCTTTAGGCGCAGAAAATCCTAAGATTGTGGTCCTCGATGCCGATCTGTCCAAATCCACCAAAACCGCAGACTTTGCCAAGAACTATCCGGAGCGCTTCTTCAACATGGGGATTGCGGAACAGAATATGATCGGAACGGCCGCCGGGCTCGCGGCTGCCGGCAAGATCCCGTTTGCCAGCACGTTTGCGGTCTTTGCCACCGGACGCGCTTTTGAGCAAATTCGCAATTCGGTTGCTTACCCCCAGCTTAACGTAAAAATAGCCGCCACCCACGCCGGGATAACCGTAGGGGAGGACGGCGCAACCCATCAGGCCGTGGAAGATGTGGCCATTATGCGGGCTTTGCCCAATATGACCGTCCTGGTTCCGGCAGATGGAGAAGAAACACGCCAGGCCGTCTACGCTGCAGCTAAACATCAGGGCCCGGTCTATATCCGGATGGGCCGTCTCGACGTGCCGCTGCTCTTTGATAAGGATTATCACTTTGAGATCGGCAAGGCCAACGTCCTGCGCGAGGGCAAAGACGCTGCGATTATCGCCAATGGGATGATGTTAGGAATTGCCCTGGAGGCTGCCGCTGAGCTTTCCGCTTCCGGAATAGAAGTCAGTGTGGTCAATGCCGCCTCGGTCAAGCCCCTGGACCGGGAAACCATCGTACGTATTGCGGCTGAGTGCGGGGCCGTGGTTACGGCTGAAGAGCATAACATCATCGGCGGCCTCGGAAGCGCCGTCGCTGAAGTTCTGGCGGAGCATCAGCCCACTCCGATGGTGCGCATTGGGCTTAAGGATACCTTCGGGGAATCCGGCCGTCCCCTCGAACTTCTTGAGAAGTACGGGCTTTCCAAGGCCGAACTGGTGAAAGCCGTCAAGAACGTGAGGGAGCGAAAGTAAAAAGGGGCAAAGGCATCTTGTCTGACAACTATATATAAGAAAACGGGCTTTAACACTGAGCTAACCCGCCCTAAGTCCCCCGCCTTTATAGGCCGAAAGTATCTTGCAACGAAAGCCTCCAGTGGAGGGTTTCGCCGAAGCCGCTGACCAGTGAAAATAACTTAACGGCTGAGGATTGCTTTCGCCGAGCCGCAAACTTACTAAATTTCTTATGCGGCGAGGATGCGGGTGCCAAAGGGCGGGTAATGTTCAGTATGGACTCGACTAACATTCAGAGGGGGTTGAATCCCCCTCTGAATGAAGTCTCGTTCAACCAGCCCGTTTTATTTTTTTATAACAGGAAATCCAAGACTTGTGTCGAATTTAATAATAGTTATGGGGAAAAAGGGCTTTGACACGGAACGAGGAGGACGGAAATGATTCAGCTGAGTAATGTATCAAAAATTTATCCGAACGGTGCCCGGGCCCTCAGCGATATTAACCTGAAAATAGGCAAAGGAGAATTTGTGTTCCTGGTCGGACCGAGCGGGGCCGGAAAATCCACTTTGATTCGTCTTCTCTACCGGGAAGAAAAACCAACCCGGGGTCAGGTGTTAGTGAATAATAGAAATCTGGTACGGATGCGCGAACATGAAGTTCCTTATTTGCGGAGAGGAATAGGGGTCATCTTCCAAGATTTTAAACTGCTTCCCAACAAAACGGTGGAAGAAAATACCGCCTTTGCCTTAGAAGTTTTGGGAATGTCGACCCGGGAAGTTCAGACCCGTTCCCGGGCTGCCCTGGAGCTCGTCGGCCTGGGGGGCAAGGGCAAGTCGTTTCCCCATCAGCTTTCCGGTGGAGAGCAGCAGCGGGCGTGTGTCGCGCGCGCTATTATCAACAGTCCCGGCTTGCTGGTTGCAGATGAACCGACCGGCAACCTCGATCCCGAGAATGCCTGGGGAATTATGGATTTGCTCTATAACATCAATAAACGCGGAACAACGGTGATCATGGCTACTCATGCCAAGGACATCGTGGACCAAATGCAAAAGCGGGTGGTCGCAATCGAAGGCGGCCGCCTGGTACGGGATGAAGAGAAGGGAGCATACGGCTATGAAGTTTAACTCCCTGCGCTACATCCTCCGTGAAACCTTTCACTCAATCAGGCGCAATCCCTGGTTAAGTGTAGCCTCCGTTCTCACGATTATGGTATCCCTGGTCATCCTGGGCTTTTCGATTTTCTTTATGGTCAATGCGGACAATATGGCCACTACCTTTGAATCCGAGCTGGAAATCGCGGTGTTTACGGATAAATCCGTTACTCCCCAGCAGCTGGGTACACTTAAACTGGACATCGAGAGAATGCCCCAGGTTTCATCGGTCACGATTGTCTCGAAAGAACAGGCTCTGGTTGAGTTCGGCAAAACCATGAAGAGCAGCGGCAATAATTTGCTCGACGACCTTGGCGGGATAAATCCTTTCCCGGACAGGCTGACGGTTAAAGCGGCTGATCCCCAGGTCGTTAAAGACATTGCCATGCGCATTCAGGGGTTTTCAGGGGTGGAAAACGTAGTTTACGGCAAGGATTTCATAGATAAGCTCCTGCCGTTTACGCGTTGGCTGCGCTGGGTCGGTATCGGAGTCATCGTGGCTTTTGCGATTGCTTCCATCGTTCTGATCTCGATCAATATCAAAATGAATATTTTCTCCCGCCGCCGGGAGATTCAGATTATGAAACTGGTCGGTGCGACCAACGGTTTTATTCGCTGGCCTTTCTTCATCGAAGGAATGTTTTTGGGCTTGGTCGGGGGTCTTCTGGCCTCAGCGACCGTTGGGGTAACGTATGACTGGCTGAGCGGGTATGTCCAGAATACCCTGGCCTTCCTTCCGGTAGTGCAAAATCCGATGCTGTTCTGGCAGGTTTTGAGCGGACTCCTGGTTTCCGGGATGGCCATCGGGGCGATCGGCACGGCCATCTCGCTGAGACAGTTCCTTAAGATCTAAACTTTGGGGGAGGGATTCGAGTTGAAAAGAGTGATTCCGGCTATCGTCCTCTCTTTTGCCTTGCTTTTATCCTCCGGACCGGTGCTGCGGGCGGATGAGCTGGATGATGCGATTCGTGAGCAGCAGAAATTGACGGAACAAACTAATCAAGTGCAAGGACGCTTAAACCAGCTCACTTATACGGCGGATAAAATGAAGAAAGAGCAGGACCAGTTAAAAGCTCAGATTTCTGCCGCCACCGTATCTCTGAATCAGAAGCAGAGTGCATATAACCAGGCCCAGGCACAGGTCACTGCTTCGGAAAAGGAGCTGCAGGCGAAGGTTGAACAACTAGACCAGCGCCGTTTGGCTTTAGCCCAGAGAGTGCGCGGCATTTATGAGAATGGGCAAATAAGCTACCTCGGGATTTTATTTGAGTCGTCCAGCATCAGTGATTTTATCACCAGGATTGAGTACTTAAGCAGGCTGGTAGACAATGACCAACAGCTTCTCTCCGATATCCGGACAGAGAAAGACCAGATCACCAAGAAAACAGAAGAATTAAAAGCGGCGCGTGACCAGGCTGCTGCATTGCAAGCCCAGGCGGCAGCCGCCAAGAAAGATTTGGACAGCAAGAACGGTCAGCTCCAGGTTTCACTGGCAGCCAACAAAAAAGCTCAGCAGGAATTGTCTGACCAAATTGAACAGCTGGAGAAAGATTCCAATGCCATCGGGGAGAAAATCCGCCAAATCCAGCGCTCACGCAAAGGCGGAGTGGTCGGTTCAGTCAGCAATTGGCCGCTTCCGGGACGGTATGAAATAAGTTCACCCTTTGGCTACCGCACGCACCCGATCACAGGCCAGCGCAAACTTCACACCGGGGTTGACCTGCCTGCCCCTACCGGGACTGCGATTCAAGCGGCAGGTGACGGAGAAGTGATTTACGCCGGTTGGTATGGAGCTTATGGCAACGCAGTGGTTATCGACCATGGCGAGGGAACTTCAACCCTTTACGGACACCAGTCCCGGATTGCGGTGAGCAACGGGGATACCGTGAAGGCCGGTCAGGTGATCGGCTATGTCGGCTCTACGGGATGGAGCACCGGACCGCATCTTCATTTTGAAGTCAGGGTCGGCGGAAATCCCACAGATCCTTTAAGGTATTTCAATTAGTAAACAAGCATATACTTAGATTAGGCTTGACTTTGTAGAAGGAGTCAGAATTCAGTAGCCAGGAACGTTAGTCTCCGGTGACGATAACATCCGGTGGATGTTATCGCCGAGGGCGATTCAGGAGAAGAAACTTACCGCCCGAGGATGACTAACGCCGTTCGGCCAGCCTAAAAAGCAATTCTTTAGGCCGAACGGAGCAGCAGACGGGTTCTTATGCCGCTGCGTTGCACTATGAATGAAGACAGGCAGGGGTAGGAAGGGGTTAAGGTTTTGGCGGAGCAGAGCGGAAGAAGGGTCTTAAAGTATTTACTGACGATTTTTGTCATATTCTCAGTCATTGTAACCGTAGCAGTGGGTGCGGTTGTCGTTGCCAACTTTAACCACCTGGGCCGGTTTGTGCGGGTTTTCGAGCTGATCCGGGACGAATACTTGGAGCCGACCAGCACGGACCAGCTGGTTGACGGTGCCACCCGGGGGATTGTGAGCGCTCTCAAAGATCCCTACTCGACGTATCTTGATGCCCAGGAAAATGAAAAGTTGTTTGAACAAATTGAAGGGAAATTCGGCGGCGTCGGGATTATACTCAGTGTCAAGGATCCGAAAAAACTGGTGGTCATGCGCCCCCTTAAAAGCACCCCTGCGGCCAAAGCAGGGATTCAACCGGGGGACGTGATCTTAAAAATAGACAACACGGACACCTCCACCATCGAGCAGGATAAAGCGGTCGCACTCATGCGCGGGGAGCCAGGAACGAAAGTTACCCTAGTCTTGTACCGCGAAAGTGAGAACCGGGATGTGACGGTTACGCTCACGCGCGAAAAGATTACGGTGCCTACGGTTGAAGGCAAAGCTTTGCCGGGTCATCCGGATATGGCCTACATTGAAATTTCCCAGTTCGCCATGGAAACGGGCAATGACTTAGCCGAAGCCTTAAAAAGCTTAGACATAAAGAAGTACAAAGGCATTATCCTGGATTTGCGTTATAATCCGGGCGGGGAATTGGAATCGGCGGTCCAGGTAGCAAGTTATTTTATACCGCCGGGTCCGGTCACCTATATTGTGGATAAAAACGGAAATGTCGATACCAAATACGCTGCCGACAACTATTTGAATATGCCGTTAGTCGTTCTGGTGAATGGGGAAAGCGCCTCAGCCGCTGAGATTGTCTCAGGGGCCATCAAAGACAAAGGGACCGGCACTTTAATCGGAGTGAAGACCTTTGGCAAAGGGATTGTACAGACGATTTTTCCGCTGGACAGCGGTACCAGTGTCAAACTGACCACCGCTAAGTACCTGACGCCTAACAAGCTTGACATTCACAAAAAGGGAATCGAACCGGATGTCCAAGTCGAGCTGGGCAAAGACCAAGACCCGACCATCTCCCCGATGAACACCCAGTTTGATCCCCAGTTACGGACAGCCGTGGAGGTACTGGCGAGGAAGATAGGGAAGTAAATATAGAGAGAAAATTTAAGCCCCTGCTCAATATTTTCAAAAAAGGTTTTCCGGTTTTGTCCCTTTTCAATCCAGAAAAGGCGGAGTTTGTTGTATATTTTCGTTCTCGTTCGGCAGGAATTTGGTTTAATATGTCGAATAATATTTCCTAAAAAGTCAGATATATTTTGCGGTATTGTGCAGACTAACTCATATATCCTTGATAATTGGTTCAAGGGTTTCTACGCGGCAACCGGAAATTGCCTCGCTATGAGCTAATTTGGTCATGTGCGGTTTGGCTTATGACAGATTGGCTTTTGCAGGCAAAGGAGGTTGCATTTGTTTGTCCGGACGTTGGTATGTGCGTTTAGGGATTGTTTTAGGTTTTGCTTTGATCCATAGCATATTTTCCTTGTTCTCTCTTTACATTCCGCTTAAATTTTTAGTTCCAGCGGAGATCGCTGTCGTCAGCCTTGGATTCCTCTTCTGGCTCGAACGGTTTTTATGGCGCGATTTGGAGTCCTTAACTTTATTTTTGCAAGAGTGGTCTGCGGGAGATTATTTCCTCCCCCCACCCGGTTCCCGCAGACTCTTACATATCCTTGCCCAGGCCGTGGGGAATGCTCGGCAAAATGCCCGTTTGTTTCTGGCATCGACGGCTAAATTTTCTCTTTCTGTTCACACTAGTATGGCTGAACTTTCCCAATCCAGCGAAGAGACACGCTTAAGTGCCCATGAAATCGGGGCCGCTTTTGCGGAAATCGTCCGGAACAACCAAGTCCAAGCCAACAGTGCCGAACGCCTCAATCTGCTTGCCCAAACCTTGGAGGAGAAAGTTAACGGTGTTAGCAATCGTATTGTGGAATTGGCTCGGAACACAGAACACACAGCTTCTTCAGCTACCAGCGGCCTCCAAGCCACCGCCGAGTTGACACCAGCCATGAAAAGGGTAAAAGCGGAAGCTCTAGATACTGAGAATGCGGTTAAACGTCTGGAAAACCATACCGCGGGGATTGAGAATATGTTGGCAGCGATTTCCGCTATTGCTGCGCAAACAAACCTCTTGGCTCTGAATGCCGCCATTGAAGCTGCCCGGGCAGGCGAGGCCGGGCGCGGTTTTGCTGTGGTGGCTGAGGAAGTAAAAAAGCTCGCAGCTAATTCCCAGCAAACCGTAGAGAACATCCAAGAGACTTTAGCCTTAGTTCTTGCCGGGGTACAGGAAGTTCATAGAGCCTCAAAGCAAAACGTGGACGAAGCGGAAACCGGGTTACAAGTCGTTCAGCAAGCAATCCTGGCCTTCGAGCAAGTCGCTGAAGCAAGCCGCAGCGTGGCCGGGCACCTCGGAGAAATTGAATTGGCTACTAAGGAAATGCAAGAGCAGACCCAGGAGTTCATCGCTGAAGTCAGGGACATCGCTGCGGCTGCCCAATCTACCGCAGCAGGGAGCGAGGAGATTGCGGCCGCTCTTGACGAGCAAAACAATGCTTTAACCATAATCACGGATGCAGTCAATGAACTAAGCATAACCGTGGACAAGATGCAGCAATGGATTGCAGAAAAAGGCATGGAAAGAACCATGTGGAACCGCAGTAAGGCGATTGCCAAGTATGACGCTGCCGAGTCTTTGTCCAGAAGCCGTTTGACTCAATTGCTGGCGGAAGTCGGTGTCGATGATATCTATTTGACCGATGCCGAGGGGAAATATCTACTTGCCACTCAACCCGAGGCAGAAGGCATGCTTATTTATGACATCAACCCTGCTTACCGGAAGGTTGCTGCAGGGGAAGCAGACTATTTTGCAACTCCTATCATTAAAAGAGTGGAGGATGGCAAACCCTATAAATTTATGGTTTCGCGCCGTCCAGGGGGTAAAGGTCTTATGAATGTTTCACTTTCTGCTGAACGGATCTTGGCTTTAGCCGGCGAGCAGAACCAAGACAGCTGAAAAACTTTATAGAAACAACATTGTTGTGTATTATGCAACAGCTAGGGTGGATAACAATGTCTGAAGGAATACAAGAGGGTGTTTTTTATAACTGATACAATGATTGTTCCAATTGCTATTCGTTTCCCACTTGCCGGTCATAAATAATCTTCGAAATGTCAGCGATCAGGGTGTTGGGATCAGCGACCCCATTGGTATAGACGGCTAAAATATAGGGCTTATCGGTATAAATGATCCCGATATCACTGACGGCTGCCCTGTAAAATCCGATTTTATGAGCAACCATAGCATGGTTAAGGTAACGGTCAAGCTTATCATGGAAGACCGTCTGCTTCATCCAGCCAATGATTTTTGCATAGTTAGAATTGCTCTTGGATTCTGTATATAGGTTTTTTAGGATATTCATAGCTCCGTTGGCGGTCATGTAGTTGCCGCTATGGTTGGTTACAATCCCGGCTTTTTCGTCCACCGCTTGCTTGAAAGTATTATACCCGAGCTGGGTGATAAGCATATTGGTTGCGATATTATCCGAATAACGGATGGCATATTCCGCCAGCAAATTCAGCGGAAGCGGCTGCGACAAGTCCTGGTTCAGAAGGATTCCGGATCCGGCTTCAAAATGTTTCTCTTTGTCATAGGCAATTTTCTGGGTTTCTTGTAATTGGCCGCCGGCAACCAAATCATAGACCTTCATAACCAAAGGGACTTTCACCGTACTGGCGGCAATAAATGTTTTATTTCCGTTAATCGACAGGGTCTTTCCTGTTGTAAGGTCATAATAGGCGATTCCTACCTTATTCACGTTGCTGCCAAGATAGTCTTTCAGCCGTTCTTCGAGGGTCATCGCTTTGTATTTTGCAGCCAAGGCTTGTTGCTGTTTGCGCTCTTCTTCTTCCTGCCTTAGCTGCTCTTCTTTTCGGCGCGCTTCTTCCGCTAAAGCAAGTTGTTTTAATCTTTCCATTTCAGCTTGAGCGGAGATTTCCGCCTGTTTCCTAAAAACTTCCGTGCGCGCTCTTTCAACTCCGACTTGGAGCGCATGTATTGGTATTGGTTCAGACGCAACCGGTGCATCTGAGGCATTCGCGGAGTTTAATGCATAAGCACTCAAGCCGGTAACCGTGATTGAAACAATAAGTAAGATAGCGGCCAGTAAGATAATGAAGATGCCTGGTCCTTTGCCGGCAGTCTGAGTTTGCATCAAGTTAACCCCTCCTACTAGATACTTCTAAATGAACGCCGAAATTTCCTGCCCGTACCCTTTAATTATTGGGTGAAGATAAAAACGGTGACCTATTCACTCCTGCGTGCATAAACTACCCCGACAAAGAAAACTCGGCTTGCGCCGAGCGTAGCGAAAGCGGAAGCATAGTTGCACTTGTGCCACCAGAAATTTATACTTTCAGACTGGTACAAAGAAAACAGAAAGAAAACAGCGGGAGGGGTCAAAAAGCATGAGCACGAAGGCGGGCGTGCGTCACTATTTTGCTGAGGGTCTGACTTCCAGGGGGTACATATCTTTGCTGCCGCTCATGATGGTGAACTGGGAGCGTACCTATGTACTCCTGGGCGGACCGGGCACAGGTAAATCTACCCTAATCAAAATGATTGGGCTGGAGCTTCTGGATCGGGGATACGGACTCGATTTTTTCCGCTCTGCCCGCGACCCGGACTCGATTGCCGGGTTTACTTTGGCTGGAGAAGGGTATACCATGCTCGATGCTGCAGAAATTTCTCCCCTGCAGTGGCGTGCTCCCGGCGTCGTCGAGCATTTCTATGATTTCGGTGCCTTTTGTGATGGGCGCAAGCTCCTCAATCAGCGCCAGGAAATTTTAATATTGGAAGAAAAATTAAGGGAACTTCAAACAGAAATTGAAGAGATACTGGTGCATTTGCTTACAAAACACGTACCCAAACGGATGGATCAGCAGGGTCAAGAGCCGTTTTCTTTATATAATCCGACCCAGTGGGATTTCAGCAAGAATGAAAATAGTGCCTGGTCCCAAGTGCAAAAGGCCCTGCATAAATTGCAAAAGAGTGTTGTTACTCCCTGTTTTCTTCATAGTGTCACGCCTGACGGCTGGCTCAACCTGGCTCCCCATTTCTTAGCGGAATTTGATCAGATTCATTTAGCAGGGGAGGAAACCCTGGAGGCGCTCAACTGGTTTTTACGGGAAGCCCAGTTGCTGGGGCAGGTGATAGAGGTGGTACTGCACCCGCTCAATCCGAATGAGATCATTGGGATTGTATTTCCGGAACGGAATTTAGCCATTTGGCAAGGAAATCCGGACAACTTAGCCGATCAAAATCTGACTCAGTCTCTTAGTCCCAAATTAAAAGAGACCCTGCGTGCTTGGTATGAGCAAAGGTCTCTCTTAAAAAACATATACATTGAAACGGTGGATTTCAGCAAGGTCGACGCTTTAAGGGAAGACTTGCTAAACCGCATCCTGCGGGAGCTTGACTTTCTAACCGAACAAAGACGGAGCTGAGAGAAGCAAAACTAGACCAGATTCCAACCCTCGATAACCAGCTTTTCCCGCCGCCAAAACCGGGTCAAATCAATGGTTAAGTCCAGGCCGGACAGATGGGACGGTACATTGAGCTTTATCCCTTCGACCTCCAGCACGGCAAAAGACCCTCCACCGACCTGAACTCCCGGCTGCAATCCGTCCCAGAGCGGTTCTCCCGCTCTAACTCCAGGTGGTTCGGAAACCTGGATACAGCACCCGCTGACAGTAACAGGTTGATCAACAGTAAGTTCCTGAATCTGCTGTTTATTCAGATATGCCAGCGCCTCCGGTGAGATTTTCCACATCCGGGTCATCCCCTTTCCATTACATGTGCTGAAAAAATAGGGCGCAGATGTTACGCTGCGCCCCGCTTTATTTCTACTGCAAATCTCCGGGACAGATGCTTACTTTGCGCTCAACTCCTGTACCAAGGCATTGTGTTCGAGTTTTTGCCGGGTCATAGCTTTTTTGTCTGCAATTAAGCGGTTCCATTTGATTGCAGAATCCACCACAATAACCAGGGAGAGCAGTGCCATGAGAACTGACAGCACGACATTCAAGGTCATGTGTTTGGGCAGATAAACCAGTGTTACATTATAGTAGGATGCGGTGAGCGTGGTCACGAAGAGAAAGACGAACGGGATAAACGTAGTCAAGGCGTAGGTTATCTTTCCTGTGTTCTTCAAGATGATGGTCGTTCCAACCACTAAGGCCAGGGAGGCGAGCAGCTGGTTCGAGACCCCGAAAAGGGGCCAGACCGTTGAAATATTCCCCCCGTACAGGAGATAGCCCCAGGCAAAAGAGACCAAAGCTGCACTGATAATCGCTCCGGGCCACCAGTTGATTTTCTTGAAGGGTTTAATTATCACTCCAAGCATGTCTTGGACTACGTAGCGGGCGGCCCGGGTTCCGGCGTCCACAGCAGTCAAGATAAATACCGCTTCAAACATAATTGCGAATTGATACCAGTAAGCAACCAGATGATTGAGCCCTGGAATGCTCGAGAATACATAAGACATGCCGACGGCGAGGGATACTGCCCCGCCTGGGCGTCCCGCCACGTTTTCCCCAATCATTTGGGACAGCACCGGCAGCTTGTCGACCGCCATGCCGAGCTTGGCAAAGACGTCTGGCATGGTGTTAATGGCGAAATAGTCTCCGACCGGGAGCACCGAGGCGGCAATCATGGCCATGATTGCGACGAAGGATTCCACCAGCATGGCCCCGAAGCCGACAATTTTAATATCTTTTTCGCTTTCCAGCATCTTAGGCGTGGTCCCGGCCGCAATCAGACTATGGAAGCCGGAGATTGCGCCACAGGCAATCGTAATGAAAACAAAAGGCCAAACCTTGCCGGCGATGATAGGACCTCCGCCGTTGACAAACTTCGTTACCGCAGGCATGTGCAAGACCGGATTGACAAAGATGATTCCCAAAGCTAAGGCGCCGATGGTTCCGATTTTAAGGTAAGAACTCAAGTAGTCGCGCGGTGCGAGTAAGAACCAGACCGGAAGCGCCGCTGCGACAAAGGCGTAGGCAGGGAGGGCAATCTTAATGACATTGGCGCTGTAGTTGAAGTAAGGTGCCAGGCCTGAACTTTTCACTACCGGGCCCAAGGCTACGGCCAGCAAGATGAGAAGCACCCCGATTAAAGAGGCTTCGCCCAATTTCCCCGGGCGTAAAAAGCGCATATAAATCCCAATAAAAATTGCAATCGGAATGGTCATTGCGACCGTAAAGGAACCCCAGGGATTATCGTGCAAGGCATTGACGATAACAATCGATAAACCGGCCATGGTAATAAGCAGAATAAACAAGACCGCAAATGAGGCGGCAACCCCGGTCACAGGGCCCACTTCTTTCTTGGCGATTTGTGCCAGTGACTCTCCGTTGTGGCGCACGGATGCGAACAGTACGACCATGTCGTGGACTGCTCCGCCGAGAACGCCGCCGATGAGGATCCAAAGTGTTCCCGGCAAATAGCCGAACTGGGCTGCGAGCACCGGGCCGACCAGCGGGCCGGCAGCGGCAATTGCTGCAAAATGATGTCCAAACGCTACCCAGCGATTGGTAGGTACATAATCATGGCCGTCGTCCAGACGTTTAGCCGGAGTGGCAATTCGAGGGTCGACCGCTAAAACTTTAGCCGCCATGAAGGTGCCGTAGAGGCGATAGCCAATAATCAGGATACTGGCTGCCGCAATCAATAGATAAAGTGCACGCATGGTATATCCCCCTTTTCGGAAAAATTAAATTATTGCACAAGCATTTACCCTAAGGTTAATGCTCATTGAAATCATACTTCAAATCGGATCTTTAGAGGGAAAGTGTGCAAAACATGCAAAAAAACGTGCTTAAGTTGCACGTTTTTGGTTCCAACTTTCAAAATGCTTCTGACTTCTGCCCTGAAAATAGACGAGGGGCAATTACTTAGCGAACCGTAGAGCAGAGGAGCGTCGAGAGCGCAGTTGATTCAGCGTTAAGCAGCGTCACGGTTCACTTCAGGTATTACCCTAAGGTTTGGCGCTGTAGCTGAATCAACAAGCGAACAGCTCCGGCGCGTGGTGAGCGGGTAATGCACCTTGGCTATTTTCATCCATCAGTGGTGCCGCATAGCGGCATGGAAGTCTGACTCCTGAATTCTGAATACCTAATCTTAGAAACTTGCTTTATATCTTCAGTGCCTGCTTGACAGACTTGACATACGTCCGGCTCACCGGGATCTGGGATCTATCCCGGTCATTCATGATCAGGTTATAGGTTCCGTTAAACCAAGGGACGATTTCCCGCACCATTTCTTTATTGACTAAATAGCTCTTATGAGTCTGCACTAGGCCAAGACGTTCTTCCAACTCGCTTAAAGAATAATTCGTAGCGTACGAAGCATCCAGTGTTTTGATGAGCACATGCCGACCTTCGATCCCGGCAAAAACAATTTCCTCCGCATTCAGCAGAATCATTCGTTCATTTTCCTCAACGGGAAGCTTGGCCTTTGGGGACGGACTTTCCAAGAGAGAAAGGATGCGATCTAATTTCTCTCTATCAAGCCGGGTACCCTCTACTTGTTCCGGAGGACATCCTCTTTCCTGGAGACTGTGTTTCAGGCGTTGAACCGTTTGCTGCAGCCTTTCCTCACTGAAAGGCTTCAACACATAGTCGGCCGCATTGACCTCAAACGCTTCCAAAGCATGTTGGTCGTACGCAGTGGCAAAGACTAATAAAGGAAAAAGTTCCGGGCCCAGGCGCTGATACAATTCCCGTGCCACACTAAGTCCGGATATATCCGGCATCTGAATATCCAAAAAGACCACGTCCGGTC
Organism: Paradesulfitobacterium ferrireducens; assembly: GCF_017310645.1. GTDB lineage: Bacteria > Bacillota > Desulfitobacteriia > Desulfitobacteriales > Desulfitobacteriaceae > Paradesulfitobacterium > Paradesulfitobacterium ferrireducens. Next base: position 11,310 of record NZ_JAFLRH010000017.1, on the reverse strand, counting down.
GTAGCTCGGGAATGATGGCCAAAGCTTCTTGACCGTTGCGCGCCAGGCCTATAATATCCACATTCTCCATTTGTTCCAACAGGTATTTTAATTCATCCCGCGCCGGGGATTCATCATCAACGATCACCACGCGCATCCGGTTTCACTCCTCGTTGGCCTCAATAATCATGCATGATACTTTCCTAAGTCTGTGCGGGTATGTTGATTGATACTCGGGTGCCTCGCCCCTGTTCACTCTGAATCTCCAATTCGGATCCGTATAAATATTTGAGGCGGTCATTGATATTGCTTAAACCCACACCCGCCCCGGTCGGCGAAATATACCGTTTTTGCCGTATCGCCTCCAGCTTGGCTTGTTCAATCCCCACTCCGTCATCTTCGATAACAACTCGCAATACATGTTGTTCGACCCAGCAACGGATGTTGACGGTTCCTCCGTTTACCTTGGGATAAATCCCGTGCTTGATGGAATTTTCCACCAGGGGCTGAAGGGTTAGTGGCGGAACGAGCCAATCTTCGGCTTCGGGAGCAATCTCTTCCACTACATTCAAACTATCCCCAAAACGGGCCTGTTCAATGCTCAGGTAAGCCCTGATATGCTCCAATTCCTCACGCAGGCTCACAAACTTGTCTCTCCGCTGGATGTTTTTGCGAAAAAAATCCCCCAGCTGAATTAAGAGTTTTCGTGCTTTTTCTCCGTCTGTACGCACGAGTGAAACGATCGTATTTAAGGCATTAAACAAAAAATGGGGGTTGATCTGGGCTTGAAGTGCCTGAAGCTCCGCTTTTGCCACCCGTCTCGACTGTTCTTCCAAGGCTGCGAGTTCCAACTGGGTTGAAAACAAGCCGGCCAGTCCTTGGGCCAGCTCAATCTCTACGCTTCCGATCCCGTGATCCCGGCCCCGGTAAAGTTTCAACGTTCCGATAATGTCGCCTCGGCTATACAGCGGGACGATCACGGCCGAACGCAGGGTACAGGCATGATCGCGGCAGCCGATTTCTTCCTTTACTTGAGCCAGCTTCATCTCGCCCGTATCCATTGCTTCTTGGGTAGCCTTGGTCATGATCGGGGAACCGGCTAAATGATGGGAACAACCGTTCCCTATATGGGCGAGGATGACCTCACGGTTGGTGATCGCTACGGCCTCCACTTCCGCCCTGTCAAAAATGATCTGAGCCACTTGCCTGGCGCTCTCTTCTTGCAGTCCTTTTCTTAAGATAGGCAAAGTAACCTTGGCAATTTCGAGCGCTTTCTGGGCTTGTAATGCTCCTGCCTTCTCTTCCTCTTCAATCGAATTGCGGGCGATCACCACGAAAATGGCAATTCCGATTGAATTCATTACGATCATAGGGAGTCCAATCGTCTCAACTAAGTCCCAAGCCGCCGCAAACGGGCGCGCCGTTGCCAAGATGATGAGCATCTGCAAAGTTTCAGTCACAACCCCGATGAACAACCCCGTCTTCCAAGTGAGGCTTTTAGGATTCATTTTGCGCACATATACGGCCGCGAAACCGGCTTCTGCCACCGTTGCGATCGAACATGAGAACGCCGTAAACCCTCCGATAAGGTAACGGTGCAAGCCTGCAATCAGCGCAGCCCCAATCCCGACCACCGGCCCTCCCAGCAAAGATCCTACCACGACGCCAATCACCCGTGAGTTGGCTAAAGCCCCTTTGATCGAAATCCCCGTATACGTGCCCATGATCCCGATCGCACTGAAGATGGCAATCAGGAAAAGCTTTTCCAGCCGGTTATTGCGCAGGAGCATGGCATTTTTAAAAATTTTCGTTTTACTTAAGAGGTAAGCAATCGTCACGATAACACTCGTATTTTGGGCAAGTTTAAAAAATAAGTCAAACGGCATCATATTCACCACCAACACAAGTATACGCCTGTTTTGCTAGTTTGTCTTGGTGTGAACTGTTTAAGGTTTACCCGAACAAAGACGGATCTGAGAGAAGCTCGCCCATTTCCGCCATGAGGAGTTCCAAATCAGCTTCCGTCAGTTGAAAACGTGCTAAGGCCTTTTCCTCTAAAGGATTGAGGAAGCTGTCGACCCCGCCTCCAACGCCCATCGTATTGGCTAGAGAATTGGCAATATGTACAACGGCGGTAACATCCGGGTGCGGATCCTCGGAAGGGAGGGTATGGTGATAAGAAATGGCGCTCACTAACTCTGGGGGCAGGTTCCAGTGTTTGGCAATAAATCCGCCAACGGTGGCGTGGCCGAAACCGATGACTTTTTCCTCCAGTTCTGCATAGGTCAGGCTGGAGTCATTTATTTTTTTGAGTATATAGGAACCGATTTCCTGGAGATAGACCGTAATAATAATTTTGCCGATATCGTGCAAAAGGCCGGCCGTAAAGGCAGTATCCCCATGCGGGAGTTTTAAGATTTTACATAGCTTTTTGGCAGTCATGGCTGTAAGCATGGAGTGCTGCCACAACCCTTCCTGATCGATCTCATACCCGGCGAGGTTTACCTTAAGGATAGGAGCGACTGCTGAGGCCATCGCCAGACCCTGGATGGCTTGAAAGCCCAGAATCATGATTCCGTCCTGCAGGGAGGAAATACGGCGGGCATACCCATAATAGGACGAATTGGCCTGGCGTAAAATACCTGCGGCTAAGGCCGGATCTTGGGCGATTACCGCCTGCAAATCTTTAATATTGGTCTCGGGGTTTTTGGTCAGAGCAATGACGCGCATGGCTGAGGCGGGCAAGGCGGGAAGGGCTTGAACCCGTTTCAGGATGTGTTCTAATTTAACAGGCATCTTGTAATCCCTCCAGTCTTGTCTAAATATTCACGAAGCCTAATCAAACAAATGGGTCAGTACCAAACTAATGATGCTTAACACCACCGACCCTATCACTGCGCTGGAAAAGCTGCGGATGCTGAAGCCCGGAACGAGTTTGGCCGTCAATGCCAGCATAAGCCCGTTAAGGATTAGAGTAAATAGGCCCAAAGTAACAAGCTGAAGGGGAAAGGTAAAAAAGGAAAGAACTGGGCGGATCAAGCTGTTGACTAAACCCCAAACCAGGGCGGCCCAGATCGCCGTGGAAAAGCGGGCCAGGTGCAGCCCCGGAACAAATAAAGTTGTTAAAATTAAAGCCATGGAATTAATGAGCAGTTTTACCAAAAAGCTTAGCATCGTACCATCCTTTATTTCCGAATTTTTAAGATGTCCGCGGGAAAACTAAATGCTGAAAGAATTCAGTAGCCAGAATTCAGTAATCAGAATGTGAAATAGAATTAAAATTTCGTTTTGTTATTCGGCTCCTGACTCCTGACTCCTAATCAACTGAGTACTTACGGGAGGAGGCGTGTCCTATGCGATTCTTTTATATCCTATTAACTCTACTTTTAAGTTTAACCTTAACAGGCTGCGGTCTACAAGACCTTTTAGGAAATAAAAAGAAAACTTCTTCCCCAAAAACATCTGATTCTAAGCAAGTCATCGGAGTAGCTCTAAATGACGAGGATCCCAATAAAATACTTATTCAAAAAGGGATCGAAGATATGGCTAAAAAGGAAAATATGGAAGTAAAATATTTATCTGCAAGTGCGGCCCAATCCCAAGGAGCGGGCAACAATCAACAGTCTAAGGGCAGCTCCGGACAGTCCTCCGGCTCGAAATCCAACGCTAAATCCAAGTCCGGATCGAATGAAAGCAGCCAGAGTTCAAACCAAAATGATGATCCGCTGCAAGGGGCCAAGGTTTTGATATACCAAGGGGGGAAATCCCAAAATTTATTGCAAGCGGCCAGCCAAAGCAAAGTACCCATTCTAACCATCGGACAAGTGCCTTCAGGGGTGAAACCGGTAGGTGTCGTGCTGTCAAATCCCGAAAGCGTGGGCCAGCTCATGGCGGAAAGCGCTTTAGCTAAGATGCAGGAAGGCCAGTTGATATTCTTGCAGGCTGATCCCAATGACAGCGCTTCCCAGAGCCTGGTGGCGGGGGCTAAAGCTGTTTTGAGCAAAAATCCGAAAATCAATCTCGTGGTTATTGGCAGCCCTCCCGGGTCAGAATCCGTGGCCAGGCAAAGCTTTATTGATTACCTCCAGAAAAATCCGGGCAAAGTTCAAGGAGTCTTGGCGCAGACCGAGAAATTGTCGGCTCAGGCTTCAGAGGTCCTGAAGCAGATGCAGTTAGCCGATAAAGTTTTCTTAGTGAACGGGCAGGCCAATATTCAATCCCTGCAAAGAATGGCCTCCGGCGGGCAAATAGCGGATGTAGATACTTCTCCCTATTTATTAGGTGTCAACGCCTATCAATGGGCTCAAAAGATTGTCAAAAATGAACCTTTGGATATCACAAGTTCTATCCCCAGTGATGGAGGAGAAATTCCGGCCAAGATTCTCCCGGTGAAGCCGGTAACACCGGAAAATATAGCTTTAGTCCAAAAAAGCTACGTGACGACCTTGAATGCCGCCGCTCAGGAACAGGCGGCCGGGCAGCAGCAAGACCAGTCAGGGAAGCAAGGACAACAAGGCCAGGGACAAGCCAATCAAGGGCAAAGTCAAGGCAGCCAAAATGCATCAGGCCAAAGCGCCCAAGGCGGGCAAAATCAAAGTCAGTCCGGTGGACAGCAGCCATCAACCGGACTCCCGGCCGGAGTTCAAAAAGTTACGGAACGGGTGCGCACCGAGACGACCAGAGAATATTTGGATGCACAAGGTAAAGTCATCGGGACAGAGAAAAACGCTAATGAGCAAGTGCGTACGATTCCGCCTGAAATGCTTCTGCAAAACCAACCCTCCGCCAGTCAAAAGCAATCCCAAACTTCAGGCCAGGACGGGAAGAACGGAGATAAGGAACAAGGAGACCAAAAAGATAAAAAGAATGGCGGAGAAAATGGAGGAAATAATTCACCAGGTTGACGGACAACGAATAAAGGAAAGTTTGGCTCTTTACTTCCCGGAGTGATATAATTTAATTTAGACTTATTACGATTTATAAGCTAGTTAAATTTATCCAAGGAAAGTAAGGAGTAAAACACTTATGGAATTTCGTCTGCATGCACCGTATAAACCATCAGGGGACCAACCGCAGGCGATTGAGAGTTTAGCACAAGGCGTCAGGGACGGGAAAAAACACCAGACCCTTTTAGGAGTCACAGGGTCCGGCAAAACCTATACGATGGCAAGCATTATTGCTGAGGTTCAGAAGCCGACCTTGGTGCTGGCGCATAATAAGACCCTGGCCGCCCAGCTTTATAGTGAATTCAAAGAGTTTTTCCCGGAGAACGCAGTCGAATACTTTGTCAGTTATTACGATTATTATCAGCCTGAAGCGTATGTTCCTTCCAGCGACACCTATATTGAAAAAGACGCTTCGATTAATGATGAGATCGAAAAGCTTCGCCACTCGGCCACAGCGTCCCTCTTTGAACGGCGGGATGTCATTGTGGTCGCCAGCGTTTCCTGTATCTACGGTTTGGGTTCTCCGGATGAATACCGTGATTTGGTCTTGTCTTTGCGCCAAGGGCAGGAGCTCGACCGGGACGATATGTTGCGCAAGCTGGTATCCATTCAGTATGACCGCAATGATATCGCCTTCGTGCGCGGGACGTTCCGCGCACGGGGGGATGTGGTCGAAATTTATCCCGCCTCAGCTTCAGAACAGGCGATCCGGGTTGAGCTGTTCGGTGATGAGATCGAGCATATTTATGAAATTAACGTGCTGACCGGGGAGATTCTCGGCGAGCGCCGGCATGTCTCTATTTTCCCAAATTCCCACTATGTGACGGCCCGGGAGAAGCTGCTGGCAGCCTGTGACAATATTGAAGCTGAACTGGAGGAGAGACTGGCCTATTTAAAGTCTGAAAACAAGCTCTTAGAAGCCCAGCGGCTTGAGCAGAGAACACGCTACGACCTGGAAATGCTCAGGGAAATGGGCTTCTGCAATGGGGTAGAGAATTATTCCCGCCACCTCACCTTCCGGGCCGCGGGGGAAACTCCCTATACCTTGCTCCATTACTTCCCGGAGGATTTTCTGTTGTTTGTGGATGAATCCCATGTGACCCTGCCCCAGGTGCGCGGGATGTATGAAGGGGACCGCTCGCGCAAGACCACCCTGGTGGATTTCGGCTTCCGCCTCCCGTCCGCTCTCGACAACCGCCCCTTGAAGTTTGCCGAGTTCGAGCGGCTGGTGCCCCAGCGTGTTTATGTAAGCGCCACCCCGGGGCCGTACGAACTCGAGCATTGCCCTGTCTTGGTGGAGCAAATTATCCGGCCGACCGGGCTGCTGGACCCGGAAATTTTTGTGCGCCCGACCAAAGGGCAGATTGACGATTTAGTGGGTGAGATTAACAAGCGGATTGCCCGCCAGGAGAGGGTCTTAGTAACCACTCTGACCAAAAAGATGGCGGAGGAACTGACAGATTACCTGAAAAACCTGGAGCTGAAAGTAAAATACTTGCACTCGGACATCACAACGCTGGAGCGGGTGGAAATCCTGCGCGAGCTGAGGCTCGGGGTGGTCGATGTCGTTGTGGGGATCAACCTATTGCGCGAGGGTCTGGATTTGCCGGAGGTGTCGCTGGTCGCCATCCTGGACGCGGACAAAGAAGGCTTCCTGCGGGCGGAGCGTTCCCTGATTCAGACCATCGGACGCGCGGCCCGCAATGCCGGCGGTCAGGTGATTATGTATGCCGACAGCGTCACCGAATCGATGAAGGTGGCTATTTCCGAAACGGAACGCCGGCGTAAAATCCAAAAGGCCTATAATGAAACAATGGGCATTGTTCCGCAAACCATCCGCAAGCCCGTGTACGAAGTGCCGGAAGCGACCATGGTCGCAGAGAAGAAACAGGCATACGGGGGTAAACTCTCTCCTGAGGAACTGGCAACCGCCATCCGCGCTCTCGAGCAAGAAATGCGTGAGGCGGCGAAGAATCTGGAATTTGAAAGGGCCGCTGAACTGCGCGACCTCATAATCGAACTCAAAGGAGAAGAGAACAAGCTGCGCCTGCCCGTCCAGCGCCGCAGCTCCCGCTATGACACCCGCAAAGCCTCCGCCTCCGGCCCAGCCAACGCTGCCAAGACCGCGAAGAGAGCTAAACGCTAATTAGTATGGCGAAATACAAGCTTAGCGAACCGTTTGAGCAAAGGAGCGTTAAGCGAGTGTAGTCGGCGTAGCGTTAGACGCACCGACGGGACTAGTCCACGGATGGACTGATGCCGCGTGTGCCATGGACGGCACACAACGCGGCGCACATGCAGAAAGCAAAAGGGTTTCGGATGCGTCAGCGGAGCCGACAAACTTCGATCCTTCGGCGAACAGCTTCACGCTGTTCGAGCATCCGGCGCGTGGTGAGCGGGCCTGTATTTCGTCCATTATATTTTCGTAATATAAATCTGGAGGACTTATGAGCCAAGATTACTTGAAGGTGCGCGGCGCCCGCGCCCATAACTTAAAAAATATTGATGTGGACATTCCCCGCGACAAACTGGTGGTCATCACCGGCTTGTCCGGTTCCGGCAAGTCCTCCTTAGCTTTCGATACCATCTATGCCGAGGGGCAGCGGCGCTATGTCGAGTCTCTCTCGGCTTATGCCCGCCAGTTCCTGGGGCAGATGGACAAGCCGGATGTGGATTATATCGAGGGGTTGTCTCCGGCGATTTCCATCGACCAGAAGACAACCAGCCGCAACCCGCGCTCTACCGTAGGTACGGTAACCGAGGTCTACGATTACTTGCGCCTGCTTTATGCCCGCATCGGGCATCCCCATTGTCCCCGCTGCGGCCGGGAAATCAGCCGCCAGACCGTGCAGCAGATGGTAGACCAGATTATGGCCTGGCCGGAGAAGACGCGCCTGCAGATCTTGGCTCCGGTAATCAAAGGGAAAAAAGGGGAACACGCCAAAGTTCTGGAGGAAATCCGCAAGGCCGGATACGTCCGGGTACGGGTGGATGGAGAGACCTATGATATCAATGACGAGATTAAACTGGAGAAGAATAAGAAGCACTCCATTGATGTGATCATCGACCGGATTGCGCTCAAGCCGGACAGCGCCGCGCGCCTCGCTGATTCTTTGGAAACCGCGCTTCAGTTGGGCGAGGGGAACGTAATCGCCCAACGAATGGATGGCGGGGAGGTCTTGTTCAGCGAAAACTTTGCCTGCCCGGACTGCGGCATTGCCTTAGAAGAAATTTCCCCGCGCCTGTTCTCGTTTAACAGCCCCTTTGGAGCCTGCCCCGCCTGTACCGGGCTGGGGGCCAATCTGGAAGTGGATATTGACCTGGTCATTCCGGACCGGCGCAAAACCTTGCGCGAGGGGGCGATTGCGCCCTGGGCCCGCTCTGTGTCCGATTATTACCCGAACCTGCTGGAAGGCGTGGCCCAGGTTTTAGGCTTTAGCATGGATACTCCCGTTAAGGATTTCACTGAGGAGCAATGGCAGGGGCTGCTCCACGGGACCAAGGTGCCGGTGCGCTTCCGTTATGTCAATGTCTTTGACCAGCCCAAGATTTATCACGCTCCGTTTGAAGGGCTTATTCCATATTTCGAGCGGCGTTACCGGGAGTCCAGCTCAGACGCGGTGCGCACGGAGATTGAACAGTATATGAGTGAACGCCCCTGCCCGGTCTGCCAGGGCAGGCGCCTCAAACCGGAGGCTTTGGCCGTCAAGGTCGGGGATATGTCGATCGATGACTTAACGCGGCTGCCGGTGACAGAGAGCCTACAGTTTTTAGAGTCCCTAAAGCTTACGGAAAAAGAACAGACAATTGCCCACCAAGTCTTGAAGGAGATTCGGGAGCGCCTTGGCTTCTTGGTAAATGTGGGTCTGGATTACCTCACGCTTAACCGGGCCGCCGGGACGCTTTCCGGCGGGGAGGCCCAGCGCATCCGCCTGGCCACTCAAATCGGCTCCAGCCTCATGGGGGTGCTCTATGTCCTGGATGAACCCAGCATCGGACTGCACCAGCGGGACAATGCCCGTTTGCTCTCCACCTTGCAGCGTTTGCGTGACTTGGGCAATACCCTGTTGGTGGTGGAGCATGATGAGGATACCATGCTGGCTGCGGACCATATTATAGATATCGGCCCGGGGGCCGGAGCGCATGGAGGCCAGGTTGTAGCCCAGGGAACATTGGAGGAGATTCTGAACACGCCGGAATCTGTCACCGGACAATACCTGAGCGGAAAGAGAAAAATTCCGGTACCCTTAGTGCGCCGGACTCCCAACGGGAAATGGCTTAAAGTCTTGGGTGCTGAAGAAAACAACCTCAAACAAATAACTGTCGAAGTTCCGCTCGGGGTGTTTACGTGTGTGACCGGAGTTTCCGGCTCAGGCAAAAGCACTTTGGTCAATGACATCATATATAAAGGGCTGGCTGCCCGTTTGAACGGCTCACGCCAGCGCCCGGGGGCTTTTGCCAAAATCCAGGGGATGGAGTACCTGGACAAAGTCATTGATATTGACCAGTCCCCGATCGGGCGCACCCCGCGCTCGAATCCGGCCACTTATACCGGGGTTTTTGACTTCATCCGCGAGCTTTTTTCCCAGACGCCGGAAGCCAAAGTGCGCGGCTACAAGCCCGGGCGCTTCAGCTTCAATGTCAAGGGCGGGCGCTGTGAGGCCTGCCACGGGGACGGGATCATTAAAATTGAAATGCACTTTTTGCCTGATGTCTATGTCCCGTGTGAAGTGTGCCGCGGGCAGAGATATAACCGGGAGACCCTGGAAGTACACTATAAAGGCAAAAACATTGCCCAGGTCTTGGACATGACAGTGGATGAGGCTCTCGTCTTTTTCCAGGCAGTGCCGAAGATCCAGCGCAAGCTTCAGACCCTGCAGGATGTGGGCTTAGGCTACATCAAGCTCGGACAGCCGGCCACTACGCTCTCCGGCGGGGAAGCGCAGCGGGTCAAGCTGGCGACGGAATTGAGCCGCCGCAGCACCGGGAGAACCATTTACATCCTGGATGAACCGACAACCGGTCTGCATATGGCGGACGTTGACCGCCTGCTTGAGGTTTTGCACCGCTTGGTGGAAGGCGGAGATACCGTCCTGGTGATCGAGCATAATCTGGACGTGATAAAAACGGCGGATTATCTGATTGATTTAGGGCCGGAAGGCGGAGACCGGGGCGGAGAAGTCGTAATCGCCGGCACCCCGGAAGAAGTAGCCGCCTATCCTGGCTCGTACACGGGGCAGTTTCTGAAGCGATATCTGTGATTTCAGGAGTCAGAATTCAGGAGTCAGAATTCAGGAGTCAGAATTCAGGAGTCAGAATTCAGGAGTCAGAATTCAGGAGTCAGAATTCAGGAGTTAGAATTCAGTTAGGACGGACCTCGGACTTCGGACCTCGGACTGCGATTTAGGGGGGATTACGGATGGCGATTCGCCTGGTTGCCATGGATCTTGACGATACGTTGCTGCGCGATGATTGGACCATATCCTCCCGCACGGTGAAGGCAATTCAGGCCGCACGGGAGCAAGGTGTCAATTTAACGATTGCGACCGGGCGCATGACCATTTCAGCTAAGCCTTATGCTGAGCAATTGGGGGTCGATGTGCCGGTTATTACCTATCATGGGGCTCTGATTTCTCAGGCTTTAAGCGGGGAAATCTTTTTTCGCAAGGTGATTCCTTCCGCCTTGGCGGCCGAGCTTCTGAACCGGATTGAACAGCAAGGGCTTTATGCCCAGGTATATTTACGGGACCGGGTGATGGTGCAGAAGGTTACGGAATGGACACAGGAATATGAACGCATTGCCAGCGTCAATATTGAGGAAGCCGATCTGGCCGCGGTTTTGGCTGCTGAGCCCGAAGGGGTAGAGAAAATCCTGATCATCGATGAAGAAGCCCGCCTGGATGCGTTTGCCCCTGTTTTGCGGGAGAGTTTCGGCCGGGATATTCATGTCACCAAGTCCAAACCCTTTTTCCTGGAGCTTATTAATGCCGAAGTGAATAAAGGGGTAGCTTTAGCCGCGCTGGCCAGGAAGTTTGGAGTGAAGCAGGAGGAAGTGATGGCCGTAGGGGACAGTCTCAATGACGTCGAGATGATAACCTACGCCGGACTAGGGGTAGCCATGGGGAATGCCCGCCCGGAGGTCAGGAAAATAGCGGATGTCATCACCGGAACCAATGAGGAAGACGGGGTCGCCCAGGCAATCGAACGCTACGTGCTGAAATAGGTGTCAGGAGTCAGGAGTCAGGAGCCAGAATTCAGGAGTCAGTAGTCAGACTCCCATGCCGCTATGCGGCACCACTGATGGATGAAAATAGCCAAGGTGCATTACCCGCATCCTTCGCCGCGAAGAGATTCTCTGGTGTTGTGCGGCTTCGGCGATTATCTC
>NZ_JAFLRH010000002.1 GCF_017310645.1 Paradesulfitobacterium ferrireducens | reverse complement strand
GGAGACCACTGGCTGTAAATCTCCGGATATTTGGCAAGGTTTTCGAGGATTTCCGTGCTGGGGGTGCCGGGGTAGGCGGCGGCGACGCGCACGCCGTACTCATAGGCACCGCGGGCAATGGCCTCGTTGCCGGTCATTAAGGTTTTCATTTCCCTTCTCTCCTCCACTTCATTATCTTTGTGTAAAACATCTCCAAACGGCAGGTGCATTTGAAAAACGTTTCGTCATACCTAATACATTATCATTCTTAAAGCAGAACTTGTCTTAGTACTACTTTAACACAAAAATCCTTTTAGATAATAATAACAAAAGATTCAGACATTATCATTTGGAATTGTTCTAACCGTTCATTTCGAAGTCCAGAGTGCGCAAAAACGCGTATGAACGGTTGATTCTGAGGATTGTAAAAATAATAAACGGAAATCTGAGATACAGTTGGTTTCAACCCACCGCGTCAGAAATCCGTTCATTTTCCTTTATAAATTAAAATTAGGTTTCCTCGCACTAAGTTTCCTTTAGTTTTTTTAATTTGCGTACAACCGTCGATTGGTTGACACCCAAGGCCTCGGCCGCTTTGACCGTGGTGCCGTATTTCTCCATGGCTAAGGAAACCAGCTGATGTTCAACTTCGTCAATTGCGTCTTTTAATGGAATGACTCCTGCCACTGAAACCATGCGTTCAGGATCTTGTTCCCTCTCATAGAGAACGAAGTTGACTTCCTTCGCTTTAATTACTTTACCTTCTGCCGTTACAACCAAGCGTTCAATAATATTGGCCATTTCCCTAACATTTCCCGGCCAACTGTAATTGAGCATGAGTTCAACACTATCTGATGCCAGCTCTTTTTCCAGGCTATAGCGTTTATTGTTTTGTTTCAGGAAGAAATGAATGAGCGGAATAATATCTTCTCTGCGCTCCCTGAGGGCCGGGATTTTGATCGGAACCACGTTGAGCCGGAAAAATAGGTCTTCCCGGAAAGTTCCTTTATCTACTAATTCTTTCAGGGGCTGACCGGTGCTGGCGATAATCCTTACATCCGCCGGAAGCGCTTGCTGCCCCTCATCCGGCACTAACTCCTTATCCTGCATAACCCTGAGCAGCCTTGATTGCAAGCTGAGGGGCATCTGTTCAATCTCTTCCAAGAAAAGAGTCCCCAGGTGGCCGCGCTCTAACAGACCGCTTTTCCTGCCGGAGCGGCTTTTTCCTCCAAACAATTCCTGCGCCAGCAATTCTTCCGGAACAGACCCGCAGTTTAATTTGAGGAAAGGGGAGCCTTTGCGTTCACTGTGCTGGTGCACAAAACGGGCGATTTCTTCTTTCCCTACCCCGTTTTCCCCGATAAGGACCACCGGAGAATCGACTTTGCTTACACGCTGGGCCAGTTCCAATACCTGTTCCATAGCCGGGGAGCGCACAATCAGATTAAACTCCGGATCAATGTTATTTTTCAGTTCCACGATTTCAGATTGATATTTCTGAGAAAGCTGCTTGCTTTCTTCTAAAGCTTCCCTAAGAATCAGAAGTTCACTCATATCCCGGATATTGATGACAATTTTGCTGATTTCCCCTTCTTCGTCCATGACCGGGTTGCCCGTAATCAGCAAGGAGTGATCAGCATAGGGCCTTTCCAGAATATTTGCCGGGCCAGACTCTTTTTTCACCATTTGAATGATATTATTGGCAAAAAGCCCCCGGTCCACGAGCTCGCGGAAATGCTTGCCTACCAATTCCGGAGCAGATAAGCCTAAAATCCGTTCCACCGCAGGATTGCAGCGCAAAATCTCCCCTTGATCATCGCAGATAATAATCCCGTCATAAGAGGAATCGACAATGGTTTTTAGCTGATCGTTTAAGTGGCGCACACTCCGCAATTCCTGCAGAGTCTTTTCAATCTCTGAAACATCCTGGAAAACTCCTACTGCACCGATGACTTCTCCGTTTTTAATAATGGGCGTCCGATTGGTAATATACTGGCGCCGGCCCACCTGAAATTTAACCCCGAAAGCGGGTACTCCGCTGCGAACCACTTCTAATAACCCCGTGGGAATAATGACATCTGTAAGGAACTTACCCACGGCTTCGGCCCGGGTGGAACGGGTAGGTTTCTCGGCAGCAGGGTTTAAGGAGGTAATGATTCCCTGTTTATTGATCGCTAAAATCCCGTTATGAGCTGAATCAAAAACGGCTTCGAGCTCCTGGCGTCTAAGCTCGGAATGCTGAAATAAGGCCAAACCCAACTGATATTTGGATATCACCCCGGTGATCTCATCCTGGCTGTTTAACACTGGATAGAGTTCAAACGGTAAATCCCAAACTTCCTCCACCAACGTCTCTTCCTTCACCGGGATAAAGCGGGTGGTAAGGTAATTCACCGCTTTGGCCTCAGGAGCTATCCCTTCCAAACCTTTCTCCAGGATTTGCTCCTTGCTCACCATCCCTTGTATATGCCCCTGTTCAGTCAAAAGAGGCAATCCGGGCACTTTCTTTTCTTTCATTAACGCCAGCGCATCTTCAATCGTATTGTGCGTATACAAACAGATGGTTAGACGTGTCATAACTTGGCCAACCTTTAAGTGCACGTGAATCCTCCCTTAATCAACCGAAAATTGGCACTCCGTATTCTTAGCCCTGCATAGGGAAACAATGCGCGCTGCAGCGTTTTACCTGCAACGCGCATAAACACTCAAGCAAGAATTGAGAAGTTTAACACTGAACTCGACTAACATTCAGCGGGGGTTGAATCCCCCTCTGAATGAAGTCTCGTTCAACTAGTTAGTTTCCGCGGAAATTTGGTTTGCGTTTCTCCTGCATCGCCGTTAAGGCTTCCTTATGATCAGCCATTTCCGTAACAATAGCCATGTGGGATGAAATAAGGTCAAGGGCTGTATGCAAATCCTGGGTACGCTGGGCCGAGTACACGGCTCTCTTAATCATCTGGACAGAAACCGGAGGGGATTCGGCAATTTTAAGCGCTGTCTCCAAGGTTGCCCGCTGTAAATCTTCATCCGGGACAACTTTATTGACTAAACCTAATCTTTCGGCTTCCGCCGCCGTAATAAAATCACCGGTCCACATCAGCTCCAGGGTCTTGGCCACCCCGACAATGCGCGGCATGTAGTAGGCACCGCCGTCACCCGGCACCAGACCTGCCTTGACATAACCGCTGGAAATTTTGGCACTCTCAGCGGCAATCCGGATATCGCACATCAAGGCCATATCCAAACCTGCCCCCACCGCGACTCCGTTGATCCCGCACACTACGGGCTTATCCATATTTTCAAGCGTTAGGGCAATTTTATGAATATATTCGGTTAAGGCTCGTTTACGGTCCAGCGCCAGGCTGCCCCAGGCATCCCCCTGCTCGTCATCGGCCATAAAGCCCTTGCCGCTTAACATGGTTTTGGTATCCCCGCCGGCGCAAAAAGCTTTGCCCCTGGCGGTTACCACAATGACCCGGATGGCAGGGTCATCTTGAGCATCCTGCAGCGCTTTGGCCCACCCCCTGATCATCGGGACGGAAAAGGCATTCAAGGCTTCCGGGCGGTTGAGGGTGATTTTAGCCAGATAACCCTCTTTCTCATAGAGTAAATGATTCTTGGCAACTTGGGTTATAACCTTCTCTGTGGTGCCTTTGAAGTTAGACTTCAAACAAGCTTGCCTTCCCATTCGGCATCTCCTCCAGTATTCTATTTAAGCTCATGCGCCACTTTGGGGGCAATTAACACTCTCTGCTTCATAATTTTTTCTTTATGAGTCTTAATTATCCTCTAATGATGCGGGGCAGAATCATTTGATGAACCGGGGTAATTGATTTCGGATTCTGGTAGTTGGCTGCAGTGAAGGCGACCACATAATTGCGCAAATCAGGCAGGGATACGATCTCATCCACAAAGCCACGTTTGGCGCAATACACCGGCCTAGACTTTTCTTCATAGTCTTTGACCATTTGGTTCATCTTTTCAATCACGGGCTCCAGATCCCGTCCGGCTTCCTGCTCTTTCACGAGGCGGCGGGCATAGGAAGCGGCGGCTGCGGTCTCTCCGTGCATGACGTAGATTTCCGTGAGCGGTGTGCCCAGGGTAAAGGCATTGTTTTCATTCGCTTGGGGGCCGCCCATGATATAGTGGGCTGCGGCTGAACCTTTTCTCAAGACCACGCACATCATGGAAAGATCGGTTTTTTCAATAGAGTAAATCAGGCTTTGTCCGAGAGCCAGGAGTTCGGCCTTCTCCGCCAAATCCCCGACATCGATACCGGTCGTGTCTTGAAGCCAGATAATCGGAAGGTTATCCCGGCCGCAGAAGGTGACGAATTCATTTTGCTTAATTAAACCTTGACGGTAATGCTTACCCCCAACTCCGGCATAAGCGCCTTCCGCATACTCCGGATATTTCGGGAAAATTCCCTGGCGGTTGCCGATAATCCCCACCGGGAAACCGTCAATCTTAGCCACCCCGGTGAACACTTCCGGCCCATAGTCCGGGCGGTACTCCATGAACTCACTGTTATCGACCAAACGCGCCACGACCTGCATCACGTCATAGGGGCGCTTTTGGTTGGCTGCGACAATGCGGTCAATTTCTTCCGGCGCATATTTGGGCGCTGCGGGCTCCGCAACCCGGAAGAACTTGGGATCATAGGCAGGCAGAGTCCGCATGTACTCTTTAATTCCGTCCAGAACCCCTTCTTCCGTATCATGAACTTCCCTGAAATAAGCGGTCTCATCAAAGTGGGTCTCAACCCGCCCCGGTGCTTTGGCTTTGAAACCTTTGGTCGCGTCAATCAACTGCTGGGCAGCTTCCGCGTCAAAGTATCCTTTAGGATTCATGCCGCCCACGATTCCGGCTCCACCGACAGCGATGTTGGCATCTTTATGGGCCAGAAGAATGGTCGGGCTGATTCCCTGGTAGCCTCCGCCGGCCGGGTTTGTGCCGTATATGGCGTTAAGAATCGGAACCCCCAGCTTATTGAGTTCAGCATGGCGGAAGAAGGTGGTGCCGCTGCCGCGGCGGCCGGCGTACACTTCCTCTTGCTCCATCAACTTAACCCCGCTGCAGTTAGTCAGCCAAACGAGCGGTACGTTCAATCTCTTAGCAATATCCGTAACCTTCAGAATGTTTTCAGCCTGGCCGGCAATCCAAGCACCGGCCATTACTTTATTATCAAAGCCGATGATGACCGCCCATTTTCCTTCGATTTTGCCCAGTCCGTCCACAACTCCGGTACATCCTTCCTCGTTGTCAACCGGATTATAAAGGGTATGGAGCGGCAGCCAAGTCCCGGGTTCTACCAAGTACTCAATCCGGTCATAAACGGTCATTTGCCCTTTCTGGCGAATGGTTTCGGCAGGCACTCCGGCGTTTTTGACCTGTTCAACCGCTTGAGCCACGATATCCTCTTGCTCTTTTATCAACTTAACGTTATCTTCACTGCGTCTGATTTCAGCCTCACTTAAAGCTTTGCCGATTTCCGGCATGGTCTCAAAGTACGGGCGTAACGGGGTTTGTTTTCTTGCCATTTTATTGACACTCCTCTCCTAATTGGAAAGCGCTCTTATGCAAAGTCATAAACTCTTTAGGGAAAAGCAAGGTTGAACGAGACTTCATTCAGAGGGGGATTCAACCCCCACTGAATGTTAGTCGAGTCCATACTGGACTTAACCGCCCTTTGGCACCCGCCGCCTATAGAGACGGGGGACTTAGGGCGGGTTAGTTCAGTGTTAAAAGGTGCCCCCACGGGCTATGTAGTTCACGCGGGGGCTTAAACAATTATTCAATAACCAACAGAACCTGGTCTTCGCTGACAGAGTCCCCTTCTTTCACCTTGATTTCTTTCACGGTGCCGCTATCAGAAGCATATATTGGGGTCTCCATTTTCATGGCTTCGAGAACGATAATCTCGTCATCCATTTGCACTTTGTCTCCGACATTTACATTGATTTTGAAAACTTTCCCCTCCATTGGAGCGTTAACACTGGCCATGTCATCACCTCCTCTCACAAACCCAAGTATACCCTATTGGGTATGGTTCATTGCAAGTTATTTTCCCAGGAAGGTAAGCATAACTGAAGCAGCAATCAAGGTTCCGATAACACCGGCAACATTCGGCCCCATGGCATGCATAATCAGGTAGTTCTGGCGGTTGGCTTCTGCCGCCACTTTGTGGGCCACTCGGGCAGCCATCGGGACGGCGGAAACTCCGGCGGCCCCGATTAGAGGATTGATCTTTTCTTTAAGGAAGAGATTCATCAGTTTAGCCAACAGGACTCCGGAAGCTGTGCTGACAGAGAACGCAATTAAGCCTAAGATGAAAATGAAAATAACCTGCGATTGCAAGAATACTTCAGCCGTCATGGTCGCCCCAACCGAGATTCCTAAGAAAATCGTGACAATGTTCATAAGCTCGTTCTGAGAAGCTTTAGTCAAGCGTTCAACCACTCCGGATTCCTTGAACAAATTCCCGAGCATGAACATGGCCATTAAGGCCGCAGAGGACGGTACGATCATCATAATAAGAACGGCAGTAACAACCGGGAAAACGATCTTTTCCATTTTGCTCACCGGACGCAGCTTCTTCATCACAATCTTGCGCTCAGCTTCCGTGGTCAAAAGCTTCATGATCGGAGGCTGCACAATCGGCACCATAGCCATGTAAGAGTATGCCGCCACTGCCACTGGGCCTAAGAGATAAGGCGCCAGATGTGATGCAAGATAAATCGTGGTGGGGCCGTCCGCACCGCCGATAATAGCGATTGAGGCAGCCTCATTCATATTAAAGCCAAACACTAACGCCACAAAGAATGTCACGTAAACACCTACCTGGGCACCACCTCCTAAGAGCAAAGTCTTCGGGTTCGCAATCACGGGACCGAAATCCGTCATGGCTCCCAAGCCCAGGAAGATGAGGGGGGGGATAATTTCCCATTCAACGCCATAGTGGTAAAAACGCCAGATAAGTCCGGTATTGGGTTCCATCAAAAAGGTTAAGGGCAAATTAACCACGAGAATTCCAAAAGAAATCGGCAGCAGCAATAACGGTTCATACTGTTTCTTAATCGCCAGATACATAAGTACAAAAGCAATCACCCACATGACCAGATTGCCCCAAGTCAGGTGGACAAAACCGCTGTTTACGATGAGATCTTCAAATACTTTGAACATATCTAGTTGACTCCTCCCTCACGCTTTAACAACTCATCTCATTAGACCTTAGTGGCCGTTTCTTTTTCCTTGCCCTCAATGGCCTTAATCACTTTAGATGTTAGCGTTACCGAAACTTGCAGTATCCCCATGACCAGCATAACTACAACCACACCGTTAATAAAAATTTGAACGGCCAAGCCCCAATCCGTCATTTAAATTCACTTCCTTTCCGAGCATTATTACGCTCAAGCTTGCTATGCATTTTCGCATAAACTTTGCTCTATTGCATTTTATCGTTCACTCTCTGTTGTTTAGTTTACAAGGTTTCGTTGAAAGATTCAGCATATTACTGGCGAGCGGTCGTATTTTCTCCTTTAAATGTAGATATTTTCTTTTGAACGGTTGTTCACGGAGATTAAGTACTTTGTCGAACTTTCTTGGTCATTGTGCATTATTGCATAAACCATAGATATATTTATTCTAAAGTCCTATGATAAATCCTTCTTTATGGGCAATAAATGTTAACATGTTAACACATTATGCAATAATGCATATTTAATGCTGTGAAAAATCAAGCCCGCAGGCGCTTACACCTGCGGGCTCACTCTCCTAATGGCAAAGTCAAGAACTAGCGCGATGTCTCAACCGCCGTCTGAGAAACGGCCGGAGCATCACCGGCTAGAGCTAGCTTCTCATTAATCATCTCCAAACCTTCTCCCTTAACATTGATCTTATACAGCAAAACTAAGACTGCACAGAGAAAGGCAGGGATTGAGAAAATTAAGAAGTACTGGCCAAAGCTGAAATTGCCCATTTGAATCATGCCTCCCAGGAGCGGTCCGATAATCGACCCGAGGCGACCAATCGTTAAGGCCCAGCCAACCCCGCTTGACCGGACTTGCGTCGGATAGATTTCCCCGGTGATCACGTGCTGCGCAATCTGAGTGCCGATAATAAATACTCCGGTCGCCGTACCTGCCAGCAAGAGGACCAAGTTCGAGCTGGCGAAGGCAAATACCCATAAGGCCAGCCCTCCCAGGAAGTAGAACAAGCTCAAACCCGCTTTGCGGCCAAATTTGTCCATCACCCAGCCCAGGAGGAAACCGCCGGCCGTGGCTCCCAGGGACTGGAGCATGCCATAGCTGTAGCTCTTTACTAAAGAGAAACCTGATTTAACTAATAAGGAAGGAAGCCAGCTGGACAGGCCATAGATTACCAGCAAATTAAAGAAGTAAGTTAACCACACTAAAACCGTCATCCATCTGAGCCCGGGGCCAAACAGGACTCTTAAACCGCCTCGTTTTGACACTACACCCACTGCTTGGGACCCTTTCCCGGCTTTGCCGGCTGTACCCGCTGCCGGGGCATTGTCCATAAAATCCTGTTCCTGCCAGTTGTGCGGGGTGGCCCCAGCCATTCTCTCAATCTTCCGCATGTTGGCAATTGCTTCCCGGTAGCGCCCTTTATGGCTGAGAAAACGGACAGATTCCGGCAGATACAAGCCGATGACCGGGATTAAGAGAACGGGAACCAACCCGATCAGGAGCAAGGGTCTCCAGCCAAAAGATGGGATAATCAGCATGGCCAGCAGTCCGGCGACTGCCCATCCCAGAGTAAATCCTCCAAACATGCCGGTGACGGCTTTGGCCCGGATTTTTGCCGGGGCGAACTCTGACACCAACGTGATCGCGATCGGCATGGCTCCCCCCATGCCTAAACCGGCCATAAAACGCAGCGCAACGAAGACTTTGAAATTGGGGGCAAAGAAAGTTAAGCCGCTGAACAAAGAGAAAATTCCAATGGACAGCATCAAACTTTTTTTACGTCCGATCCGGTCGGAGATCATGCCAAACCCGGCCGCCCCAATCATTAGCCCCATGAAACCATAGGATGCCAGTGATCCGGCGACTACCGGACTTAGTTTCCATTCTCCAAGCACCTTAGGCATAATATAAGCGATGACCTGAGAATCATACCCGTCGAAAATGAGTGCGGACGCAGTAATGAGCAAGAGCAATGCATGAAAACGGTTAAACTTTTGGTTATCAAACCATTGAGTAGCTTTAATGCTTTGGGACATAAGTTCCCCTCCAATCTTCTTGGCTGAATATTTACGTCCCCTCATACCTTTTTCCAACAAATTATCTCTATCTTCAGGCTCAATCTTTAGGTTCGATCTTGAAGCTTCGAAGCCCGCATCTCAGCCCGTCATCTTAGATTCCTGTTCCAACTTAGCCGTAATATCTTCCCGCAAGACCCTTCTCAGGATTTTCCCGGCTGGGCTCAACGGAAATTCCTGTACGATTTCCAATCTTTCCGGCAGCTTAAACTTGGCGATATTTTGTCCTTTTAAGAATTCAATCAGTTCCTGGAAGGTAATTTTTTCTCCCGCCTTCGGCATCACATAGGCACAGGCTCTTTCTCCGAACACTTCATCCGGCATGGCAATCAAAGCGACATTATGCACTTTCGGATGGCGCAGGATTAAGCCTTCCACTTCATCACAGCTGATTTTTTCCCCGCCCCGGTTGATGAGGTCATTTTTGCGCCCTTCGGTAAAAATATAGCGCCCTTGTTTGCGGACAATGTCTCCCATGCGGTAGAATCCGTCGGCGGTGAACGACTTCTTATTCGTTTCCGGGAGATTGTAGTAACCGCGAATGGTATACGGCCCCCGGCAAATAAGCTCTCCGCTTTCCCCATCCGGCACTTCCTGGCCGTCATGGTCCACGACCTTAATCTCATCATCCGGACAGATGGGCGCACCGGAGCTGTTGAGCAAGAGATCCTCCTCATCATCCAGGCGTGTAAGATTCAGGAGTCCTTCCGCCGTCCCAAACACCTCTTGCGGGATACAATCGAATTTCTCGATTAGCCTTCTTCTTAGTTCCGGGGCCAACCTTGCTCCGCCGTTTTGCACGACTTGCAGGGATTCAAGATTATACAGCTCCGGCACCGGGGAATTGACCCAGCGCGCAATCAAGGGAACGGCCGCCGGAATGATGGTCACCTTTTCTTTTTCTACTAATGAAAAGACATTATCGGCATCCATATCCGGCGCAATCACCACTTTGCCGCCATTGGCCAAAGCAGCCAGCAGTCCGGGAGAACCCAGGGAATAATTGTGGCCCAGCGGCAGCACGGCCAGCAATACCGTTTGCTCGCTCATGCCGGCCACCCGCCCGCTTTGCTTAAAGTTGTACACATAATCATTATGGGTGCGCGGAATTAGCTTGGAGAGCGCCGTCGTCCCCCCGGACAAAAGCATGAGCGCAACCTCCATTGGGTCAGGTCTGAACTGAGACAGGTAGCCCGGCTCATACCTTGCTTCAATAGCCTGAGCCAGTAAGTCATTCAGATAGATGATCCCATCCGTCATTGTCCCGGATTTTGCGGCTTCTGGTTTTACGGCTCCCAATTTTGCCGCCTCTGTTTGTGCCGCTCCTGTTTGTGTCTCACTTTTTTCCCCGGCCACAAAGATGTACTTTAAGCTTTCGGTCTCCGCTTTCATCTCTTCCGCCATGGCCAGGTAATTAAACTTGCGGTATTCTCCGGCAATAAAATACCCTACGGCTCCAGAGCTTTTCAGGAAATGCCGGATTTCCGCCTGGCGGTGCGGCGCCAAAGCCATTACCGGAATCACGCCGATTTTCACCAAGGCCAGGAAGGTGTAGATAAATTCCGGAGAATTGGGGAGCTGGAGCACCACCCGATCCTGCGGCTTGAGCCCAATCTCCAGGAAATGAAGAGCCAAGCGGTCAACCTTCTGCCCCAACTCTTTATAGGTGAGGCGCAAATCTCCATACACCAGAACTTCTTTGTCCCCATACTCGGCGATGCTGGCATCCACCACATCCGCAATGGTTAAATCCTCCCAGTACCCTTTCTCCTTATAGTACCGAACCAACTCCTGGGGCCACGGGGTAAATCCTTCCAACATCAAATCTCCTCCTTTTTCGGTATTGCAGTAATATATTATACATTCCTAATCTTCTGTAAATTGCAAAAACAGTGCCTGCTTAAGGCACTGTTTTAACGCAATCACACATCTTATTCATATAAATTCTTATTAGTTTCTATTAATGGATTAAGGGTATCTTAACACCGCTGAACGGTTTGTTTTTATCCTTTACCGGAAAGAGACTTCATGATTTCAGGTGCACCATCAACGGCGGTTTGTTCTTGTTTGTTATTGCTTGCCTTTGACTATTCTCACACTGGAAACTTTGGTTACCGGATGCCGCGAATTTTGGATACCTAAATTTCCGAATGGAACGAATCGTTTCCAAGTTGCAGGCTGTATTTTTTGAGCTTTTTCAGCACTGCTGTATGGGAAATGCCCAAGGCTTGGCCGATGCGGTGCGAGTCTTTATACTTTTTCAAAGCCTGGGACAGCAATTGAATTTCCATCTGAGCCACAGCGTCCTTCAGTTTAGGCAGCTCCGGCAGAGGCAGAGGTTGGGACCGGGAAACGGATGATTTATAGCGTGAGACGGGTGATTCATCAGGAAGTGTTGAGAAACGGACAAATGATGCCGTAGATGAGGGAGGACTCAAACGCTCATCCTTGGTCAGCAAAACCAGCCTTTCCAACGTATTGGCCAGTTCGCGTATGTTTCCGGGCCAGTGATATTCCGTAAAGCTTCGGACTAATTCAGGAGCAACCGTTTTCCGGGTACCGTATTTATGATTAAATTTCTCGACGAAAAAATCAATCAGCAAGGGAATATCTTCTGATCTTTGGCGTAAAGGCGGGATGGTCAGGGGCACCACGTTAAGGCGGTAAAACAGATCCTCCCGGAAGAGGCGCTCGTTTACCATCGTGCTCAGGTCTTTATTGCTGACCACGATTAAGCGCACATTAACGTGAATATACTTGGTCCCGCCCAGCCTCATAAACTCGCGGTCCTGGAGCACCCGCAAAAACTTGCCCTGTAATTCCAAGGGCAAATCCTCAATCTCATCCAGAAAGAGGGTACCATCCTGGGCCAATTCAAATAATCCCGGTTTCCCTTCACTGTTGGCCCCGGTAAACGCCCCTTTGCTGTACCCAAAAAGCTCAGACTCCAGCAAATGCCCCGGAAGCGCACTGCAATTTACTTTAATAAAAGCTCCTTTTCTCTGGCTCCAGAGATGAATCAGTTTCGCAAACACTTCCTTGCCCACGCCGGATTCTCCCTGAACCAGGACGGTGACATCACTGGCAGCCACGCGGCGGATTAAGTCAAGCAGCCTGAACATTTCCGGATTTTGCGTAATCAAACCGTGCGAACGCAATTCTTCTTCCAATAGTTTATTAAACTGGGAGCGCAGCTGATCGCTGAGTTGACGCGACTCATCCAGCTCTTGCTCCAGCTTGGCCAGATCAGACAGGTCGCGCACATTGGTTACGACCCGGATCACATTCCCGTCATCGTCAAACACCGGGGTAGCACTCACGATCACCTTTTTCCCGGTCTTGATTTTCTGAATCCCTGTGACTAATTTTTTCCCGATCCTGGCCCTTGCGGCTACCGCCTCATAGGAGAAAATCTCTTTTTCATAGAGGGAATCGATTTTCTGGCCCAAGAAATGTTCCCGGGTCAAATCGGTAACCCTTAGCAGCGCCTGATTGATCTTAAGGACATTTCCTTCACCGTCGGTGATAATAATCCCATCGTAAGAAGATGCAATAATTCCTTCCAGTTCCTTGTTGACCTTCTGATATGATTCCAGCTTGGAGGAAATTTCTTCAAGCTCAGTGACATCCTGAAAAACCGTAATCGCCCCAACGACTTCCTGTCCCCATTCCCCATCGGCAAAAACCGGGGTCCGGTTCACCACATAAGTCTTGCCTTTATAAGAGAATTGTTGGCCATATTCCCCGCGCCCGCTGTGAATGATCTGAAACAATTTGGTTTCCGGCACTAAACGGTCAATAGGTGTCCCGACCACTTCCGGGCCGGCTTCTAGAATTTTGCGGGCAGCCGCATTGCACACGATAACCTTCCCGGCAGCATCGA
Organism: Paradesulfitobacterium ferrireducens; assembly: GCF_017310645.1. Classification (GTDB taxonomy): domain Bacteria; phylum Bacillota; class Desulfitobacteriia; order Desulfitobacteriales; family Desulfitobacteriaceae; genus Paradesulfitobacterium; species Paradesulfitobacterium ferrireducens. The sequence continues at coordinate 312,594 of NZ_JAFLRH010000002.1, read as the reverse complement.
CTACGATAATACCACTGTGAATATGTTCAAAAAGTGCTAAGACTTGTTTTAGGGATAAGGAAGGTTCGGGCATCATTCTTCCTCAACTCCGTTTCGAATAGCGTCTGACGCAAGCGCTGTCTCCGGCCGCCAGGCAGCTCTCCGTCACGACATTCAGATTCGGAGACACAACTTTTACCGCCGTGCCAAACCAATGGTCACACCCGGCCTGGCATTCTCCCGGAGCTCCATAAGACTTAAAGGAATCAATCCAGGGACAGGCATCGTGGATGAGCAGGTAATCATTCCCGTCAGCCTCCATGCGCGCCTGTTCCCCCATGACCTCGCTTGCCCTCAGCATGGCTTTAACCACCTGCTCCAGGTTTTCCGTATCCCGGCCCCGCTTCAGGTAGCTCTCTCCGGTGCCTTGGCCGACTAATTCCCAAAAGCGAAGAATCAGGCCTTCCGCTTCCTCTTTGCCGTATTTTTCTTCCACAACCTGGCGCCAGCGGTGAAAGAAATCGTGGGCAATAAAAATCATGGAGCGCCAGTCTTTTTCCAGGCGTTTGTAGGCATCTTCGGAATTAAGAGACATCTCGTTCCCTCCCCAAAAATAATTATAGACTATTTGTACAATTCAGTCTACAGTCTAATCCCGCGTTCGGCATAAACTAAACGAAATTTTAACCGCTTTCCCAGCAAAATAATTTATCCAAAGTCCACATGAAGTTTAATGCGTCGCCCAAGTTTGTTCAGTAATGGATTTTGCGCCTAAATGGAGTGCTTTGATATTCATCTCAATATAATGTTCGGGAAGTACCTTGCGAATGGTATTTTCAAGATCGTTTAATGAAATGTCAAGAACGCCGCCCGCTGCTGCAACACCCAAAAGGGACAAATTGACTACCTTGTTGCTGCCACATAAGCGGCAGATCGTATCGGTGTCAACTACTATTAGATTCTCAACGTGATCTTTCAAATAAGACATCATTTCCATCCCGTTATAATTTGAGCCGGAAAAAGCTGAGGTGACCGGTATGATGGCTCTTTTACTGACAATAACCATACTGTCTTTTTTCAAATATGGAAGGGCTCTCACAGCTTCGGCAGGTTCAAATCCAATGACCAAATCAGCAGCTTGGAGAGGAATTAAAGGAGAATAAATTTCGCTACCTATGCGTATATGACTTACTACACTTCCTCCACGTTGCGCCATACCGATGGTTTCTGTTGTTAGTGCCTGTTTGCCTTTATCCATGGCCGCCTGGGCTATCAATTTTGAAGCCAGAATAGTACCCTGACCTCCCACACCCACTAAAATACAGTTTTTCATTGTTCTGGACCCCCGATCGCACCAAATGGACAAACTTGGGAACAAATGGAGCAACCATTACACAACGTGGAATCAATGGTTACTTGTTCGTTCTCTATAACAATGGCCGGGCAGCCTAGTTCTTTGATACAGTGTTCACAGTTTGTACATTTCTCCGTATATACCTTGTAAGCGGGAGCAGGTTTTACAATTTGTATACATGGAGCTTCAAATATAATTGCTGAAACGCCCTTAATATCTGCCATCTTTGTAACAGCTTTTTGCGCCTTTGCTAAATCAAAGGGATTTATCCTTTCAATATGTTTGACTCCAATAGCAGAAAGAATATTGTAAATACTAATTTTCTGTGAAATACTGCCCATCATGGTTTGCCCGGTGCCTGGATTGGGCTGGTTACCTGTCATGGCGGTTGTTGAATTATCAAGAACCGCTAACACAATGTCCGTCTCATTCGTTACGGCGTTGATCACTCCGGAAATACCTGTATGGAAAAAGGTTGAGTCTCCGATAAATGCAAAGTTTACACCATCAGGCTCCACTCTGTGGATACCCTGGGCGATTGTCACCCCGGCACCCATGCAAAGACAAGTATCCACCATCTCAAGAGGTTTGGCATTGCCTAGAGTGTAACATCCTATGTCTCCTGAAAACACAGCCTTTCTGCCCTTCATAGCTCTTTTCACCGCATAGAAGGAAGCACGATGAGGACATCCTGCACACAAGACAGGATCGCGGTCGGGAAGAGTTATTGAAATTTCTTTAGTTTCTGATTGGGAATAAGGAAGACTTAAAAAGTTGCGGACTGCTTCCGTTACAGATTTTACTGTGTTTTCACCCGCCCATGGCATATCTTCCGTTAATTTGCCTTTTATTTTTACAGGAAGCTGATACTTTCCGCATAGATAAATCAGCTCTTTTTCAAGATAAGGAGAAAGTTCTTCGATAACTAGGACTTCATCTAAATCCTTGAGGAACTCCAAAGCTAGCTTTTCTGGGAAAGGATAAGGAGTGGCAACCTTCATGAGCTTACCTGTTCCATTTAGAGAGGAAAGTGCTTCCTTTGTATAGGCATAGCTGACACCACCAGTGGCAATTCCCTTTTTGCCATGTCCGGTAACCTTATTATAGGAATAAGAAAAAAAATCCTCTGCAATGACAGGATTGCGTTTTTCTATTTTCATATGGCTCTCATACGATAAACGAGGGAAAATCACCCATTTAGAATCTTTGATAAAGCCTTCAGCCTTGATTACACGGCGGGAGTCATTTACAGTTATGGATGCATTCGCATGGCACACTCTTGTAGTCGGGCGAAACAACACAGGGGTATTGTATTTTTCTGAATAGTCAAAGGCATCTTCAATCATCCGATATGCCTCTTCGGGGGAAGATGGATCAAACACCGGAATTTTAGAAAAAATCCCAAATTGTCTGGTATCTTGTTCTGTCTGAGACGAAATAGGTCCCGGATCATCGGCAACCACAACCACCATACCGCCTTTGACTCCAATATAGGCAAGGCTCATGATAGGATCTGAAGCCACATTTAAACCTACCTGTTTCATGGTGACCATTGTTCTTATTCCTGCGTAGGTAGCGCCTGCGGCTACTTCCATAGCCGATTTTTCATTTACCGACCATTCTACGTAAATATTACCCGGATTGCGTTTCGCCACGGTCTCCAAGATTTCAGTAGACGGTGTTCCGGGATATCCGGTAACAACACCAACTCCCGCGTGTATGGCACCCAAGGCTATCGCTTGGTTTCCCATCAATAATTCTTGTTTCATTTTCAAAACCTCAAATTTCTGAATCTTGAAATTTCAATGATTAACTGATAACATTCGTTTCCCTCAACTCTTTAATTTCCTCTGCGGAATAACCTAAGAACTTCATCATTACCTCTTCGTTGTGTTCGCCTAATCTTGGAGGAAAATGAACCATTCCTTTCCCTGAAGGCTGAGCAACCGGATCAATCGGAAGAGTTATTTCATACCCGGAGACAGGGTCTTTTGCCCGACTCATACTCTTTCTCATGTCAGGATCAGCCATTATTTCATTTAAGGTAGCCACTTTAGCCACAGGGATGCCGCTATCTTTACAAATCTTTATTACCTGTTCAGTCTTCATGGAACTGGTTATGCTTCTTAAAATCATTTCCAGTCTTTCAATGTCCTCAATTCGGCCCTTATTCGTTGAATATTCTTGTTTGTTCAATTCGGCAAATTCATGATTAGCAACAAATAAGGCCCACTGACGGTCATTTCCAGCAGCAATAATTACATAACCATCCTCGGTAGGATACGTGTTGACCGGAGCAAAAAGCCGGTGCCGGTTTCCGTTTCTGCCTGCAGGCTCACCGAACTCAAAATTAGTTATCTTTGTAGAAAGTAACGCTGCCGCACACTGAAACATAGAAATATCAATTCTGCTTCCTTTACCGGTTATTGCTCTCTTATACAAGGCCTCCATAATAGCGGAATATGCCTGATTTCCGGCTTCGAGATCAGCAATTGGCACACCCGTCATTAATGGGTCTCGATCAGGCTCACCCGTCACATCCATAATCCCTGCCATAGCCTGAATTATTGGATCATAGGCTGGTTCAGACTTTTCAGGCCCAAATCCGGATAAACCAACCCAAATGATATCCGGCTTGATTGAAGATAATATTTCGTAAGAAATGCCTAGTTTTGAGTAATTTTTGGGAAGCTGGTTGGTGCAAAAAATGTCAACCGACATTTTTTCAACTATTTCCCTAAGAAGCTTTTGTCCTCGTTCATCGGCCAAGTTAAGTGACACCGATTGCTTTCCGGCATTAACGCAAAGGAATTGCGAGTTCATTGCTTGCTCATCGCCTAGCGGGAAACCTACGTAACGGTTTGGATCCCCTTGTAAAGCTTCGATCCGGGTCACACTCGCACCTTTTAAGGCCAGTCTGTAAGTACAATAGGGCATTGATAAGGCCTGCTCCAGACTGATCACGGTGAGTCCTTTTAATAATTCCCTATTTTCTTGCATGTCTTTACCCCCAACGATCATGAAACTTTGATTCACTGAGCGTTTCCGAGATGATATTCATTCTAAAGTACTAAAAAGAAAGCTGGGTGACACAAATCACTCCAGTTTTCTTTTTAGATTCCTACATTTAATTAACGCAACAAATCTTTAGCAATGACAACCCTCTGAATTTGGTTTGTACCTTCATAAATCTGCATTATTTTGGCATCACGCATATACTTTTCTACCGGGTAATCTCTTGTATAGCCATAGCCGCCAAAGATCTGAACTGCATCTGTGGTTACTTCCATCGCAATATCGGCAGCGTAGCATTTACTCATGGCTGATTCTTTCGTATAAGGTAAACCTTTAGCCATTAAATAGCCTGCTTTATATACGAGGAGGCGCGCTGTTTCCACTTTCATCGCCATATCAGCCAACATCATCTGTACAGCCTGTTGCTGTCCTATGGGTTTGCCAAATTGAACACGTTCTTTGGCGTAATTTACGGATGCTTCCAAAGCTGCCTGCGCTACTCCTAAAGCCATCGCTCCTGTGGTTGGCCGTGCTTTATTCAAGGTTTCCATAGAAAGCTTAAAACCTGAACCTTCATCTCCCAACAGGTTTTCAACCGGTACTTCAACATCTTCGAAGATTACTTCACAAGTAATTGAAGCGCGCAAACCCATTTTCTTTTCATGGCGTCCTATCGTAACCCCTGGTGTATTGCGCTCAACTACTATTGCACTCATTGTATTATGGCCTTTTGAATTTGTACCGGTTTGACAAAAAACCGTAAGAAAGTTAGCGACATTCGCACTGGTGATAAATTGCTTACGTCCATTGATAATATATTTATTCCCGTCTTTGCGGGCTACGGTTGAAAGGCTTGCCACATCTGAGCCCGCTCCAGGTTCCGTTAAACAGAAAGAAGCATATTTACCCTCTTCAGCTATTGGACGTAAAAATCGCTGTTTCTGTTCTTCATTGCCTCCGATCAGAATGGGATAAGTCGCTAATGAATTACAGGATGAACTGGTTGCTACCGCCGCACATCCCCGGGCAATTTCTTCCGTGATAATTAAAGCCGTCAGCGGATCAATTCCTGAACCACCATATTCTTCCGGTATATTTAGATTGGTAAATCCCTGCTCGTAGATTTTCTTCATTATTTCGTAAGGATATTCCTCTTTTGCATCCAATTCTTCAACAAAAGGCTTAACTTCTTTCTCCACAAATTTTCGGACTGTATCTCTAAACATGACTTGTTCTTCATTCAATGAAAAATCCATTAACTCCGCCTCCTTGAATAATAAATTTAGATCTTAGGAAAATCATTCTTCTGTGGAAAGTACACTTGACCTTTCCTTTTATATTCCAACCGATATTCCACCATCAACAAAAATAACTTGACCGGTGATATATGAAGCTTCTTCACTGGCAAGAAAAGCATGAACATTCGCAATATCCTCAGGCATCGCCATACGTTTTAACGGAATGGTACTGATGATTTTTTCCAAAGCTTCCGGGGGCATATTAGCGGTCATGGGGGTTTTTGTTGCTCCAGGGGAAACTGCATTCACATTAATGTTATAACGGGAATACTCAAGAGCGAGCGTATAAGTCAATCCCATAACCCCCGCTTTAGATGCTGCATAATTTGCTTGACCGGGGTTACCCAAGGCTCCGATGGAGGCCGTACTGACGATTTTGCCGTATTTCTTTTCGCTCATAGGACCAAAAACTGCCTGAGCGCAGAGAAACGTTCCTTTTAAGTTAACATCGATAACTTGATCCCATTGCTCTTCTGACATCTTTTTAGCAAGTGCGTCCCTGGTTATTCCTGCATTGTTTATTAAGATATCGATTTGCCCGTAAGTAGATATGATTTTATCTACCATCGCTTCAACTTCAATTTTAGATGTTACACTGCCTTCAACTAATAAACCTTGTCCTCCAGACGCTTCAATCTCTTTGAGGATTTTAGCTGCGTTCTCTACAGCTACATCGTTTAAGACTACCTTAGCACCTTCACTGGCAAAACGCTTGGCGGTTGCTGCACCAATTCCTCCACCAGCCCCTGTAACAAAAGCCACCCGATCTTTAAAACGCATAGTTTTCTCCTCCTTATTCTTAATCCCGTTTTAACATTACTAACCAGTTACCTTGTAAAACCGCTTCATCTTTTTGATTGCGCACTTCTATGGCGACAGTAACAATTCCCCGGTCAGCCTTTTTGCTCTCTTTCTTTTCTGCTATTTTTAAAACCGTGTGAATGGTATCGCCAAATTTAACTGCCCCTACGAAACGTGAAGTCATTTCAATGACTGCAATGGTCGTCCCTTCAAAGATCCCCAATTGATTGGCTAATCCTGTTGCGATGGATTGAATCAATACTCCATGCGCTATTCTTGTTTCAAAAGGAGTATTTTTTCTAGCCCACTCTTCATCGGTATGTAATGGATTATAATCCCCGGAAAGTCCGGCAAAATTTACAACATCCGCTTCGGTAATGGTTCGGGAAACTGTGTAGAACTCATCCCCTACGTTCATCTGGTCATACGTTAATCCTCTAACTTTATAGGTCATGCTTTTCTCTCCTTCTTTAGTCGTTTCGAATAGTAACCGGGTTTACCCTTGGAGAATCTTCGGATTCAGATGAAGACCTCATTTCGGATTAAGACCTGTGTATAGCCAAGTGTTTAATTGCCAGTTAGAGTAAATGCCGGCAGCACTCGACCGTCGTACTGTGTTTCCACCTTTAAGCGAACCTTCTTGCCAGGTGCCAATTGGGATAATTCAACATCGATCAGTTTACCTATAAACCGAATGTCACCAAACTGAAGCATAGCGAAGATTAACGGGGCTTGAAAACCCGGAAAGGCGCCGGATTCCTGAACGGTAACCACGATAATGCTTCCTTCTTCCGGCAAATCAACCCAGGACATTTCATCTGACATACACTCGGGGCATACCGACCGCGGCGGCCAGGAAATCTTCTCACATTTCGTACATTTTGTTGTTGTCAACCGTTCCAGGTGCAGATTTTCATAATACTTATGAAGCTTATTAAATTCCGGTGTCTGCTGTGGTACCGGATCATAGGCATAGACATAATCCCAAATTAATCTTTCCGCCATTAGAGATCACCTCTTCCGTATATAAGTACATGATGCTCACTGACTCCGCTCAGATTATGCCCTAAACCAATTTCGGCTCCCTCTACCTGTCTTAAACCGGCCTCACCGCGTAATTGGCGGAATATTTCTACTCCTTGCGCCACTCCGGTAGCACCAAGAGGATGGCCGCAGCCTAAGAGGCCGCCACGAGGATTGATGACCACATCACCCCCATAGTCTGAACGCCCTTGAAGGACAAATTCTCCGCCTTTTCCCTTCTCTGAAAAACCCAGTTCCTCCATGATGATGATTTCAGAGATACTAAAACAATCATGAACTTCCGCTACATCAATGTCATTAGGACCAATCCCTGCCATCTTATAGGCATCCTGAGCCGCTTGTTTCAACATGGTCCAATCAGACAGGTCTGAGGGTACGTTGGCATAATTAAAACCAGAGGCTGCTTGGCCTGTTCCCAAGATAAATACGGGTTTATCCGTATATTCCCGAGCCTTTTCCTCGCTCATAAGAATCATTCCGGCAGAACCGTCTGATATAGGTGAACATTCAAGGATATTAAAAGGTGTCGTTACCGGTTTGGAGCTTAACACTTCTTCAAGGGTACAGGACTTGGGAAAATGGGCATAGGGATTGTTTACCGCGTGGGCATGATTTTTCACTGAAACCTGGGCTAATTGCTCATGAGTTGTACCATATTTCAGCATATGGGCTTGAGCAGCCAGAGCAAACTGCACAGGTGCAGTTACTCCAAGCGCTCCTTCATACTCACGGTCGACGCCGGCTAACATATTCATGTAGGTTTCCACGGGCTGAGGTGTATGCATTTTTTCAGCACCGACTACCATCACGACATCGCAAAGACCACTGGCAATGGCCATATAGGCAGTACGGATAGCAATCGTACCACTACCACACATATTTTCTACCCGCTGAAAAATTTTTGTGGGGGTTACTCCCACGGTTTCTGCCGCCAGTGTAGCCACATGGGATTGAAAAATGGAACGTTCCGGGAAAACACTTGCTAAGATAAATCCTTGAATATCCCTAGGATGAATCTCTGGATTACTGTCAAAAGTGGCTTTACCGGCCTCGGAAATGAGATCTCGATAAGTTCCCGGATATACTCCCCATTTCTTGCTGGTCCCGGCCGCCACTGCTGCTACACGTCTAGTCATAACTTTCCCCCTCTCATGCCTCACTCTCTTAGGTATCAAAAGTACTCCTCATTTTATTCAAACCTTCTAACACCTTAGCCGGTGTGATCGGCAGTTCCTTAATCCTTACCCCTGTTGCTGCATAGACAGCATTGGCCACGGCTGCACCGGTCGGGATACAGCAAGCTTCGCCGATACCCTTGGCGCCAAACGGACCTTCCTGCTCGTCGCTCTCTACGATAATTCCCTCTATTTCAGGAATATCCACGGCGGTCAAGAGACGATAGTCAAGGAAATTTGCGTTAATCACCCGTCCTTCCCGGAGTTTCATTTCTTCCGATAGTGCATATCCAAGGCCCATGGCACACCCACCTTCAATCTGACCTTGGATAGCTAGGGGATTAATTGCTTTACCGACGTCATGGGCAGCTGCAACTTTTAGCACTTTGACAACTCCTGTCGCTCTGTCCACTTCAACTTCTACCCCATGGGCACCAAAGGCGTAAGCCGCCGAAACATTTCCAAGGAATTGGTTGTCCTGCATTTCAGTCGGGGGATCATAAAAAGCTTCACCAACTAATAACTTGCCATCCTGTTTAAAATGCAGGGAACGAACTATTTTGCCTATATCTACAAAACGTTCGGGTGCATCTTCTACCATGATGCGTTTATTTCTTAGTAACAATTGATCAGGATTAGCGTTTAAGATTTGTGCAGCGGCAGTTATTAGCTGACTTCGAACCTTTTCAGCAGCAATTTTGGCGGCATTGCCCGCAATAAAGGTTGTACGGCTGGCATGGGAACCCACATCCCAGGGGGTCAAATTCGTATCGTTATTAATAACCTTTACATCCTTTATCTCAAGTCCGAGCACTTCAGCCACGATCTGAGTCAAAATGGTATCGGAACCCTGCCCCATGTCCGTTGCCCCTGTTAACAAAACAGCTCTACCCATATCATCAAGTTTGACCACGGCACCGCAGCCATCCGAGCGGTAAACCCTGGCACCACCACCCACATGAAGCAAACCTGCTATCCCTTTACCACGTAATTTTCCCGGTTCGGATGGTAATGACCCTAACTCTTTGCCGGCTTCTCTTAGGGTTTCACTAAAAGCACAACTCGTAATTTTCATTTTTTGAGGTGTAACGTCCCCGCTTTGGTTCGCGTTAATAAGGCGAACAGTTAATGGATCCATCCCTAATTTTGCGGCCAACATATCCATGTGGCTCTCAACTGCAAAGGTATGCTGAGGATTTCCGTAACCCCTCATTGCACCGCTATAGGGATTATTCGTGTAAACAATCTGGGCATCATAACGCACGTTAGGTACCCGGTATAAGGAAGATATAGTTTGCATGCCAACAAATGGCGTCGTGGAACCCCAGGAATTATAAGCACCGTTGTCACAGATAACCTTGGCTTTCCGGGCCAGCAAATGTCCATCGCGGTCGGCCGCAGTTACCAGGTCAATAATCATCGGCTGACGTGGACGGGACGCTTGAAATTCTTCCTCTCTGGTGAATACTATTTTTACCGGCAGCCCCGTTACCATAGATAAATGGACACAGGCAGCCTCATAAGGATACATATCAAGTTTAGCCCCAAAACCACCGCCAATCGTTGGCTGAATAACTCGAATTCTGTTGCCTGGTATACCTGTTGCCATCATCAATTCATGTTGGTACAAGAAAGGGACCTGTGTCGGTGTCCATATGGTTAGTTCGCCATTTCTGTACAAAGCCATACAACCATGGGTAGCCATAGCCGAAGAGGTCACAAAAGGCAAAGTAAACCGATCTTCTAAAACGACAGCTGCCTGATCTAACGAGGCGGCTAATGCCGCTTCATCGGTTTCAAAATGATACTCCAGTGACAGATTGCTGCCTCTGCTCTCATGTACCAAAACATTGCAGTTTTCAGCCATAGCCAACTCCGGATCAAACACTGCTGTCAAAGGCTCGAATTCAACTTTTATGAGGGACATAGCCTCAATGGCTGTCGCTTCATCAACTGCTGCCACGGCGGCAATTTCGTCGCCGACACAGCGTACCTTGTTCCTTTTCAACACCTCATTATCGTTGCCAAAACCAATCCGACGACCGGGCAGATCTTTAGCTGTTAAAACCGCTTTTACTCCCAACAATTTCTCGGCTTTCGAAGTATCAATATTAAGTATTCTGGCATGGGGCAATGAACTGCGCAAAATTTTCCCCCATAACATTCTTGGCTGGGTTAAATCCTGAATATATTGGGCTTCCCCAATCACTTTGGCAAACGCGTCATACTTTGTCGCTGATTTCCCGACTATCATTTCCGGCAAGGTCGTCACCACCCATCTTTGCCGCTTTTTCTACGGCGGCTACTATCCTTCCATACCCTGTGCACCTGCAAAGATTACCCGCTAAGGCCTGACGAATCTCCTGTTTCGAGGGGTGCGGATTGCTGTCCAACAACGCCTTGGTAGACATAATCATTCCCGGTGTACAAAAACCGCACTGAACCGCGCCCTCACTAATAAAAGCCTCCTGAATCGGATGCAGTACCTCGCCTCGTGACAACCCCTCGATCGTTAGGACCTCTTTCCCCTCAACTTCTAAGGCCGGAACAATACAAGAATTAACACTGAGGCCGTTTAGAATAACCGTGCAAGCTCCGCACTCCCCACTATCGCAGCCTTTTTTGGTGCCTGTCAGTCCCAATTTATCACGGATGAGATCGAGTAGTGTTTCATGTGCTTCCACTTGCCCCTTCCAGGGTTGACCATTAATCATAAAACTAATTAGCGCCAACTCTTTTCACTCCCCTCTTAAACCTGTGTCATACACTCTTGTATTGCTTTGGTTACCAGAGCCGAAACCAGCTCGGATCTATAATCAGCGGTAGTTCTCACATCCGAGATAGGATTCGCTGCAATCTTGGCTAATTCAGCGGCTTTGGCAATACTTTGTTCATTAATCCTCTGCCCCCGCAGCCACTCTTCAGCCGCCTTTACCCGAATCGGGGTCGGTGCTACCGCCCCTAGGGCTATAGCCGCCTCCTGACACAAATTCCCTGACATGTTCAGCTTTACAGCCACACCTGCCATCGCGATATCCATTGCCTGACGCAACCCCTGCTTTAGGTAAGTCACCTTATCACTAGGTTCGGAAACAGGCACCATCACTTCAGTCATTACTTCTCCAATTTTCAAAGCAGTCTGCCCCGGTCCGGTAAAAAGGCTCTTGATCGATAGTTCTCGCGCACCCTGATCCGACTCCAATTTAACCACAGCGTCCAATACCAATAAGGGCGGTGCTAAGTCAGCTGAAGGAGCAGCGTTGCAAAGATTCCCCCCGATAGTAGCCCGGTTGCGTATTTGTACTGAAGCCATTTTTCGGGCTGCGGCAGCAAGAAGCGGAGCATGTTTTTGAATAAGCGGATGGGTATGGAGTTCTGTGAGAGTGGTCAAAGATCCAATGTGAAGATTCTTGTTTTCATCTAGCCAGATTCCTTTTAAGCTCTCAATATTTTTCAAATCAATGAATCTGGTTAAATTAAGTTGCTTCCGTTTATATTTCACAATCAAGTCTGTCCCTCCGGCCAAAAAACCAGTGAGCTCCCTGTCGCTAACCAGTAAAGGCCACAATTCGGCCAATGAATGAGGTGTTTCATATTTTAACGTTCCAGTCATATCTATGCCTCCTACACTGCTGTTTTTCGGAAAATAAAACGGCAGTACTCATCCCCTTTAGCCAAACATTCTTCTTCAATAGCTGTTACATTGCTGTCAAAAACAGCTTCAGCCACACCGGCAAAAACTCCGCGGATTAGATGGCAAACACCTTGCGCAGTTGGGCTATGGGCCACCGCAAAGGGGGAGTTATAAACTTTCATTACCAGCTTGTCTTCACTGAGATCCTCCAGGACGAAACGGCCCCAACCTATCTGGGAACCCATTTCCAGCATAAAATCAACCATTTGCCGGGCCGTTAATCCCATTTTTTCCGCAAACCCCCGGCCCGACAGCCTTCCGCCGGCTAAGCCGCCGCTAAAAATCATCTCCCCGGCCTTGTCAGTGTGCTGTTCAACAGCTTCTTGCCAGTTTGACAGAGTTTCCGGCCTGATTAAGAGATAACGCACTCCGTTATACGTCATTGCCCCTGCATCACTATCCCAGACTAATCCGTCAATGATATTTGCCATCATTACCCACTCCCGCACTTAGTTCTCAGGCTGCCATCCATATATTTCTTTGGCCATTGCCAAACTAACCTTGCCATTTAGTACATCTTGTTTAATCAATTCGGGATCTCGTTCCTTCGGATTCCCATAACCGCCGCCGCCAGGCAGTCTTGCACTCACAACATCGTTAAGCTTGAGCTTGCTGAAGGCTTTTGACTTCAAGTGGGTCTCCTCAGGTGTATCAGGGTTCAAAAAGAAAATTCCTTTGCTTCCCGGCAATCCCCCAAACAAACCATGCGGAGCGAATTTCTGCCGGTCGCCGTAACGGGCAAAAGAAACGTTGTCCACCAGCATGCGCACATCCTTGCGCAGACCCATACTGCCTCTGTATTTTCCTGCTCCGCCACTATCGTTAATCAATTCATATCTTTCCGCCAATACTGGATACTCCAGCTCCACAGCTTCAATCGGGCTATTCATGAAACGAGCCAAATGGGAGTCCTGAGCTTCGCGGGCATCCTTACCAGGCCGCGCTCCTGCCCCGCCGCCTTGGACCTCGGTATACACAAACCGCCGCCCGCCATGACGGGGATCATTGCCGCTGAAGGCAAAGGTAGACATTTGAGCGTGGCTGCCTGCCATCACCCTATCCGGAACTGCAATAGACAAAGCCTTAAGCATTGCCTCTAAAATCTTCTGCGAAGTGTTGGTCCGGGCAGCTACACCTGCCGGCAAAACCGGGTTTACTAAGGTTCCAAGTTCGGCAGTAATGTTGACCGGACGGTAGCAACCGGAATTTGGCGGGATATGGGGATCAATTACGCCAATGATGGTGTAATAGACAGCTGCCGTTGAGGTGGCAAAAGGACAATTGATATTCCCTTGAACCTGCCTGCTGGTACCTTCAAAGCTGACGTCAATCACATCATCATGCTTGGAAACAGTCACCCGAATCGGGATTGCATCATCGGTAATCCCATCATCATCAAGAAAATCCTCACCGAAATAGGTTCCGTCAGGCAGGCTGCGAATGCTTTCCCTCATCCGCTTTTCTGAATAATCAAGAAGCATGTTGGTAGCTTGTTGGATGACTTCCAGTCCGAATTTTGCGAATACTTCCTGCAGTCTGCGGACTCCTACAAAATTACACGCAGCTTGAGCCCTTATATCTCCCAACGTCTTATCTGGCACCCTGATATTATTGGCTATAATGTCAAAGACCTCGCTGTTTTCCTGGAAATTCTTATAAAGCTTGACCATGGGTAGGCGCAACCCTTCCTGATAAATCTCGGTCAATCCGCCGGCTACCCCGCCTGGAGCTGCTCCCCCCATATCAGCCTGATGGGCAATAGCACCAACATAGCCGACTAAATTCCCTTCATAAAAAACCGGAGCCATTGTTTGAATATCCATGATATGCTGACCGCCCAGATAAGGGTCGTTGGAAATAACTACATCCCCTTCCTGCAAAGTGCCTGGCGGAAAGCGTTTTATTAATTCTGCCATGGTTATCTCAAAACCGGTCAACAACATTGGAGCATGATGGGCTTGCGCTATTGTGCGTCCCTGGTTATCAAATATGGCACAGGTTATGTCCATTACCTCTTTAATGATCGTTGAACGTGATGTCCGAACCAAGGTATAACCCATTTCATCAGCAATTTGCTCCAATGCATAACGCACCACTTGCATGGTCACCTGATCAATAACTTGGCCCATTATATCCCCTCCCCGACAGTAATGACGAGATTCTGCCACTGGTCTACCTTTAACATGTTGTTTGGCGGCAACACGGTTGCCGAAATCTTTTCCTCTATCACAGCAGGACCATACATTATGCTCCCTTGTGGCAGACGGCTTCTTTCATAGACTTTGGCGCTTACAAAACCGCTTTGAGCAAAGTAAACCGGCCTCTCTCCTTTAAGCGCCCCTTCCAGAGTAGCAGCCTCATCATTAGATCCCTTCATCTGAATAGGGGGTGTTTTCCCTAGAGCCGCAACCCTTAGGTTCATAAGCTGCACTTTCTCTGCAGGATCACTGAACGCATATAACCGTTTATGCAGTTCATGGAAGCTTTGAGCTGCGGCTTGGAGATCTTCGGTCCCGATATTTTCCCTTCGCTCAACCGGAACATTGAGTTCGTATGATTGTCCTTGGTAGCGGAGATCCATTGACCAAGACAGCTCTTGATATTCTTTGCTAAAGCCCTCGTCAGTCAACTGTTTAATTCCTTTACCTTCCATCTCCCGATAAAAGTCATTTAACACGGAATAGTCAACATCTGACAGTTCTTTGGCAACTGTCCTGACATAATCATGGCGGGCATCAGCAACGAGCAAGCCAAATGCCGAAAGATTCCCGGCCAGTTCCGGAATAATGACCTTCTTAATCCCCAGACCTTGAGCCAATTCCACAACATGCAAAGCCCCTGCTCCTCCATAAGCGACCAGGGCAAACTCCCGCACATCATAGCCCTTCTCTACGGAATTAACGCCAATACCCTTGGCCATATTGGCATTAACAATCTTAATCAGTCCAGCGGCCGCCTGTTCAACACTTAGTCCCAGCGGAACCGCCAAATGTTCCTCAATCGCTTGTAGCGCCTTGGCCGTATCCAATTTGATTTCCCCGCCCAGGAAATAATCCGGGTTCAAGCGGCCTAAAACAAGGTTGGCGTCAGTTACCGTCGGCTTAAGCCCTCCCCGTCCGTAACAAGCCGGCCCGGGATTCGCTCCGGCGCTATGAGGCCCAACATTAATTACCCCGCCGCGATCCAGCCAAGCAATACTTCCGCCGCCCGCGCCTATGGCATCAATAGCAATAATGGGAATCTTCACCGGGTAGCCCTCAAATTTAGTCTCAGAGCTTATTTTAGGTACGCCATTGTCAATTAAACTAATATCAAAGCTTGTTCCGCCCATATCAACATTTATAATCTTCTGTGTTTCCGTCAGATTGCCGATAAAAGCTCCTGCAATGGCCCCGCCGGCAGGACCGGAATTAACGGTTGCGATAGCGAGTTTTTCAGCCGCATCTGCCGTCACCGTGCCTCCGCTTGCCTGCATAATGCGCAAATCAACCTCGCCGTACTTTTCTTGAAGTTTGCTGCGAAGTGTGGAGATATAGCGATTCATAATCGGCTGCAGATAGGCGTTCATCACAGTAGTCGAGGTGCGCTCAAACTCGCGGAATTCAGGTGCAATTTCTGAGGATAGCGATACATAAGCTTCCGGAAACAGTTCATTACACAAGGCGCCGATACGTTGCTCATGTACAGGATTCAAAAAGGAGAATAAGGTCGAAACAGCAATAGCCTCAACACCCTCATTTTTTAGAGCTAAGATTGCCTTAACCGCATCCTCTTCGATGAGAGGCCTGTAAATTTGACCCTGGGCGTCAATTCTTTCCTCTACTTCCAAGCGAAGATAACGAGGAACTAAAGGGAGAGGATTATCGACCCAAAAGTCATATAAGCCATTATTGGGCCGCTGTATTCGTCCGATTTCCAACACATCCGCGAAACCCTTGGTTGTAATTAACCCTGTTTTGGCCCCCTTGTGCTCTATGATTGCATTGGTTCCAATGGTTGTCCCGTGAACGATATAATCCACCTGCTCCATACTGACCTTGGCAAGGCTTAAAATCTTCTCCAAGCCTTCCATAACGCCTTCCCATAAGGCTCCTGGCGTAGTAGATGCCTTAGCGTATAACGTCCTTCCATTTGTATCATCAACCAAAACTAAATCCGTAAAAGTACCCCCAACATCAATTCCAATTCTCATGTAAATTTCCCCCATTAATTTTATAAATGGTATTGCCGTCCAAGAACTTTTGGCAGCCTCTTTTTAGCGGACGCCCTAAAGTCGATAGGCTTTATTAATAAAGTCGATTACTTCTTGGGGTGAACTACCTGAAAACACTCTTTCAACTCCCATTTCTATTAAAAGGGGTATATCTTGTTTCGGAATATTACCGCCAACTAAAACTTTAATATCTTGCGCACCTGCTTCCTTCAAGCCGGCAATGATTTTGCGGGTATAACCGACATGAGCTCCTGATAAGATACTAAGCCCTAAAATGTCCACATCTTCATCACTGGCAGCAG
Organism: Paradesulfitobacterium ferrireducens; assembly: GCF_017310645.1. Taxonomy (GTDB): domain Bacteria; phylum Bacillota; class Desulfitobacteriia; order Desulfitobacteriales; family Desulfitobacteriaceae; genus Paradesulfitobacterium; species Paradesulfitobacterium ferrireducens. The sequence goes on along the minus strand of NZ_JAFLRH010000002.1, from coordinate 295,719 downwards.
TGACAATGGTTTCCACACTCTGATGCAGCCCAGTATAAATCACCTCCATACCTGCATCCATTAAAGCCTTAGCCATAACCTTTGCTCCCCGGTCATGTCCGTCAAGGCCGGGTTTAGCAATAAGTACCCGAAGTGTTTTTTTCCCTTCAAGCATCTTTAGCCCTCCCTAAAAAACTTGCGTCGGTTCTTGGAATTCGCCAAAAACTTCCCGCAGAACACTGCACATTTCTCCTACGGTACAATAGTTTTTAACCGCCTCCAAGGTTGCAGGCATGATGTTGTCTCCGCTTTGTGCAGTCAAACGTAATTGTTCCAGGGACTTAGCCACATTTTCAGGGTTTCGCTGAGCTTTAACCTGGCGCAAATACTCCTTTTGCTCCTCAACTTGCTCATGATTCCAACTGTGCAGTCCCTCAGGTGTTTCTTCCTGAATCACATATTTGTTAACCCCAACAACTACTTTTTGTCCTTTTTCAATGCTTTTTGCTTCCTCTACGGCCCTATGCAAGATTTTCCTCTGAATCATACCCTCTTCAATAGCCTTGACGATTCCTCCGAACGACTGAATTTCTTCCATCGCTGCCACAATCTTTTCTTCCATTTCATCAGTCAATTCCTCGATGTAATAAGAACCACCCAAGGGATCGACTGTATCGGTTACACCGGACTCATCCGCTATGATCTGTTGTGTACGCAAAGCCGTTAACGTTGCCTTCTCTGACGGGATAGCATGCCCTTCATCCTTGGTATTTACAGTTAAGGCCTGCCCTCCTCCTAAAACGATAGCTAGGGTTTCTATCGTACCACGCACAATATTATTTTCTGGTTGTTGAGCAGTATAAGTACTGCCACCAGTACCTGCAAAGAACAACATTTTCCATGATTTCGGGTCCTTAGCCTCGTAATGCTCTCGAATCAGTTTCGCCCAGATGCGCCTGGCAGCCCTGAATTTAGCGACTTCTTCAAACAAATTCATATGAGCGGCAAAATTAAAACTAATCCGAGAAGCAAAATCATCAATCTTTAGACCTTTAGCCAAAGCCTCATCAATATATGCCATCGCATTCAGGAAAGCATAAGCTATCTCCTGAACTGCATCTGCCCCTGTTTCCCTGATGTGATAACCACAAACACTGACAGGAACAAACTTGGGCACTTCCTTGTTACAAAAGACGAATGTGTCGGCAATCATGCGTAAAGCCGGACGGGGTGGAAAAATAAAGGCACCGCGGGAAAAATATTCTTTCAGGATGTCATTCTGTACCGTCCCGGTAAGTTTGGCTCTTGGCACACCTTGTTTCTCACCCACTGCAATATACATCGCTAAAATGATCGGGGTTATGGCATTAATCGTAAACGAAGTGCTGATTTGGTCGAGTGGAATATCTTTAAATAATAATTCCATGTCCGCTAGGGAGTCGATGGCTACGCCAACCCTGCCAACCTCGTCTTCAACCTCCGTATTGTCTGAATCGTAGCCCATTTGCGTCGGCAAATCGAAGGCTACACTTAAACCGGTTACCCCCTGCTGATATAGATATTTGTTCCGCTCATTGCTTTCTTTAGCTGTGGCGTAACCCGAATATTGGCGCATGGTCCAAACCTTGCTGCGGTACATTAAAGGATAAACCCCTCTGGTATATGGGTACTCCCCAGGTAAACCAATTTTTTTAACATATTCTGTTTCTGTTTGTTCCAACGGTGTGTATAAAGGTTTAATCGTAATTCCGCTGCTGACTGCTCTGATCGGGTAATGGTCTATGCCATTTTTTAAGTACCAATGATGTAAGGCATCTTTTAATTCTTCAGGTGCATCCCCCATACAAAACTACTCCTTTCTCACGGAAAAAGTATTCTAGTTTTATTGAAATACTTATTTACTCTTTGTTTTCGCGCAAATAACCTTTTAGATCAACCCTCTCACGTAAAATCTGAAGCTCGATTTCACTAGGCGGTTCAAATTCTTCTAAATGTTCAGGAATAATTAGGTCAAAGCCTGTGCTCTGGATTACATCCGTTAATTCCATCCCCGGCAAAAGATGTTTTAGGCGCATATTCTTATTGACATCGTCAAAATCCATAATCGCTTTCGGAGATATCACGTATTTCGGCCCTTCACCCGGGAGCCCTAACTTGCTCCTGCTATCAGCTCCTCCGTTTCCCCATCCATATGCAGAAATAAAATCACACTTGGGAACTAAGGTTCGCGGTGAATGATCATGAACATAGATAAAAAATTTATGGCAATTAGCCATTATAGTTGATGTTCCCACACTACCTGGGCCACGAAATTTTAAGTTGTTATAGTCATCACCAATACCAATTAAATTTGTATTGCCATGTTGATCAATTTGAAGGCCGCCGGTAAAGCATAGATCCATGCGCCTAATACCATAAATCAATTGTTCAACGGACATAATCCCGTCAGCCCACCGTGCCACACTGGGGTTCGCAATCTGGCCTAAATCTGGGAAGCTCTCAATACCTGCTAAATTTACAAAATAGCTTAACACATTGATTTTGGCATCAGGAGCATGAGTCATCTGAGCTAACAATACTCCTGCAGCCGGAACAGGCAAGTTGGTACCTAGGGAAATATAATCCCCGTTATTGATTTGACGGGCTATAAACACAGCTGCCGTTTCCTTTGCTGTAGCCTTTGTTTTCACAAACATTTAGGCCCCCTCTCCCAAGCTAAATAATCTCTCCAACCCAACCGTCTCTAGGTAAGCTGCATGCCCATGAGGATTGTCAAGATATTTAGTCACGAATTCCTCGAATAACTCAGGCTGACCTTTAACGCAGGCCTTAGCCACTCGAACATATTCCTTAATAAATTCGGCATCTACACGATAATGATTTTGGGAAGCCATTGGGTGAGCGCCATAGGGCGTAAGAACTACAGCATCAACATATTCACTCGTTAAGGTTGTATTTTCCGGCTGACGTCGGATCTCTTCCGAAGAGACGATTCTTTCAACTTGAACAATTACTTTCTTACCGGCCTGAGCCATAAGCTGATCGATAAATGTCGCTCCCAGATGTTGTACGTTGCCATAACAATCGGCTTGGCTGGCGTGAATTAAAACTACGTCCATTTCAATCGGCGGTACAGCAATTAACGGCGGACCTCCAAAAGGGTCTTCAACATAGCGCAAAGTAGGATTCAGGCTTGGTATGGAGGTTCCGACAACTCCTCGAGTAGGTATAAACGGTACGGCCATAGCATGGGCGCGTAATCCTGCCACCAAAGTACCCAATTCCATCTCTTCGATAGAAAACTTTTTTCCCGCCCAACCACTATGAAATGGACCAAGCGGTGCGATTGCTTCAGCTCCCAGATATGGAGTGATCAGTTTTTCAACCATCCCGAGCCCCAACAGCATATCAACCTCCATGCTGGAAGGCGGAGCAATGATCGTCAGATTTCGCGTGCGTAAGCGCATAATTTCTCGGAGCAAAGCCATAGGTTTATTTGTTGTGACGAACCCACCAATTCCAACCGAGTTCCCATCCTTTATCATGGCTGCCGCTTCAGGTAGAGAAATTACCAACTGTTGACGCGACATAACCAAACCCCTCTCGCTTTTTCTTAATTTTCTGTTTATATTCTAATTATGATTCTTATGGTTGTATATGTATTAATCAACGAAAATCCATGCTTCACTTGTACAGAATCCACCAATGCAACGGTTAACGGTTGACTTTTATATAAAACCCAGCAATACTCTTAGTTTTAATTTTTTAATCCGTTTTCAGTTATTGCATCTTTTAATCGGAATAAAACTGCAGAATTCTTAAAGCTATTTGTAAATTCAGCCTATCTTCCGTATCATTTAAGTCAAAACCTGTTATCTCTTGAATTCTTTTTAGGCGGTAAAGTAAAGTATTGGGGTGTAAATATGCCTTTTGTGCAGTTTTCTGAACACTGCAATTAGCATCGAAATAGGCCTTAAGCGATGGAATTAAAAAGGTATTGTTCTCAAGATCATAATTAATAAGAGGTTTAAGAAGCTTTTGAGCGAAATCCACTAGTTCATTTTGTTCCCGGGCCTTGGAAAGAAGGCGGAAAATACCCATCTCCTCGAAACACAAAATGCTTTTTTTGTCAGAAAATTGAGGTAGGGCTCGCAAAGCCGATAATGCCTCTTGATATGATTGTTTAATCTTAGCAGGTTCATCGGCAACCTGGCCAATGCCAATATATACTTTTGTCCCCAACAGTTCTTCGGCGTTATGGAGCACCGCACCGGCCAAGGACAAGGGAGGAAGAAATTGCCTGTTTGTCGTTTCTTTAGTATAGGCTAAAATTAGCACTTCGCCCTCTAACGAAAGTACCATAATATGAGGATCTTGGGCATGGACAAACCCGCAAACAACTTCATACAGCTTCCTAAGCGGTACATTAGCAGGGTTTTCTCCTAAACTTACTCCTATTACCTGACAGGATTGGCTCAAATCGTATCCCATAATCGAAGCCCTTTCCAGAATGATACTAAGCTGCAGGCGATCAGTTAATAGATCCCTAATTAAATCTCCTTTCACGCTGTTTTCTGCTTTTAAGGCAATTAATTGTTTGAGAAATTCAACAGAACAAATTGTTGCTGCATGGGTAACAGCAGCTATTTCAAAACCTTCTAATCCGTCGCGAACATGGCCAACTGAAAGATAACCGAATATTTCCTCCTCTACCACTATCGGGGCAACCAAACGCGGATGTAGTATACTCTGATCAGGCAAAGCGGGTAGTGTAATCGGTTTCTTTTTATGTATCATTTCCTTGTAATAACTTCGTCCAGATCCTGTCATCCAGAAATCCTGAGACAGAGCAGGCATAATAAAATCCTCATCATTTTCAGACCCTGCTAAAGGTTTGGCAAAATATAAAGGTTGAAAAAATCGGTCCTCCAACAATACCGTCAGGTGTAAGACCTTGCTTAAGGTATTAACAATTTCATTCAATCCCTGACCTTGTACAACCTGCTCTGTTAAAGCAGATTGAATCTGGACTAAACGTTTTAGACTATTCTGTTGACGAGTCATTTCCAAGATCATAGCAATAGACGCGCCTAAAGTATTTAGAAATAACACGTCTTCCTGAGTAAAATCGCCACTACGTTTATTTATAGCGTGTAGAACCCCTAGTCCTTTGTCTTTTATAGTTAAGGGGATTGTAGCAAAATTATGAATTCCTAAACGTGCAATTATATCTTGCCTAGCATTTTTATCCTCAGACGGATTATTACATATATAAGGTGTACGACTTAAAAATACTTCGACCGCTGTTCCGACTCTATACTCCTTATCAGTCATTACAGGAAGACGATAAGATTCTATACCGGTACCTTTTTGACCAAAAGATGGCTCTTGCAAAACTAGTTCATGCTTATGCTCATCATATAACAAGATGCCACCGCTTTCACAACCCATGAATTGGTCTACCTTTTCTATGATCTTGGCAATGATATCTTGAAAATCTGTAGTATGGTTTATTATCCCCGCAATATCCCCTAGGACTTCCAGATAATAATCCGATGAAATAGAATTTTCTTTCTGATCATAATCTTGCATGAGGAACGTCCCTCCTACCTAGAGTTACAGTAAATTTGTTTATTACTGATCCCGTATTTATTTTAGGAAGTCTTTCTCAATAATTAAGCATAACATTAATCCAATAAATATTATTGAAATTGAGGCGGAATGTCATAAATTGCATGTTTTCGGCTTAATTTAAGGGTAAATAGAAAAAACTCATAAAGAAAATGGACCGAAATGCGGTCCAAATGACTAGATAAACTGCCTTTAGTTTATTATAATGATCCTCGATCTAATCTTGCTCTCTCCGATCAATGACCCGTTTTGCTTTCTTTTCGCTACGCGGTAATTCCTTATAATTTACTATTTCTACCGTAGGAGTTACACCAATACGGTTTTTATAGAGCTGTTTTATTTTCGCTCCCAGCTTTTCGAACTCAGCAGGATTCAACCCTTCTTCCGCTTCTACCCGTACGGTCATAATATCTTTTCCCTGTTGCCGTTCCATAACGATTTGGTACTCACAGCTCACTCCGTTAACCTTGTTCAACACATCATCGACCTGACCGGGGAAGATATTCACACCTCTAAATTTAATCATATCATCGGTACGCCCTAAAATTCTGTCAATGCGTGGAAAGGGTGAATTACACTTACAGGGATCCGGCAGCATCCTTGTAATATCTCTTGTACGATAGCGAATGACCGGCATGGCTTCTTTGCTTAATGTAGTTATAACCAATTCGCCCTGTTCCCCCGGTTGACACGGTTGTTGTGTCACCGGGTCAATGATTTCAAAGAATACATGATCAGCCCAATAGTGAATTCCTTGATGGTAATGACAATCTAATCCGATGCCCGGTCCATAGACTTCAGTCATTCCGATAATGTCAAAAGATTCAATATCTAAAAGTGTATTTATTTGTTCTCTCATTTTATCGCTCCAGCGCTCAGAACCAATTAATGCAACGCGCAACTTGATTTGGTCTCTCAGATTACGCCGTTGAATCTCTTCCGCTAGAAGCAAAGCATAAGAAGAAGTACTGGCAAGTACAGTTGTACCGAAATCGACCATTAACTCAATTTGCTGGTCCATTGGTGCAGGACCTATCGGCACAGCCATTGCCCCTAAAGCCTCAATCCCCAGTTGAAAGCCTACACCAGCTGTCCATAATCCATAACCGGTTGTATTATGCACTCGGTCCCTCGGTCCTATCCCTGCCATTTGAAAACATCGTGCCATCATTTGAGCCCAATCGTTAATATCTTTTTTAGTGTAAAAACTGACAGTCTTTTTACCGGTAGTACCCGAGGAGGCATGAAGCCTAACCACATCACGTTCGGGGGCTATCATTAACTTATCCGGATAGTTGTCCCGCAACTCTTCTTTTGTGGTAAATGGCAGCCTGGCAATATCCGCTAAAGTTCTAATATCCTCCGGCTTCACCCCTGCTGTATCCAGTTTTGCTCGATAAAAAGGAGACATAGCATAAACATATGCTACTGTTTTCTTTAGTTTGCTCAATTGCATATCAGCCAGATCATTACCGTAAAAATGTGCTAACTCAACCGCCATAACATCATCCCTACCTTTCTTAAGCTCTAATAAACATCAGAGCATTCGCTACTGACAACATGATTTAAGTTTACGCTTCTCTACCCAACCCACTCTATAAGGTTGACTGTCAGAATGGCTATGCGCCATTTCCTAAAGTGCAGGTGGGACAAGGATGTCTAAATAACGCAGGATATTTACAAACTTGGTTAGCGTTTCTTTTTTGTATTCTTGTACATTTATATCGTTAAAATTATAAAAGCCTTGACCCGTCTTAAGTCCGGTATTGCCGTCTTCCATATTCTTCTTAATAATGGCTGGCGGTGCAAAGCGTTCATCCTTCAAAGCGTCCTTCAAAGAATTGCTGGCATAGTATAGAATATCCCCGCCACCCCAATCGATAAATTCCAACATTCCAAGAACGGCAAACCGCAAGCCAAAACCCAAACGGGTCGCTTTGTCAATATCTTCCGGCATTCCCACTCCCTCTTCGATTAAACGTGCTGCTTCATTCATGGCTAGTGCCTGAATTCTTGGTACGATAAACCCAGGGGAGGCGGAACACTTGACAGGAATTTTGCCTGCCATCTCAAGCAACTTTACCATTTCCTCAAGCACCAAACCACTTGTTCGTTCACCAGAGCTAACCTCTACTATCGGAATCAGATATGCTGGATTAAGCCAATGAGTATTCAGAAACCTTTCCGGATTCTCCACATATTCAGCCAATACATTTGCAGAGAAAGATGACGTGGTGGATGCAATGAGTGTTTTGGGATTTACTATTGAAGAAATACGGTAAAATACTTTGCGTTTTAAGTCGAGTACCTCGGGTACTGCTTCGAATACAACATCAGCCTTGGCTAACACTTCTTCGGTTTGTGCAGCATAGTGATAGCCAATTCTTCCTAAGATCCCATTGATCGATGACTCCTGAAGTACATTTAATGAACTCAAAAAGCTAAGATTAGCGGCAATTTCGTTTGCTGCCGACTTAAGTGCTTTATCCATCTTAGTAGCGGGTCGTTCCTTAATATCAATCAGTTCAACTTTATAACCGGAATATGCGAAAACTTGGGCAATTCCTGTTCCCATGCGTCCGGCACCTACGACAGCAATAATTGGTTCGGCTATTTTCATAACACATTCCCCAATCCTCGTTCTAATAATAATTTCATTTGAGATTGAGTGAGTGTTGCAAGACCCAGGTTTTCCAGAGTTCGGCCGGTTAAACGCAAGTCTTCCCCGATCACCGCGGAGGCAACTGCCAATAACCCACGAGCAACAGGAACTGGTACTCCTACCCATTCGCCAATGGATACCAACAGTGCTAAACCGCAAGCAATATCCTCCAACATATAACGATGAGTTCTTAAGTCCAAATGTTCGTGCCAATCCGCACTGTCCACTAATTTTTCATGCGCAGCACGTCCATACATCCACTCATCGCCTTCCAAACTATAATGATCTGATAGTGGAAAGTGAGGAGCAGCATAACCAAGTTGTTCCCGGACTGCAATTCTCTCTGCGTCTAAAGCGTCATGAACTCGGCGAATGGCCGGTTGAGTTCCTTCGTTGTGAATGTCCCATTTCTCGAAGTGCTCAATTGGCCCTGCATTCATTAGAATAAGCGGGGGATGAATAATAGGTCCTGCATTCATTAGCGCGCCGTCCAAGGCATCTTGCAGTGGAACAACTGCAGGAAAAACCCGTTTCAGAATCGAAAAAGCAAGCTCGGATTTGTTGCTTGGATAAACCCCCGTCGGAAGACGTGTCGTCCTGCCTGAAACTACTACCGTGCCTGATCCATGTTTGCGGGCGAGATAGGGAAGTGTCCCTGACTCCGCGAAAATTACATCTGCCCTACACCCGGCTTGTCTTAAACTTTTGGCCATCAGATAGCTTCCGAACGTTCCGGGAGTTAAATAGATGATTTGTCCATCTTCAAGATACGGGGCTAAAGTTAATGCCACGGAAGTCTGAGCGGTCGCAGGCAAAGGAATTATCACTAACTTCGCACCCTTAACAACCTGGCCAAGATCGGTACTGACAAGCGAGAGCTCAACCTCTCGTATCCCATTAAAGTCTTTTAATATCAGCCGTCGTGTATCAAGAATTGAAGCGAAATCTTTTGCATTTCTGCGCCACATTCGAACCTGGTGGCCCTGTTCGGATAAATCAGCTGCTGCGGCGTAACTGCCATTGCCTCCGCCTATTACAGCAATTTCCACTTAATTCCCCCCTGTTCTACTTAATTCTCTGGCACTGCGCCTTCTACTTAACAACAAATAAAACAATCTGGGGAAGTACGATTAAAAGAGCGATTAACAAAACGTATGGAGCAAGGAAATACATAGCTCCCCGAAATACCGTGGACATTGCAACTCCCCCGGACAACCCTTGTACTACAAAGACATTGACACCTACCGGCGGGGTAATTGCACCCATGCTTGTAACAATGTTAAGAACAATGGCGAACCAAATAGGATCATATCCCAAGGCCATCACGGTTGGATAGAAAATAGGAATGGCAATAATTAGAAATCCCAGGGCATCCATCAATGAGCCACCGATAACAAAGATCAGGAAAATGATGATTAAGACAGCAGACGGCGGAATCGGAAGTTTTACCACCCATTCAGCTACAGCAAACGGAAGACGGGTTAAAGTCAAAAAACGCCCAAAAACCATGGCAGCAACTATTAACAGAATAACCATAGCTGAGGAACGCAACGTACTGGCAATGGACAAACGAAGGTTTTCCCAAGTCAGTTTGCGCATGCTCAACGCTAAAATAATTGCTCCCAGGGAACCAAAGGCTCCTGACTCAGTGGGGGTAAACCATCCCTTAAAGAGCCCACCGACGACAAAGAAAAAGAGTAAGAAAACCGGAATTACTCCCTTTAGCGAAAGTACCTTTTCCTTAAACGGAGTTTTTGGTCCAGCCGGACCCAATTCGGGATTACGCATACACAAATAGGAAATGGTGGCAAGAAAGAGCAGCATTAACATTACACCAGGAATAATAGTGGCAGCAAACAACTGACGGACAGATTGTTGAGTCTGAATTGCAATAACTATCAAGACAGTGCTGGGAGGAATGATTATCCCGAGTGTGCCTCCTGCAGCAACAGAACCGGTACTTAATGCCTGATCGTATTTGTATTTCTTAAGTTCTGGTAAAGCAATGGTAGACATCGTTGCCGCCGTAGCCGAGTTAGAACCGCAGATTGCGGCAAATCCAGAACTGGCTAACACTGTAGTACCTGCCATACCACCTCTCAAATGGCCGAACCATTTGTAGGCCGCGACAAATAGCTTTTCCGTTATACCTGAGCGGAAAATAATTTCACCCATTAGAATGTACAGGGGGATTATACTCAAAGAATAGCTGGAAAACTGATTCCACAGTTCTGCCTGCAACAGATTGAAGGCTGCCCCCGGTGAGGCAAAGATAAGAACTCCGGTGAAACCTACCACGAACATCGTAAAACTGATTGGCATCTTAAGAAACATTAACAGAAGCATAACCACAATACCAATCAAGGCAATGATACTAGGATCCACCTTTAACGCCCTCCTCCACTAATTTGATAACTTCCAAAAGTAACGTTAAGGTTAACCCTAAAAAGCCTAAAGAAATGACAAATAATAATGGGTAATATGCCAAGCGAAGGGTTTCCGAGAGATAACCACTGTCTTTTAAGGTAAAACCGTAACTCACAATCTTCCATCCGGACATACCGAAAAACAGTGCAGTAGATAGTGCGAAAATACCTTCTAAGAATTTCTGTATACGCAGGGGCAACTTAGTGGTGACCATATCCAGCGCTACATTCCCTTTATTCATCTGGGTATAACCCAACGCGAAGGAAGTCGTAATCGCAGCTAACCATCCAACTAATTCTGTCGTTCCAGGAAACGGGAGATAAAAGACCCGAACGATCGCATTACCAACAACTACAATTAGCATAAGAAGCAAAGCTAACCCGGCCAACCAAGCCAAAATATGATTAAACATGGCTACTGATTTGTCCGTAACCTTAATTAATTGGCTAAAAATCATACTTCCACGTTGCCTATGGTGTACCCCGTCAACACTTTGAACTTGCAAATCATCTCTGCTCCCTAACAAGTGCTCCCCCCCATTCGCCCTGCCGTCTTATTCCAAGTATTTTATTAAAGAGGGCACTTCTACAATCCGAAGGAAAGGAAAGTGCCCTCTTTAATTCTTACTTGCTGTATTTGGCAATTAATTCATAAAGCTTTTTCTTGTAGTTTTCAGCTGGCAAACCTTTATCTGCGGCTGCTTTTACTGCCTGATCCTGTAGAGGTTGGATAAGGATGTCCCATTTCTTCTTTTCTTCAGGATCCAATGTTACTACTTTTAATCCCTGCTCCTTTTTACTCCATTCCATAGCTTCTTTAACATGATTATCGAGATAATCTCCTGCAAAGACAGCCATTTCACTGTTTAGCTCATCAATTACTTTTTGAACATCAGGCGGAAGTGAGTTCCATACATCCTTGTTCATTACAGCTACAAAGGTATTTAAGGTTAGCGGATAATCGGTCACATATTTCTCAATCTCCGCAAGTTTGAAATCTTTTAGCACTTCACGGGAAGATACGTTCCCCACGATAATACCGGTTTGCAGGGCTTCCGGTGCTTCCGCTTGGGACATACCGACAGGTGCAGCACCCAACGCCTTCATAATTGGAGTTAATGCTCCAGCAATACGCAACTGCTTTCCTTTAAGTTCTTCCAAATTCGAGATTTGGGCTTTGCTTTGAATAAAGGCCGGTTCAGTTGCGAAAGACGTAATAATTTTATAATCTTTGAGTGCTTCCGGCGGATACTCCTTGATCAGGTCATTTACAACTTGACTGGCTACTTTAGCATTGGGATATCCTGATGGCAAGTCTGATATATCTAACAAAGGGTAGCGCCCCGGTTCATAGGTTGTTACGGATAAACCTATATCGGCTACCTTTTTGCCCACACCTTCGTACATATTGTTAGCATTCAGTAAAGACCCACCCGGAAACAGCTGAACTTCTACTTTTCCATTGGTTCGCTTTTCCAGCTCTTCTTTCCATTTAGTCATCTGGACCGCTGGAAAAGTGTTTGCCGGTGCAAAAAAAGCATAGGTTAATTTAATTTTTTCTTTACTCACATCACTAGTATTTTTCTTTCCATCCCCGTTATTACTACTAGAACTAGTAGTACTTCCACAACCAATCATGGAAATGATGAGCATAAATACTAATAAAGAATAAATAAATCTTCTCAAATTTTCCACCTCTTTCCTAAAATCCAGGGAAAATAATTAAAGTAGAATACCTCACTTCACCCCCCAAACATTTATGGCTAACTTAGTTTACTCGAAAAAAAGTTTGCTAAATTTTCTAAATTTTCAGCCCCATAACCATCTTATCTACAACTACTACATCTGTATATATATACTCTCACAAAATACTGTCCTCATTTTGTGAAAATGCCCAAACAATCTTTCAAGTAGTCATAATAGTTATCTGAACGGTTGACTATAACAAATAAAAAGATAATCTTAAATCAGCTTCACGTTTAATAACCATTTACAGACTAATTTTATCTCTTCGGCTGATATTCATTGTAAAGTTATAATTTATTTGACATATTAAAATAATCTTGTGTTTGAATTAAAATGTCTTAAAGGATGTGAGGGATATGGATAAAGATTCGATTGATGAGTTATTAAAACAACTTTCCCAACATAATCGTCGTGCCCTAGCTAAAATTATTTCTTTAGTAGAAAACGGTCATGAGCGGGAATATATAATGCATAACATTATTCCTCATACGGGAGAAAGTTATATTCTTGGAATTACTGGTCCTCCGGGTGCTGGTAAAAGTTCATTAGTAGAAGCTTTAACCCATCTGTATCGAAAAGATAATGAAAGTATTGGAATATTAGCAGTAGACCCAAGCAGCCCTTATACTGGAGGAGCTATTTTGGGAGATCGTATACGAATGCAAAGCCACGCGGATGATAAAAATGTCTTCATCCGAAGCATGGGAACAAGGGGACATTTAGGAGGGATAGCGGCATCAACAGGTGATGTTATAAAAATCTTGGAATTTGGAGGGTTTAGACGACTTATTTTAGAAACAGTTGGAGTGGGACAATCCGAAATTGATGTAATGAATTTAGCTAATACAGTAGTTGTTATCTTAAATCCCAATTCCGGGGATGGAATTCAGGCAATAAAAGCTGGAATTATGGAAATCGCAGATATTTTTGTAATTAATAAATCCGACCTTAGAAATGCAGAACAAATGAAAAATGATGTAGAAATGATGCTTAACTTACAATATAAGGATTCTTCATGGAAGCCGCCCGTAGTATTGACAAGCGTTCTTGAAAACAGAGGCCTATCTGACCTTCATCAACGAATTGAAGAGCATAAGAATTTATTAATGGAATCAGGACTAAAATACAGCAGAAACAAACTACTTATAAAACAAAAAGTTTGGAGTATTATTGAAAAACGAATTCATACTATATTTAGTTCTGTGTGGACCGAACTAACAGAATATATAGAAAAAGGAGAAAAATCCTACCCAATTAAAGAAGATTACGATGAATTAGCCGAAAAAATATGGATAGAAATTAAGAGAAATTACACTCGAGATAAATAATCCTTTTAAGATATGAGTTAATCACATGCTGTGTCTACTCTTTGAACGTTCTTAATCTTACGCGGTCTTCTATTGACTATTTTTGTTCACATCTAAAAATTTTGTACCATAAACTTATTGCCGGGATGTATCACATCCCGGCAATAAGCTTTTCCATGTTGGATATAATCACGTTTCCCTGAGGAAACGTCTGACACAGGCATTATCTCCAGCCGCCAGGCAGCTCTCCGTCACGACATTCAGATTCGGAGACACAACTTTTACCGCCGTGCCAAACCAATGGTCACACCCGGCCTGGCATTCTCCGGGAGCCCCGTAATTCTCAAAGGAATCAATCCAGGGACAGGCATCGTGGATGAGCAGGTAATCATCTCCGTCGGCCTCCATGCGCGCCTGTTCACCCATGACCTCGCTGGCCCTCAGCATGGCTTTAACCACCTGCTCCAGGTTTTCCGTATCCCGGCCCCGCTTCAGGTAGCTCTCGCCGGTACCCTGGCCGACTAATTCCCAAAAGCGAAGAATCAGACCTTCCGCTTCCTCTTTGCCGTATTTTTCTTCCACGACCTGACGCCAGCGGTGAAAAAAGTCGTGCGCGATAAAAATCATGGAGCGCCAGTCTTTTTCCAGGCGTTTGTAGGCATCTTCTGAACTAAGTGTCATCTCAATTCCTCCCAAAAATAATTATAGACTATTTGTACAATTCAGTCTAGCATGCAAAATCAGCACCACCATTTCCACTTTTCCGGCGAATGGCAGAAAAATACTGATAGACGGCTGTTTTTCGGCGTTGGAAACAAGAAAAACCATGACTAGCTCTGGATTGGATATAGGATGTTATCCCGCCTTCTTAAGGTCGTGGTACTTCTGCGTACCGGTTGACTCCAAAAACCAATAGAATACTGGGTGGCTCTAGGAGGGCGGCGCCCGGTACAAAAATGTACCGGGCGCCGCCCTCTCCCTCTGGAAATGATGCACGTACGTCCGGTTCAGGAATGTACCAGTTCTTTGGCAATCACGACCCGCTGGATTTGGTTCGTCCCTTCATAGATTTGCATGATCTTGGCATCGCGCATGTACTTTTCGACCGGGTAATCACGCGTATAGCCGTAGCCGCCGAAGATTTGAACGGCATCGGTCGTAACCTCCATGGCAATATCGGCAGCGTAACACTTGCTCATGGCCGATTCCTTGGTAAACGGCAGCCCCTTGGCCATGAGATACCCGGCTTTATAAACCAGCAGACGCGCCGTTTCCACTTTCATCGCCATATCGGCCAGGATCATCTGGACTGCCTGCTGCTGGGCAATGGGCTTGCCAAATTGCACTCTTTCCTTGGCATAGTACACCGCCGCTTCCAGCGCCGCCTGAGCCATACCCAAAGCCATGGCTCCGGTGGTGGGCCGGGCTTTGTCCAAGGTCTCCATCGACAGCTTAAACCCTAAGCCCTCGCTCCCCAAGAGATTGGCTGCCGGAACTTCCACCTCTTCAAAGATCACTTCACAGGTGGTGGATGCGCGCAAACCCATTTTCTTCTCCTGCCGGCCGATGCTGACCCCGGGTGATTCCCGGTCTACCACTAAAGCGCTGATGGACTTATGCCCTTTTTCCTCCCCGGTGCGGCAAAAGACTGTCAGATATTGGGCCACATTGGCACTGGTAATAAATTGCTTGCGGCCATTGAGAATGTACTTATCCCCTTGCTTGCGGGCCACGGTGGCTAAACCGGCAACATCCGAACCCGCCCCCGGCTCGGTCAGGCAGAAGGACGCATATTTGCCTTCCTCGGCCAAAGGACGCAAGAATCTCTGTTTTTGCTCCTCATTGCCACCGGTCAGGATCGGATACGTTGCGAGCGAATTGCAGGAAGAAGATGTAGCCACCGCCGCACAGCCCCGGGCAATCTCTTCCGTAATGATAAGGGCTGTCAGGGGATCAACTCCCGGTCCGCCGTACTCCTCCGGAATATTGAGGTTGGTAAAACCTTGGGCAAAAATTTTTTTCATAATTTCATGTGGGTATTCTTCTTTTTGGTCGAGTTCCTCGACATTGGGCCTGATTTCTTTCTCCACAAACCGGCGCACGGTATCGCGCAGCATCAACTGCTCTTCGCTTAAGGAAAAGTCCATCATATTTCTCCCCTTTCATGTGAAAGTATGGCCATTGACAAGTTGGAGCTAGATACCTACGGTGATCCCGCCATCAACAAATATTACCTGCCCGGTGATATAGGAAGCTTCCTCGCTTGCCAGAAAAGCATGGACTGCGGCGAGTTCCTCCGGCCCGGCCATTCTCCTTAGCGGAATGCTCGCAATAACCTTTTCAAGCGCCTCCGGCGGCATACCGGCGGTCATCGGGGTCTGGGTAGCCCCGGGAGCAACCGCATTGACATTAATATTGGAGCGCGCATACTCAAGGGCCAAGGTATACGTCAGTCCGATCACTCCGGCTTTGGAAGCGCTGTAGTTAGCCTGGCCGGGATTGCCTAAGGCGCCGATGGAAGCGGTGTTGATGATCTTCCCGTACCGTTTCTCGCTCATAGGGGCAAAAACCGCCTGTGCGCACAGAAAGGTTCCTTTCAGGTTGACATCTATGACATCATCCCACTGTTGTTCACTCATTTTCTTCGCTAGGGCATCCCGGATGATGCCGGCGTTATTGATCAAGACATCGACCTGGCCGAAATGCGCAAGGATTTGCTCAACCATGGACTGAACTTCGCTTTTCGAGACCACGCTCCCTTCAACGAGCAGCCCCTGTCCGCCTTCCTCTTTGATTTCATCTAAAGTCCGGGCCGCGTTCGAACTGACCACGTCGTTAAGAACCACCTTTGCCCCCTCGCTCGCAAACCTCTTTGCCGTGGCGGCACCAATACCGCCTCCGGCCCCGGTAATAAAGACAACTCTTTCCTGAAACCGCATAACCCTTCTCCCCTTTCATCTAGCAAAGCTTATCTAAATTCAATGCATAGGAATAACCATCCATCAAATTGAACGCTTCAGCATTACAATCCAGTTTCCCTGAAGCACCGGCTCATCTCGCTGGTTCAAAACTTCAATATAGACATTGGCAACTCCCCGGTCAGGCTTTTTGCTTTCTTTTTTGTCCGCAACCCTTAACACAACATGGATCGTGTCGCCAAAGCGCACCACTCCTACAAAGCGGGAAGTCATTTCCATAACGGCGATGGTCGTCCCTTCAAAAATCCCCAATTGATTGGCGAGACCGGTCGCGATCGACTGGATTAACACCCCGTGGGCGATTCTGGTCTCAAATGGAGTGTTTTCCTTTGCCCATTCCTCGTTGGTATGCAGCGGATTATAATCCCCGGAAATCCCGGCAAAGTTCACCACATCGGCTTCCGTTACGGTACGCGAAGCTGTATGAAACTCATCTCCGACACTAAACTGATCGAAGGTTAACCCTCTTGTCCGGTACGACATTCTTATTACTCCTTTCATTTAGTCTTAAATCCCTATTCCAAGGCAGCTTGCCTGAATGTTTCAAATCAGCCTAAATGCCGGCAAGATGCGCCCATCCTCCTGCTTTTCCGGCTGTAAACGTACTTTTTTCCCGGGGGCAAGCTCCTCCGGCTCAGCGCCAATGATTTTCCCAATAAAACGCACGGGACCAAACTGCAGATAAGCAAAGATTAAAGGGAGGGTAAATCCGGGAAAGGCTCCCGATTCCTGGACCGTGAACACGATAATCTCCCCTTCATCCGGCAATTGGGTCCAGGACAGCCGGCCGGACATGCACTCCGGACAGACGGTGCGCGGCGGCCATAAAACCTGCCCGCAGGCGTCGCATTTGGTCGTCATTAAGCGGCCCTCATTCAAAGCTTCATAATACTCGTGGAGCTTGTTAAATTCCGAAGTCTGCTGGGGCACAGGATCACAGCCATAGACATAATCCCAAGTGAGCTTTTCCACCATCACAGATCCCCCCTTCCGTAGATCAATACATGGTGTTCGCTCACCCCGCTCAAATTATGCCCGAGCCCCATCCGGGCATCCTCTACCTGCCGAACTCCGGCTTCCCCGCGCAGCTGCCGAAACAGTTCAACGCCCTGAGCCACACCGGTGGCTCCCAAAGGATGCCCGCACCCCAGAAGCCCGCCCCGCGGGTTGATCACGACATCCCCACCGTAATCCGAACGGCCGTCCGCGATAAAACTCCCGCCTTCCCCTTTGGCGGCAAACCCTAATTCTTCCGTAATGATGATCTCAGAAATACTAAAGCAGTCATGAACCTCTGCCACATCGATGTCCTCTGCCGTTACCCCCGCCATCCTGTACGCATCTTGGGCTGCTTTTTGGAGCATGGTCCAATCCCCCAGGTCTGAGGGGACATTGGCATAATTAAATCCGGAGGCCGCTTGGCCGGTTCCGAGAATGAATACCGGTTTGTCTGTGTATTCCCAGGCTTTGTCCTCGCTCATCAGAATCATTCCGGCCGCTCCGTCCGTAATCGGGGAGCAGTCCAGGATGGTAAATGGGGTAGTGACCGGCCTGGCATTCAATACTTCCTCCAGCGTACACGCTTTCGGGAAGTGGGCATAAGGATTGTTGGCCGCGTGAGTGTGATTTTTGACTGATACCAGGGACATCTGCTCCTGTGTGGTGCCATACTTTTGCATATGGCTTTGGGCCGCCAAGGCGAACTGAGCCGGAGCGGTCACACCCAGAGAGCCTTCATATTCCCGGTCCACCCCGCCCAGCATGCTCAGATAGGTTTCCACCGGCTGGGGCGTATGCATCTTCTCCGCTCCGATAACCATCACGACATCGGCCAGCCCGCTGGCAATGGCCATATAAGCGGTTCGGATCGCGATCGTGCCGCTGCCGCACATGTTTTCCACTCTCTGAAACAGTTTTAATGGCTTAACCCCTACTGTCTCGGCAGCTAAAGTAGCCACATGGGACTGAAACACCGACCGTTCCGGAAAAACACTGGCCAGAATGAATCCCTCGATATCAGCGGGCTTAATCCTGGGGTTGCTGTCAAAAGTGGCCTTGCCGGCCTCCGAGATTAAGTCCCGGTAGGTCCCAGGGAAAATCCCCCATTTCCTGCTGGTCCCGGCAGCGACCACCGCCACGCGTCTGGGCATCACACGTCTCCTTTCCACTCATTCATTCCTGTTCTTTACATCTGTGCTATCTCTCCAGTTGGCCTATTAACTCGCCGGACTCCAGTATTTTGAACGCAGTTCTTTCTTTAAGATTTTCCCGCTTGGATTCTTGGGCAATTCGCTGACAAACTCCACCGATTTGGGGGCTTTATACGGAGCCAGCCGGGACTTGCAATAAGCAATCAATTCCTGTTCGCTTAAGGATGCGTCCTTCTTCAGCACCACCAAGGCATGCACAGACTCCACCCATTTGACATTGGGAATTCCAACCACCGCACATTCATACACCGCCGGATGCTGATAGATAATTTCTTCCACTTCGCGCGGGTAGACATTTTCCCCTCCGGAAATGATCATGTCTTTCTTGCGATCCACGATGTAGATATACCCCTCTTCATCCACGGTGGCGAGGTCTCCGGTATAAAGCCACCCGTCTTTGAGGGTTTGGGCCGTAAGTTCCGGCAGCCCCCAATACCCTTTCATCACTTGCTCGCTCCGGATTACGATCTCCCCAATCTCTCCAGGCTTGACATCGATGCCCTTTTCCTTCCAGACCCGGGTATCGCAATTGGCCGAAGGCAAGCCGCAGGACTTGAGTTTCCTGGTGGCAGACTCAGAGCCGTCCACTACATGATCAGCCTGGGTTAAGACCGTGGCCACCGGGCCGTTTTCAGTCAGCCCGTAGGCCTGGAAAAATTTGCGCCCCCACCGTTCCATGGACCGGCGCAGGAGTGCTTCCGGCATCGGGGAAGAGGCATAGAAGATCATGCGCAGACTCGAAGTGTCAAACGAATCCAAATCCGGTTGGTTCAACATATCCACGATCATCGCCGGAACCACCTGCATGGTCGTAACACCATGTTTGGCTACGAGTTCCAAAGCTTCGCGCGGGTTAAAGCCGGTCATGATGACACTGGTGCACCCCCGGTAAAAATGGGCCAAGGCTACCGCATGACCCCCTGTATGATACAGCGGCATCATGTCTAGGGTGACATCTTCCTTGTGAATCGACATTTCCAACGCCAGGGCGTTGGCCGTCTGATATTGCCCGCGGTGAGTCAATACCGCTCCCCGAGGCAGGCCGGTGGTCCCGCTAGTATAGAGGATATAGGCTGCGTCATCTTCTTTCACCGGAAACTCAATCCGGCCTCTGTTATAGTCAATGTGCGGATTGGGTGGATTGGGTGGATTGGATCGAATGAATTCGAACTCACCTTGCTGTATTAATTCCTCGTAATACAAATATCCTTCCTGCTGCTCATCCAAGCAGACGGCATATTGGAACAACTGACCCCGGCTTTTTAGTTCATCTGCCGTTTCCCGGTACTGTTTTGAGAAAAACAGGATTGAACTCCCGGAATCCTGCAGCAAATACTCCAGCTCCCCGACCTGCAGTCGGTAATTCAGGGGGACTAAAATGGCCGCCCCCATATCAGCCAAACCATAAAGCTCGAAATATTCAATGCAATTGGCCGCCAGTACGGCTACCCGGTCACCCGGCCTGATCCCAAGCGCGCTCAGCGCGCGCATTAAACTCTGCACTCGCTGAGCGAAATCCCCAAAAGATAAGGTTCTTTCTCCCTGAATAAAGGCGGTTTTGCGCGGGAACAAACGGGCATTGCGCAAAATCATTTCACCCATAATCAGCATGTTCATCCCTCCAAACCTAAGGGTCTTGCTCCTCCCTTAAACGCCTTTGCTCCGCAGTTTATCCGTCTCCGTTTGGTTAACCGTAAGGGTCTCCGGATCGATCACGACCCCGTATTGAGCCTTGGCTGCTTCGATGGAAAGAAGCTCATTTTGAACATCCTCCAGAACCAGCGCCGTAGAGCGCTTGAACGGATCCCCGTAACCTCCGCCTCCGGATGAGAAAATCTCAATACAGTCTCCTTTTTCCGGGTACACAAAGGTATTGACATCAAGCCAAATCCGGGTGCTGTCCGCTTTAATAAGATATTGTTCGGTTTTAGGCGCGCCCTTACCCCCTGCTAATCCAAACGGTGCCGTTTCATCCCGAACCCCGCTGCCGAACATGGCGAAGGCCACATTATCTCCCAGCACCTGCCATTTGTAATGGAGTCCGTTGCCGCCGCGCCATTGCCCTGCGCCCGCGTTATCCGGCATCAGTTCATAATTCAGAATCAAATAGGGAGTTACCATTTCATGGAGTTCCGGATCAGGGGCCCGCAAACCGCCCAGGCAAATAACCGTGCCGAGATGGTCCCAGCCGTCAATCCCTTCGGTCGCGCCTCCTCCGCCTTTGGACATAAAGTGGATATCCCCAAAGGGCTTTTCGGTGCGGGGATTGACCCCGCCGCTGGCCGGTGCAGCCCAACGGTTCCAGGCTGCCTGGCACAGGTTGGGAACCGCCTGCGCCAAAGCATACCACCCGGCTTCAGCAATCGTCTCAGCTGTGGGCACCGTGCTGGCCGTCGTCGGAGCCGGTTCAAGCGGATTCAACAATGAGCCCTCCGGAGCGATGACTGTGACCGGTCGGATCGAACCTTCATTGATTTTGACCTTATTCTTGATCGTGGTAAAGAGGGAGATATAGCTGCTGGAAACCGTGTTGGGATAGGTGCTGTTTAGGAAGCCTTTCACCTGATGGTCGGTCGCGCTATAGTCATACACTACGTCCTCGTCATGCACGCTCAGAGCCAGGCGCACGGTCACCGGCTTATCCGTGTCGATGCCGTCATGGTCAATTTTGCGCTCCGCATAGTAGGTTCCGTTGGGAATGGAGCGAATTTCCGCCCGCATCTTGGCCTCATAGGCGTCAAAGATCTCCTCAATCACCGCTTCCAGTGTATCCATCCCATATTTGCGGGCCATGCTGGTAAGGCTTCGTTCTCCAATGGTCGTTGCCCCCACTTGGCAGTGCAGATCCCCCTCCACCAAAAACGGGATGTGGACATTGATCAGGATCATATCCCAGATATCCTGCTGTTTCACTCCCCGCTCATACAGTTTCACCGGCGGAATGCGCAGGGCATCGGTCCAGGCATCGGTGGCCAGGGGGTTATAGCCCCCGACACCTCCGCCGCCGACATCCACATGGTGTCCTTTGGCCATGCTCCAAAAAGCCAGCTCCCCTTCGAAGAACACCGGTTTCACCACCGTAATATCAGGTGGATGGTTATTCCCCCGGTACGGATCATTCAGGACATAGACATCCCCTTCATAAATCCGTCCTTTGAAATGATCCGCAATCGCCCTTAAAGCAAAGGGGGCGGCCCCGCTAAGCACCGGAATGTAATCCTTCTGGGCGATTAAACGGCCGCGGCGGTCGAAAATCGCCGACACGAAGTCCCGCGCCTCACTGAAAATCGGCGACCGTGATGTCCGGAGCATGGTTTGCCCGATTTCCACACAGATCGAACTAAAACGGTTATCCAAAACCGCAACCAGAATCGGATCAATCTTTCCCGCCATTTTAACCCCTCCTTAACTTCTCCAAGATACCAGATAAGGCCATCCCCTTCGGATGCATCAAATAGTTGTCGTACGTGTCACACAGCAAATCATATTCCGGCGGCACCACAATCGTGGTTGTGGTCTCTTCAATAATGGCCGGACCCGTGATCATGTTGCCATGGCCTAACAAGCGGCCGTCGTAAACGGGAACTTCCCGGAAAGCCGTATCAAAATAGGCTGAGCGGTATTTCTTGAAAGCCGGTGACGGATCAGTTCCCAGGAACTTAGTCTTTTTGAATGCCGGTTTGTCCGTAATCCCCAGGGCGCTTAAGCGCAGGTTAATAATCTCTGAAGGCACTCCCGGCAAAGCGTAGCCATAGAGGGCATCATGGCGTCGGTCAAAGGCCTGGGTAATTTCAGCCAGTTGCATCTCTTCCACCTTATCCCGCCCGGAATTGATCGAGAACGGCACCTCCACTTCGTTGAACTGCCCTTCATAGCGGAGATCCAGAGAATACTTGAGCACGATCTGAGCCTCCGCTATCCCTTCCCGTTTTAGCGTTGACACCGCTTCTTCTTCCATCTCTGCCAAAATCTCATTCAGACGTTTTAAGTCCGCATGGGCTAAAGGTTTGGCATAGGTTCGCACATAGTCATGACGCAGATCGGACATCAGCATGCCGGCTGCGCAAAATACCGACGAAACCTTGGGGATAATGATCAGGGGAATTTCCAACTCCCGCGCAATCATGCCGGCGTGAATCGGTCCCGCCCCGCCGGCCACGACCAGAGCAAAATCCCTG
This sequence comes from Paradesulfitobacterium ferrireducens, assembly GCF_017310645.1. Taxonomy (GTDB): domain Bacteria; phylum Bacillota; class Desulfitobacteriia; order Desulfitobacteriales; family Desulfitobacteriaceae; genus Paradesulfitobacterium; species Paradesulfitobacterium ferrireducens. The sequence continues at coordinate 272,602 of NZ_JAFLRH010000002.1, read as the reverse complement.
GGATCATAGCCTCGGCTGACCGACACCACTCCCAAACCTGCCGCCATATTGGCATTAACAACCTGGTAAATTCCATTGGCCGCTTCTACCACATCCATTTGGAGCGGCTCCGCAATCTCCACGGCAATTGCCGTGGAAGCCGCTTCATAATTCAGGCCCATTCTCCCGCCAAAGAAGTAACCCGGCTCCAGGTACCCTAAGATTAGGTCCGCATCAGTCACCGTGGGTTTGGTGCCCCCGCGGCCATAGCATACCGGCCCGGGCTGGGCTCCGGCACTCTGCGGGCCTACCTGGAGGATGCCCCCGGTATCAATCCAGGCGATGCTTCCACCCCCAGCCCCGATGGTATGAATGTCTATCGCCGGCAAGGCCACCCGGTGCCTGGCAATACTGGCCTCCACCGTAATCCCCGGTGCCTGGTCCATAATCAGACTGGCGTCAAAGCTGGTCCCGCCCATATCGACTGTGATCAGATTCTTTAGTTCATGGGGATTAGCGTAAGAAATGCCCGCAGCCGGTCCGCCGGCCGGCCCGGAAAGCAGGGTGTTCACGGCAAAGCGGATGGCTACTTCCGGGGACATCACGCCGCCGTTCGACTGCATGATTAAGAGCACCCCTTGGAAGCCATTGGACTCCAGCCGGTCCTTGAGCGAACTCAGATAACTTTTGAGCTTGGGACCGACGAAAGCGTTGAGTGCAACCGTACTGTTGCGCTCGTAAACCCGTACTTGCGGGATGATCTCACTCGAAAGGGAAACATAGACATTGGGAAGCTCTGTTGCTAAAATCTCCCCGATTTTATTTTCATGTTCCGGATTAAAGAAGGAAAAGAGAAAACTCACGCCCAAGGCTTCGACCTTTTCTTGCTTGAAAAACTCCACCACCTTTTGCACATCCTGGCGGTTGAGCGGGGTGAGCTCCCGACCTTCGCAATCCGTTCTCTCTTCGACTGTCTGAATGAATCTCCGCAGCACCAAGGGCGCAGGAGGAGCATATTTGGTCTCATACTGGTCCTCTTTCAGTCCCCTGCGCATGTTCAGAATGTCCCGGAACCCTTTGGTCGTGATAAAACCGGTCTTGGCCCCGTTGCCCGTAAGCACGGCATTGGTTGTGATCGTGGTTCCGTGGACAATGACCTCGACTTGCTTTAAGAACTCTGCGATCGTGACCCCTTTCTCGGCAGCCATCTCGGCCAGCCCCGCAAAAACTCCTTCCGTCGGGTCATCCGGTGTGGTAGGGGATTTAAAAATCGCCGTATTCCCTTCCCCGTCGAACAAGAGAAAATCGGTAAATGTTCCCCCTACATCAATCCCAATCTTAACCCCCATGTGTAACCCCCCTTACATTCTCATTCTTGGTTGTCTATAATTTTCTGAATTATCTAAAACAATTCTACTTAAACAAAAAAAGAAAGGGTATAGGTTATTATTCTCATCTTTCCTATACCCCTTCAAACAGTATCTTTCTCTCCGCTGCCCAGCGCACGGCTTCGGCCCGGTTGGCGCAATTGAGCTTGGAATAGATATGGTATAAGTGATTTTTAATGGTATGGGTGCTTACCGTCAATCTGGCTGCGATTTCCTGGTTTGTAAACCCGCTAGCGACTAAGTACAAAATTTCTTTCTCCCGGGTCGTCAATTTCTCCGTTCCGCTGCCGGTGCCGGGATGAACCACGGAGAGCACCGTATTCAAGAGCAGGGAAATCTCGGCATCTTTGAGCACGTATCCGGCTGCCCCTGCCTCTAAGGCCTCGCGCAGCAACCTGGCATTATCGTGCATCGTCAGCATGATCACCTGTGTAGCCGGCACCAGCTGGCGTATTTGCCGGGTGCTCGCCACCCCGTCAAGCCCCGGCATTTGGATATCCATTAAGACCACATGGGGCGCCAACTGCTGTGCTTTCTGCACGGCCTCCTCGCCGTTGCGGGCATAACCGACAACCCTGAACGTCCCCACGGTATCGAACAGCCGTTGCATGGCCTGGCAAAAAAGGGTATGGTCATCCGCAATTAATACTTTGATTTGATCCACGGCGAACCCCTCTTTACTTGTTTAGACTCGGGCAGTGTCGCACCCTGGCTTGGAGCCTGCACCTTAATTACCGTGCCCACTCCCGGCTCTGAATGGATTGCAAAAACCCCGCCCAGCAACTTGACCCGCTGTTCCATGCTGAATAGCCCGAAATAGGTAAGGCAGGATACCGTGCGAAAATCCTGGGCTTTAACCTGATTGGGATCAAAACCCTGGCCATTATCCGATAGGGTGAGCATGATATCGTGTGCATTTACCCCTAATTCCACAGTGGCCGCGGAAGCCCGAGAATGCTTGCGCACATTTTGCAGCCCTTCTTGAATCACTCTGAAAATAGTGATCCCAACCGTCCGCTCTAATCCGTTCTCCTCCCCTTCAATCTTGAGGTTGGTTTTGATCCCGGTCTTACTTTCATAACTTCGCAAATAGGCCCTGAGGGTGGGGAAAAAACCGGCCTGGGTCAGCCAAAAAGAATCCATATCCACACTGACCAGGCGATAGGCTTGCACTGCCTCCCGGATCAGATGCTCGATTTCGCGGAGTTCGAAATAGAGGTCTTTAAGGCTCTGACTCTGCTCCTCGCTTCCTATTCCGGAATGTTGAACGATCTGCAAGCGCACGATGCTGCTAGCCAGGAGCTGAATGACCTCATCATGGATATCCCGCGCCAACCGCTTGCGTTCATTTTCCTGGGCCGCGACGATTCCGGCCATGAGTTTTTGCTCTTGAAGCTGAAAACGCTTCTGCAACATCTCCTCCTGGCGTTTCCAGGCATAAAGGTAAACCGCTTCGATTAAACGCTGAACCATATTTTCGTGTTCCTTAATGTTTTCTGGTTCTTTGGAGTTTTCATGCCACCCATGCGCATGCAAGACTGCTAAAATTATCCTTAGCCAGATCCTGACCTCACTGGGTTCCGGCGGTAATTCCTGACTTGAAAACGCAGAGTAACCGGCTCCGTTCCTCCCCTCGATCAGGTAATCCAACAGGTTGATAAATTCATGCTTGCGCTGTGAGACTTCTTTAGGCTGAGGCGAGACATCCTTAAGCTGAGGCGAATCTTCCGTTTCTGCGCCGGAACTGCTCCGGGCCAGTGTAAGATTCTTTACCTGACGGTCGAATTCGTTTAGGAACAAGTGCTTCCTTGTATAGATAAATTCTAAGGTAGCGGCCCAGTTACTCATTCCCTGATTCCTTCCTACTTTCATCTTAGATGGTTTGCGTCAGTCTACCGATATAGTCAGCGCTTCACTCTGCAAGGAATCCTGCCTGTATTCATCCTCAGATAACGTTTCGTCATCCCCCCCTGATAGCGAAAGACTGCCGACGGCAGCCTTCTGCTACAGGGAACCACCAGCAACCCGCTGGCCCTCTGTAAATAATTTACACCCCATGACCGTATTTTAAAGTGACTGGGTACCGGCAGGCAAGAATTTCACGTTCAAACGCTGAATTCGTGCCACGATTGGGAGGAATCACTGTCCCAAATACCGGGCATAAAATTCCTCTTCCCTTTGCGGGGTCTGGGCTTCAACCAAAGTCGCAGCATTGCTGGGACAGATTGCGACACACAACGCACACGCGCCACAGTCCTGCTCGGAAACGGTAGCCTTGTTATTTTCATTCATGGTGATGGCCCAGCACAGGTTGTTGGCACAGATTTCACAGCCTTTGCATTTGCCGGGATCGATCGCGGCTGTTAACCTTCCCAGTCCCCAGTCAATTTCTTCCGCCGGTTTAATATACTGAACACCCAGCCCCCGGAATTCCTCAAGGGAACGGTAACCCTGCTTTAGCATATATTGGCGCAGATAATTGAGGGAATCCGAAATGAAACCCCATCCTTTCCACAACGTCCCGGATGAGAATTCGCAGATCTTGGCCCCGAGCATCATGGCTTCAATGACATGAGTGACATCCACCAGCCCGCCGACCGCTGCCTGATCAATTCCGGGCACAAACATGGAGATCGTGCCGATATTGCGGTAACAGAGATACCGGGTCCAGGGGCCCACCGCCGGAGAAATCGTGTTGGCATCCAGCCCGGGATAAGGGGATTTGCCGCCGTTGTGAATGTCCGGAGGGGCTACGGAGAGCGGGGCATTGACACTGGTGATGAATCTGGCCCCCACTTCTTTCAGCTGCTCCGCGAAACCGACGAGACGGGGAAATCCGGTTTCCGGTGTCAGCTTAACCCCAACCGGAAGGCGGGTTTTGTTCACAACCTCCGCCGTGACCGCTCTGGTCAAAGCCAGGTTATCCCCCAAAAGCATGCCCGCGTGTTCCGGAATGTGCTCAGCCGAAGAAAAAGACTCTACCGCGCCAGCGGCAGAAGCCGGCAAGGGACAGGACACGTCTAACTCGATAATATCCGCCCCGGCATTTTCAAACTTGCAGGCAAGCTCCGCCCATCCTCCCGGATCAGCACCCGGTCCCATGATGTTTGCAATCACCGGCACATCAGACGGCAGCCTCTTCTTAAGCGAATCAACCAGTTTTAAAGATTCGTCCAACCGCATCTCAATGCGGTAGCTGTCAGCCGCAACCCAGAACCCGCTCCGGCCAAAACCCGGAGTGTGCGCTTTCAAAAAGCGCCCGGTGGGCAGCCTGTTTTTCGGGTGATCAAGCTCGACATTGGTATACGGCGTGTGCACATACCCCGCACCTGCTTCCACATGCTTTAGCAATAGCTCTGCCAACTTTTTCCCTGATATGGAGGCCGGCGCAAACGGGGCCTGAGCCGCAACCCCTATAGGTGCTCTCATCTTTACTCCGGCGAATTCAACTGACAGATCCATGTCATCCGGTTTACCCATCCTTAAATCCCCCTCAATCAGACTCTTTTCTCTTTTATTAATCATTGGATATTTTTACACTAGCTCTATCCCGCCTTCCGTTTTAATATTCTGACTATTCTAACATCTGTCTTTATTCTAGGGATTGAAGGAGGTATGTGCTATAGGTATTTCTTCTCATTTACTTCAGATTTACAGCAGGTAACTAATGCCAACCAATAGCCTATTAGAAAAAGAAACGTATAAAAAAAGCTGTCCCTTGGCGATCAGTCCAAAAGACAGCTCGGATTTACTTTCTGTCGTCTGTATCACTTCATTTTACATCTTCTCACTCTTTAAGATGCTGTCCACATATCCTTTTTGCGGTTTCAAAACATATTTTCTCAGAACCGGATACAAAATGAGAGAAATTACAGTCGAGGTTATGAAGGCAATCGGGAAAATCTTTTGCAAGGACATCGCCAGAAAAGAACCTAAAACAACAGTGATTACACCCGCCCAGTTAACCGCTTCAGCGGCAGTTTCCTCAGAGCGGTTTTTGACAATAAAGTAATCCGCTACCATGACCACAGCCAGGCAAGTGGTGATCACTCCCAGAACGGTGAGGCAACTATTAATCAGTCCCAGAATATTCCCTGCGATCATCAGCATCCCAATAATGTTAGAAAGAACCACCATGAAGAAGCGACCGGGCCGCCACTTTATCGTATCCCCTCATATAACAGCCAAGAGAAGAAAATAAATTAAGACCGACTCCCCCTCTTGGCCATTATTATTTGGGAATATCTAATATCTTTTTAAGTCAGTCACTCCCCATTAAAGCGTCAGCTTCCCAAGTACGGGCGCATACACCCCTGCTCTCAGGAAAAGAAAGAAGATAAAATAGTGGCCGATCAGGTCTGCCAAGGTAATCAGGGCTACAACCCCCGCTCCCCCTGCCACCCCGATGAAATACGCCATAAACAAGGTAAAGACAAGCCCGACACCGATAGCCAGGATATAAAATGCCGGAGCAAATGAACCTTTGAGCAGCAGGCGCAGGGATTCCTTGGCGGCGGCGGTTCCGTTTGTCATACTCAAGAGGTAGAGAATAACCACAATTAGATTGGTCACGAGGAGGATAATTTCGAGGTTGCTTAAAAGGGTTTCCTCAATGGTCACGGTGGTTAAGCCGAAATCAACCAAAAACAGGGTTAAAGATGTACCTCCAAGCAGGGAGTAAAACAGACAGAGCACCGGCATCATGGCCGTATTCCAAAGTGGAATCGAAGGGGATGAGTTCATCAAGAACCCGTCATACACGGCCACGATAAAGGCCGTGACCCCGGCAATGATTTGGGCCGCCCACCAGACTCCGCTCCCAGGTTCCGCCAGGAGGAAAAGGGCGCCGGACACCATCATCACCATCATGGCCCAGAACCCGCGGGCCACCCAGGAAGTTCCGGGCTTGGTCAAAGCCCGCCAGAAGCGCTCCGGCCGCCCCAGATAGAGCAGGTGGGCTCCGCCTTTCCCGATGAGCACAATCAAGAGCCCTACCAGTGCCCCCACGGAAGAATCGGTGAATAAGGACATTAGAAACAGTCCGGCCCCGATTTTGCCAAAAAAGAACGCAGCCGCGATCAGAGTCGCCCATTCCGTCTGCAGACGGTAACCGGCGACAAATTCTTCTCCAACCAAAGGCATCGTTTTAGCCAATATGCTCACCTCCTACTCTAAGTAATACACGGAAGGTTCCGTGTTATTTTCCGGCTGGGGCTGGTATCCCCCGCGCTGGCGGATCAAACGGCTGACCTTGCTGTTGGGGTCGGACAAGTCTCCGAAAATGCGGGCATCTGCCGGGCAAGTCTGGACACAAGAAGGATCCAAGCCTTGATCCACGCGTTCCACACAGAAGGTGCATTTAACGACCGTACCCTCCTGCCATTTGGGATATTTTGCTTTCTCAAACGGGGTCATCTGATTCCCACCGAAATACCCGGTCTTCAGGGCTCCTTTCTTAAGGAACACCCGGTTCTTATACGGACAGGCGACATAACAAGCACGGCAGCCTACACATTTATCGTGATCTACCAACACCAAGCCGTCTTCCCGTTTGGTCGTCGCCCCGGTCGGGCAGACCCGCACACAAGGAGCGTCCTGACAGTGGTTGCAGAGCACAGGTACGAATTTTTTCTTAACAATGGGATATTCCCCAGCCACCTGGTCCAACACCTTGGTAAAGAGCACGCCCGGCGGAGTTCCGTTTTCCGACTTGCAGGCAATGGTACACGCCTGGCAACCCACACACCGCTTTAAATCAATCACCATTCCTAAATGCATCTAGCTCAGCCCCCCTCTCAAATCTTAGTAATCTTAACTTTCGTGGAAGTTTCCAAGTGCCCGGTCATTCCATCCGTCCATTTGACATCGGCCGGCAGCAAACGGTTAAAGTGGGTGTTGGTCTTTTTCTCAACCGGATGATTAGCCCAGCGGCTGATCCCGTTCGACATCCCAATGACCTGAGGATGGATTTCTTCAATCACGCTGGCCATGCCGATAACTTCCCCGAAAGGAGACTGAACCCGGATGCGGTCCCCGTTCTTAATCCCCTTAGCCTTGGCGGTTTTGGTGTTAATCAGGACTCCCATGTGGATGGGAATATTGTTCATTGCTTCATTGATCCAAGGGATCGTAGTCGATTCCGAGAAATTGAGCAATGTTTCTTTGAAGGCAAAAGCATAGAGATCATACTCTCCCGGCAAATTGTGCAAGGGATGAGTATCACGCCAGACCGGAATCGGGAGATAACTGGAAGTATCCCAGTCTAGGCCCGCTTCCTCTGTCTTCTTCTTGAGGTCATCGCCCACTTCTTTGAAGAAGTTAAAGTACAGTGGAATCCGGTGGCCTTTCCATGGCAGGTACATCTCCTCCGGCTTCTGGTAGCGCGTGGCGTGCCCGTTCTCCTGGAACCAGTCCAACCCTTTATCCGGACCGTAAATGCTCCGGGCCATGCGGTCCATCATCTCAAGGTTGGTATACTTCTTATTCAGCTCAAGCTGGTATTCCCCGGTAAGGAACAGCTTGATATTCATGAGGCCGTTCCATTCCGGCAAGAAGCCAATCCGCTCCGCTAAATCTGTCAAAATATCGCTCGCATCCCGGCTGTCATACAGCGGCTCAATGACCGGACGCCGGTAGACATGGCCGGTGATCACCGGGGGCTCAATGTCCACTAAGAGGTGGGATTCCAAATAGGTGTGATCCGGGAGCACGATGTCAGCCCATTCCGTTGATTCGTTCAGGACCACGTCAATGGCCACAATAAAATCAAGCCGGCGGAAGACTTCCATCACCTTATCCGTCGCCGAGAGGTTCCACATCGGGTTGGAATGTTCGATAATCAGCGCTTCCGGCTTGAAATCAAAACCCCATTTTTCCGGGTTTAGGACGTTGTCTGCCGAGAGATGGCCCGGATCAATCCCAATGGGATACCACTCCATGAGTTGGAAACTGTAAGGCTTACCGGCAAAAGGATAAGGCGGATGTAATATATGCGGCTGGGGCAGAAGCATGCCGTCCGGGCCCGGTTCAACCAGCAGCAGACGGTGATCCAGACCTACACCAATATGCCCGCCCGGAACATCAATATTTCCTATAATGATATTGATCAGTTTGAGAGCCGCTGAATCGAGCCCGCCGTCCACATGTCCAATGGCTCCGCGGTAGTAGTTGACTGCTGCCGGACGATAGGGATATTCCTTGCCTTCAATCACGATGGTACTGCCGATGCGGGCCGCTTCCCCGAACTCCTTAGCAATCCGGCGGATCGTATCCGCAGGCACTGTGCAAATCTTGGACATGCGCTCCGGAGTATGGTCTTTCAAGGTATCCTTGATGACCTGGAACGAAGGCCTGCACTTGACCCCATTCACGGTATAATTTCCTTCGAGCGCAAAATCCTCAATGCTCGGATCATCAAACACTTTAGCCGCTCCGGCAACCGCATCCCAGACGAAAGGTTTCTGGGACTCCGGATCGCGCACAAAATACCCGTCCGGGCCGATAAGATACGGGCCATTCGTATGGATCTTTAAGAATTCCGCGTCATAAATATTTAATTCATGCAAGAGCACATGAACCATGCCCAGAACAAAAGCCCTGTCCGTACCCGGGAGAATCGGAACCCATTCATCCGCTTTGGCAGCGCCGGTAGACATCCTTGGCTCCACAACCACGACCTTCATGCCCCGGTCAACCCGGGCTTCCGCCATGCGCTTGATTGAGCCTGCCACATGGAGATGAGAGGAAAAACCGTCTCCGCCCCCGATCTGAATCCAATAGTTGCAGTAAGCGTAGTCATTGACTGCGGCAAAGGAGCCGTCCAACGTTCCGTTGACCGGATGATAGGCCGCACCACAATACTGGCCAACGGTTGAAAAATAGTTGAAGGAGCCAAACATGGCGCCCCAGCCCCATAGGTGAATGCGGTGGAAGTCGTTGATTGAAACTAAGAGTTTACGCGGATCCTCCTGCCGGATTTTTTTCAGGCGGGTCGCTACGATGTCCAAGGCCTCATCCCAGGATATGGGCTGCCACTTGGGGTCAACCCCGGGTCCCTTTTCCGGGTTGGTCCGCTTAAGCGGAGTTTTTACCCGGTTGGGGTCATAGAGACGCATAATTCCGGACTGCCCCTTCGGGCAAAGCTTACCCCGATTATTGACATCATTAGGGTCTCCCTCGATTTTGACCACAACCCCGTCCTGGACGTGCACCCTGATCGCACAGCTATGGATGCACATTTTGCAGGCACTTTTTACCCAGTAGTCCTTTTGCTTAAATAGTGCTTGAGCCAAAAATCATCCCTCCTTTTTATTTGTCCACTCCTCTGGCTACCCGAACCGGCCCATTTCTCTGGAGTTCTTTCTATTCCCAATTTTCTGTCTCTTTATTAGCGGAGGAGGCAGGCAAATAGTCAGAAGGCACTGAATCTAGACACCTTGCTGCCTCTCCCACCTAAGAAACCAAACTGACTAAAGAGCACGCTTCAGGAAGCGGCCGCTGGCGGCAGGCTGAATCTTGCCGTCTTTGACAGCGACTTTGCCCCCTTTGATCGTCATCACCGGCCACCCTTTAAGCTCTTGGCCGCCGTAAAGGCTGAAATCAGCCCGGGAGCCTAACTCTTCATGACGCACGGTTTTCACCAAGTCAAGATCAACCACGACCAGATCGGCGTCACTGCCGGGGGCAATCGTGCCTTTGCGCGGATAGAGGCCGAAGATTTGCGCCGGATTCTTGCTCATCACTTCCACCAAGCGCAGGAGGCTGAAGCCGCGGGCATTGACCCCGTAGTGGAGCATAACGGGCAGGCTGGTACCGACTGCAGGATACCCGGGCATCGCACCCCAAATTCCCTTTTCCGCTCCCTTAAGATCGAGAGTAAGGGTCACATTATCCGTGCCCACGGTGTCAATGTAACCACTTTCAACCCCCTGCCACAGAGCATTGACACTTTCAGGCTCGCGGAACGGCGGCACCATATGGGCAACCAACCCTAGGGGGCTGTATTTATCAATCGAAAGATAAGGAGAGGTCGTCTCAGCATAAAGCTTGGGATACTTCGGTTTCAATTCGGCCAAAGCCCCGGCTCCTTCTTTGGTGGAGACGTGAACGATATACAGGCGGCTGCCCGCGAGATCATTAAGGTAAGCGGCCCGTCTGATCGCATCCTCCTCAGCCACATTCGGATGGGTATCCGCCCAGTCGGCTAAAGTATTGCCCCCGCGGGCTTTTACTTCTTCCGTGGCCACTCTGATTAAATGGGGATTTTCCGCATGGACACAGGCCAAAGCCTTGTCGCCCATTCCGGCCACGCGCTCCAGCGTTTGCAGCATGAAGCCGTCGTCCACATCCGGAATCAAACCGGGAATCCCGGACATGTACATTTTATAGGAAGTAATTCCGAACTCTTCGGCATAAGCCGGGATTTCCTGCTGTTGCTCCGTAGTCATAATCGCCAGGTGAAAAAAGACATCCGTGGCTGCTTTGGCATCGGCCAGGTTGATCACATCTTTGAAATAAGATAAATACGGATTGGGCCCGCCCATAAAAGCACCGACCGTTGTAACTCCGCCCATCAAGGCTGAAGCGGTCTCTTTTTCCATTTCCACGGCCAAATCCCCGAAAATCCCCAGGTGAATATGCGGGTCAATCAGTCCGGGCAAAACATACTTGCCGCCGGCATTGACTTCCTCATCCCCGTTTAACCCTTGGCCGATCGCTTGAATCCTACCGCCCTCCATCAGAACATCCGCTTCCACGATGCCCACACCGGGAATGACCAAACGCCCTTCTTTCAGAACCAATTTGCTCATGTTTTCAACCTCCCTTTTTTATGATTGATTTATTTTTTGTAATCACCATAAATCATTTATTTCTTGGTGATTAACTCCCGAAGTTTTGCTGCGTCTTGAGGCGCGCTTTTTTCAACTTTTTCCCAGCCTTTATCATAAGCGATTTTAAGGTATTTCTCTGCAAGTTCGCCGGAAAGAGCCGTGGTCTTAACTCCTGCTTTTTCAATCGTCTTACGTTCTTCTGAAATTTTGTTTTTGTAATATTCCTTGGCTTCTTTCTCAATTTCTTTCATTGCATCTGTCAGCGCAGTCTTTTGCTGTTCGCTCAGAGTTTTCCACACTTTGTCACTGACAAGGGCCGCTCCGTCAACACTATAAAAAGCAGGGTCTATGACATAACCGGTTACCTCATGCCAGCCAAAGTCAACAATTCCAACGCTCGGCCAACCATATCCCTGAACCACGTTACGCTCTAAAGCTTGGTAAACTTCACCCGGTGCGGTATTTACAACCGCTGCTCCCAGACCTTCCACAAACGCTTGATAAGCGGGCGTGGTTCTGATGGTCATCCCCTTAAAATCATCAAGGGATTCAATTTTTTTCTTAGTCGTGTAAAGATTATAGGTCAGCCCATTTAAGAAATTACCTAAAAGATGAGTGTTTAATTTTTCCTGATAAAGCTTGTCGATAAACTCAAATCCTCCGCTGGTACGAAGTCCTTCAGCATCATAGGTCGCAAGTTTAACCCCTTCTAAGACAGGAATATGAGAAACATTATAGGTATGAGCGGTCCATGCAATATCAACCATACCGTTTTTCACCGCTTCAGCCAATTGGAAGGCCGGGATCGCCTCCGGACCACCGCCCCACACGATTTTCAGAGTTCCGTTCGATTTTTTCTCCGCCTTTTCAATAAAAGGTTTTAGGTGAAAATTCATGGCATTGTTTTCTGCCCACGCACTGTGAATCTTTAATGTGATTGTTTTAGGCTTTGCTTGTTGCTCGGCCGGTGCCTTAGTTTCGCTTCCACACCCGGTTAACGCAAGGAATAGTAAGAGGCCGGTAATCATTATGGAAATCATTCTTTTTTTCTTAAGCATCATAATTCCCCCATTTATCATTAATTCGAACCCTGTTTTTAGATATCGTCTTGACCTACGTCTGTTATTAAATTCGCTCAAATTGTAATTTCATTAAACATTGGGCAAAAGAGTGACGAAACCGGGAATTAATATCAGTAGTACCAACAAGGCAATGTCTAAAAAGACATAAGGCACAGCTCCTTTGTAAATATCACTCATAGTGACATCTGAGGGGGCTACTCCTTTCATGGTAAAAAGAGCAAGTCCTACAGGAGGAGTCAGCTGACCAATCTGAAGGCAAATAAGGACAAGCACCGCAAACCAGACTTGATCAAAATGCAACGCTTGAACAATCGGCATGAACATAGGTAAGGTAATCATCATAATCGCCGTTTGTTCCATAAAGAAGCCAAGAAGAATAACAAGCCCGAGCATCAGCAATAGAATTATCATCGGAGGAACCTGCAGGGAGAGGACGACTGCAACTGCCTCGCGGCTGGTACCGGTTAGAGCAAGGATCTGACTAAACCCGGCCGAACCCGCAATGATCATAAGAATCATCGCTGTAACTTTAAGTGAATTAAGCAGGGAATTATACACGAGCTTCAGAGAGAACCTTCCATAGAACAGGGTTAGCACAAAAGAACCGAGTGCACCTAAGGCGGCAGCTTCCGTAGGGGTTGCTACACCGAAAAAAATGAGCCCCATAACTAATAAGAAAACAAAAATTAAAGGGATAATATCAATGATGACAGACTTAAATATGTCACGGAGAGAGGCTACCTCTACTTCGTAAGACGGAGCCTGAGAAGGGTTCACTAGGCAGGTTATTGTAACATAGGAGATATAAAAAACTACTAATAAAACTCCAGGGAGAATAGATCCGACTAAGATTTTGCCTACAGAAACCCCTGCAATTCCTCCAAGCAAGACTGCAATAGCACTGGGAGGAATAACCATAGCCAAAGCACCAGATGCCATAATAGAGCCGGCAGTAAGCTGCTTAGAATAGCCCCTTTTCATCATTTCAGGGAGCATCAGGGAACCGAACATTGCGGTGTTAGCGACTACAGAACCGCTTAGTGCTGCAAAAACACCGCCACCCAGTAAGGTAATAATGCTTAAACGTCCGGGAATTTTCCTAACGAACTTAGAAAGTGAATCTAGAGTTTTGGTCACAATTCCTGACTGGTAGAACACTTCCCCCATCACCATAAAAAAGGGTATGGCCGTCAGCGGGAAACTATTCAAGCTGTCATACATCCCCAGGATAAGTTGTCTTAACCCGAATTCCCCCATTAGCCCAAAAATCACGATGGATGACAGAAGAAAGAAGCTAAAGGCAATAGGCAATCCGGTAAACATAATCACAATTAGACCACCGAAGATTAAAAAGAGAACCATGTACCATTCCACTAATGTATACCTTCTTTCTTTTGTCTGAGCGCGAAAAAGTCTTGTTTTATAAATCGAAGGAATTGAATTGCCAAGAACAAAAACCCAAGCGGAATAGCCAGTATCAGTAAAAACTGAGGAGTGCCCATTGAATCCATGACTTTAATTTTTTCCATATAATTACTAAGTGTCACTTGGTAACTAATTACAAATAATCCAGAGGTAAGAATTAAACCGACAGCATCATTAAATAACAAAAGCGCTGTCTTCCGTCTCCCTTGAAGTTTCATCAGTATCAGGTCAACATTAATGTGTCCTCTGTTTCTTAAGAGCCAAGGTGCCGCGAGAAAGGTGATATAAATAAGGCTGTATGCTGAGAATTCAATAATTTTAGCTTTAGGGTCATTAAAAAAGAACCTGGAAATCGTGGCATAAGTTATTAATATTAACAGTACACCGATAATTACAGCAGCTATGCCGGCAAAAAAATTAATAATCCAGTCAATGATTTTATTAATCGTGTTCATCCGTTATGCCCCACTTTATTTAATTTCCCGGTACCCTGTAGCCTAGCTTGGTTTTCACTAGGCTACAGGGATTACCTTATATTACTCGGAAGTTGCGGCTGCTTGATTCATGCCAGAACCTTATACTGTGACTTAGCACTCTCTTCCTCCCGCCATTCGTATCAAGGAACGGAAAATCTCTCCCTCAACCGCTCCCAGTTGGCATCCACCTGGCTTTGAATTTCCTGGATTTGCTCCGGCCTGAGGTGTTTATACCGGCTTTGCTGGGACAGATACGCCTGAACCGGCGTCCCCTTGGAGCCAAAGTTAAGGGTGTAGCGCTCCCCGTATTCCACTTCATAAAGCGGGAAAACTCCGGTTTCCACCGCCAGTCTCGAGGTCTTTGGTCCCGCATGGTCGGCGACACCCCAGCCGTCCAGACAAGGGGTCAGGACCAAAATAAAACGCAGTCCTGTCCCTTTAAGCTCCTTAGCCCGGGCAACCTTGCGAGCCAGATCCTCAGGATATCCGGTGGTGGCGGTGGCGACGTAAGGGATGCGGTGGGCTGCCATAATTTCCGCCAGGTTTTTCTTGGGCGTCGGCTTGCCGGAAGGAGTGGAAGTGGTATATGCCAAATAAGGGGTGGAGGAGCTTTTTTGGGCTCCTGTATTCATATACCCTTCATTGTCCAAGCAGACATAGATAAAATCCTCATTGCGCTCCGCTGCGGAAGACAGGCTTTGAAACCCGATGTCATAGGTGCCGCCGTCTCCGGCAATGACTACCACATTGGTATGATCATTTCCTTTGGCTTTCAGAGCCCGGGAAATCCCGGTGGCTGAAGCGGCGCTCGCTTCCAAGGTTGTTTGATACACCGGCATCCGCATGGAACTTAGTGGCTGGGGACCGGAAATAATCGCGATACATGAGGGGGGAACCACTCCGATACTGTCCGGGCCGAGGGTATTGATTATATAGCGGATAGCCAGGGCCTCACTGCAGCCTGGGCAGGCGGCATGTCCGGAATTAAATACTTTTTCTTCCTGAATGTTGTAATACCCCACTTTTTATCACCCCTTCCACACCGGTTCGGCGGCTGCTTTTTCGGCTAAGGCTTCCCGAACCATGTCCTTGATTTTGGCGGGGGGAATATTGGTTCCGCCCACCCCGGCCAAGTACCCGTGAACTTCCGGGCCGTCACTCATCCCATAAAGCGCCGCTTTCATCTCCTGATGCAAAAACCCTCCTGTCCCCGGAGCGAAGTTGCGGTCCAGCACCACAACCTTAGGCACCCCGGTTAAGGCCCGACGCACGTCCTTCAGGGGGAACGGCCTGAATAATTTGACCTTGAGAAGCCCTACTGCCAGCCCTTCCGCGCGCAGTTCATCCACAGCCTCGCGGGCGGTCCCAGTCATGCTGCCCATGGTGGCAATGATAATCTCAGGGTTGTCACAGCGGTACTCTTCAATGATTCCGTATCCCCGTCCAACCAAGGCCCGGTAGTCGGCATCCGCTTCCTTGGCTGCGGCCAGGGCGTTGTCCATCGCTTCTCCCAGGGTTTTGCGGTGGCGGTAGAACATATCCTGATTGACGGTATTCCCCCACGATTCTTTGATCTCCGGATCGAGCCGATGGGGAGGGGTAAAAGGCGGCAGGAATTGGTCAGCCAGCTCCTGGGCCGGGACTTCCACCACTTCCAGGGAATGTGATACATAGAACGCTTCATGGACGACCATGGCCGGAAGCAGCACTTTTTCCGCCACCCGGAAGGCCTGGAGAATCGTATCTAAAGATTCCTGGCCGCTTTCACAGTAATATTGGATCCAGCCGGTGTCGCGCTGGGCCAAACTGTCTGTCTGGTCCGGCCAGAAACCCCAGGGAGAGCCGATGGTGCGGTTGACATTGACCATGACAATGGGCGCGCGCGCTCCGGAAGCATAGTGCAGCATCTCATGCATCAGCATCAGCCCCTGGGAAGCCGTGGCGGTAAACACCCGCACGCCGGTCAAGGAGGCGGTGATACAGGCTGACATGGCGGAATGCTCAGATTCCGCGGTTACCAGCTCCACTTCCATTTGTCCTTCTGCCTGAAATTCGGAAATCTTCTCCACGATCGGGGTTTGGGGAGTAATCGGATAAACGGGCACTACCATGGGTCTGGCCAGTCTGACTCCATAGGCGGCAGCATGGTTGCCATTGACAAGAATACGTTCTCCGCTCATCTGCTCTCCTCCTTTAAGACAACCGCACCCCGGGGACACTCTTCCACACAGCTGCCGCACCCTTTGCAGTATTGATCCAAGATGCGGTAATGTTCTTCAAGGGTTGCATCCTTAACCACGGCCATGTCCGGGCAGAAATAGAAGCAGTTGTCACATTCAATGCAGCTGCCGCAGCTAAAACAGCGTTCGGCCTGAGCCAAGGCTTGGTCAGAACTGAAACCTGTCTTGACTTCGCTGAAATCACGCACCCGCTGTTCAGCTGCGGTCGTTCCTTTATAGTCCCGGGACTGGGAAGGGAAATAAAAGGTATTGATATCTTTAAAGGGGACAGGTTCTTCTAAGGAAACTATTTCTTCATCCACGCTCCCGGACCCACCTGTCAAATAGCGGGCGATACTCCGGGCCGCCATTTTCCCCTGACCAATGGCAGAAGAGACATAACGCTCCGCACTGGCATCATCTCCTCCGGCAAAAACTCCGGGACGGTCCGTGGAGAAATCGGGTTTAATTTGGAAAAGCGTCTGTTTCACCGGCAGCAAGTGATTCCAGACATCTGTCTCCGGATCCTGTCCAATGGCCAGAATCACCTGATCGGCAATCAGGGAAAACTCCGAACCGGGAACAACTACCGGCTTAAGTACCCCCGGAGGGGCTTCCGGATCTAAATTGACCTTGACGCAGGCAAGGCCCAGTCCCCGCTCTGAGCTTTGCACTTCCTGGACCATTGCTCCCCCGGTGATCGCTATCCCTTCTTCCAGGGCTCCAGTGACCTCATCGGTTTGGGCCGGCAGATGCTCCCCGTCTTCCAAAGCCAAAACCGTGACATAGCTTCCTAGGCGCCGGGCGGTGCGGGCTACGTCCATAGCCACACTGCCGCCGCCGACCACAACAACCTGTTGCCCCAAAGCAATCGTATCATTTTGGTTGGCCCGGGCCAGGAATTCAAGTCCATTTAAGACCCGCTTATCTGAAGGGAACTGAGGCAGTGACTTCGCTTTCCCGGCACCGATTGCCAAGAATACCGCATCATACTCTTGTTCATATTGTTCCAGTTCATAGCTTTCGAAGCGGCGTCCGGTTTCAATGCTTATTCCCAGCTCCTGCAGACGTTTTATTTCCCCGGCCAGGACAGCTTTCGGCAGACGGTACTGAGGTATACCGTAGCGCAGGACCCCCCCCGCCTCCGGTTTCTCCTCAAACACCGTCACCTGGTACCCTTCCAGTCTAAGCCGGTAAGCACAAGAAAGTCCGGCCGGACCGGCCCCGATCACAAGAACCCGTTGTTCCCGCTCTTTCTCAGGTTTCGGAAGACTCCAACCTTCCTGCAGCGCCAGATCTCCCACATAGTGTTCTAAGGCGTTTATGGCAACCGCCCCGTCATATTCCCCTCTGTTGCAGGAGCCTTCACACGGATGATGACACACCCGGCCGGTCACTGCCGGAAACGGATTATTGGCCGCAAGAGCCAGCCAGGCTTCCTGGTACTTTTCTGCTTTCACAAGCTGGGTCCAGACCGGAATTTCCCCCTCAACCGGACAAGCCTTATGACAAGGGGCAGGCCTCTTTTTATGAACGGGAACCGCACTGCGCCAAGTTCCGGTGTTGAGAATGTCCGTCCAGCCCGTGGTCCAAATTGGTGGTACTTCTTTAATCACTTCAGGCATTCAACACCCTCCCTTCCCGTGCCATGCGGTACCCATCCAAACAGGAGTTGATATTTTCTTCTACTTTAACCGGGCTCGTTTCCCCTACAACTTTCGCAACCAAATCGATATCCGGCTGTCCCAACAGCCCTGTTACCGCCCCGACCAAGGCTGAATTTACAATTCTCCCCAGGCGGTTGGCCTGGGCGATAGCCATACCGTCAATCGTGAAGATCTTGAACTTGCCGAGAGCGGCAAACTCCTCCGGAGCCTGGGTTGAATTAATGACTACTAACGTTTTTTCCCCTGCCCCTTTTAAGAGAGTTTCATTAAGCAAGCTCGGATCAAAAACCAAAATCACATCAGGATTTTCAATGTTGCAGCGCAGCCGGATCGGCTTGTCGTCCACCCTGATAAAGGAACTCACAGGTGTACCACGCCTGGCCCCGCCATAAGTGGCATAGGCCTGGACGTACTTCCCTTCGCTAAAGAAGATATTGGCCAAGATTTCCCCGGCTTTCTGAGCCCCCTGACCGCCTCTTCCCTGAACAATAAACTGCAGCACTTGCACCGACACCTCCTCCACTTTTTCTCCTAAAAACAAAATCCTTTTGGAAACTTGTGAAAGATTATTGCAAGATTAATTCCACTCTTTTCAAAAAAAATAGAATTTACCGTGAACGGTTAAACTTAAGTTGTGGACAGCAGAAAAAACCGAGTCAACAGCTATCAAGCTCACGTGCAAGTGTCAACAAACCGGAGCCAAGGTGTTTCAATTTCCGCCGGTCTGGTACAAAAGTTTACCATCGGCCCCCGGCATGCTCGCGAAAGCTTATTTTCAAGCATAAAGAACATTTGGTACATTAAATTACCAGACGTAAAGAAAATGATGTCATAACAAGTTATACTAATAGGACTCCGAGAAGACATCAAGTGCTCATGCTTTTAGTTCAGGTTCATTACTGTACCAACGAGGAAAGTTGCTGGGGCTAAAAAGGAATGGCCCAAGCTCCCGAAAAAACCTGGGCCGTTTTCCTATCATTCGTTCCCGCTGTTTTCCTTCTCCCTTAAAGCGGCCAACACTTTCTCAGGAGAAAGCGGCAGTTCCTTAATCCTGATTCCGACCGCATCATAGACCGCATTGGCAATGGCCGCGGCGGTCGCGACCAGCCCGGATTCCCCGACACTCTTGGCCCCGAACGGTCCGGTCTCCGCCGACGCTTCCACTAAAATCGTTTCCACCTCAGGCATGTCTAAGGCGGTTAAAATCTTGTAATCCGTAAAGTTAGGATTGAGCGGCTGACCGGTCTCCGGCTGGTAGCGGTATTCTTCCGTGAGCGCATAACCAATTCCCTGCTGGATGGCTCCTTCGATTTGTCCCTCAACCACGGCCGGGTTAATAGCTGTCCCTACATCGTGGGCCGCAACCACTTTGAGCACTTCAATCACCCCGGTCTCCGTGTCCACTTCCACTTCCGCGAACTGGGCGGCATACACCGGAGGATTGCCGGGCGGCTCCTCGCTCACGGCTCCGATAATCTGATGGCCGTGGGTTCCGAAATGCGCTTTATGCGAGACTTCAGCCACCGAAATTACCTGCTCCGGGGCTGTACGCACGCGAACCATCCCTTGGGCCACTTCCAGGTCGCTTGCGGGGACCTCCAATATTTCTGCCGCCATTGCCAAAAGCTTTTCTTTGGCAGCCGCTGCGGCTTTTTTCACGGCGTTGCCGCCGGAGTAAGCCTGGCGGCTGGCATGGCTCCCGATATCAAAGCCTGCGACATCCGTATCCGCCGTTTTGGTAATGAATACATCTTCATAGTTCAGGCCTAATTCCTCGGCTGCGACTTGAGTAAGGGCGGTTCCCGACCCCTGGCCGCAGTCTGAGTTGCTATAAATCAGGTTCGCCTTTCCGTCTTCATTAATTTTAACGACTGCCGCCGAGGTCTCGTGCAGCATCGGCCGCGCCCCGCTCACGTGCATCATGTAGGCCATGCCGACTCCGCGCTTCTTCGTACCGGTACCGGTCACGGCATTTTCTCCGGCTTCCGCAAACCGTTTCTTTCTCTTCTCACCCCAGCCGATGGCCTCCGCGCCGCGCTTAATGCCCTCGTCCAGGCCGCAGCTTTCAATCACCCAATTGCTCCACATCCACACTTCCCCGGCGCAGGGATGGTTCTTAAGCCGGATTGTGAGCGGATCAAGGCCAAGCGCCGCCGCGATGTCATCCACCTGGGACTCTACTGCAAAGACCACCTGGGGATTGCCATACCCGCGGAACGCTCCGCACTGAGTACTGTTGGTATAGACCGAGTAGTTGTCTATCTTTATATTCGGGGATTTGTACATCGCCAGGAACCAGCCTGCCACCGGCCCGGCAAAAGAAGGAGTGTGGGTGGCATAAGCGCCGCCGTCGAGATAAGCCGTCATCTGGCGGGCGGTAAAGGTTCCGTCCTTTTTAACCCCGGTTTTGAGAATCATGGTAAGCGGGTGCCTGGATTCGGTCGCCAGAAAAGACTCTTCCCGTGAATATTTAAGCATCACCGGTTTGCCGGACTTTATGGCGAGCAGTGCCGCAATCGGTTCATTGACCACCCCCAGGCGGCTGCCAAAAGCGCCTCCAACCGGGGGCTTAATAATCCGCACTTGGCTCGTGCTCAGCCCCAAAGCATGGGCGGTAATCCCGCGCACCAAATGGGGCATTTGCGTGGACGTCCAAATGGTAATGCGCCCGTCCATATCCGGAGCAGCCATCGCCACACCGCACGGCTCCATGCTCACTTGATAAACTTTAGGTACATAATACTTATCTTCAAAGACCATATCCGCTTCGGCAAAGCCTTGATCCACGTCCCCGATTACTATCGGCATATGGGCCATGATATTGTTCGGAACATCATGGATTAGAGGTGCTTCATCAGCCATGGCTGCTTCCACATTCATCAGCGCCGGCAGCACCTCATACTCAACCTCAATCATTCCCAGCGCCTGCTCTGCGGTCTTTTCATCGACTGCGGCCACTGCGGCAATTCCGTCCCCGACATAGCGAGCCTTGTCTGTCAGAATATACTGGTCTTCCATGAGGATGGCACCGGGAGACGGAGGAAATCCGGCACTATTCCAAAAAATCTTCGGAACATCCTCGAAAGTAATAACGGCTTTTACCCCGGGAAGACTCCGTGCCTTTGCCGTGTCAATTCTGACAACCCGCGCGTGCGCGTACGGGCTCCGCAAGACTTTGCCCACGAGCATATGGGGCAAGGTCATATCTCCGGTGTAAACAGCCCTTCCGCTGACTTTCTCCCTGGCATCCACTCGGGGGACACGCTGTCCCACTATTGTATAAGCCATTCTCTCACCCCCTCCTTCCTTGGCTCAAGGCCTGGCTCACTGCCAGGACAGCCTCCACGATTTTGACATACCCTGTGCAGCGGCAAAGGTTCCCTGCCAAAGCCTCTCTTATTTCCCTCTCTGTCGGATTTGGTTGGTTGTCTAACAGCGCTTTCGCCGTCATCACAATACCCGGGGTGCAGTACCCGCACTGGACGGCCCCATGCTCAACCAGAGCTTCCTGAATCGGATGAAGCCCCTCCAGCCCTCCTACACCTTCAATCGTCACTATCTCCCGTCCCACAGCGTCCATAACTAAGACCATACAGGAATTCACCGGCTTACCGTCCATAAGCACCGTGCAAGCACCGCATTCCCCGGCTTCACACCCTTTTTTGGTCCCGGTTAGGAGCAAGTCTTCCCGAATCACATCGAGCAGCGTCCTGTCCGCGGAGACAGATACCGGATACATTTCCCCATTCACTTTCAGCTCAATTGCTCTTTTCATATCGTCCCTCCCCAAGCCTGAAGCAAGGCCCGTTTAACCAAGACCCCGGCCATATGTTTACGGTAGTCGTTACCGGCCCGGACATCACTGATTGGACTAGTCATCTCTTGGGCAGCCCTGGCTGCGCGTTCGAACGACACCGGTCCCCCTTCCGCTCCTGCCAGTTGTTCCTCAGCCTGCGTGGCCCTGAACACCGTTGGCCCGACCGCACCAAGGGCAATCCTGGCTTCGGCGATAGCAGCAGAAGCTCTGAGCGGCACCAGGAGTACCGCAGTATTTACCAATGCAATTTCATGACTCTTACGCACTCCATGTTTTAGAAAAGCCCCAACGGTTCCGGCTGCCGGTACGGTTAAGTCAATTCGAGTGATTATTTCTCCGGGAGCAAGCCCGGTCTGACCCGGTCCCTTGAAGAATTCATTGATTGCCATGACCCGTGCCCCATCCGGCCCCAGCAGATTTAACCTGGCTTGGTACACTAAGAGGGCCGGTGCCAAATCCGATGCCGGAGAAGCTGTCCCCAAATTTCCGCCGATGGTCGCTAAATTCCGGATTTGGGGAGTGCCTAACGCCCGGGCCGCTTGCGCTAGGGCCGGGAAATGCCGGTTCACTTCCGGATGTGCTGCCAAGGTGCTCACGGTCGTTAAGGCGCCCACCGACATCACCTGGCCATCGAACTCAATCCCACCTAATTCCGGAATTCGTTTAAGGTTCAAGACTCCATAGTCAGTGAACCCTGTTTTTTTGAGCGTACGCATTAAATCCGTCCCGCCGGCTAAGGAGAATACGTTGCCCTTAAGGCTTTCCAGGAGCCCTATCGCCTCCCAGACAGTTGCCGGTTCGTAATAATTAAAGCTTTGCAAAAAGTCCCCTCCCCACTTCACAGTCTTCATTAGACTAGGCTAACACCACTATCTTCCATCCATATTTATAGTTCCTGTTAGAATCAGCTCCTTTCTTGCCGGGCTTTCCGTGTAATGCTCTTTGCTCTGCAAGTTAAATACCAAGAAAAGATGCATACGGGAATCTCAAAACTTAACTGCATGTTTTACGGGCTGTAAAGACGAAAAACCTGCTTAAGCCGTAAAGCCCAAGCAGGTTTTCTGAACATATACATGATGATATTTTTTGGTATAAGGTTCATAAAGTTACCAAACTAAACCGAAACAGCTGCCGGAAAATTCCGAAATTCACACTTATGTTTGTATGCCATTTTCTGTAGTGGCGTTGGCTAAGCCCTTGCACCCAATGGGCAAATAAGGTACATGCACTGACCAAGATATATCGTTTTGTACCAACATCGAATACCGACCTACGATGATTGTCTTCCTGTTTGGGCCAGCTTATACTTCTGCATCTTGCGGATTACCGTCGGATGGGAAACTCCCAGAATCCGGGCCGCCTGTCTCGTAGTCGGATAGGACTGCATCGTTTTGCGCAAGAGTTCCCGTTCCAGCATTTCGATCGCCCGTTCCAAGGAAATCGGCTCATTCACCTGGATGCTCAAAGAATCCAGGGGTTGGCTCACTTGGAAAGGCAGGTGCTTGGCAGTCAGGATATTCTCTTCATTCACAACAACCAGACGCTCAATCAGATTCTCAAGTTCCCGTACATTCCCGGGCCAGCTATGCCGTTCGAATGCCAAGAGAATCTCGGAATCCAGGCGTTTGTTGCTGCTGTATTTTTGGTTGAACCGTTCCAAAAAGTGCAAAGCCAACGGAACAATATCCTCCGTACGTTCACGCAATGGCGGTATGTTCACCGGCACGACATTCAAGCGGTAAAACAGATCCGCGCGGAACGTTTGCTTAGCGATCATTTCTTCGAGATTGCGATTGGTGGCTGCGATCACCCGTACATTAAACTTCACCGGTTTGGCAGCCCCGATGCGGAACACTTCCTGCTGCTGCAGCACGCGCAATAGCTTGACCTGCATATTCATCGGAAGCTCTCCGATCTCATCCAAAAGGAGGGTGCCCCCCTCACACATCTCGAAGATTCCTTTTTTGCCGCCGCTGCGCGCACCGGTAAAAGCCCCGTCTTCATACCCGAAGAGTTCTGATTCCAGGAGATTTTCCGGAATCGCACCGCAGTTTATCTGGAGAAAGGGTCCCTGGACCCGCGAACTGAGCTTATGAATCAACCTGGCCGCATTCTCTTTACCCACACCCGATTCCCCGGTAATGAGGACGTGAGAGTTAACCCCCGCCACTCTGCCGATAAGCTTAAAGACCTTGTCCATGGCCGCGCTGCGGAAGACAAATTCTTCGTGATCCAAAAGCTGCGCCCGTAACTCCTGAAGCTCATTGGCATAACGCTGGTTCTGCTTTTGGGCGTTGTCGACCTGTTCTTTCAACAGATTCAGCTCGGTCATGTCCCGGATGTTGCAGACCACCCGGATCACTTCTCCCTGTTCATCGAATACCGGACTCCCGGTAATGAGAATCTCCTTTCCGGTTTTAATCCGCTGCTTGATCGTTACTGTCTTTTTCTGATTGATTACGAGCAAGGCCACCGCCTGGGAGACAGTTCCGTCTTCCTGAAGCTCCCGCACATTCCGCCCGACTCCGTTGTCATCCTTGGACAAGCCGGTGATGCGCTCGTAACTGGTATTGACCCGCAGCAGAGTCCCGTCCCCGGCAATAATGCCAATACCGTCATAAAACGATTCTAGAATGGCTTCAAGCTCATGGTTCAACTCTTTTATTTGCCCCAGCTCCGAAGCCAAAGATTCCAGCTCGGATACATCCTGAAACACCGCAATGGCACCTACAATTCGGCCATCGCGGATGATAGGAGTGCGGTTCGTGACAATGGTCAAATCATTATCCAGGCGTTTCTTTTGTCCAAACTCGGCTTTCCCGCTCTGCAGGATTGCAGGCAGGCCTGAAGTCGGAAGCACTTCCCGTATATTGCGCCCCATGACCTCAGCGGCCGCTACACCCAGCATCCGCTCCGCCGGTTTGTTGCAGATTATCACCCTTTCCTGTTCATCAATGGCCAGAATCCCGTTGTGTACAGCATCAAAAGCTTCACCCAGTTCAACCAACAAAGGCACCCTGTACACACCCCCCTTAATATTAAGCAAGTATCTTGTCATATTATTGTACTCGCCCAAGGGTTAAGTGTCAGTATTTTCCACTTGAATGGCTGAGTTTGGCGGGTGAATGGAAACTTGGATCATCTCCAAAGATGTTCCCTAAATTATTTCAAGCAGATTTGAGAATTGCTCTATGATTTTCTTTCCGTGAGGCCTTTCAGGCGGAATAGGTGGCATATCCTCGTTTTCTTCATCGTCTTCAAATACAAAACCGTATTTTTCCCACACCGCATATAAAGACCGGTAATCACCCTGCATTAATTGTTCCCTTAGTTGAACTAACAGGTTAAGCAATCCATCGTCTGATGTGAAAGAACCCCCGGTTTCCTCATCCTCTTCATCATCCTCTTGGTAATAACCATAGTCATCATAATCGGCATACGGACCATTAAAATAAGAAGCATCTAAGCGGCAATTAATCACAACAATTGCCCGTCCACCCCGTTTAAGTACTTCTATCCCACAATCTTCCCCTCCGTCCAGTTCATAATCCATTAACTCAGATACCTGTTCTTGCGAACAATTGAAGGCCATGGCCAGCGTCCACCAATCATAAGACTCACTGTACATCACATCATAATACTTCTCCATGAGCGCCTCCCAGCCGCCTGGAATATCATAGCCATCCGCATGATAAATAAAGCTTACTTCTCTGGCAGTCGGATTGGCTCGGCTGGATAAGGAAGCGACCGCTTGCCTTTCCTTTTTGCCGAGTGCTTTATCCACTGCGAGAAATTCATAAGAAGTGGAACTATGGTCTGAGGTGAAACCTTTCTTGACGCTGATAATTTTCAAAATTGTTCCCTCCTTGCATCACTTTTTTTAAGCAGCCATTTAGGATAGCCATAGCCGTTTTCTTCATCCAGCCATTCCTTAATTTGATCATAGGAGGCATACGGAAATCCCCCGTCCGTAAAGCCGATGCTCTCCTGAATATCCAGAATGATGTCAGAAAGCTCATACTGATCATATTTTCTTTGCTTCCCAGGTGCCAGGATTGGTTCTGGGCAGCCCGGATCAGGTCCCAGGGCATCTTCAGCAAACACCCTGCACCCTCCGCAATGGGTTTTGGCCGTACATTGCCCACATTGGCCGGATTTGAAACGCTTTTGAGTTCGAAATCTCCGATACCTATGCAAAACCTCACTGTTCAGCCAAACGCTTTGGAAGTTATCATTCAATATATTGCCCCCTGAGAAATCTTGACCAACCAATTGAGAACAGGGATAAATTGAGCCGTCCGGAGCTATGGACAAGATTCTATCTGCAGCAGTGCATCCCCTGATCCCATGAGACAGGGCTGTTTCGGAAGGCAGATTTCTTTCCAGAAAAGCCAGCCCGCAGTCCAACCTAAATTGGATATCCGCATAATCATTTGCAGTTTTTAACAGCTTCCGTTCAAATTCCAAAAGAGTGTACCCCTCTGGTTTTTCCTTCCCCCACCGTTTCAGATTCCCAGGCGGTTTATACCGCAGCAAGGTTATCCTCTTAAATCCTGCACTTGCTAACGATTCAATGATGTGTTCAAATTCGTCAAGAGTAGAGTTAGAAAAAATTAAATTGGCACCAAGATCAAGACCAAAGTTACCGGTCATGTCTATGAGATGGAGCAACTTTTCCTTTTCATACTCCGGATGCTTTAATAATTCATCCTGCTTAATTCCGACCTGCAGGTTCTGAATATATTGTGCCAGTTCTCTCAGGGCACCGGGCTCAGGCTGATACCTGCCTGTTGTTATATGAACAACCAGCTTCCTTTCATGAGCCCTGGCCACAAGGGGAATAATATCCTCCCTCAGCAAGGGTTCTCCTCCGCCTATGGCCAGTTGAAAAACTCCGGCGTCAGCAATTCTGTCGATGATGGTGAAAGCCTCTTTGGTATCAAGTTCAGACGTAAAATCAGCTTGATGTCGTCGTATGTAGCAGTCCGGACAATCCAAATCGCACTGAAAGGTAACTGCCCAATGCACTGTTTCCGGTGCACTGAGAAACTGGGTTGTAGGCCACATCATTTTGGTCTGATCCTTAAGGCTAAAGCCAGCGTTGAAATTTTGATGAAGAAGGCCGTTCGGCATCACGACCAGGATTTGCAACGCCAGTAATTTTTCGATTATCCGGACAACCGTTCTTTGGTTGATGTGCTTAGCATACACGTCAAGCCAAAGCCGGTCGAGATCGTTAATGTTTACTACGCCCATGGTCTTGATCAATTCTAGCAACAAATAGGCGCCCTTATCAACATCCAGCATGGTTCCTGTCCGAGTATCAAAAAGGATGCCTCCAAAATATTCCTTTCTAAAGCGAACGCTGTCTGAAAGGCTTACATAGGGCGATTTCACCTCTGTCACGGAGTGGTACCCCCTAAAGATTCATTAGTATAAAAAGAGCGAAGCTCTCACCTCGAACAATTACTTATACTGAATGTTATTGAATTCACACCAGTCACGAGCAATTTCGCATAATGCCTCATCTTTATAAGCATACCATTGATTCTCTAGGCCAAACTGATCAACTAAATCTTTGAATCGGCGGAACGCTCCTCTGCCGGCGATGGCATTGCACAATTTATTTCTTAGTTTGTCATCTTCCTGGGAGTAACAGAAGTTCTCCATAATCTCATATTCATTAACTTCTCTTTTATCAGGAAGTTCAACAAAGTCGTCCCAATTTTCTAAGACCATGACCGCATCGCGAATGGAATCCTGCTCCCAGTCCTTATACTCAC
This sequence comes from Paradesulfitobacterium ferrireducens, assembly GCF_017310645.1. Lineage (GTDB taxonomy): Bacteria > Bacillota > Desulfitobacteriia > Desulfitobacteriales > Desulfitobacteriaceae > Paradesulfitobacterium > Paradesulfitobacterium ferrireducens. The sequence continues at coordinate 244,936 of NZ_JAFLRH010000002.1, read as the reverse complement.
TAAAATCATCATCGTCTTCTGAATCCTCAGCGATACTTAAATACTCCGTTTGAATTTCGACGATCTCGCCCGTCTTTATGTTCAAATAATAGCGCCAATCATCCATGAGACAATCCAGCCTGTCGGCAATTTCTTTCAAGCTGATGGGATTCATATCCTAATCATCCTTTCGGCAATATTCAATAATATTCACTACACTAATTTTGCATCCTATCATTTCAGGTACATCCTCATAATAGCGCGGATAACCAGGACAAGCAAGGAAAGTATGTATATCTTGCTACCGGCACAAAAACAAAAACACCCTCAGAATCATGTGACTTCCCAAGGGTGTGTGGAATGTAAATGTTCCCCTTCGTAAAGTAAAACTAGTTTCTTTTTGCCTCTGCTTGCTTAACAATTGTCTCAATATCTAATCCATCTAGCCATTCTTGCCGTTCTCTGGTATAGTCGCCGTAGCCCGAGTCAAATTGTCTTATGAATTCTACCATTCCTATCGGACCAAGTTTTTCAATTAAAGCCTCAATGCCCATTCGACGTATTGTTCCTAAATCTCTAATAGCACTATTTACTTTATCCATTTTCATCTGCCTCCATAAACCAATTTAAGGGATTTGCCGTTTTCACTTTCAAGTCTAAACGTTGAGCTAAATGTAGCAAAATTTTATCAGTAGTGAGGAATATGTCTGTGTTTGAAAATTCTGCTGACGCTAGATGTAAACTATCAAACGGTTTAATGCCAACTTTTTGGATTTCCATCGCTCGCTAATTATTTTATCATTTAGGATTATCTTTTCGCATGCTAATTTATAAAGTTCATAGACCTTACTCTTTTTCCATAAATCTGGCGTTTTTTCTATCTCAATATCAAGCACTTCACTTGATACTAATTTCCATTCACCTGTAATACATCTTTTTAAGATGGCTAATATTGCGTCTGTTTCAATTCGGATTTTATCCTGTGTCTGATCGTCAAACGGCCTATTAAGACAACATACGTCCATATAGATTCTCAATGGACACCACCACCCCTAAACCTCTTTAGAACCCATTCTAACACAGCCAATTCTCATTGGGGTCTCATTCCATCATTAACCTCTTTTTTACCTCTTCATGGGAAATGAGATTTCCATCTTCAGCTGCTGTTAGTGATGCCGCAATTTTTTTCTTTATATAGAATTGATACATTAAATCATCCCAGGTTGCCTGTTCTGGCAGGTTATCAATTATTTTTCTTGCTTCATCTTTAACCATCCCCATTTATAAGACACTTCGTTTCTGATAATTCTTATACCTAATTATACCACATAATTACCCAAACGCATTTAAATTCAGATCCTAGAATAACCTAATCCCGCAGACACAAAAATGCATGTCCCCCAATTAGGAAACATGCACATATCTTCCGAGAATCTCACCCTCCGCTGATAAGATGGATCGCCTTGACATCGTCCCCGTCTCTCACAACCGTTGTTCCATACTCTTCCCGGGAAACAGCTTTTCCGTTAATGGCAACAGCCATTAACGGAAAAGTAAATCTCATCTGATCCAGAAGCTCTTGAACGGTTAACTCTTTATCCAATGGATATTCCTTGCCATTGACCTTAATCATATCTTCCTCCCGGCCCAACAATGTTCTTTACGCGTGCTTCTGTACCAGCTCCACCACATCCGGGAAATCTATCCCCAAGCGTTTCAGGGTATCTACCGTAGGAATGCCGTTCTCATTCCAGCCTCTGCGCTTATAGACTGCGTCACAGAGCTTCTGGTACTGCTCTTCCCTGTACTCCCGCAGAAGCCGCATTTTTTCTTCCGTGCTTTTGCCCTCAGGATCAATATTTAAGATGTTCTTCAGCTGCCCGTCATAGCGCTCTTGCCGGGATTCGTATTCTTCCACGGTGACTGGCCCAACTGCCCGGTAAGGGAGTTGATCGTATTCCCGGGTGCCAAAGCCCATCCTTAAGTTGAACACCCGGTGGAAGTTATACACGATTTCCGACTGCCCAATGAGTCCGTCTTCATTAATATTCGAGCCGGTGACCGCATTATAGATGTCTACATAGTTTTGTACGTGTTCCGGCACTTTATTAGGTTCGGCGGTGAGATGATTGTCGGCCGGGACGATGTCATTCCAGGGAAGTTTGCATAAGCCGTTGAGGCTGAACCAGGTCCGAAGCATCGGAAAATAGAAAAGTGCTTCGGCTTTGTCTTCAAAGGTGGGGATTTGGTTGTTGACCATGTCCATGAAGATGAGCCAGGCCTCATCGTGTTGCGGGCCTTTGTTGGTAAGCCCGTAACCCCCTTGCTGGGCCAAGGACTCTTTGGTGACATATTCCGAGAATTCGAGGCCTTTGACTTCCATGCCGATGTCTTGCAGGAATTTGGGATCTGCCCCGTATTTTTCGGCAAAGTACTGTTTCATGCGGCGAATGCCGAGCCCGGCAATGGTCCCGAAGCCTTCTCCCCTGGCCATCTGGTGTAAGAGTTCCAGGGCAGCTTCGGCATTGCCGAAGTTCAGTTCTAAACCACCGGTTATCTCTTTGTTTAAGACGCCGCTTTCATAGCACTCCATGACAAAGGCGGTCAGGGTGCCGAAGGAAATGGTGTCCACGCCGTAGGCATCGCAGTAGTAATTGGCTTCAATGACGTACTCGGGATCAAAAACTCCGATGACACTGCCGGCGGCGGAAATGGTCTCATATTCCGGCCCGTCAACCAATACTTCTTTCCCTTTGTGGGGTCCGGTTTTGAGTTTGAAGGAATTGATCACTTTGGCACAGGAGAGACTGCACCCATACCAGCATTCGTCATGCCCGTTTAGGTTAAAGTATTTGGCTAAGAGCACTTCATGCGTGATATTTTTGGCTTCCGGGTCGGAGCCAAAACGGTAATTGCGCACCGGGAGCAGGTCATAGTCGTTCATGATCTTGGCGATGTGGGTGGTGCCGACAGTACGCATGCCGCACTGGGAACTGTCCAAGGCCATGATTTCTTTGTGCATTTTCCGGCCGACTTTGTGCAGGGTTGAGATGTCGGCCGGGTTGTTCAAATCCCCTTTTACTTTGGGACTGCGGATGACCAATGCTTTGATCTTTTTATCCCTAAAGACGGTGCCTAAGCCCCCGCGCCCGGCTTGCTTCAGGCGAATGGCTTTCCGGCGGGGATCCCAAAAGGAGAAGTTTAAGAGCCCGATTAAGGTGTGATCCGCGGCTTCCCCAGCGGCGACCACCGAGATATTCACTTTGTCCGCTTCATTTTCGGCATACATTTCCGTTAATTGTTCGGACAAGATGTCGGCGTTTAATTCCTCTAAGGGAGCTTCTTCAATGGTGACGATTCCTTTGGTACCCTCGATATAGACGATGACATCCCGCTCGGCTTTCCCTTGGATTTCAAGGGCGTCCCAGCCGGAGAATTTCAAGAAAGGGCCGAAATAGCCGCCGACGTTGCTGTCCATGGCGGACTGGGTTAAGGGAGAGAGTCCGACGACATAGGATTTGCCGGCACCGGGGTACTGGGTAATTCCGCCAATCGGCCCTGGTGCGATGATGAGTTCATTTTCAGGATCATCCCACTTGGAATTATCCTTAATAGCGTCCCACAGGAGTTTAAGGCCAAAGCCCCGGCCCCCGATAAACTTTTGTTTCATCTCCGCGCTCACCGGTTTTTCGGCAAAGGTTTTGGTCGAGAGATTGACATAGAGGGTGCGGTTCGCGTATCCCTTTTCCAGCACTCCAAGTTGATAGTTGAAGGTTCCCAGCACTTTGTGCGAATTCTTCAGTTCTGCTACATTCATCTTTCCATTCCCTCCAGTCCGGACATTTTTATGCCCTTTTGATTTTTTCTGCCTCTTACTATTACGGTATAGGTTTCTCAGATACAGGCACTGGAACCGGCACCCAGGCCACGATCATACTACCTAAAAGAACCAAAGCTCCTCCCACCAGCTGGGTAAGAGTAAGGCGCTCTCCCAGAAACAAATACGCCAGTATCCCGGTCATTACAGGTTCCAGCATGCTTAAAATCGAAGCGGTCGAAGCCCCTACAAGCTGCAACCCTTTATAAAAACTAAACATCGCAATAATCGTAGAAAAGAAGGTGATTCCGGCAATCCCCAGCCAGGTGGTTGCTGAAAGCTGCCACGTAAGCCCGGTGGCCAAGGACGCAATTCCCATACTCACAGCGGCCCCCGTTGTCATCCCGGCTGTACTGAGCAAAGGATCAGAGACCCGAAGCACCCGATTGCCGATCATCACGTTCAAAGCATGAACCACTGCTGAACTGAAGGCAATCAAAGCACCCATGAGATTGACCCCGCCAAAGTTCAGCCCGATCACCAGAATTAAACCCAAACTGGAACTGCCAAGCCCCAGGAGCTTTAATCCGGAAGCAATTTCCTGGCGGGTGGCGATCGCAATCACTGTGACCATCAGGGGAAAGGTATAGAAAATGAGAGAAGCGATGGAAGCCGGAATATAATGAACAGACCCTAATAAAAGCGCTGCCATGCTCGCATATCCCATTCCGCCCATCCCCAGAAGTACGAGCCAAATTTTCAGGCCGAGTCTGGGCCTGCCGCTTTTCCACCAGGTCAAGCTCCAGAACACGACGGCCGCCAGGGTGAAGCGAATAAACAAGACGGTGAAAACACTGGCTCCGCCTGCAAACACGACTTTGCCAAAGATCGGATAGACACAAAAGCCCAAGGTGGAGATGATGATTGCCATAACCCCCGCCCTTTTTCCCTGCTGCAACTTAACCACCTCCAGGCAGGGAGCAGATTGAACGAGACTTCATTCAGAGGGGGATTCAACCCCCACTGAATGTTAGTCGAGTCCATACTGGACTTAACCGCCCTTTGGCACCCGCCGCCTATAGGGGCGGGGGACTTAGGGCGGGTTAGTTCAGTGTTACATCTCCATTCACACGAGATTACACCGGTAAAACCCGGCCCAAACCTTTCTTTAAGGCTTGCTCATAAACCTGGGACGCGGCGGCAATATCTTCCAGAGACAGCCCTAAATTGACGGCGATAAGGCGTTCCGTATCATTGAGGCGGGCGGAAATCTTGCCGGCCACCAAATCGGCCAACTCCCCGTAAACCGGCGGAACGGCGCTGAAATAACCCAAGGGGCGGTGGCTGTCAAATTGGGCCACATCATCCACATAAATTCTCGCGGCCGCTTCGAAAGCACTCTTCTTCCAATAAGAATCATAATCTATGGGAGCCCCAAAACACCCTTCCTTTAACCAGGAGCCTTCAATCACCGGATTCGGGTTGGAAAGGATGGGGCCGGCGGTCACGATAATATCGCTGTCCCTGACGGCGGCTTCCGGAGAAGCTGTGGTCTCTACCCTAACCTTAAACTTCTCTCCCATTTCAGCGGCATATCGGGCTGCTGCCTCAGAAATCACATCATAGGCTTTGACCAGTTGAATCCCCGGATAGACGGCCAGCACCGCCTCCAATTGCGTCCGGGCCTGAACCCCGCACCCAAGAATGGCCACAGTCTGGCTATCCTTGCGGGCCAGATACTTGGCAGACAACCCGGTCACCGCACCCGTTCGGATTGCGGTTATGATTCCCGCCTCCATGATCGCTATTGGAATACCGGTCTGAGGGTCATTCAGAACAATCAGCCCGGACAGGTAGGGCAAGCCTTTCTCTTTGTTGCCCGGATAAGCGCTGATCCACTTGATTCCGGCAGCCTTGTTAGGGAAGCTGCACGGCATGGCATTGATAAAGTCGTCATCCCGTTTGGGATGCAGCTCCGTCTTGTGCAGCGCGTCTACTTTTCCGTTAGCTTTTTCCAGAAATGCCTCTTCCAACAGGCGGATGGTCTCGGCCATTCCGATATTAAGCGATGCAACATCCTCCCTTGACAAATAGAGCAACTCTTTGCCCATGTTCACAAGCCTTCTCCTCCTTTACTCCTCCATGCCCTGAAGCTTTTTTAATCTTTCAATGGTTGTCTCCAGATGGCGGGCGACAGCTGCCGCCGCCGTTTCAGGGTCACCGGCTTTAATGGCTTCATAAGTTTCCCGATGCTGGCGCGTCCACATATCCCGGTCTTCACAGAGCTCCACCAATTTCTTGCGGCTGGGTCCATAGTATTCCTTCATCAGGCCCATGAGCACGGTCATGAGATTTAAAAGCACCGGGTTATGGCTGGCACGAACAGTGCTGAAATGGAACAGACTGTCTGATTCATCCGTGTTCCGGCCTTCGTTTACGTCATTTTCCATATCTCTTAAAAACTCATGCATTTCATAGAGATCCGTGCGCTCGGCCCGTTCCGCGGCCAGGCGGGCAGCACCGGTTTCTAAAACCAGCCGGGCTTCAAGCAAATCGAAAATATTGTCAATTTCTTTAAGCATCACTGAAGCTAAAGGATTAATTAAATCATCCATTTTGACTTCTTTGACATAGGCCCCGCTCCCAGGGATGATTTCCAGAAGCCCTAGGGATACCAAGGATGTTAACGCTTCCCGCACCGCAGACCGGCTAACTCCTAATTTTTCCGCAAGCTGCCTTTCCGGAAGCAGTTGATCCCCAGGGGCTAAAGTGCCTTCTATGATTAGCTTTCGGATTTGTTCAACCACATCTTCGTAAAGCTTGGTGCGTTTTTTACGCGTTAGATCCATTAGCGCTCACCCCTTGAAAAAAGTGTTCCTCAAAAAATACTTTCTTCGTTATTACCCTATATTCCTTGTAATCCGTCTAACTTTATCTTCTTCTAATAAACTTCTTTCTCCAGGAGCAGCTCATTTTTGGCAAAGCGTTCAATTGAAAACGGGGTTAAATCAAGGGTTTCGTACCGGCCCAAGCGAATCAGTTCGGACAAGCCTTTCCCCGCCGCCGGGGCTTGCTGGAAACCATGCCCGCTAAATCCGGTGAGCACATAATACCCTTTCACTCCCGGGTAGGCCCCAATAATCCCATTATGGTCGATATAGTTGTATTCATAGAGGCCGGCCCACCCCTGTTCCAGCTTCAAGCGCTCAAACTTGGGAGAACGCTCCGCCAGCAAGGGCCAGACTTCATTGGTAAAAAATGATTTATCTAAGTGGAAATTATAATGATAGCTAAGCTGACCGTCTCTGTCGAAAAGGTTGGATCCTTCCCGTGAGCTGGTAATAATTTTTTGCCCTTCTGATTGAAAATAAGTGGCTTTGATGGTATCAAAGACAAAGGGAATATCCCGGTCAAACGGTTCCGCCAAGTCCACACAATACACCTGCTTCTTAAGCGGCACCACCGGTATATCCAGTCCGGCGGTTTTGCTTAATTCTCCGGACCAGGCTCCGGCAGCATTGACCACGATCGGAGCGTGATACTCTTCTCCGCTTTCTAATTTAACCCCGGTCATGGCCTGGCCGTCGGTCAGGATGGCTTGAACCTTCTCATAGATATACTCTACTCCCAGTCGTTTGGCGTGTCTTACATACCATTGAAGCACCGTATTCGGGTCGATGTTTCCGCCTTTGACATCGAAGATGCCTCCGGCCAGGTCATCCACAACCAGCTCGGGCACAAACGCTTTGACTTCTTCCGGAGTCATGAGCTGAATCTCACACCCCAGGCTATGCTGCAATTTCATATTTTCCTTAAGCATGGCCAGCCCGTCCTGATCAGCCAAATACAGATAGCCGTGCTGGTTAAAATCAATGACGGCCGCTTCCCCATCCATGGCCATATCCTGTTCAAACCGCTCATACAGCTTAACACTCAGTTGGGATAGCCGGATATTTCCTTCAATGCTGAAGGTATGGCGCACCCCGCCATAGCTGCGTGGGGTAGAAGAAAATTCATACATCCGGTCCTTTTCAAAAACAGCAATGCTGCCGGTATATCCATCTCTCCGTAAATTGTAGGCCAAGCTGGAGGCCATAATCCCGCCGCCAGCGATAATCAGATCATATTTCTTAGTCACTTGTTGCTCTATACCTCCGATCTTTTCCACTTTCCTTACAGGTATAACGTATGTTACTTGCTGTTACACCAACTTCTTCCTTCACGTGCTCCCCTACAAACAACTACATTCTTACATCTGCTCTAGGCGCTGGTTTCTACCGTCCCCGCCGGATGCCTGTCGCGTTTGCCTCCGAGATAAGCTCCCTGCACTTGGGGATTGGCCCGCAGGCTGGCAGACGTTCCTTCGAGCACAATTTTCCCGGTTTCTAAGACATAGGCCCGGTCAGCGGCGGCCAAGGCCATGCGCGCATTTTGTTCCACCAAGAGAATGGTGGTACCGCTGGTGCGGTTAATTTCTTTAATCGTACGGAAGATTTCTTTCACGACTATAGGAGCAAGCCCCATGGAAGGCTCATCCAGAAGCAAGAGTTTGGGCGCGGCCATCAGGGACCGGCCTATGGCCAGCATTTGCTGTTCTCCTCCGCTTAAAGTTCCGCCATATTGGTGTTTGCGTTCTTTTAGGCGCGGAAATTTATTATAGACATTCTCTAAGTCTTTTTCAAAGTTTTGTTTATCTTTGCGGACATAGGTTCCAAGCATGAGGTTCTCAATCACGGTCAGATTGGGAAATACCCCTCTGCCTTCCGGGACTTGGCTGATGCCTAAACGCACAATCCCATCTGCGTTCATCCGGCTGATATCCTGGCCCTTAAATTTGATGCTGCCGCTGGTTGGACGCTTCAGGCCGGAAATTGTTTTTAAGGTAGTGCTTTTGCCGGCGCCGTTAGCCCCGATTAAAGCCACAATTTCTCCTTCTTTGACTTCGAGGCTGAGACCTTTAAGAGCAGGGATGACGCCGTAATGAACGCTAATATTCTCCAACTGCAGCATAGCCGCCCTCCTCTAATTCATCCTCATCGCTTCCGATATAGGCTTCAATGACTTTGGGATTGTTCTGTATCTCTTGCGGCAGCCCTTCGGCAATTTTCCGGCCATAGTCCAGGACCATGATCCGGTCGGAAATGTCCATGACCAACTCAAGGTCGTGCTCAATTAAGATGATGGTTTTGTGCAAGTCTTTGCTGATCTTGCGAATGAGCGCGATTAGCTCGGTGCGTTCGTGGCTGTTCATCCCAGCCGCCGGTTCGTCTAAAAGCAAGACTTCGCACTCGGTGGCCAGGGCACGGGCGATTTCCAACAAGCGCTGTTTCCCATAGGGAAGGCTGGTAGCCAGTTCTTCCATGGAATCCTTGAGTTTAACCAGTTCCAGGAGTTCTTCACAGCGTTCGATCATGTTGACCCGTTGCTTCATGATTTTCTTGCTGTGGATAAGGGTTCCTAAAAGTCCTTCCCGGCTGCGGCACTGGTGCCCGACCATGACGTTTTCTAAGACGGTTAAATTGGGAAAAAGCCGGATATTTTGGAAGGTGCGGGCGATTCCTTTTTCGACTAAGGTGTGGGGCTTGAATCCTTTGACGGAATGGCCTTTGAACACAACTTCCCCATAGGTCGGCTGGTACACCCCGGATAAGAGGTTAAAGAGCGTGGTTTTTCCGGCTCCGTTCGGTCCGATGATAGCGAGGATTTCCCCTTTATCTGCATGCATGGAGAGTTTGTCGATGGCGACGATGCCTCCGAAATGGATGGATACCTCTTTGACTTCGATTAGGTGCATCCCGCTCATACGCTCTCACCTCGCTTATGCAGGAGCTGTTTTTGTTCCAGGTTTTTGCGGATGACATTGTACACGCGCTTTTTCGCGCCCCAGAAACCGTCCGGTTTGAAGATCATCATGACGACCATGAGGGCTCCGTACAAAAGCATGCGGTAATCGGCCATAAATCTTAGAACTTCGGGTGCGACCCCCAGGACAATAGCGCCGATGACGACGCCCGGGATGCTGGCGAGGCCTCCAAGGACGACCATGGCTAGGATGGTGATGGAGTCCATAAAGGTAAAGGAATCCGGGCTGATGAAAGAGATGTAGGTGGCATAGAAGCTGCCGGCAATTCCTGCGAAAAAGGCGCTTAAGGTGAAAGCCAGGAGTTTAGCTTTGAGGGTGTTCACGCCTACGGCTTCGGCTGCGACTTCGTCATGGCTTACCGCCATGAGGCTGAGGCCCATTTCCGATTCGGATACTCTGATCATGAAGACTAAGGTGATGAGCATCATGCCCATGACCAGGTAGAAGTAGGGGACTTTGCTCATGAAGACAAGATCTCCGATCTGAGGGGAAGGAATGCCCGGAAGACCCATGGGGCCGCGGGTGACCTTGTCCCAGTTTAGGAATACCAGCCGCACGATTTCGCCAAAGCCCAAGGTGACGATTGCCAGGTAATCTCCCTGGAGCCTGAGGGTGGGCAGGCCGAGAATAAAACCAAAGGCGGCGGTTACTAAGCCGGCAAGCGGCAACACAGCCCAATAGGACAAGTTGAGACGGAGCATTAAGAGGGCCGCCACATAGGCTCCGATGCCGTAAAAAGCGGCATGCCCGATGGAGAGCTGGCCGGTATAGCCGGAAACGAGGTTAAGGCTAAGGCTTAAGATAATATAGAGCCCAACCGTGATCAGGACGTGCATGACGTATTCACTGGCGACCACCTGCGGCAGGATAAGGATGAGAAGCAAGGCGCCGATTAGGCTTAACTTTCCGTTTAGGAAACGGTTCGGCAGGAAACGGTTTGGTTTGAAGTTCACGCCCTTCACCTACACTTTCTGCTGTATGTTTTTTCCAAGGAGTCCCGTAGGCTTAAGCAAGAGGATGATGATCAACAAGCCGAAGGCAATGGCATCACGGTAACCCATGGAGATATAGGCCGCTCCGAGGTTTTCAACGACCCCCAGAAGCAACCCCCCGAGCATGGCGCCGGGAATGCTGCCGATTCCGCCCAGGACGGCGGCAGTGAAGGCTTTTAGCCCTGCGGTATACCCCATGACCGGGTACACTGCGTCATAATACAGTCCGATTAAGATACCGGCGGCTGCAGCCAGGGCAGACCCGATACCAAAGGTAAGGGAGATAATATTATCGACATTAATGCCCATCAGGCGTGCATGGTTGATGCTGTGGGAAGTGGCCCGCATGGCGACTCCCATTTTGGTTTTATGCACGAAGAAATGAAGGGCAAGCATGAGCGCAAAGGAAATAAGCAGGGCATAAATCTGGATGTTGCTTAAAGTGACACTGCCCACCTGAAAGGTATCGATTTGCAGGCTGGGGGGAAACGAGCGGACTTCCGTACCCCAGACTAGCTGGGCAAAATTTACTAAGAAAATGGACACGCCCAACGCACTTAAGAGCGGGGCTAGTTTCGTGGATTTACGCAGCGGACGGTACGCGATTTTTTCGATGATGATCCCGATGATGGCCACAATGACCATGGATAAAAGAAATGCCGGGACAAATCCCAGATGAAATTGTTTGATAATGATTAAGCCTAGAAACGCTCCGACCATGAAGATGTCACCATGGGCAAAGTTGATGATTTTCAAAATCCCGTAAACCATGGTGTACCCCAGAGCAATTAGCGCATACATGCTTCCGGCCGTTAATCCGTTAACCAGCTGTTGCCAAAACATCTTCTCACCTTCCTCGGATGGCATTTGGGGGAGGAGGAAAAACCCCCTCCCCTCCGGCGCTAACTACTTTTTATAGATCTCGAATTTTCCGTTTTTAACGATAAGTTTCAAAGGTTCTTTCAGGCAGTCTCCGTTGGCATCAAATGTCGTAGTACCGGTAGCACCTTTGAAGTCTTTAAGGGTGGTTAAGTAGTCATTGACTTTTTTACGGTCTTCGCCGCCGTTTTTCACGGCTTCGAACAGGATATTGAGCGCATCATAAGCATAAGCGGCCCAAGTGTCAGGCTCTTGACCCCATTTTGCTTTGTAAGCATCGATAAACGCTTTGGCTTCCGGATAATCCGCCGAACGGTGGAACGAACCCACCGCGCGCAATCCTTCTACTTCTTGACCACCAAGTTGAATCAGGGCATCAGAATAGAGTCCATTGGAACCGAAAACCGGGAGGCTGATTCCCAGTCTCTTGCCTTGCTTCAGAATCATGGCTGCTTCGTTGTATTGTCCGGCAATAAAGATAGTATCCGGACCGGCGGCTTTCAGCTTGGTCAGAATGGCGCTGAAGTCTTTAGTTTCCCCGAGGTTATAAGGCTCTTGGAATACAATTTGGGAGCCTAGTGAAGTGACTTTTTTGTTATAAACATCGGCTAACCCTTTACCGTAGTCATCATTTTCATAAAGAATGGCGATTTTCTTGGCACCTTCGTCTACTGTCCATTTAGCTACGATTTCACCGTCATAGGCGTCCGTAGTGATATCCCGGTAGGTAAAAGGTCCGGCATTGGTGACCGCCGGGGAAGTTGAACCGATGGCGATATGAGAGAGGCCTGCTTTGTTATAGATTGGTGCTCCCGCTAACGTGGTGGAACTGGTATAGTGTCCGACCACTCCGATAATGGAAGAATCGGAAGCAAATTTATTGGCCACAATGGCGGCTTCCTTGGGATCGGCTTTGTCGTCCAGTTCAACTAATTCAACTTGCTTGCCGTTGATTCCGCCTTTTTGGTTGATTTGTTCAGCGCCAAGCTCAACGGCCTTTTTAATTGTACCGCCCGTTTCCGCAATCGCACCGGTTAGCGGAATCGCAACACCGATTTTAATCTTGTCCCCGCCGGCCCCGCCGGATTTTCCGGAATTGGCTGTGCTGCTGCCACAACCCGTCAGTGCTAAAGAAAGACTTAATACGACTGAAGTAATTAAAGCAATTTTTTTCTTCATGGATCTTCCCCCTCCTGATTTTAGGTTTTTCAGCATCTCTTCCTAATTCACTCTTCTGCCATTTTCCACTTTTCTGATATCTTTTAGCAAAAATTTACTCTTTTCTGGGCACGCCCCCCTTTGTCATTTTGCACGTTCGTCGGTCTTGGTGATAGTGTTGATGAATGATGTTGATGTTGTTGATGTTGATGATTGAGTTGCAAGAGATGCCTAGTTTGGAAAGCCAGTTCGGTATTACTTATTGCGTCCATGGTATATTCTGTGGTATTGACTGGTCTAACCAATTTTAATGTTAAATTATATTCTACAAATTTTCAGTTATTCCTTCATATTCTGATTTAATAAAAAAATATAATTTTTCACAATAATTTTGGGTTTTGATTTGTTTAGGATGTTCTAGTTTTATTTATTTGCATTTAGCATTAATATGTTTAGTCTAATTTGAGTAGGTTATTTTTAATTTCGAACAAAAATTAAAAGCATCTCTCCTGTTACCAAACAAGAGAGATGCTTTTGCCTTTTTTCTATTTCTTTCTCTCAAACACTCTGAACGTTGCCGTACCGATGGCCGCTAATTCCCCGTCTCCGTCCCATATCCGCCCTTCTCCGACCACAATCATTTTGCCGCGGCTGATGACTTGGCCTTGTGCCCTTAGCGTTCCTCCTTTAACCGGACGCAGATAATTCAATTTTAATTCAATGGTGGCTGCCCCTTTGTCCGGCGGCAACTCGTAATTAACAGCCACCGCAATTGCTGAGTCCATAAGCCCGGCAATGGCTCCGCCGTGAGCAGTTCCGTATATTTGCAGCACTGTAGGGGGCACTTCCATGATGACCTCCGGCGGCTCCCCTTCCCCCAGGCGCTGACCGTGGTTCTGCCAGTAAGGATTTGCTTCGATTTCTTTGATGTCTGCCACGCGATTCAATCCTTCCCCTCGTTCATTATTATTTCTGAAGTTGTGCTCGAAAATAACGCGATAGGAACTTTCCTGATTCGGCACCTCGATATTGAAAATTATAGCAGAAAAAGAACCCTCTTGGAAACTCGTACTTCCTTCAAAGTACGCATATTCCAAGGGGGTTGAGATTATAGATTTTCAGCTCTATCATCTGGTTTTAGGATTACAGCTCTCCGAAAGGGGCTGGTTTGTCATACGACATACTTGCCGGCATCGGACACAGCAGCCGCAATCTCCTGCCTTAAGGCCACGGTGTTTACGGGTGTGTAGCGCGTCAGCTTATCCAGCTTAGCCAGCAGACCCTCTAACTCCTGACCCTCTGCCAGGGCAGCCAGAACCTCCTGGGCTGCAGTCTTAAGCCTGCTGATATTAGCATAGATATAGGTTTTGGCCATCATTGTTTTGAGCTTGGCCCCAGCTTCTCCATCTTTAGCCGCTGCTTTTTCAGCTCTCAGCCAGGCACTCTCCATGGCAAACGCCCCTATAGCAATATCAGCCAGTCGGCCTAGTATCTCCTGCTGCTTTGAGAGTCCTTCTCCGTACTTGTCCAAACCCCTACCCAGAGTAAATAAGAAAATGTCTTTTGCTGCTTGGACCAATTCCTCTGCTTTTACCCGTACCGGAAAATCTCCGGCTAGGCGCACATCGAGGGCAGAGATTCCTTCCCGGAGGGTAAGCTCCCCTTTCGTGTCTCTGCGTACGAGTGTAGTCGGGATCAAGGAACGGTTGATTTCGTTCGTTCCTTCGAAAATTCGGTAAATCCGGGCATCCCGGTACAGCCGCTCAATCGGGTATTCCGAGATGAAGCCGTACCCGCCGTGAATCTGCACTCCCTCATCTACCACATACCCCAATACTTCTGTGGCGAAGACCTTGTTCATGGAGCATTCCACGGCATATTCCTCGATCCCTTTGGCAGCGATCTGCCCGGCATCCGGACCGGAGGTATCCAGGCTTCCCATCATCTGATCAAGCAATCCGCCGGTACGGTATACGATACTTTCGGCAGCATAAATTTTCACTGCCATTTCCGCCAGTTTCTCCTTAACCAGGCCGAATTGTGCGATCGGGACATTGAACTGTTTGCGCTCATTGGCATAGGTTGCCGCCATTTCAAGGGCAAATTTGGCGTTGCCAACCGAGTTCGCCGCCAGCTTGTAGCGCCCCATGTTCAAGATATTGAACGCGACCACGTGCCCGCGCCCGATTTCAAAGAGCAGGTTTTCCACCGGCACTTTGACATCTTCCAAGATTAAGGTCCGGGTCGAAGACCCTTTAATCCCCATCTTTTTTTCCTCGGCACCCGTGGACAGGCCTTCCGAATCCCCATCCACGATAAAAGCGCTGAATTTCTCCCCGTCAATCTTGGCATAGACAATGAACACATCCGCCATTCCGGCATTGGTAATAAATTGTTTGGCCCCGTTAAGGATATAGTATTTTCCATCCGCACTTAAGACGGCTTTGGTCTTCGCCGCTAAGGCATCCGAACCGGCTCCGGGCTCTGTCAGAGCATAGGCCCCGATCTTTTCCCCGGTAACAATTCCCGGAAGGTATTTCTGCTTCTGAGCCTCGTTGCCGAAGAAAACAATGGGTAAACTGCCGATGCCTGTCTGCCCGCCTTGGGTCATGGCAAAGGAACCCGCACGGCCCATTCCTTCCGCAATCAAGGTGGCACTGATCTTGTCCAGCTCAAAGCCGTCGTATGCTTCCGGAATTTCCGCACCCAGGAGGCCAAGCTCCCCCGCAGACATGAGCAGTTCTCTGATTAAGCCTTCTTTCTGTGCCTCCAGCTCCTCGATATTAGCCAAGATATGGTCATCGACGAATCCCTTCACCGTGCGTGCCAGCATTTTATGCTCTTCCGTAAAATCCTCAGGGGTAAAAATACTTTGAGGATCTGTCCGCTCTAATAAAAAGCTCCCGCCTTTGGGCAAATCCGGCATCCTCTTCACCTCTCGCAAGTTAAAATTAGAGTTTTACTTATCCGTAAAATTGGGCTTTCTCTTTTCCATAAAGGCTCCCATGCCCTCTTTCCGATCCTCGCTGGCAAAAGCGGTGACAAAATTCTGGATTTCCAAAGTTAAAGCCGAAGAAATATCCAGGTTGATCCCGGTATTGATCGCCTCTTTGGCCATCTTCATGGCTATTGCCGGTTTGGAGGCCAATTTTTGCGCCAATTTTCTGGCTTCTTCCATCAGTAAAGCGGCCGGGACAACCTTGTTCACTAAACCTAATTTTTCCGCCGTGGCTGCATCAATGATATCGCCCAGGAAAATGAGTTCCTTCGCCTTGGAAGTCCCGATCAGGCGGGCTAAACGCTGGGTTCCGCCTGCTCCGGGAATGATTCCGAGATTGATTTCCGGCTGCCCGAACTTCGCCGTATCCGCCGCAATCCGGAAATCGCAGGCCAGGGTAAGCTCAGTGCCTCCGCCTAAAGCCAGCCCATTAACCGCAGCGATTACCGGTTTGCGCAGGTTTTCAATCTTTTCAAAGGCCGTCCGCGAGATTTGGCAAAACGCATAGGCCTCCACCGGACTTAGGTTCACCATCTCCGTAATGTCCGCACCGGCGGCCAACGCTTTTTCTCCGGATCCGGTAATGATGACGGCTTTAACCGAGCTATCCGCATCCAGTTCATCAATCGCCCTGGCTAATTCTCGAAATACTTGGCTATTTAAGGGGTTCATGGGGGGACGGTTTAAAGTAATGGTCGCTACCCCATTCTCTTTAGTCAATTGAATAACCTCATAAGACATGGAAACACCCCTCTCTCAACAAAATTATTGTAATTACTTTTTTAAGGCTGTGCCTAAACCCTAGATTGAACCGAGACTTCATTCAGAGGGGGATTCAACCCCCGCTGAATGTTAGTCGAGTCCATACTGGACTTAACCGCCCTTTGGCACCCGCCGCCTTTAGAGGCGAGGGACTTAGGGCGGGTTAGTTCAGTGTTAAACCCAAAATCTTGGCCGCATTGCCGCCCAGGATCTTATCTGCTCCCCCGGGAGGGAGCGGCAGCTCGGCAATTTTTGTCATGTTAGACCCTATCCAGGGGTTACCCGGCCAATCGCTTCCATAAATTACTTTATCCACATTGCGCCCCAAGTCCGGAAAATAATCCAGAAGCTTGGTCGGAGGAAGACCGGAAACCTCCATATACACATTTTCGTGGATTCTGGAAAGGAAAAATGCCCGGTCATACCAAAACCCGCGCCCGGAGTGGGCCATGATCAGCTTCAGGTAGGGGAAATCGACGGCTACATCATCCAAGTGCAAGGGATCCCCGTATTTAAGGCGGGCGCCGCGGAAGATCGATGAACCGGTGTGAATCAGAACCGGAATCCCCAGATCCTCAGCCGCGCGGTAAATGGGATAAATCTTAGGATCATTTAGATAGTACTGTTGATAGGTGGGATAAAGTTTGACCCCGCGAAACCCTTCATCTTCCACAAAACGCCGTAGCTGCTCACCCGGCCTGGTATAGATGTTGGGGTTGACATCGCAAAAAGGAATGAGGCGGGGGCGCCCATGACAAAAATCCCGAACCTGCTCATTGGTGCAGACTCCTGTGGTAATGTGGCTGAGCTCTGTGAGCACACAGGCATAGTCCACTCCTTCACTGGTCAGGAGCTCTTCGAACGCTCCCGGATCATTATACCGCTCAATATACTCCTCATACCCGACCGGGTGGGCAATTTTCATCCATTCTGTCACCCACTCGTGATGGTAGGTATAGACCCCAAGATGGACATGGAAATCTATGCGCGGCACTTTTGCCTGTGCCTCAGCTTGAGGTAGATTGTTTGTAAGACCGGTTGCTGCCATCCTTATCCCCTCCTCACCCGGGATCGAGCTGATCTTCGCTGAATTCTGACTGCTGAATTCTGACTACCCTAAGAGTAATCTTTAAGGTATAATAACCGACCTAAATCCTTGGCCGGATCGCAGGTAATCAAGGCCTTCATTAATTTCATCCAACGAGAAGCGCTTGGATACCATCGGTAACACCTGAATTTTTCCGGTGCGGACCATTTCAATCACTTTGGGGTAATCAACCAACGGACAGCCGAGGGAACCGACCACCTCCATCTCCCGGTACATCACCCGGCTGGCATTTAAAGTCATGGTGTGCTCAGTGTAACCCACAATGACAAAGCGGCCGCCGTTGCGTACGGCATTGAAAGCGACTTCCATCGTCTTGGGATTGCCGATGCACTCAAAGGCAATGTCCGCGCCCCCGCCGGTGTATTTGCGGATAGCCTTGGCCACATCTTGAGTCTCACCGGCGTTAAACGTAGCCACCGCACCCAGTTCTTTAGCTTTTGCCAGTTTATTCTCAGCTAAATCGACCGCAATCACGGACGCACCGGCTGCATTGGCGACTTGAACCAAGTTAAGTCCTACGCCGCCGCAGCCATAAACTACTACGGTATCCCCGGGCCTTACTTTGCCCCGGTTCTTCACGGCATGATAGGGTGTCGTAATCGCATCCGCAATGATCGAGCCTTCAATCAAGGGGATTTCCTCCGGCAAATGGAAGGTATTGTTGGCAGGCGCCTTGATGTATTCGGCATAGCCACCATCCACATCATTGCCCGGCATGACCATGCTGGAGCAAATATTGCCCCGGCCTTCCCGGCAGTTGTCACAAACGCCGCAGGACATCACGGCCGGCAAGAGCACGCGGTCGCCTACTTTGAAGGTTGTCACATCCGGAGCCACTTCGGCAACTGTTCCGGAGATTTCGTGACCGAGAATAAGCGGGGGCTTTTTGAATGTCGGAACCCCATGGTCAATGTAGTGCAAATCCGTGTGACATAGTCCACAGGCTGCGACTTTAACCAGGATCTCACCGGGGCCGATTTGGGGTATTGGCACGTCTTCCACTTTAAGGGGTTGGTTGGGACCATAAAATACAGCTGCTTTCACATAAATACACCTCCGTAAACTTTTTGGATAGCTTCTAATTTTAATTTTGCTTTAGCCAAAAATAACTTCTTTATGACGGATATCCACTACCCCTGAAGGGGTAATTCGCACATAGGGCAAACCGGTAAATCCAAGAAAACCCAATCCAAAGAGGGGATCGTCAAAGGGGCACCCTTTTTTATGCAGGTATTCATTCAGCTCAGTCCAATTTTCGGCTGTCTCCTGCACACCCGTATCAGAAAGGATGCCACCCGTGGTCATGGGGATTTCCCCAACCACCTGTCCCTCTTCCACCAGCACCGTGCCACCCCCGATTTCCAGCATCCGGTTGGCAGCCTGAGCCATATCTCTGTCATTGCTGCCCACCACCATCGGCATATGGGTCTCATGCGCAATACTGCTGGCATAACCCCCGATGCGGGCACCAAAGCCGCCTAAAAAGCCCTTCATCCAAGTCTGGGCTTGGGCCGACCACATACTGATTTTCATAAGATCCGGCGGAAGCTCAATCAATCCGTCGGTTACCGATAGAGTGCGCATCACTGTCTTGGTAATGGTTTTGTTGACCATCTGAATAATGGGAACCTCAACCTTATCCGCTCCATCTCTTTTGACCGCAAAATCCGCGGCCATAACCGGAGATCGGGGGACACGGCCTTTTCTCCAGGCTGCCAGCGGCGTGGCCGGGAATTTAGGGAAATCCATAAGCAGCCGGCCGTCAGCGGCTGCCAAGCGGCCGCCGACCCAAACCTTAGCCGGGTCCGGTCGGGCAATATCCTTAACCAACATAAAGTCCGCTAGACGTCCGGGAGCAATTCCGCCAATCTCGCGATCAAGTCCTAAATAGGTCGCCGGATTGATTGTAACCATCTGGACGGCTTTAATTGCAGGGATTCCCAGCTCTACTGCACGGGTAACCAAGTAATTTAGATAACCATGCTTCAAGATATCCATAGGGCTGAACCAGTCCGGACTGAGCATTATCCTTGAAGTATCCGGCCCCGAGTGCTCGGTCACCAGTCGGGAAAGAGGCTCCAGATCAGCCCTGATCGAGCCATGCCTGAGGATCACATAGAGCCCGAGGCGCAGGCGGTTCAAGGCTTCTTCTGCCGTAATGCTCTCATGGCATGAGGTAAAACCACAAGCTATGAGAGCATTCAATTTCTCATAGGAACACCCGGCCATATGCCCTTCAATGCGTTTCCCGTGTTCCGCAGCGGAAACGATTTTCGCAAGAAACTCCGGTTCCGGAACCATCAGCCGTCCCCAGGCTGTGACTTCACTTACGGCTAAGACCCTGGGTTTGCCCAAACTTGCCTCTACAATTTCCCGGCTAAAAACCTCTTCCCCTTCAAACTCAGGCAGCGGCGGGCAAGCGGAGGGAACAGCTACATAGTAGCGAAAGGAAATATCGCGGGTTGCCTCCAGCATCAGTTCAACCCCGCCAATCCCCAGCGCTCCTGCAATGTCATGGGTATCTGTCAGCATCCCCGTGGTTCCTGTAGGCAAAATTGCCTGGGCTAAAGACAGAGGATTGGTAATAAAATCCGCATGTCCATGGACATCGATAAAACCCGGGAGCAAGTACATGCCTTTACCGTCAACAACCTCCGTACCCTCTCCGGCTTTCCCCTCAGGTCCTACATAAGCTATCCTACCCTGCCACACGGCTACTTCTTGGCCGTCAAGGATCTCCCCGGAATAGACATTGACCAGGCGCATATTGCGGATTAACAGATCAGGAGCTTTGCGTCCCAAGGCTACCTCGATCAGACCGGCCCTCGTTTCCAGCACTTCCTTACTCACCCGCTTCCAATTCTACTGATTATCAACAATGCCACATCTCATGTTAATCCTATGAGTGTTCTTACTAGGTCTTCTGAATTCTGACTCCTGACTCCTGACTCCTGACTCCTGACTCCTGACTCCTCGTATTCTATCTCCTGCCCTAATCTTCGTAAATCCCTTCAATAATCGTCGCCATGCCCTGACCGCCTCCGATACAGAGCGTAACCATGCCATAACGGGCTTTGCGCCTGCGCAGTTCATACAGGAGCGTGGTCATGAGGCGGGCGCCGGTGGCGCCGATCGGGTGTCCCAAGGCAATTGCCCCGCCGTTGACGTTCACTTTATTCATATCCATGCCCAGTTCCCGGATCACTGCCAGCGATTGGGAAGCAAAGGCTTCGTTCAACTCCACCAGCTCAATATCATCCAAAGTCAGATTAGCTTGTTTCAGGGCTTTGCGGACTGCCGGAACCGGCCCGATCCCCATAATCTGGGGCGGCACTCCGACTGCCGCGTCGGTTATAATGCGGGCCAGAGGTTTTATGCCCAATTCCTTCGCCTTGTCTGCAGACATTAGAACGACGGCCGCAGCGGCATCATTGCGCCCGCAGGAGTTGCCGGCCGTAACGGAACCGCCTTTGCGGAAGGCCGGCTTCAGGGCTGCCAGCTTTTCCAGGGTGGTTTCACGCGGGTGTTCATCCGTATCGAAAATGATGGTTCCTTTACGCGCAGGCACTTCTACCGGAACAATTTCATCCTTGAACAACCCCGCAGCAAACGCCTTCTTATAACGTTCCTGGCTCTGAAGCGCGAACGCATCCTGATCTTCCCGGGATACGTTAAATTGTTCAGCCACATTTTCGGCTGTATCCCCCATCGACACTGAACCGTACATGGAGAGCGGCTGTCCCCCGGGACCGGCTTCCGTGAGAGAATCCACCAAAACCCCATCCCCGGCGCCATAACCATAGCGCGCATTCTTAAGGTAATAGGGCGCGCGGCTCAAACTTTCATTTCCTCCGGCCACGACCACTTCCGCCCGGCCGGTCTGAATCTCCTGGGTTCCATTGCTGATCGCCTGCAGGCCGGACGCACACTGGCGGTGAACCGTAAAGGCCGCCGCTCCTTCCGGGATGCCGGCGAGCAGGGAAGCAACCCGGGCAATGTTGGAGGCCTCGGTGGTTTGACGCGACCAGCCCATGATCACCTCTTCCACCAGCTCGGGGCTGATTCCCGCCCTGGCAACGGCTTCTTTAATTACAATTGCCCCCAAATCCTGAGGCGGTATGTCTTTCAGTGTCCCGCCAATCGTCCCAATTGGAGTCCGGACGGCACTTACAATAACTACTTCCTTCATTTAGCTAAGACCCCCTTATTGTTAATCCTGTAGGATCGTTCTATCTCATAATCATGCCGCCGTCGATGCAGAGAATCTGTCCGGTGATATACCCTGCTTCCGGAGAAGCCAGGAAGACAAAGCCCGGGGCCATTTCCTCGGGTTGGCCAAAGCGGCCCATGGGCACCCGCTCCAGATATTTATCCCTGAGCTTTGGATCAGTGGCAATTTTTGTGGTCATCTTCGTTTCCGCAAAGGGAGAGATCGCATTGACCGTAATCCCGTATTTAGCGAGTTCACGCGCCGCTGACTTGGTAAAAGCGTTGATTCCTCCTTTGGCTGCGGTATAGTTTACCTGCCCGATGGTCCCTTGCAGCCCAGCTGAAGACGTGACATTGATAATTCGGCCAAAACCCCGCTCTTTCATGTCAAAGGCCACGGCTTGGGTACAAAGGAAAGTGCCTTTCAGATGGACATTGATCACTTCATCCCATTGCTCTTCCGTCATCTTTAAGAGCATTGCCGGAATGGATAGACCCGCATTATTGACGAGAATGTCTACAGGACCAAGCTCTGCCTTGATTTGTTCGACCATCGCCAGGACAGATTCCCGTTTGGACACGTCCGCTTTGACCACGCACGCCCTTCTTCCTTTTGCTTCCACTTCACGCACGACATCATCCTCACGGGTAATGGAGCGGCTGACCAAAGCGACATCCGCCCCTTCATCGGCGAAGGCCAGTGCGATTGCTTTGCCGATTCCGTCTTTGGCGCCTGTCACCAGAGCGACTTTTCCTTGTAATTTCATCCTCTTAACCCTCCTCTGTGGAACTTGCGGTTTCTTGAAGTACAACTTGTTCCTTTTTGTTTAGTTCTCTTAGTTTGTAGCGGAGCATTTTGCCGGAAGCCGTTTTGGGGAGCTCCGGAATGAATTCCACCCAGCGCGGGAATTTATAGGGAGCGATTTTACTCTTGACAAATTGCTGGATTTCCACTGCCAGATCCTCTGAGGGTTCAAGCCCATCCCGGAGCACGATATAGGCTTTCGGTTTTTCCAGATTGTCACTGTCGACTACCCCGATCACGGCACATTCCAGCACAGAGGAGTGTTCCATAATCGTGTTTTCGACCTCGATCGGGGAAACCCAGATTCCGCCTGGTTTAATCATGTCATCCGTGCGGCCGACATACCAGAAATAGCCGTCTTCATCCTGCAGGTACTTATCCCCGGTATTAATCCAAGCCCCGTGGAAAGTCTCTTTGTTCTTTTCATGCTTGTTCCAATAATAGGCGGCGATGCTATCTCCTTTGACCATCAGGGTGCCAATCTCACCCCGCGGCACCGCATTTCCGTCCGGATCCACGATTTTGGCTTCATATCCCTCAACCGGTTTGCCGGTCGCTCCCGGTTTGACATCTCCCACCCGGTTGGTGATGAAAATATGCGCACATTCGGTTGAACCGATGCCATCCAAAATCACCAGGTTAAACTTCTTATACCATGCATCATATACGGTTTTAGGCAACGCTTCGCCCGCCGAAGTGCAAAGCCGGATCGAACTCATGTCAACCCCCGGCATTTTTTCAGCCGTTTGTAGCAAAGAAGCATAAGACGTCGGAACCCCGTAAAAGAGAGTTGGCTTGTATTTACGCACCGTTTCAAACACGGTCTCCGGTTTCGGCTGATCCGGAACAAGCACGGTCGAGCCCCCGACGCGGAAGGGGAAATAAAGGGCGTTGCCTAACCCATAAGCAAAGAAGAGTTTGGCTACGGAGTAACAAATATCATTTTCCGTAATGTTTAGAATTTTTTTGGCATAAAGATCGGCGCTTACGATCATGTCGTGGTGAAGATGGACCGCTCCCTTGGGGAAACCGGTACTGCCCGAGCTATAAAGCCAGAATGCCGGTTCATCCTTATGGGTGTCCGCCGGCACCAGTTCATCGGAAGCCGGGCCTACCAGCTCCTCATAGGAAATCTGCCCCGGACCCGCTTTGCCCACCACCACCAAATGCTTAAGGTAACGCAGTTCTCCCCGGATTTCCTCAATCTGGCCGACCAGGGCTTCACTTACTACTGCCACTTTGGCCCGGCTGTCATTCAGCAGGTAGAGATAGTCTTTAGGCTTTAAAATGGTATTCGTGGGAATCGGAACCGCTCCCATCTTAATCGCCCCAAAGAAGCTGGCCACGAACTCCGGGGAGTCAAGCAGCAAAAGCAAAATCCTGTTTTCACGCTCTACACCCAGGCTCTTAAAAGCATTACCCGCTTTATTGACCGCCTTAAAAATATCTTCATAGGTAAAGGTTTGATCTTTGTAATAAACCGCTACCTTCTTCCCTCTGCCCTCTTCCAGATTCTTGTCAACGAGTTCCACTGCTACATTAAACTGATCCGGAAAGTACAGACCGCTTCCGCTCATTTATACCCCTCCTATCGATATACTTCAATCATTTCTGCTTAGTTTCGTGTGTTACGGGGAATTTAGCTCTTGGCAGAGGGAGATGGGTGAAGCACTGAAAGGTGGAAATGGGTTAGATTAAATTCCTCGCCACTCCGGTCGGATCAATTTGGCGCAAAGCCTTAAGCTCAGTTTCCGTAGGTTCCGGGGTTGTGGGAACGTGTTCCGGAACAATGAGCTTGAATCCGGTGTTTTCCACCACCTGCTCCACGGTCACTCCCGGGTGCACGGATTTGAGGCGCATAATTTTGCTCTTTTCATCAAAATCCATGGCACAGAGCGGAGTTACAACCAAGGCCGGGCCGTTCCCCGGCAGCCCCTTAGCAGCCCACCCTTCCGGACCGTCCAAGAAGCCAGGTCCGCTGTTAAAATCCACTTTCTCCACCAACGTGCGGGCATTGTGGGATGTAGTATAAATAACTACCCGTCCCGCCCGCGGCAGGAACGGCAGTCCTACGGTTCCGGGCCCGCGCAAGGCCGGTTTGTCCCAGTCCCCAATACAGACTAAGTTGCAGTTGCCGTACTTATCGATCTGGAGGCCGCCGCCAAAGAAAACATCAAGGCGTTTGCCATGCCCTTCTAAAAGAATGACATCAGGCAAAGCCATGGCCGCATCCGAACGCAGGTTTTCATCATCACAGGAGGAAAAAACCAAGGGCTCCAGGTGAGGATTAACGGCTCCGCTGCCCCCTGCAATGTAGTACAGATTCGGGGCATGGGTTTCTTGCGCCATGCGGCAGGCAGCCATCGGAATCATACTGACCGCACCCATAATCGCCACTTCCCCGTCCTGCAGATGACGAGACATAACGCAGGCCATAAGTTCCGCCGTGGAGTATGTTTTCTCACTCACTCAGACTCCCCCCTTTTACTTAAGGCTTGCAGACGCTCCGTCCCGATTCTGCCCGCATACTCTTCTTCGGGGATGCCGGTCACATAGTGTTGGAGATAGGCCGCAAACGTCTCTGGGGTTTTGCAAGCCTTGATATATTCCTTCAAGTGAGCTTCATCAAAGGTATAATACCCATGGGAAGACGTCGGATGGCAGCCATAAGGGGCTTCCACCACGGCTGAAACCAAAAAGCCCGGGACATTCACTTTGGTTGATCCATATTTACGGGCCAGGTCCGGGACAATTTTTTCCGCCTGTATGATGACCGTATCGGCGGCCATTACCATTTGCCGGTCCGTAAATTCACTTCCTTTAAATAGGGCGTTGCCGTAAGGGTCTGCTTCCTGGCAGTGAACCAAGGCCACCGAGGGTTTTATCGGTGCCGCCGTCATCACTTCATCCCCGGTATAAGGATCCGTCGTAAAGCGGTACATTTCCGGGTTGATTTTGTGGAGATCGTTTAATTCCAAACCCTTGGGATAGGGAATAAAGGGCAGACCTCCGGCCCCGGCTTGCAAACCGTAAACGATAAAAGGCTCATCACATTCCAAGAGCCTCATGCTTTTTGTTTCCACCGCCCGGCGGAAGTTGGGCGCCAGTCCCAAATGCTCAAACCCGACATAGGCCGTGAGAATCTCTTCCACCAGACCCGCACCAATGAGCAAGTCCGCATTGATATCGGCGGACGGGCTGGTGATTAAGCGCTTGATTTTCTTGCCCTGGCGGATGATTTCCCGAATAAGGGCCATCGGGTTGTTATGCATGTGCATGCCGCCGACAGCCAGCGACTCGCACCGATCCCCAACCCAGTGGCTGACAGCCTCGCGCGCTGACATCAGTTTTTGCGTGCGGCCCATCCTTTCACTCCTTTCAAAATTTTCACTTTCCTTCAGATAGGAAACTCCCTCTGAAATGGATTTTATTTCAGAGGGAAATTTCCATTCTATATCTATCTACCCTTATCGAACCCTTTATCTCTATTCTAATTTCGCCCCGCAGACCCCGCAGAATTTGAAGTCATCCGGGATTCCTTTGGCTCCGCAGCTGGGGCAAGTATGGGTATATGGGCCGTAGAGGAATTCGCTGGAACCGCCCGAGGCAGCTTTCTGTCTTAAACCGATGTAGTCTTTGGGCCGCTTTTCAACGAAAGCTTTCATGCCCTCATACGGTTCGACGCTGGCGAAGTGGAGAGCGAGCCATTCGCGGGCATGCCCGACGGTGGAACTCCAAGCGAGATCTTTCCAGAAGTTGGTCTGCTGTTTGGTGTAGCGCAGGCACTCAGGGAATTTATTTATAAGTTTTTCAGCCATGGTAGCAACGGCTTGGTCCAGTTGGTCGCGAGGTACGACTTGGTTTACAAGGCCCCACTCAAGGGCTTGTTGGGAAGTGATGGGTTCGCTTAAGAAGAGCATTTCCCGAGCCCGCCGGTCTCCGATAATGATGGGGAGCCACTGGGTGGCCCCGCCTGCGGCCACAGATCCGACCATGGTTCCGACTTGCTGGATGCTGGCCCCTTCGACCATGATGGCGAGGTCGCAGCCCATGTTGAATTCGTTGCCTCCGCCGGCAACAATACCATTGATGCGGGCGATGGTGGGTTTGCCGATGTTTCTTAGAACATCATGGCACTCGGTGAAAACCCCCATCCACTTCCAGTAGTCGCGCGGACGTTTGGTGTAGTCCTCGGCGTATTCTTTAACATCTCCCCCAGTGCAGAAGGCTTTTTCCCCGGCCCCGGTCAGTACGACCACAGCTACAGAGTCATCCCAGGAGGCATCACGGAAGGCTTCGGTAAGCTCTTGCAAGGTTAAGGTGCTGTACGAGTTATAGACATGCGGACGGTTGATGGTGACGGTGGCGACCCAATCTTTCTTTTCATAGATGATTTCTTTGAAGTCGAATTCCTCAGCCGGTTTCCCTGTAAAACGTGGACTCATATGAATAATTCCCTCCTTATGTAGTTCCTCAGTTTTTCAACTTTTGTTTTCTGTTTTAGTGCAAACCATGTGCCATCAAATTGAAATATTCACAAATTTCAGGCCGATCGGTAGAAATCAGCGGGTTAAAAGTAGGAAATTAAGACCGAACGGAAAAATCTTTAAGAGAACAGATTTCGTCACATACCTACAAAAATAAAGTACCACTGCAAAACTGCAGTGGTACTTTAGGTTATCCTTGAAAGCCCTGTCTGAAATGAAGGTTTCGGGTTGAGTCAATTCTGCATTGCTAACTGCAAATTCGACTTGAAGGAAACCAATACTTAATATATCCCGAAGTATTGCATTAGATCTGGATTCTCATCCGTACCTTTAAGTCATATTATATACTGGTTATGAGCAAATAAGCACCCGTAAAAACCAATATTAAGTATGTGAGCGTTGTGAATAACCGCTGGCTTAATTTCCGAAACAAGATCTGTCCCAAAAATGTCCCCCCAGCCAGAACGGGCAGGGATGATAAACTTGCCAGCCAGACTGTCTTATTAGTCCCGTAAAGCACAAGTTGCAATACAAAACTAACAAAATAAACCACAAGGGCAAAGGACAGAATTGTACTCCGCATCCTCTCCTTGGGCATTCCGATGCCGGAAAAATATATAAGTAAAGGAGGACCCGGCATACCAAGACTTGTGCTTAAAAACCCGGAAATTCCGCCTGATAGCAGGTCTTTCCATTTACTTTGCCGTATTTTCAGTTTTAGCATCAACAAGAAGGTTAGCATAAGAATGAGCACGCTGACCAGAATCTTCAAAAACCGGACGTCAAGAATAAGAAAAAAGGCCATACCTATAGGTATCCCGGCAATGCTTCCTTTTATAAGCTGCGGCAGCATAGCCTTATCTGCATCGTGACGGATTTTGAAAACCATAACCAAGGAGATGACAACTGAAAGAATGATATTAATTTGAATGGCATCATGGCCGTCATACAACAGGAGCAAAAATGGTGTCGCCATGATAGAAAAGCCAAATCCTGTGCCAACCTGGAGTGTAGTAGCCACCAAAACGATCACTGCCAGCCTGAAATAGTCCATTTCAACCTCCCTTATTTAAGCCTGAACCTTAAACGTACCAACCGTCTCTTTCAATTCCTGAGCTAAGCGCGACAGGGTGTCGGCATTCTGAGTCACTCTCTCCATCGCACTGTTTTGTTCCTGAACCGCAGCAGCAGTCTCTTCAATGCCGGCAGAAGTCTCTTCCGCAATGGAAGCAACTCCCTGTATCGCACTACTGATAGCCTTGCTGCTGGTGGCAATCTCTTGCAGGTTGTCCGACAAACTTTGAATCCGGCCCACCATTTGCGCAACCTCAGTATTGATATCATGCAAAGCCTGTCCCGTTATCTGGATTTGGCTCATCCCCTCTTCAACCTCGGAATAACCCTTCTCCAAGGATTCACTCACCACTTTACTTTCGTACTGTACCCCTTCTACAATCCCGGTTATTTCTGCGGCAGAATTCCTGGTTTGCTCAGCTAATTTTTTAACTTCCTCGGCCACCACTGCAAATCCCCGGCCTGCTTCTCCCGCTCTGGCCGCCTCAATGGCCGCATTCAAGGCCAGAAGATTCGTCTGATCGGCAATGTCGTTAATCACTTGTACTAATTTGGAAATTTCCTGGGCCTTTTGGTCCAACCCCTGCACCTTTTGCACCGAGTCTGTGACGATTGCGTTAATCACTTCCATTTGCCGCACTGAGTTTTCCATCTGCTCCGTACCCTTATTGCCGGTCTTTAACACAAGATTGGACGAGGTCTTAAGTTCCTCCCCGCTTTGGTTCGCCTGAGCGAACAGCTTATTCAAGGCTTCTGTTGAATTGGCGATTTCGGCCGCAGTTCCGGCTTGTTCCTCAGCTCCCGCCGCCATTTCCTGCACCGTTGCCGCAATTTGCTCCGTACCCTGCTGCACGCCATTGGCAATCTCCGCTAACTGCTGACTTTGGCCGGTCACACTTTCCGACGCGCCAAACACTCGCCTAATCAAAGTGCCGACAGAATCTTGCATGGCGGACATAGCATGGGCCAGTATACCCAATTCGTCCTTCCTCTTGCGGATTTTCTCCGGTAAAGTTATGGTGAAATCTCCCTGCGCCAGCTTGTTCAAATGCCCTGTCAATTCCACGATTGGTTTGGCCAAAGTACCTGCCACCACCACGGACAGAACAATGCTCAATACGAGAATGATTCCGACATTAATCACCGTGGTCTTAAGCATGGAATTGGCATACATCAAAAGTTCAGAAGTTGGTACTGAAACCCCCAGACTCCAGTTGGGCGAACCGGGGATAGGAGTAAAAATCATGTATCTTTCCGTACCGTCAGGATCAATGATTTTTCCTCTGCCTTCCTGGCCTGCCGTCATTTTCTTTCCCAGTTCATCCAAACCCTTAAATCCAGCCTCGGTTGATTTTAAAAGATTCAGCTTCATTCTCATCTTATCATCCGGGTGCGCGATAACCAGCCCGCTGCCGTCCACAATCCAGCCGAATCCGGTTTGCCCGATTTTAATCTGGTTGGCGATCTGGGCAACCGTTCCCAAGTCAATTACCCCGGCAAAAACCCCTGTCAACTTCCCGCTTCTGTCTTTGACAGCATGGGTAATCACTACCACGGGTTTACCTGTGACTGCAGACGGCATTGGATTGCTGATAAACACTTCCTTGCCTTGGTCTCTGATCGCTGTGTAGTCATATCTGTTTCTGATATTCCCTGTTTTCCCCATTGTGGTATAGAAATTACCATCAAGGTCTGCATACCAACCAAATTCGAACTCTTTATCAAGCTTCCCGTTGAGGGAGTCAGCATAAGCTTTAGCCTGCGTCCAGTCCCCTGTTTCCAGGCTTTCTGCCTTGGACAGGGCAGCTACTTCACCTGTTTTCGCCTCCAGCCAGCGACCGACTTCTGCCCCTCTGGCTTTTACAATCTCCTGGGACATTGTTTCGGTAGATGTAACCATCGTAGTCTTGGTCTGATAATAAAGTATGGCCCCCAAGCATAAAAGAGCAATGGCTACGGTCAAACTCGACAACAGCATGATTTTGATCCGAATCGATTTCACTTATCTTTACCCCCCATATTTTCCTATTAAAAGGTGATCCTGCAGCATTTTACATTAAAGTCGTTAAGCACCTCAGGTTAAATGTACCTCTGCTTGACGAACATGAGTAGCACTGTGTTGGTCCTATTTTCGAATTGCCTAAACAATAAATCGCCAGGCCTGAAAAAAGACATGGCGTATTTTAGGAATTGCGACACACTGTTTTTACTCTTGAATTAAATAAAGATAATTGTCCTCAACTTTGTACAGAAGCGGCGCAATCAGGATTTTCTGGTATCTCAGCCTGAGTCTTTTAGCCTCGCTCAGGACAAAGTCCAATTCGTTCCCGATTTCAAACATAGGGGCAAAATGCAAAAAATGTTCTTCCGCCCACTCCCTGTCCCAGCCCGCTTGATCTACCAGTCCTTGAACATACCTGTCTTTCTTGGCGTAGAGATTGACCATCCCGCAGTTGTTGTGAGCTATTAAAGCGATGGCTTTAACTCCTCCAATGGCAATGGCATAAGAGACCTTGAATTCACTGTAGCGTAAATTTCCCCCACCGGTTCGGATTATATAGGCAAAATTGTCCGGAATGTGCAGATGTTTGCGGTTGTCCATGCACATGCCGATTAACAGTTCTGCTTTAGTATAGCTCTGGAAGGGCACATTCAGGTTATGATACTCCAAGAGGTGGCCGATGGGCGTATCCCGGTACTCAGAAAAAATATCCTCTCTGTTCCATACGGGAATAAGGCGGCTGCTCATATACTAATTCCTCCACGACTTGTTCAAAAGGATAGGTTACTTAACTCACTTTACTTTACTTTACTTTACTTTACTTTGCTTCAGTTTACTTTGCTTCACTTTACTTCTATACCGGCAGTTTGGGCTAAAGCCAGTCCGGCGGCAACTTCCACGGTTTTAAGCATACCGGAAAGCCCGGGACAACTGGGATGAGGGCTGTGCTTGGCAAAAGCCTGGTAGACTTGCCCCAGATGCAAAGGTTGAAAGAGTTCCTTAAACGCATCTACTTCCTGCAGTTCTGCGGCAATTTTTTGATAGTTTGGACAGTCACTGCTTATTTTCAGTTTTACATTTTGTCCGTCCGGACAATCTGCTTCTACCTCGATATTGTGGGCGCAAATCCCGCAGTTAATCATTCCTCTGGCCATAAAAAACATCCTCCCTCAACTTCAGCTTCTAATGTCCGGTACCGTTCCGGACTGGTTGGGCATCCGCCCCATTCCCACCTTTTCCTAAATTATTTTCTAATTATGATGAATAATTAAAGACATTCAGCCATATTTTCAGAGACGAAAAAGCAATGATTCCTGTCATAATCCAGTGCAACACCCGAAGCGGAGCCCGATGCGAGAGTCTGGAGCCCAGCTGAGCCGCCGGCACCGAACCCAAGACGAGAGCAGCCCCTAAGGCCCAATACATCTGCCCGCTTAAAATCTTTCCCAGCATGCTTGAAAAGGAAGTGAATAAAACAATACCCAAGGTAGAACCAATGGTAACCCTGAGGGGAATATTCAGGATATAAACGCTGACCGGCACAAAAATAAAAGCTCCCGGTGCTCCGATCATCCCCCCGATGAATCCTATTAGCGCAGCCAAAAAAGCGGCCAAGAAGCGGTTAAACTGAATCTGATCAGCACTTTCTGACCCCGAGAGACTCTCTTCTTTCTTTTTATCTCTTTTGGGTAAAAACATTAATAAAGTGGCGAGGGTAGATATTCCGGCAAAGATGGTTAATAAGAAACGGGCATTTACATACTGTGAAAAGAAAGCTCCCACGAAACCGGCCAGAGCGGCCGGGATCCCCATGACAAGTAACACAGGTATGCTAAGAGCGTCCCTTTTACGATGAGCCACAACACCGGAAGCAGCGCTGGCGAAGACTTGCAAAGTACTTATTGCTGCCACGGTTTTCATATCCAAGGCAGGCAGATGCAATAACGGCGGGACATACAGCAGCAAAGGCACCATCAGGATTGCACCGCCTAACCCCAGCAAGCCGGAGAAAAAGCCTCCGGTCATGCCTAACGCCAAAAGTACCAAAAAGAAGTAAGCTGTCATATTGATTACCTCCGATTGTCAAGATGATTTTAACTCCTGCTCATTCGCTTATAGTTTACACTCCTTGAATGACGGGAACGACCCTTGCCGTAGCGGCAAAAAGTCGTTCCCTCTAATCCATAAAACAACGGTCAGGTTTCAATAAATCTTATTTGCCCACACCGGCGATACGAATCTTTCCTTCAGCAACCTCTCCGTTTTCCACCAGGCTGACAAAACTAATCAATACAACCCAAGCGGACAACACGACTAAAAAGAGAAACATCCCTAGCAAACCTTTAGTAAAGAGCCATTGGAAATTCAAACCGATCACCAGGAGAATAACCCCTGCTATACCCGCAGAAATAAATCCTGCCTTGCGCTTGCCATCGGAAACACTGGCGCTAAACTTTATTTGGCCAACCCGTCCCAACAAGCTTATTAGAACAAGACCCAGAATATTGAAAATCATCCCTACCCAGACCGGGTGCACATTGAGATAGAACTTATCCGCCGACCAATTGCCCAGTGCATTCCATACCAACCCGCCACCAAAGCCGAGAATCATAGCCGAGACCACCCCAAAACGGGTAGCCACCGGCCACAGCAGCGCTGCCAACACGGGAGCAAAAGTGGCACCGTTACGGGCGGTCCAGGCAAAGACGTTCCACCAGGCCGCATTTTCCGAGCGAAGGAAGCCGTAACCAACCATAAGTCCTGTTAGGATAACCAGGGAAATTTTCGTCCATTTGACCTGAGTCTCAGGGGTGACCTGCGGGAATATCGCCCTGCCCACGTCCCGGCCTAAGCTGGTAGCACCGGAGAACTGGCAGGGAGCGCCCCAACCGAGAGCAGCAGCCCAAATACCCAGGGTAAAGACGCCGACAAGCGGCGGGGGCAGAGTTTGCATCAGATAAGTCGGAACCGCCATCAAACCACGGCTAATACCAGGCATTACAGCAGCGGTAGCCAAACCAACCATCACTGCCATGACGATAAAGACAACATTAAAGCCGGCCGCAATATACAGACCTTTACGGCCTTCCTCGGGAGTCTTGCACGACAAAGCCATTTGGAAGGCGGCCTGTGCCACCAAAACATTGACCCAGAAGGTACCAAACCAGGCCAAAATCACTTGCAAACCGACATTACCGGCGTCAAACATGGCAGGCTTGGTTGCAGCTAAACGGGCAATTCCGTCCAGCCCGGGGTTAATAAAAATGGCAATGGCCGCCACGACAAACATAGCAAAAAACGCAATCAAATTAGCGGTTTGTGTGAAGGCAATGGACCACATTCCTCCTGCTTGCAGATACACCAAAAGGAGTAAGGCCGTTACAATAACCGAAGTCATCATGGA
Source organism: Paradesulfitobacterium ferrireducens (assembly GCF_017310645.1). Classification (GTDB taxonomy): domain Bacteria; phylum Bacillota; class Desulfitobacteriia; order Desulfitobacteriales; family Desulfitobacteriaceae; genus Paradesulfitobacterium; species Paradesulfitobacterium ferrireducens. The sequence goes on along the minus strand of NZ_JAFLRH010000002.1, from coordinate 211,400 downwards.
AAGCCCTGTCAAAACATGGAGCGCTGAAGCAAAGGCCAGGGCAGTGGCCACCGACCACATCGGGAAGGTTACGGCTGTAATAAAACCGGCGATTCCCAAAGCAGCGCGCCCGAATTTATCCCCGATTAGGCCGGAGATGGTAACGAGCAGTTTCTCGCGAAAAGAACCGATAAGAACCAAAGCAATAATTAAAATATGAGTAAGTTCAGCGACCCCGTACCAGGCAGCAGAAATTCCCTTGATATAGGTGAGTTCCAGAATAGAAATATAAGTTGATCCCGCAAATAAACCGGTAATCATGAAAGACACTGTCCAGCGGTTAAACTGGCGGCCGCCGACAAAATACCCGTCACTTTGTTTGGCCCTCTTCTTAGCCACAACCCCGGCACCGATTAAGATCATGGTATAAAGAAAGGCTATGCCCAACATCCAATAACCATAAGCATTCATTAAATTATCCCCCTTTCTCTACTCACTTTCTCCGTTAAAGAACATGGCCTCGGTAAATTCTTCCGTAAAGTCCATCCGGTCAGAGAGTTCGATATATTTGATTTTTCGAACTATTTTCCGCGCTAAATGCTCCGTGTCAAAACGCAACAGATTGAGCTGGGCCCCGACATGCGCAGAATTCCCGGCATACTGAACTTTTTCCTCGGAAACAGCGGGAGGAATCAAGCCGACTGCCCGGGCATTAACCTTATTAAGCACATTGCCAAACGATCCTGCCAGATAAATCCTTTGAATATCTTGCATCTCGATACCCATTTCCTTGGTCAGAATCCGGATCCCTGCTAAAATAGCGGACTTCGCGAGCTGAACCTGACGAATATCTCCCTGAGTAAGACTTACTTGCGGCACCCCTCCCTTTTCAGTCAACACAAAATAATTACCATCTGCCTCTTCCCTTAACCTTCCTGCCAAAACGGGTCCCACAACCTCTTCAGCTTCCTCCCGGGTCAACAAGCGGCCTGTGCTGTCAATAAGCCCTACCTTTAATAACTCGGCCATAACATCTATGAGCCCAGAACCACACAGGCCTTTGGCCTCAGTCTGACCGATGACACTGTAATGAATTTCTCCTTCATCGAGCCAGACCCGGTCAATAGCCCCGCTTCCCGCCCGCATACCGGAGCTGATATTGGCTCCTTCAAAAGCCGGACCTGCCGCAGCGGAACAAGCATATAATGAACCTTGGGCCGCCAACACTATTTCCGCGTTGGTGCCGACGTCAATCAACAGACTGGGACGCTCCTCCCTGTACAAAGATGTGGCTAAGACCCCAGCCACGATATCCGCTCCCACATAACCGGCGACGTGGGGAAGCAGAGTTATTTTGCCATTAGGATTAATCCTTATCCCTAGGTCGGCAACCGGAAAACTCAACCCCGCGTAAAGCACTCCCACAAACGGTGGCACAGCGATGTGGCTAGGGCTAAGCCCAAGGAACAGATGCTGCATTGTGGTATTCCCAACCACACTCAGTACATAAATCTTTTCCCGGTCAATATCAGCTTGCACACTAACTTCTTTAATTAAAGAATTGATCTGTTCCACAATAAGGGATTGCAGCTTCTCTAAATTGGCGTCCGCGAGGGAAAAGTCAATGCGTGCCAAAACGTCAGCTCCGTATGCCCTTTGTGGGTTAAATGCCGTGGCTATGGCCAGCTGACGCCCTGTTCGCAAATCGTGGAGACTGCACACCACGGTCGTGGTGCCGATATCAACCGCACACCCAAATGCGTACTCTGTCGTATCCCCTGGTTCCAAAGCCATGAGTTCGCCCTGGAAGGTTACAGCAGTAAGATCAGGAGTTTGACGCAGCAGTCCGGGGAGCTGTTTCAGCAAGGACAAATCAACCTTTGTTTGGAAAACGGACAGCAGATCTTGCACCCGTTCCCAGTCCGCACGCTGGTCGATAAGGGAAGGCTTGTCTATTGATAAATGTTCTTTAAGCAATGCCGGCTCTGTTATCCAATCAATTTTAGCCTCCGCAAGAGCGCCTTTAATGAGGCGGCCCTTGCCCTGTTCCGGCACTTCCACTACCATATTCTGATTAATTATGGTCCGGCAAGCCAACCTCCACCCATCGGTCAGAAGTTCAGGCTTAATTTTTTCTTTTTCAGCCGCCGTTGGCTCTGCGTTCAGACCGTAACAGCGTACCATGCACTTGCCACACGTCCCGTGTCCCCCACAAGGAGCTTCCATGGCAATCCCTACTGATTCTCCTGCCTGCATGACGGTCGTGCCTGCAAGTACCGTCACTTCCTTATTTTGAGGGATGAATTTTACGTTATACTCCTTCATTTGCTAATCCTCCACCCCTTGTTTCTGCTGCCTCAGACGAGTATCAGTCTATTGCAGCAGAATTTCCAACGGTGAACATTTTTACTTCCAGCGGCGTACCTGGTTTAACCATGACATTAAAAGCAGCCTCCCCGTTCAGCAGACTCTCCAGCCAATCCAAAGAACCCTTTACTTCCCCGTATTCCATGCTGAAAAATTCACTGATCCGCCGGGTATAAGCTTGATCCTCAGAATAACTGGGCATTCCGGTATCGATCAAGGTGAATTTCCGGTAGTGTTTAATCATCTCTTTGGTACACCAGTAAGCTGTCTCATGATCAAAGATTTCCTGGCAACGCTGATATTCTTTCCAGCCATCGCTGCCATAGGCAATCCAGCCGGCACTCAGATAATAGCTCATCGTCCGGTCGACTGTCTGCCGACCCCCAGCACGACTGAGACCATGCAACACCGGTATGCAGTCCTCACTGTCCGGAATGGCCAATTTGCTCATACGGGAGCATACACCGGCAACACCATGGCCGCACAAGCCATAACCGAGATAAATGCAGTCTACTCCTCCTTGCTCGTCCAGCAAGTCGATTTGTTTTTGCAGCTCTGTCTTTAACAAATCGGGGGTGCGGTGGAGACCTTGCGGCAGAAAAATACATTTTTCCGGGGAAAGATGAAGACCGTTCAGAATCTCCTGCTCAAATACTTCACAGGCTATCACTCTATAATCTGCCATCTTACCGCCCCCTTCTCCTGGTCAATCAGTTATTCCCGTATCAGGAAATCAAACTCCGCGCTCGCTGTGGCTTCGAATCGAATCATACGGCCTCATTCATCTGGCATGAACACAATCATTCCATAACTTTTAGGCTTGTTCTGAATACTGACGGTACTCCGCGAGATAGTTCATTGCCCATTCATCCCGGCCTAGGAGCAGGTCTGCGCTCTTCATGGTCCGGCGCATTCCCTCAGCTGTAGGATCCATGATCACACAGGTCAAACCTGCTCTTAAAGCCATGGCCAGCATGGTCTTGGTAATGCTGTGCCGGTCTGGCAGTCCAAACGAGACGTTGCTGATGCCGAGAATAATGTTTGTGCCCAGTTCTTCCACAACCCGCTCAATCGTCTTCAAGGTGAGCACCGCTGCATTGTGGTCTGAACTCACAGTCATGGTCAGGCAATCAATCACAATGTCCGAGCGTTCAATTCCCGCTTTCTCAGCCCGCTCCACGATCTTGCTGGCGATAGCCAGTCTTTTTTCCGGATCATTGGAGATCCCCTCGTCATCCATCAAGAGCCCTACGACTGCCGCTCCATATTCTTTAACGACAGGCAAAACACTGTCAATTGACTTTTCCTCCCCAGTGACCGAATTAACCAGGGCTTTGCCCTCATAAACCTTTAAGGCAGCGGCCAGAGCCTGAGGATTGGCTGAGTCAATACAAAGGGGAACATCTGCGGTTGCGGCCACGATCTTCACAACTTCGGGCAAGAGAGCAACTTCGTCAACACCCGCAACCCCTACGTTAACGTCCAGGACATCCGCACCCTGTTCGACTTGGGTCATGGCCTCCCGTCTTACCGCCTCAAAATCCCGGGCCAATAGAGCCTGGCCGAATTTCTTCTTACCTGTAGGATTAATGCGCTCCCCGATGATCACTGCCGGTAAATCCCGGCCAATCGTGACGATCTTGTCCTTGCTGCGTATTTCGGTATGATACAAAATCCTCTCCTCCTCTCGCATGACAAATATCTAGGCGACTCCAAGAAGTTTTCGCGCCATTTCCACCGCGGCGGTGGCGTCTTTACCGAAGCCGTCCGCCCCGATCTGCAGCGCCCACTCTTCCGTTACCGGTGCCCCGCCCACCATAATCTTCACTTGGTCACGCAGTCCGGCAGACTCAATGGCTGTGATCGTATCTTCCACCCAATGGAGTGTGGAGGTAATTAAGCTCGACATTCCGACAATATCGGGATCATGTTCTTTAATGGCAGCGATAAATTTTTCCGGATCAACATTTACACCCAGGTTGACTACTTCAAACCCGCCGCCTTCCAGCATCATGGTCACCAGGTTCTTACCAATATCATGGAGATCGTCTTTGACAGTGCCAATAATTACCTTCCCAATCGGCTCTGTTTTCCGCTCACTCAGAATCGGTTTTAATACGTCCAGCCCGGCATGCGTAGCCTTCGCGGCGATCAGGACTTCAGGCACATAGATTTCATTTTTCTTAAATCTGGCTCCAACCACACTCATCCCGGCGATCAATCCCTCACTTAAGATAACCCCCGGATCGATGCCCTCAGCCAAAGCCTGTTGGCAATACTCCTTAGCCTTAGCCGGCTTGTACGTGATAATCGAATTCTTTAGCTCCTCAAGAACTGACATCTTTATTCCCCCTCGCTTTTGATTAAAACCCTGCCTTCATCTTTTCCGCACTGTAACTTTTGGCCGTGTTAAGCATAACTCTTACATTCTCATCGGGAGTACCATAGTCTACACCCACCGCATCAATGGAGAGCTTATTAAGAGGCCCGCCGTTATCAATCAGATACTTGACATCCTGCTCAATTTCCGCCGGGGTGCATTTAAGCATACGCACAGGATCTATCCTGGCATTGATGAAAACATCCGGCATCAACTCGCGTACACGCCGCAAATCCGATTTGGGTCCTACTTCAATAAACTGCATATTCTTTACTTTGCTGTACCCGACCACCACATTGTCCACCGATCCGCAGTGATGTATGCCAAACGATTGCATGGCTTCAGCCAGTTTCAGTTCGTAGGGCAGAACGAATTCCTCGTACGCGTCATTAGAAATCTGCGCAACCGTACAGTTAGGCAGAATATACATCTCCGGCGGCGCCATGGGAGTAACCGAGGAGGCCAGGGTGCCGGTCCGTTTTCTTACATAATTCGCCAGCTTGATAATGCTTTCCAAACAGATGTTCATCAGTTTGTGCGCAAGCTCCGGATTCTCGAAAAAATCCACATAAAGCTGGTCACCACGAATCTTCAAGGCCAAATTAAGAATACCTGTCGTGTTAATGTTGCCCGTTACCCGACCATATTTTTGCTCCAGATAATCCATTTGGCGAATGATTTCCGTCATCGGGTGGCTGTGCTCAACATCGGGCACGGTTAATTTCTCAACCTCTTCCTCGGAAAGGTTGGCCGGATTAGCCCAGGGTAAGGCATCGTCAAAAAAGGTAATTTCACACCCGAACATTTCCGGCAGCAAGGCCATGCCATAGTCAATGAAAGGGTTTGGCTCCGGGTTGGGATTACCCAGACCCACATCGCCGAAGCGCTCATACAAGATTTTTTGCTGTTTCATTTGGGCCTCAATGCGGTAGTCCGGGTCGTAATAATACTGTTTGTTGTACGAGATCCCGTAGTTTTTCCACCACCAGTTCGCATACATACCGACACTGACCGGAATGTGCTGCAAATCCTTGGTCATATTCATTCTCCCCTTCCTTTGTTCATCATAATTCGACAAGTTTTAAAGCCTGTATCAGTATACTTAGCAAACTGTATACCAACCGGTGAAAACTACTATGTAAAGTGGCTCTCCGGTTTTTGGCCGCCGGTCAATAAACAAGCAAGGCGCGCTCTGTGCGCGCCTCTCAGCATTTCATTCCACTGCCCGTGCCAAAATTGGCACGAATCCATACGCTCCGAAATAAAACCAAGTGGAACTTTACAGTTCCACTTGGAATCTTACATTTTTTCCGATAAGTCGTTCAATTTTAATAAATCCGTATTTCCCGGGCTGGAACACCAGGATTCCATCTGTAACGCTCAGATTCCACCTTAAGCTGCTGAAAAAGTGCAAATCTTGGTCGCACTTAGCCATCGGTCAAATTTAAGAGAGAATATTGCCTGCCTTTGCGCAAGACTGTGGTATGAGTAATTCCTAACACATCAGCCGTTTTACGGATACTTTTTCCCTGTTCCAGCGCCTTGCGCAGCAATTCCTTTTCCATCTGCTCCAAGGCCTCGTTCCAAGGAACCACTTCCCGGATTTTAATCTCCACCCGTTCTTTGGCACCGCCGGATTGCCCTAATTGATCCGGCAGGTGGGAAACGTCAATGAGTTCCCCTTCACTGAGAATGACCGCCCTTTCAATCATGTTTTCCAACTCCCGCACATTGCCGGGCCAGGCATAATTCTCGAAAATCCTGTATACTGCAGGGCGGATGCTCTTTATTTTGCTATATTTTAAGTTGTATTTTTGCAAAAAATGTTCTGCTAAGGGAAAGATATCCTCTTTACGCCAGCGCAGAGGGGGTATCTCAATTTGCACCACGTTCAGGCGGTAGAAGAGATCTTCCCGAAAAGCCTGCCTTTCCACCATTTCTTTAAGATTGCGGTTGGTAGCGGCGATAATCCGGACATCAAGTTCGATCGGCTTGATCCCGCCCACCCGTTGGATTACCTTGTCCTGAATGGCTCTCAAAAGCTTAACTTGCAAGTTCAGCGGAAGTTCGCCGATTTCATCGAGAAAAATCGTCCCCCCGTTGGCAGCTTCCATCAAACCGATTTTCCCCTCTTTGTTGGCCCCCGTAAAAGCTCCTTTTTCATAACCAAAGAGTTCCGACTCCAGCAAGTTTTCCGGAATAGCGCCGCAGTTCACCGTAATAAAAGGGCTGCTCTCCCGGGTGCTTAAGCTGTGAATGGTCTTGGCTGCGACCTCCTTGCCCACGCCCGATTCACCGGTTATAAGCACGGTGGACTCCACTTTCGCTACCCGGATCATCAATTCCAGGACAGGTTCCATGGCAGGGCTTTTAGCTACTAGTTTTTCCGTTAGCAGCTTTGATCTTAATTCCTTCAACTCCTCCGAATAGCGGAGCTTTTCTTCCTTTGCCTCGGCAATCTGAACTTTAAGCCGCTGGAGCTCAGTCAGATCGCGCAGGTTAAAAATCACTTGCACCAATTGCCTTTCGAAATCGTACCGGGGATTACCCGTAATCATGATCTCCTGCCCGCCCGCGTTGGAATAGATATTGGTTAAAGCCTCTCCGGTCCTGCTTATTTCAGTAACCATTTCATCCAGGCGGAGGGCAATATCCGATTCCAGGCGACTCAAACGACCATGTTCCGGAAGTTCACTGACGTTAAAGAAACGCAAAGCGCCCTTATTGACTCTGAGCACTTCTTTGGCAGTATTTACAACCAATATCCCATCGTAGGACGATTCGATAATATTGTCTAACTCGTCCTTCAATTCCCGAACCTTGGACAATTCCAGAATCAAGTTCTCCATTTCCGACAAATCCTGAAGAACCACGACAGCGCCGGTAACGTCTCTGCCCGAAATGATGGGCGTGGCATTGGCGACGATGCGCTTTGCATTAATCTCCATTTTGAACCCGATATGAGACTTCCCGGATAGAACATCAAGCCATTCCCCCGCCGGCAAAATCTGTTCGACCGGCCGCCCGACCGCGTCAAAGCTCAGCCCCAGCAACACTTCTGCTCCTTTATTCAGCAGGTAAATCAGTCCGGCAGCATTAAAAGCCACAATGGCGTGGCTCACGGATTGGAGCACCACATTCAGTTCGTTTCTGGTCTCCTCCCAGGATCGGTAGACCTTTTTTATAAGCTCAACTCTCGATAGTATTCCCGTCAGACGGTTATCCTGATCCAGCACCAGCAGGCGTTCCATACTGGGAGTATGGGCAATCTGCGCAAAATCCGTGTTCTCGGTCACTACTCCCGGCGGCTCATCCATGAATGTTCCCACGTTCTCCTGGGGGGAAACCCCTGCCAACAGGTGTTCCAACACTTTGGATATCGTGATAATTCCGACTGTCTCACCGTTCTTACCCACCACAGGTGCACAGTTAACATCCAAATTAAGAAAAATTTTACCGGCATCTGCCAGCGTGGACATCGGACTCACGGTAACCGGATTGCAACGCATCACTTGCTTGACCTTCATCTCAAATCCTCCTTTGCCATCCGTTTATTGCGCTGTTTAGAAGATTTTTGATGCAATTTGCATTCCACAAGAAACTGTTTTCCCAGCCAGGTTCTCTATATTTGGTGTGTTCTTCTTTTTTCGCCATATTTCGACATTAAAGATAAAAAAGGATCCTCCCAGTTATCCATTTTGCTGCGCAGAAAATCGCTTTTCTTACTCGCCCTTCCCCTTGCGAAACCGCGCCATCCGCCGCACCACGGTTGACTGGTTCACGCCCAAGGCCTCGGCCGCTTTGTAGGTGCTGCCGTACTTCTTAAGAGCCTTCTCGATCAGCTGCCTTTCAACTTCCATGACGGCCTCTTTGAGCGGCATCAAAGAGTGTACCGATACGCCCCCTTCTTCGCTCCCCTGCCGCTGAAACACCGGCGGAAGCTGGGACAAGGTGATGAGCTCACTCGGAGCCATCACCATTAGGCGCTCGACCATATTTTCTAGCTCCCTGACGTTCCCCGGCCACTCGTACTGGACAAAAGCCTCCACCACATCCGGAGCAAACTCGCGGTGTAAGCCGTACTTCTTGCTGAACTTCTCCCGGAAATGATGCAAAAGCGGTACGATATCCCCGCGCCGTTCCCTGAGCGGCGGAATCCAGATCGGAACCACATTTAAGCGGAAATAGAGGTCTTCCCGGAACTCTCCCGCACGCACCATACTTTCAAGGTCTTTATGGGTCGCAGCCAGGATACGCACATTCACCTCACGCGGCTTGCTTCCCCCAACCGGTACAATTTCCCGTTCCTGGAGCACCCGCAAAAGCTTGGCCTGCAAGTTAAAGGGCAAGTCCCCGATTTCATCCAGCAAAAGGGTTCCGTTGTTAGCCAGCTCGAACATCCCGATTTTCCCTTCGCGCTTGGCTCCGGTAAAAGCTCCCCCTTCATACCCAAAGAGTTCGGATTCAAGCAGCTGCTCCGGAATGGCCCCGCAGTTTACTTTAATAAACGGGCCTTCGCTGTGCTGGCTTTTGGTATGCAGAAGCTTGGCCATCCCTTCCTTTCCTACCCCGGATTCCCCTAACAGGAGGACGGTGGAGTCCACTTTGGCAACCCTCATGATCAGTTCAAGAACCCTTTCCAGCTCCGGGCCTGAGACCACCATGCCCCCGGTATCCTGGCGCTCGCGCAGTTCCGAGAGTTCCAAATGGTATTTTTCACTCAGGCGCTTTGATTCCGTCAACTCCTGGCGCAATTGGTTGAGCATGGTCATGTCGCGCAAATTGATCACGACCCGGAGCAGGCGCCCGTCCTCATCAAAGACCGGGGTACCCGTGACCATGAAGCTGTGATCCTGCTTGCTTTCCATCACGGTCACCGGGTGCCTGCGCTGCAGTACCACGTCGACCAAAGAATGGGCGAAAATCCCTTCTTCCCCTAGTTCCTGGATTCTGCGCCCGTAAAGCTCCTGAGAAGTGCACTGGCTTAACTTTTCATAGGCGGAATTCACCCGTAAGATCTGCCCGCTCGCATCCGTAACCACAAACCCATCGGAAGAGGACTGAATCACGGAGTCCAACTCCCGGTTCAGTTCTTTAACCGAGACCAGTTCCTGGGACACTGACTCGATTTCGGAAATATCCTGGAACACCCCCACCGCACCGGTGATTTTTCCATCCTGAATCACCGGGTCGCGGTTAATAATATACGTCCCGCGCCCTACCCGGAACTTCTCCGAGTATTCGGACTGCCCGGTCTGCAGGGTCTCCATCAGCCCCATCGGCACCAGGACATCGAGCACATGGCGCCCAAGGGCTTGATCACCGGACAAACGGGTGAATTTTTCCGCCGCTCGGTTAAAGGAGGTAATGAGTCCTTCGCTGTTAATCACCACAATCCCGTTGTGAGCGGAGTTTAAGACCGCCTCCAGCTCCTTAACCTGGAACTCGGCACGCTGATATAAGGCCAGCGCCAGCTTAGCACGGCTTAAAACCCCGATGATTTCCCCGTCTTCCCGGCTGACCGCCGCCACATGGAAGGAATGGCCCCAAGCTTCTTCCAGGGGCATCCCCGCTTTTAAAATAACTGGTTCGCGGTCAATGGCTTTCATACAGGAAAGCGCATCCTCCCGGGAACCGTCCCCGCTTAAATATCCGGCGAGTGAATCCAGCACGACAATTCCTATTAACTTTCCTTCCCCATTCAGAACAGGCCACCCCGGCGCCCGGTGGCGGGTGATCAGCTTCAAAGCCTCTTCACAACGATGGGTTTCAGTTAATGGAAAAGGAATAGGCATCATGACGTCTTTAACCCAGATCATGCTATGCCCTTCAACCCCTTTCCTTTTCTAGAGATTTAAGCTTTTTTAATAACACTGCATTGTTTAAGTTGTTCAATCTTTAAAATCCAAGCAAAATTTTACGAATATTATAACATTCATTGACGGTGAATGCCATAGATGGATGACGGCAACTATTGGGTAATCTATTGACACAATTAATCAACTCAGTACCTAGAGATTCTCTGCCAAAGTGTTCAACTTATGGCTAACCTGTTGAACTTCCTCAATCAAACGGAAAATTTCCTGATTAGCCTGAGCTTGTTCCTGGGTCACGGCACTGTTCTGTAAAACCCCTTCCGTGATCTTTTCGATCATAGACTGGAACTGAAAAAGAATGGTATTAATCTCATCGGCGGAACGACTGCTTTCGTCTGCCAGCTTGCGTACTTCCCCGGCTACTACCATAAAACCGCGCCCCTGTTCCCCAGCCCGTGCCGCCTCAATAGCGGCATTCAATCCGAGCAAATTAGTCTGTTTAGTTATCCGGAGAATAAAGTCTAAAATGTTCGCCGTAGCTTTGACCCGGTTTTTCCCCTCCTGGGCTACTTCGGCGATACTTTGGCTGATAGCTGCTATTTCCTGGGCTGAGGCAGCAGTTTGTTGCACCGCCTTGGCTGCTTGGTCCACCGACTGGCTCAATGCCTGCACTTGAGAGCGAATAACCTGTTTCAATTCTTCGTCCCTTAACATGGTCACCACCATCCCGGCGGCAATGTGGGCGACAGGCCGCACAATATCCAAAGGCCCGGCAATGCCAAACGTTCCGATTTTAACTCCGTCCGCTTTAATAGCCAGATTGTAACCCTCTTTTAACTTACCCTCGGAGGCCGCAGCATCTTCGGCTGTGACTATGGCAAAATCTTGGCCCGTGGTGAGTATGGCCCGGCTTCCTTTATGCGCCAACCCCACCCTGGTCTGGGCGGAATCGGCGATAATCGTCCCGCTATCATCGCACACGATGACATGATAGCCGCTTTGCCCAAAAATAAACTCTACAATTTTCTGAGCGATAGCGTTGCTCAGCTTCATTTTTACCTACCTTCCTTCGCTGCCTGATACTGTAATCTTACATAATCTATACGAGTGAGAGGGATCTATATTGGAAATGTGAATTGTAAATTCACTTTGTGCTTATGCTTATTGTTCGGATGGGTCAAAGCAGTGACTTTAGATATTCTGTTAAGCCATGACTGTCCCCCAAGGACATAAAATGCAATCCATCGCTTACCTCTTTGACGGCATCTATGGTTTCCTCGACAATGCGCCATCCTTCCCCAACAGGATCTTTGGCTGTCTCCAATCGGCGAATGATATGAGCAGGAACGGAAACTCCCGCGACATGCCGGTTGATCCAACTGGCCATACGGGCAGAACGGAGCGGAAGGATACCCGCAAGGACTTTGACCGGAATTTGCTTTACGTTTTCCATAAAGAGTTTGAAAGCATCATAATCGAAAACTGCCTGGGTTTGCACAAAGGAGATGCCCGCCTCTACCTTAAGCTTCAATTTCTCAAGCTGGCTTTTCAAATTATCAAACGAAGGGTTTACAACCGCACCGTAACAAAAGATTGTTTTCTGATCCAGGGACTGTCCATTGGCATCCAACCCCTTATTAAGGTTTTTTATGATAGTTAAGAGCTGGACAGAATCTAAATCGTAAACCGGTTTGCTGGTTGGATGATCCCCAAGCAAGTTATGGTCGCCTGTAACTACTAACACATTGCGAATACCTAAAGTTCCGGCTGCCAGGAGGTCGGCTTGCAAAGCGAGCCTGTTGCGGTCCCGGCACGTAACCTGATAAATGCTCTCAAAACCCTGGGATTGAAGGACGAACGCTATTCCAATAGGTGCTGCATGCAGACGAGCACCGGGATTATCAGGAAGATTAAATGCATCAACAAATGGGGCCAGTTTTTCTGCTTGGCGTAAGAGCCCCGTCACATCTGTACCGCGAGGCGGGACTAACTCCACCGTCCTAAGAAAATCTTTCCTGTTAAGTTCCTCAATAAAGGGCATCGGGCATTCTCCTTTGGCTAAAAAACACAGAACGGGAAAAGTCCTTGAAAAATTGAGGCATGGATTCCGGAGTGTTCATCTGTGACCAGCGCATATAGATGGCATGCCAAACACATGAAGACAAACGGTCGATTTCGCACTTTCCGTTGATCACGCCTCCGCAGGGACCACTTACGAGACTTTTCGCGCACAACCGAATTGGACATAGTCCGTTCGTTTTCGAAAGCACACACTCCTCACACTGGAGACAGACCTGACGTACCGGCCACTTCATCCGGGATTCCCCCTTTGTTTAGAGATTTGTTCAACAGCAGCATCAAAGGTTTTTTCGAGCATCATAAGAATACTTAATATCTCCTCTTCATTTGGAGGAAGACCTAATTCTTTGAGTTGAAGGTAATCTGAATTGTTCAGCCGAACATTTTTAAGCGGATCTATAAAGATCAAGATCGAATCCGGGGAGAAAGGCAAATCAACGATAAGCCCATGGATGTCCTTATCAACATTAAGTGACTTGACTAAAGCAATGATTTCATCCCAGTCGGTATTTTGCGGAACGAAATATTCCGTAAAAGAAAGAGGCAGAGCAGCACAGGTTTTTCGCAGAAGCCCTTTCGGAATGGAATGGTTCACATTCTCAATATACACCGCAACCAAAGAAACCCGAACGTTTAAACGTTCAAACAAAAACAGCAAATCATCGGTAAGAGCCTCAAAACTTCTTTTGATTAACGGCGAATCATGATAAATTTGATCCACCAGAGGTATAAAGGAGTTAGTCACCAAAAATTCCCCCTAGAATCTAAAATATAATACTTTCTAAAACTCCCGCTGCCCTTGATCCATGTCCGAGCTTGACCGCATCTTCTCCAGTTTAGTCAATCACCTCTCTTACCTGTGAAATTCTGAAACTCTCCTTCTCTCCCTTTGCCCATTATGAATTATCAGACTATTGCAATATTTATACCAAATAAAAAAACCCCTTGCCAGGGTGTGTTTGTCTATAATTTAGACACAGGTATGCCTTCTCCCTTAATCTGAGCCCGAACTATAATCCGTTATGTCTAATAATTGAACATGTCTTACAATTAAACACTTTAACGCTACGTCTCCCAAGCTGACTTAAAACAGTTTAAGTTGGGTGCTGCTGTTCAGGAAGATGGCTTAGTGATCATGGGAGAGTTATTAGCCGGTAACAAAACGGATGTTGAATGGAATCCTGAAGCTGCAGTGGAGATGTTTATAATGTGGGTTTACACCATTTCATTGATATCTTGTCTGAGGAATCCAGGCAGGCATTACATGAATTATTAGAATAATGGCTTAGATTAGATCCTCTTTAAGCAATTCCAGGATACCCTCCTGGTAACCGGCCCGGCCTGTATGCTCCATCTCATGTGCGAGGTTTTGAAATTCTATGGACTTAATTTTTCTTAGCTGCTTTAAGCGGGTATCTGAAATCCTCTTATGCGAGAGCGCCAAACGATATTCTTCTATGCTATAGCGCCACAGACGCACTTTGCCGGGATAACGCAGGAGCAAGCGTTCCGCAATCAGCAGCCCCTCCGGGTCAAAGTCCCCGGAATACCTTAAAGTAACCCCTTCCGCTATGAGCTTATCCAGCAGTACCAAGGTTGCAAGTTTAGCCTGCCCATGTAGGCATATAAGGGCAGGATAAGGTTCAGCGCCGCGCATCTCATTCCAATAATCCAGGAGCGCAGAAAAGACTCCGGAGTTTTCAACGACATATACAGCTTTATTGGCGCCACTCGCTCCAGCAGCAAAACGCTCCACTTTAACGACTTCGCGCAGCGGCAAATTCAGCACAGCTTTTTGCCGGTAAGCTTCCCGCCAGAAGGGTATGGCAACCCCTCCGGCGTCTAAGCCCATAACGCCGGTACACGTGCAGAAATTCAAGATATCATCGCGCAACAAGCCAAAATGGAGAAATATCTCAGTCAGAACCTCGCTCGTACGCCGACTAACTTCTGCGCTTTGCGGGACATGAACCTCCGCGTCCTTCATCCGGGAACCCTGCTCTTGCAGCCACAACAAAGTTAAGGCATTGACAAGCAGACGTCCTTGCTCAGTGCCTTGATCAAAGCCATGCGGGTCTTTGGTGACGGAGCGCGCCAAAACCGGCAAACGCTGAAACTTCTCCGAGGCATGGAGAGTTGATAACGCGTTTAACACATGCTCCATCCAGTGTGTAAATAAGGACGGATTCTGTTCAAAGTAAGCCCAAAGCCAGCGGGTTGAAGGGTGTTTGTCCGCAATTAACCCAAGCCATCTTTGACACCAAGAATCGTTATAGCGCTGCCGGAGACGTGTGATGACTTCCTCGCGCTCATGCTCCTTGATGGAGAATAATTCAGACTGGGTAAGCAGTGAGCCCTCCTCAAACCCCTCTAACAGCTTAAGCAGAGAAACCGGCGCAAATTTGGTCTGTCCCAGAGCCTCACTGAATTTTTCGACGCTCAGGCTGATAGAAACCTGCCGCGTTAAATCCCGGCGCAAAAATCCCCCTAAAGCTTCTTTCTCCGCGGGTTTTAAGTTCGTTAAAACGACCGTTCCACCCAGACGGCCCAAGCTTTGGTATTTCTTGATCATCTTCTCAATGAGTCGTTGAAAACCGGGCTCGGCGCGAAAAAACGCCACCGCTTCATGCACAAGATGCTCATCCATGTTGCGTCACTCCAGAAACTGCCAAACTCACCCACACTAACTTGCTCATCTCCCGGCCGCGGCCCCATACACCTCAGCCGCTTCTTCGCTCATATCCCGCTCTTCCACCAGCCTCCGTACTTTACCATCCCAAAAATAGCGGATAACCGTGACCCAGGAGGCATTCTTGGGCCGCACCAGCTCACAAATCGAGAGCTTGGCCACCGTATCATAATCTCCCCAGAGTGCCTGGGAATTAATAATGTAATTAAAACCGAGCCTTTCCATCAAATCAAACATATCACGGATATTGTTCTCATCCACGCCCGCAAACGCCTCATCTAGGGAAATCAGGCGCGGCGCCTCCGGACGGGCGTCGGAGTAGCGGGAATAAGCCGCGGAAAATAAAGGAATGTACATGGCCATGGCCTTTTCCCCGCCGCTGAAGGTATAGAAAACGTGGTTGGTCAGCTCCTTGCGCCGCTCCCCGCTCTTTTGATAGTACAGCGTGAAGGCAAACCACTGACGATAGTCCAGCATCTCTTTGATAATTTGATGAAAACTTTCCCCATACCCTTTTTCCGCTAGCACGCTCTTAGCCCGTTCAATCTTGGACCGGAAATGCCCCACAATCCTGGCCATATCAGACTCCTTCAGCAAGCGGGGATCGGCCTTCAGCAGCTGCACCAAGTCCTCCGTATCCATCTCTTCTTCATATTCCGCAGTGCGCGGACGCCAGCGCACGGAGAAATTAAGGCCGCTGGACGTGTCCCTTTGAGCCATCAGGTGATTCATTTCCTCCACCCAATGTTCCGCCCGTTGAATCCGTCCCCGGATGATGCGGCCGACGCTGTGCATAATGATTTCCTCATATAGCTCCCGGTCTTTTTCATTGAGCAGCTGTTCCTGAAGCGCAATATTTTTTTCCATCTGGGAGCGCGCATAGTACGGATTAACCTTTTTACCCTCGTACTCTAACAGTAAATACGTCCGCCTGGCCTTGATCCGCAGTTCCTGCCAGCGGCCCCGGTACAAATCATAGAGATCGGCGTAGACTTCGTCAGCTCCAGGCTCCCCTTCTGCTTCCAGCGCCCCTTTTGCTTCTTGTTCCGACTCGAACATTGTCTGCAGAGCCGGGCGGTACTCAACCAGGTTCCCTTGCTCCCGGAAAAAAGCATCGCTCACGCGCTCCTGCAAACTTTCCCGTTCTCCAGCCGTTCCTTTCCCGCCTGCCGCCACTACGGCCTGGGCTTCCTTAAGATAAAAGGCCAGGCGTTCATCCGAGACACTCTCCCCGGGCACCGCCTCTGCCTCACCTTGCTGTTCATCCGTTTCAAAGGCTGAATAAAACCCTTGGTGCAGCTTGCGCTCCGCCGCGAAAACTTCGAGCCACCGTTTCTCTAAGGCTTGGCTTAAATTCTGCTCCCGGCGCAGCCGTTTAAATTCCCGCATCCGCTGTTCCTGGGCGTTGCGTTTGGCCTCCGATTCTGTGATCTTACCCTCAATTTCCGCAGGCAAACGCTGCAAACGTTCAACTACTTGGCGCACCCGCCGGCGGATCTCTTCTGCTCCCAACTCATGCAGCCGGGCCTCGACCTTTTCCAGCTTGGCTTGAAGAGTGGCTTCCCGACCTCGTAAAACCTCCAGCTCCCCTTTGAGTTCGTCTACCTCCTGGGTCAGCTCCTCCAGCCTTGACCGTTGCAGTTCAAGACGTGAACGGGCGGAGATAATTTTTTGCCACAAAACCTCCAATTGTCCTAAATGCTCGCGGTACCCCTTGAAACGCAAAACCCCCGTGGCATAAGCTTCCTCGCTAAAGGCCAGGATGCTGGTGCGGGTTAGTTCCCGCAGGCGCTGCTTTACATCCTGCCACTGCTCCAGATCCGCCTTGAGTTTTAGATTTTTCTTGGCGACATCCTGCTCCAGCACCTGAATCTGGCGCCTGCTCGAATCCAGTTCCTGATGCGCCGTTTTAAGCTCACGTTCGCTCGGATAGCGCGCGGCCTCCTCGGCTATTAATTCCAGCTTTTGTTCAAACTGTTCCTGTGCCCGCACCAAATCCCCGCGCTCACTCCGAAACAGAGCCAGTTCTTTCTCCAGGCGGGCAATCTCCTTCAGCCGGTATTGGCGCCTGGCTTCTTTCCCGATATAAATGGATTCCTGTTCTCGCGGCGCCTGGCCCTGAATCAACCCGATCCGATAGCCTCCGTCTTCCGTAATCACGGTTCCGCCGGAAGTGCTATCATGCTCCGCACGCATGCGATGCGCCGTGTGCGCATGCTCCCCGACAAGTACTGTGCGCAGCACATTATCAATATCTTCCGCAGCAATTTCCACTCCTGCGACCGGGGTCGGGTAGAGATATTCGGCCAGGGTGTGGGTCATAAACTGGGGATTCGGCTCTAAAATACGGTCCGATTCAATGTTGGCCTCAGCCGAGCCCACAATCAAGGCATCCAGAATCCCGGCCTCTTTCAGGGCAGCCTCAAGTGAAGCCCGCAGCTCCTTGGGAACGTGTTCATGGAACTCCACGGCCGCGTAAAAAGGGAGAAACGGAACGCCCGCAGCCGCCAAAGCCCGCCTGGCTTCCTCGGTTTGAGCATGCCTGGGCGGCTCAGGATCCTTTTGGCCCTGCCACGCTTGAAGTTCTGCCTTCACCGCTTCGATTTTTTCTTCCTGCCGGGTGATTAAATGTTTAAGATCAGCTATTCCTACCAGCACCTGCTGCCGCAGCCGATCCTGAGCCGCACGCACTGGCTCCCTTAGTACATCCCAGGAATAACTGTCCGGGCACAATCGTATGCGCTGCATAAGCAGTTGCAACTCTTCCTGCTCCAGTTTTAGTTCTTTATTATCTTGATTCCATGCAAACACTTGATTGACCCAGTTCGCACGCTCTTCCTCAAGTACATCCGCCCATTTCTTGCTTTCGAACTGAGCCTGGTCCAGAGCCTTGGCCGCCTCTCCCAGATCAAGTTCAGCCAGGCGGTAGCGCTCCTGCGCCTGCCTCTCTTCCCTGAACATGCTCAAAGCCTTATCCAGGTACTCTTCGTGATCCCTGGCCTCTTTACGCCACAAGTTAAACGAAAAATTCTGCTCAATCTGGCCTTTAAATTCATCGGTCGCCACCTCATGGCTTTGAAAACCGGCTTCCTCCGCCAGAAAATCCATCTCATCCAGGCGTTCCTCAACCTCTTTACGTCCCTGGCGTTCTTTTTCTTCCTCTTGTACGATATGCGCGCGCGTCTCCCGCTCCTGGGTTTCTTTCGCGCTTACAGCCCGCTCTTTTTTCTCACGCTCAGCTCTGAGCGCTTGCTGTTCCTGCAAAAGGAGAGACCGCTCCCGTTCCGCCCGGAAGACATCATGGTCCTGAAGTTCTTCCTTTTCCTTATCTAAAACGTCTTGTTCCCGTTTTAACTCCTCAAGCTCCCGCTTACTGGCGTTTAGTTCCTCATTTCCTGCCGCCAACGCTTTCTCGGCCTCGGCCACACGGCTTAAGCCCTGCTGACGCCGCTTATGGGCCTGCACCAAGCCCTCTCCTTTTTCCCAAAAGACGCGCTGATTATACTGGTCATACACTTTTAAAAGCCTCTGCAAGGCTTGTTCTTCGCGCACGGCCTGGTCCAGCTGGCTCTTGATTTGATCCATATTCTCAATCGTATCGGAAAGGGGCCGCAGCTCTTCATCCGTAAGCGCGGGCAGGGACTCGGTCAGGATTTCATACACCACCGTCGGCCGGAAATCCTTGGACAGCTTGGGGCTGCGCAGCTGAATCAGAAGTTTCATCAGGTCTTCAAACGTTTCCAGATCCCGAAACCCGAAAACGTGTTTATTCACCAGAGCCATATACTCCTGTTGCGTGCGCACGACTTGTCCGCCTTCCCCCAAGCGGTTCTCCAGCTCGCGCCGGCTGAGAGGTATTTTGACTGTCTCCCCTTCAGAATCCCGCTCCGTCTTATATAAAAGAAAATCGCGACCAATCCGGCGATTGTCCAGAATCACAAATCCCCAAAAATCCAGACTGCTTTGGCGTTTAGCCCTCAGACCGATCCCCGTCGTCAGGTACTGCCCCCTGCCCGGTCGTGCGTATTCCAAATACAGGTAACCGGTCCGTTCATCTTGTTCAACGACTTCCTTTTCCCCCAGCAAATAATCCTCCATCCGCCGGGCTCTTGAACCAAAGGGATCGAGGCGGTCCGAACTTTTCTTTCCATCCAGCAACACGGTGATAAGGCTCTGCATGGTCACGGATTTACCGGAGCCGTTTGCCCCGCGCAGCAAAAGTTTGCCTTCAGCACACGGAAGCTCTTCATCATCGAAATACCAAAAATTAAATAATCCGGCCCGGTTTAACTGCCAGCGTTCTAATTCCATTATCTAGCCCCCTCTGCCACATCAACGGACGCCTGTTCTCCCTCCGGCTGCCAGCCTTGCTTACTCTCAGCAAAATCCGGAGGATACTCCCCTCTCAAGCGGGCCAAGGCCGGGCGCAGGATAATCCGCCCCGTCTCTTCTTCCACCGCAGCCATCTTCCAATCCATGAGTACGTCCAACAGTTCCCGGCGTACCTGGCGGATCAAGCTTTCCCGGTACTGTTTGCCCCATCCCCCGCCGAACGCCTGCCGCAGCTGCTCTACGGCCTGGGTAAATTCCACCGGAGTTAAACGAATGGACCCATCCCCTTCCAGCAACCATTCCTTGCGTTCCTGCCGCTCCCGCGCCAATCCGGCAAACTGCAGCGCCAAGTCGCAGACGGCCCGCTGGTCCGGAAACAGGGTTAAGCTGGCCTTGCGCTCCTCGGCCGTCAACATCGCGCTCTGCTTATACAACTCAAGCCGGTAGCCGGTGTGCATCTCCAAATCTTCCTGCAGGCGGTTGCGGTAGTTGCGCAGGTAGAGAAAATCCAGCTCCCCCATCTCCCCCTGATAACAGACAGGACTAAGCACCAACTGGCGGTAAACCCGGTAACGCCGGGCGGCTCCAGTCTCTTCCTCCGTTAAATCCGCAGACAAAAGTTCCTCTTTACTAGCAAATTGGGCTAAGTCTTTGGGATAAGAGCGCATGAAATAGCGCGCCATCACCGTGGCCTCATACAAAACCTCGGAGGATTCATTGAAATTAAAGGACGAAGTATCCCCGTCCACTACCCGCAGCATATTCATCTCTGTCATAAATTGCAAAACCCGCACCAGGGATTTGCGGTGTTCATAACTGCGCCAGTCCAGCGGAAGTTCACCTGGGTAAAGCGCCTGAACTTCATTGCAGAGATGGGAGAGCAAAAACTGCTCATCTACCGCCTTCTCTTCCACAAAGGCCAGAAGGCAGCACAACATTGCATAATCTCGGGGATGCTGAAAGTGCCCGATCCCCATCCAGGGCTCAGTGCGCGCCGGAATCTTCTCTAACTTGACAAAGTGCCGGTGCACAATCAAATGGTAGCCAAACTTGTCCAAGACATAATCGCGCAGGACTGCCTCCCGTTCACGCACGGTTTGGTATCCTTCCGGGTTTTCCTCCCGCACCAGCCAGAAATTCTCTAAAAGAAGCTGCAGCCCGTCGCGTGCTACATCGTCAAAACTACGCCTCTCCGCCATCAAATTCTTCCCTTCAAACTTACTCGAACTCCAGGACATAATCGGGCATCTCTAAGGTCCCATCGTGCGCGACCAGCTTTACCCGTTCCTTGCTCGCCAAATGCAGCCGGAAAATCCGCCCGGTCTCAGTCTTGCCCTTATGGTCGCGCGCCCCCATGCATTTGGCAATCCAAGTAAGCAAGGTTTTACGGATATAGGGGTCAACCGGCGGCAAGTCTTTAATCACGATTTTATCCTGTGAGATCAAATCCTCCAGCAGTTCCTGTTCCTCCGCTTTCTGCCGCAAATAGCGATCCCGGGTTTCACTTTTTTCCCGGGCTTTACTCATAACCGCATTCGGCCGTACCTTTTCCTTATACGCGCGGATTTTAGGCCGGATCACCAGAGAAGCCGCAGGTTCCTGCCAAATTTCAGTTTCAATGGACTCAGTCCGTTTGGGCGCCTCAGCCCATAAATGGCGCGTATGAAAAACCCCGAACACTGAGGACGAAAGCTCATGCGCTTCAGCCAGAGATTCAGCCTGTACAAACCAGTTCGCCAAGTGCAAATAATCATTGCGGCGGCTGCGCAAGTGATGGCGCGCTTCCCCCAGGCGCTGGGCAAAGCGCGTGAGGCGGCGGATGGTCTCATTGGTGGCATTTTGGAGATAGATTAAATCACTCTCGCGCCCTGCCGTTCCTAAAAACCAGTGACTTAAGACTTGCCATTTCTCTTCATAAGCGTTGATCAACTGCTCACGCCGGGGGCGTTCATCCAGCCGGGGAATGCTTAGTTCATGATCCGCCAACCTTTCAGCTAATCCGGAGACGAAGGAGGCGGGAATCTCTGCAAGCATCCCTTCTATCCGAAAGGAAGTTCGCTGCAAACTGGTCATAAAACTGCGTAGGTACTGCGTCAAAGCCTCCTTATACACCAAGAACGCTTCGGTCAGCATCTTCTCTTCTACTTTTTCGCTTTGCAAATGAGCCAGATAATCAGTGGCATTTTCCGTAAGTTTACGAAAATCTTCATAAAGATCCTGCCACATTTCAAATACCTTGTCCAAGGGCACGGAAAAGATGACATACTCTTTCCCGGCATCTAGCTCTGTCAGACGCAAAAGCCCCTGCAGCAACCTATCAAAGAGGGTATGTTCAAGTGAACCGCCAAACCCCTCCCCCAAATTCTCCAGTCCAATCACCATGCGCTCGATTTCGATTGTGTACGGGGTCAGCTGGTAACGGAATTTCCTTTTCTTAAAGTCCTCAATCGAACTTACCCGGCCGGTATCCTGGCGGGGGACAAGATTTTTCCAGTTGACCAGCATGTTCAAATCCTGCTCCAGCATATCCTCGGAATATTCCTGAAAATGTGGATTCTGCCGCAGATACTCAAAGATCTCTTCCAGCACCAGATAATGCCTCAGCCGCTCATGCTGCTGGTAGAAGTAACGCAAGATCGTGCGGTAGCGCCAGGCATTCCCTACCGTTAAATATGTAGCTTCACTCACCGGCTTCATAAGCCGGTCATTCCTAAATTCTTCGACCAACCGGTTTCACACCCATCCTAATTTCGAGTAAATTCTTCCCATTTCTTTACATTATAGCATATTGCCACATCCCGCTGCTAGGGAATTTTAACCTAACCAGATTAGAGGTAATACTTTCCTAAAGAAAGGAAGGAGCAAACAACTTAAATAAACTAGTTGTTTGCTCACAAATTTGCATCTACTACGTATGATAAGTTGGTATCTTTTTACTTTGCATTGCTGTAACCTAAGATATAATATCCTGAATAAGGTTTTGCGCCTCATCTAAACTTGTGACCTTAAAAATCCGGTTTAGCAAGCGAGTAAGCGATTCCAAGTCTGTGATTCCTCGAACTTCAGCTTGAAGAGATTCAGATGCAGTTCCAAAACGCGCATCGAGATATTGGCAGATAGCATCCTGAGCCATTAGGCTCTGACCTTCTGCACGGCCTTCTGCACGGCCTTTTTCTCTGCCTTCGGTCAACGCTCTCTGTTCTCTCAATTCCGCAGCCTTTGCCGCCGCCATCCGATCTATAACCGCTTTTCTCCGGTCAAAATAGAGTTCTCTCAATTTAGGGTCGGCACTCACGTTTTCCCAATCTTTCATTGCACGGCTGATCATCGGATCATCCATAGCAATCACCTCCAGTTGTCTGCGAATTTCATCATCCATTATTTAACGGTTGCAAGTAGTCCCTAGCTTCTCTTTCACCGGCAACAGCATCAGAATCCCTACAACCAACAAAATCGCCAACATCATCCAACTAGCTTGATAAGACTTAGTTATATCAACGAAATAGCCAAACAACGGCGGAAAAGCCAAAACTCCCAGCTGAATTAAAGTTATACTAAAGCCTACTGCCGTACCCGCCTGGGCTGCTCCCGCCAGCTCTGAAATAAGAGCTACATAAACCCCGTTCCAGCCAATCGCGGAAAAACCCAATAAGAACGACATGATTCCTAC
Source organism: Paradesulfitobacterium ferrireducens (assembly GCF_017310645.1). Taxonomy (GTDB): domain Bacteria; phylum Bacillota; class Desulfitobacteriia; order Desulfitobacteriales; family Desulfitobacteriaceae; genus Paradesulfitobacterium; species Paradesulfitobacterium ferrireducens. The sequence continues at coordinate 188,088 of NZ_JAFLRH010000002.1, read as the reverse complement.
GAACCACACGGACGATGCCGGGGTAAGGAATATCATTGAAAAAGACATGACCACCGCAATAGCCCCTACACTTATTAAAGCGGGACGACGCTTTCCTCTAAATATGGTATCACTGACAAATCCCCAAAAAATTCTTCCGATAATTCCCCCGCACTGGCTTATTACAAGAAAAATACTGGCCAGCGCGATCGAAAACCCGATTTGGTCATGCAGAAAAAGAACTAAATAAGCAATCACAATAAATTGAGCCCCCATGAAGGTGACTGCTGTAAGACTTACAAGCCAAATATTGAAATTACGAATGATCCATCTGAAGTTTAACTGGGCTTTATGGGGATTATCCGATGCCGCCTTGGAACGGGGAGACGTTTTGTATAATAATTGAAATAGAAGCGCCCCGCAGATAGGCACAACCCCCATGACAGCCATGCCCGCCTTCCAGCCAAACGCCAGGGCCAGATGGGGTAAAACCAAGGCTGAAAATAATCCGCCCAAAGGAACGCCGGTCTGCCTGACACTAAAAGCGAAGCCCAGTTTAGACGGGGGAAACCAACTCATTATCGCTTTGCTTCCCGCCGGAGTTGCTGAAGCTGCCCATAGCCCCGTAAAAAACAGAAGCAGCAGCAGCACCGGAAAAGTGTTGGAAAGGGAAGCCAGCATAATTCCAGCACCGGTAAATAGTCCGCCAATTAAAAGGACGATTTTTTCCCCGCGGCTGTCAACGAACCGCCCGGCAAGCAAAGCCGTAAGAGTCATGCCAACATTAACGGCACCGCCAATAAAACCAACTTGAGATTTATTGAGCCCCAGCCCTGACTCGATAAAAGGAGCCAAAGATCCGATTCCCAGTGAGACGAAAGCGATTGAGGCCTGCACTCCGGTAGCAAGAATGAGAATCAGCCAGCTATAAAGCATAGAATTGGACCCGGCAGTTATGTTCCCTCCAGCTGCCAGTCTTTTTTGAACGCCTGTGTTGTGGTTCATGATGTCCTCCGGTTTTGCTATAGAACTAATATGATTGTAATCCTATCAGCCCTATATGAAAAGCTTCTAACTTGGTTGAAAGGAGAGCTCTATTCATCCCAAATACCAAATATCCAAAAGTATGTGAATAAACTGTCTCGCAGTTAGATGATTATGATAAAATAGAGTATATTTAGCCGTAACTTTTGACCTACTGGACTGGAGGAATATCATGATAACTAAAGGAACCGGCTTTGACTACCTTTCCCCAGAGATAGATTCTTTCATGTTATCGCTAATAACGGAGACAAATAGCCAAGGTATCGCCGAAAGGTTGGGTTCCTTACTTGGGCGGCCGGTTCTGATTGAGGATAAATTTTTTAGAATTTTAGGCAAGTTTTTAATGGATCCAGATGATCTGGCGTTTACTAAACCCCAATTAACAGACCCTTTCATAAAAGAATTTGTGTTAAAGATTCAAGAGCAAAAAAGCCCTGTGGTTATGCCTCCTCTCCCTCAGTATGGGGTGAGCCAGTCCAGAACAGTCTTTCCAATAGTAACCGGAGATGCTCTCCATGGCTATCTTCATATCTTTGATAAGAAAAACCCGCCGGTTATTTCAGCTGAAGACCGGACCATCATCACCAAGGTATTATTGGCCTTATCGATAAAGAATTTAATCGAGGACGCAGAAATTCAGACCAGAGAAATAATTCTTGGAAATCTGTATAGGAAATTAATTTTCAAACAATATGACAGTGAAAAAGTAATCCAGGAAACAGCAACGGTTTTGAATTTAGACTTAACAAGACCCACCTGGTTAATCATCGCCAATGTTGAAGGGCCCGTTCCCAATATTGATAAGTTGAAAGCAATCAAAAGCTTTTTATTCGAGCGAGATATCGAAGCGACAGTAATCTGCCTTCAAGAAGAATACTTTTTGATTTTGATCGCGGAAGGAAATAAACAGATCAAAAAAGTGACCATAATCTCCCGCTCGCATCATCTCATTGAACACATAGTCAAATGTTACTCCGAAACTCAATGCTATATTACTTTCGGTCGTAAATGTTTGCAATCAGGTGACTACTATAAATCTTACAGCGAGGCCTTAAAAGCTCTTGACTATCTGAAACACTCCATTTCCAAAAATCAGGTGTTATCCTTTGACTCTTTGGGGATTATTGGTTTGGTTACCTTACCCGAAGATGTGGATCAAATGCTATCCTTTGCTGAATTAATTCTTAAACCACTCCTCGAGTACGAGGAGCATACTCCTTCAATGCAACTATTGCAAACTCTTGATTGTTTTCTCAAAAACGACTGTCAATTTAAAAAGACGGCCAATGACCTTTACGTCCATGCCAATACTTTACGCTATCGTATAGAAAAAATTCAAGAAATTTGTCAATTGGATCTAAACGATGCCGAAGTAAAATTCAAACTATACCTGGCCCTGAAAATATTTAACCTAAAAGAAACACTAACCAAATAGAAATGGCCAGAGGTTATCCCTGGCCATTGTCATTTCAGGTTGTTATCATTGCTTTAATTGCTCCTTAACGAGTCGGCGGAGAATCTTGCCTGAACCCGTTTTAGGTAAAGTATCCCTGATCACTATCCTCTTGGGCATTTTATATCCCGCAATCCTTTCCCGACAATACTTCATAAGCTCTTCTCCATCAACATGCATTCCTTGCCATAAGGCCACAACCGCCACCACTGCTTCGCCCCATTTTTCATCCGGAACTCCTACAACAGCGGCTTCTTTAACCGCCGGGTGTCCGGCAAGAACCGACTCCACTTCATTGGGATAAATATTTTCGCCCCCGCTGATAATCATGTCATCCTTGCGATCAACAATATAGAGGTACCCGTTCGGGTCAAGCAGGCCCATATCGCCTGTTAACAGCCAACCGTTTTTTATTTTCCTGCTGGTTAACTCAGGCTGCTTCCAATACCCGGTGGTAGTGCTCTCACTCCTGACCGCAATCTCTCCCACGGCCCCCAGCACCAGGTTTTCTCCTTCTTGACCGACTATACGCACTTCCACATTAAAATGGGGAATCCCGACAGACTCTAAGCGTTTCCTTTCTAGGCTCCCTGCCTTTTCTTCTGAACCTTTAATATGATCCTCTCTGGAAAGACAACTTACAGACGGACCATTTTCCGTTAATCCATACATTTGGATAAACCGATCATGTCCAAATACAATCATGGCCTTTCTAAGCAAAGAGAGCGAGACAGGTGATGCAGCATAAAAGATAGTCCTTAAGGAACTTAAATCATACTCTTGTATATGCGGAACTTCCAAAAGTGAAGCAAGCATCGTTGGGACCAAATGAATCACTGTCACCTTTTCTGTACTAATAGTTTGCAGAACTTTTACGGCATCGAATTTTTCCATCATGATATTGGTTCCGGCAACGTACGCAATGGCCGAAGCCATGGTATGCCCGCCGGAATGAAAGAGGGGCATAACATTTAAAGTAATATCACTTTTCTTAAGCCCCAGCTCCGAGATAAAAGTCTTGGCTGCCTCCAGCTGCATGCGCTGGCTGAACATCACCCCTTTGGGCAAGCCCGTGGTGCCGCTGGAATAAATAATATAGGCCAAATCGTCCTCTAAAATCTCAGAACGGGAATCGTCCGGTTTAGCCGCCTCCAGTGAGCTTTCATACGGTTCGGCCCATTCAGGCAGTATCTCTGACTCTTTGGTGCCAAACACCAGTACATGCTGCACATACGAGAGTTGATTTTTAATCTGTAAAACAACTTTTAATAATGAACCGTGAATGATCAAGACTTTGCTTTCACTGTGATTCAGGATAAAAGCAATATTGTCAGGGTCCAGCCTCCAATTTAAAGGTACGCATACGAAACCGCCCCGCTCACATACATGCATACACTCAAGATACTCTTGGCAATTGTAAGCCAGTATGGCTATACGCTCCCCTTTTTCCACTCCCCTGCTCTTCAAAACGCTGATTAAACGGCGCACACGCTGATCCAGCTCCTTATGAGTCAATCTCCGCTCACCGTCTACCACTGCCGGAGCATCAGGATAATAAGTTGCATTCTTATTCAATATGCGCGCTGCATGCACCTCAACTCACTCCTTTCAGCGCTTATGGCCCCGAATAGTTTCCACTTAAGCATACTCTCTGCCCAGCAAATTCCTGGCAATGATCAGTTTCTGGATCTGGCTGGTCCCTTCAACTAAAGTTGCATGCTTGGCATCACGTGCCATGCGCTCCACTTGGTAGTCCCGAATATATCCATACCCGCCCATTGCTTGAATGGCCTTGTCTGTGATCTTGACACAGGCCTCGCTTGCGAACAGCTTAGCCATGGCCGCATACTGGGCAATAGGCTCAATTCCCTGATCCCAGCGGTTGGCTGCATCATACACCAGATGACGTGAAGCTTCCAGGAGAGTCTGCATCTCAGCGAACAAAAATTGTACTCCCTGAAATTTACTAATCGGCTGTCCGAACTGAACCCTGGTTCTGGCGAACTTAACCGCTTCATCCAGCGCTCCCTGGGCTATGCCTAGGCACTGGGCTCCAACCATAATGTGGGAACGGTCCATAACCCGCATAACCATTTTGAAGCCTTCACCCTCACGACCAATCAGATTTTGCACCGGAATCTTGACATCTTCAAAAATCAATTCTGCCGTGGGCGACCCATGCAAACCCATTTTCTTTTCGAGCGTACCAGACGAAAAACCAGGGGTGCCTTTTTCTACAATAAATAAGGACAGTCCTTTTTGGCCGGTGCGGGCATCTATGGTTTTTGCGCCGACCGTAACAATATCGGCGATATTTCCCTGGGTAATAAAGCATTTGCGGCCATTAATAACGTATTCATTACCCTCGCGTACGGCTGTGGTCTGAATGCCGTTGATATCAGAGCCTGCATTGGGCTCAGTCATGGCAAAGGCCGGTATGAGTTCTCCGGTGGCCAGTCTCGGAAGATACCTGGCTTTTTGCTCATCGCTGCCGAAAAAGCATAAGGCTCCGGTACCTAAAGCCGTGTCCCCGTATGTCATGGAGACGGCCGCACTAACACGGGCTATTTCTTCAATCGTAACACAGAAACTAAGCCAGCTTCCGTCCTGGCCGCCGTATTCTCCAGGAAAGGGGAGAGCAAAGAGCCCTTGTTTGGCCAGTACTTCCCTAGCATCCCAGGGATATTCGTCTTGCTCATCGATTTCCTGAGCCCGGGGGGCCAGCTTATCGTTCACTAAACGGCGGACATTATCTTTTAGAAACTGAACATCTTCTGGGATTTCCAGATACATAACCATGCCTCCCCTGAGTTGAATCTACTCCCTGAGTTGAATTTTACTCGTCAGAGTTTTACTCGCTGACTGCAGGCGAGCTTGCTACTACAGTTTTAATGATTATTCTTCCGAAAGTGCGACCCTCCCGGGTAAACAAGACAAAATTCAGCACCGCACCCAACAAAGCAGCAATAATCAAGAATAGGAATCCAGCGGTGAAAGAACTCGTCAGGGCAATGATCCAACCCATAATATAAGGAACAAATCCGGCCGAGATTTGGGCAATTCCTTGCCATAGTCCGGTTGCTCTGGCCGTAACACTGGTTGGAACAATCTTTTGCAAGACCACAAAAGATGCTCCGAACGCCCAGCATATTCCTCCCATGGCCAGTGACATCCAAAGAGCACTGGCAAGATTGCTTTTTGACATGACCGCCATACTCATACTAATGGCATAGGCGAGACATCCGCTCCACATAAAGATGGTGCTGCGTCGAACTCTGAACATTAAATACCCGCTTAAGAGCAGCAGTACTGTGCCGACAAGGTAAGGTAATGCAGATAAACCGCCCATTTGAGCCCAGGTAAAACCCCTTTCGGTTTTAAGATACGAAGGCAGCCATGTGAGCAGACCCCAAAACATCCAAGTAGTTAACATCCATGTTATGGCTGATAGCCAATAATCAGTGCTAGTTAGAACTTTTCTCCATTCAGTTTTCACCTCGACACCTTGTCCTGTTGCCGACTGTGAAGTTCTTTCAGCCTCAAGTTCTTCTTCAATATAACTTAGTTCAGTCTTTGAAATCCAGCGTGACTCTTGAGGACGGTTGTAAACGAAAAGGAGAACTAATGGGATCACGATTACAATTGGAACGACTCCTAAGATAAAAAAGGATGCCCGCCAACCCATCGTACTCACAATCCAAGCAACCAGAGGCATCGTTATCGCCGATCCTACAAAAAGACCCGTACCCCAAATGGAATTTGCCATTCCCCGCTCCCTCGGTGGTGCCCAAGTTTTCACAACCATTGAGTTTACCGGCAATTGAAGACCTTCACCGATTCCGAGAACTAATCTTGACAAAATTAATGCCACAAATGACCCAGCGATACCACCTAAAAACATCGATGCAGACCAAATTAAAGCCACCATCACCAGACCCCTGCGCGCACCAATCTTATCCAGGGCAAAGGAAAGCAGAAGCGCTGCCCCGCCATAAGCCCACAAGAATACTGACATCACCAGCCCACGCAAGTCAGGCCTGTTTGCAATCCCCATATCGTTTAAGAAACCCGTGTCCGCAATTAAAACCGAGGCATTGACTCGATCGAGATAAGCTACTAAGAGTGCAACAAACAGAACAAAAACAACAATATACCCGGAGCGCCATGAACCCTTCTCAGCCATGTTTTTATCCCCCTCTTCTTAAAACTGATCTTGGTGGTCCTGAAAGATTTATTCCTCTATTTAATAACACTCTCATAATCCCTTTCCTCTCCGAACCATTTACCAGTATCCGCTTCTTTTATCTAAACATTGCCAATGGCCATGCTCCCGGCTTTTTCTAAGGCTCTCCGCGTTAGTACTTTTACCAGCTTCTTCTTGTAATAGGGTGACCCTCCCATTCTGTGTATTGGTCGTGCACTTTGGTAAGCCAATTCAGCTGCTTCCTCCAACGCTTCTTCCAGTTTGCGCCCAAGCAAGGACTTTTCTGCTTCCTCGACCCTGCTTGGAGCAGTTCCCACGGCATTAAGCACAATACGGGCACGCGTGCATACTCCGCCCGGTTGCTCAAAAGAAAGTGCCACTGCTGCTCCTACTACAGGAAAATCAACCGCTTCCCTCAGCCGATACTTCTCATAAGCATGGCCCGCATATGGTGGACTTATCGGGATAATTACCGATGTAATGATACTTTGAGCATCCAGATTGATCGGCCTTTTACCATTACCACTGTAAAGCAGCTCCAACTCTTGTTCTCGCTCGCCTTCAGGCCCAACGATTCTTACCCGGGCACCCAAGGCAATCAAAGCTGGAGCAGTATCACCGGAATAAACCGCATGGCACATAGGACTTTTGGCAGCCACATAGCAACGGTCACCGCCTGTTTTATAGCAAGGCGGGCGTGATTGCCGCCAGCGCTTGGACTGGTTAAAATAATAGCAGCGCGTATCAAGACAAAGATTCCCGCCCAGCGTCCCCATGCTCCGGTGCTGAGGCCCGCCTACCACAGAGGCTGCTTGGGCCAGCAGAAGAGCTTTGTTCAAAATCTCCGGAGACGATTCAATAGCACTTAGTTTTGTTAAAGCGCCTATTTCCATTTCATCTGCGCGGGAAACGATGCCATAGAGATTAGAAATCCCTTTTAAGTCGACGACATAGCGCAAATTAACAATCTGATGTTTAAGCTTAACTATTAAATCACTGCCGCCAGCAATCACTCCTGCTCCCCCTTGGTACTCAGAAAGCATGGCTACAGCCTCAGCAACGGTCCCAGGCTTAAGATATTTAAATTGAGGCAGGTACAATTGGACCACCCCCTTGTTCTTTCTGTTCCAGTGCCCTTAAGACTTTTTCCGGAGTAATCGGCAAATCAGTAAACATGATCCCGGTCGCATCATAAATTGCGTTTACAATGGCTGGAACAGTGGATACTTGAGTACCTTCGGCAGATTCTTTCGCTCCGAACGGACCCAGCGGATCATTCGTTTCGATGTTAATAGATTCCATGACCCCAGGCATATCCAGCGCTGTCGGCATCTTATAATCCAGGATCGACGGATTAAGGGTAAGTCCATCCTCATTCAGGCATTCCTCATACAGCGCCTGACCCATGCCACCGTAAATTGAGCCGTCATGCTGACCCTCCACAATTAAAGGATTAAACATTTTGCCCAGGTCGTGGGCCACAATCATTTTCTTTAATTTGACCTGACCCGTTTCCCGGTCCACCTCCACCTCGGCAACCTGGGTGCCAAAGGTATAGGCGTTGGCCACATCCCCTTCACCGGTATCCCAGTTGGGCAGAGCCACATTTTGGCCAAAGTACCCTTCTCCGATAATAACCTGTCCGGAGCCGTACTGGTAAGCAAGGCGGCAAAGCTTCCCGAACGGCATCTGCTTGGTTGGGTCTCCCTTAACAAAGGCTTTGCGCTCCCTGAATTCAATTTCAGCAACCGGCGCATCTAAAAGCTTGGCTGCCACCTCCGCGAGCTGGGTGCGGCATTTTCCAACGGCAATAAGCAGTGCGGGCCCGGCTGTTGAGGTAACCCGGCTCCCGTAGCTCCCCGGATCAACCGGAGTTAGAAACGAATCCACGCGCGAGACATGAACGTCTTCCAGAGTTATCCCCAATACTTCAGCGGCCATAGTAGCCAGTACCGTTTCTGCCCCTTGGCCCGAATCGGTGGCCCCTGGCAAAACCGAAACTGTGCCATCTTCGTGGACCTTAACGACCACAGCACAAGCCGTATGCCCGTGCAGCCTGGCCCCGGACATAAAACCGTTGCAAGCCAAACCAATACCTCTTAAGTAGCGGCCGCCTTTTTCCCGTTCTTTAGCCAGTTCTTGTTTGCGTTCCTTCCAATTAACAAATTCAGTTGAGCGGTTGATCGTTTCCTTCAAGCCGCAACTGCTGATGTGAATCTTGTTCACCGTCACGTGTCCTGGTTCGATGGCATTCTTTAACCTGATTTCAACCGGATCCAGGCCCAAGTCCTTGGCAATCAGATCCAACTGGCAGTCGGCCGCAAATCGGGTCTGAGGCACCCCATGACCGCGCTGGGCTACGGAAACTGGTTTGTTTGTATAAACCCGCCAGGCATCATATTTTAAGTTAGGCAATTTATAAGGCAAAGTAAGAAAAGCACCAGCGAGGTAAATAGTCATCGGTCCCACCGCCGTATAGGCTCCGCCGTCCGCAATCACCCGGCACTCAGTGGCTAACAAGGTTCCGTCCTTTTTGACTCCCGTCTTCATATAAATAATCATCGGGTGCCGGCGCCTGCCGGCCATCAGCACATCCTCGATATCATATACAAATTTCACCGGATGCCCCGTTTTCTTTGACAGCATAACCGCGGCATAGTCTAAGGCAAAGGTATCATTTTTCCCGCCAAATCCTCCGCCAACAACAGGCTGGATTACCCGCACATTGCTCAGAGGCACCTTGAAAGCACTGGCCAGGTTCCGGTAAGGAAAATAAGGGCTTTGTTTGGATCCCCAAAACGTGATTTTCCCGGGTTCTTCGTACTGGGCTATACAGGCATGGGGCTCCAAAAAGCCATGGAGCACTGACTGGCTATAGAAGCGGTCTTCCCGAACATGGTCCGCCCGGGCAAAGGCCGCTTCCACATCCCCAAAATTGAAATGCATTTCCGCACTAATGTTGCGCTGCACATGGTCGTGAATAGCCGGTGCGCCTTCCTGCATTGCCTCTTCGGGATCGAACACTGCCGGAAGCTGTTCATATTCAACCCGGATTAATTCAACGGCTTCGTGAGCAATATCCGGATCAATCGCCGCCACCGCAGCCACTTCATCCCCGATGAAACGGACTTTGTCCGGGGCCAAGGGGGACTCATCCCGCGTATGAGCCATAAAACCATGACGAAATCCATTGAAGTCCTTGCCGGTTATTACCCCCCGCACCCCCGGCAGCCTTTCAGCGCGGCTGGTATCAATCGACAAGATCCTGGCATGGGGATACGGACTTCTGAGGACTTCCCCATAGAGCATTCCAGCTACGCTAAGATCAGCCGCATACTGCGCCTTGCCGGTTACCTTGGGAATCCCGTCAACTCGGGGAGTGGGCTTACCTAAAATAGCAAACTCGCTCATCACCTTTTCCTCCGTTCATCACTGAATTTCTGCCTCGGCAGCAGCGAGAATTGCTTTCACCGGTTTGTCATAACCCGTACAGCGACAGCTATTGCCTGAGATAGCCCGGCGCACCTCTTGTTCTGTCGGTTTCGGGTTTTTGTCCAGTAAAGCCTTGCCCGACATAATCATTCCTGGGGTACAAAACCCGCATTGGACTGCCCCATGCTCGTGAAAAGCTTTTTGGAGGGGGTGCAATTCTCCATTCTGAGCCAAGCCCTCGATGGTTGTAATTCTCTTCCCTTCCATTTCCACAGCCAAGGTTATGCAGGACAAAATGGGCTCCCCGTCTACAACCACGGTGCATGTCCCGCACTCCCCGATATCACACCCCTTTTTCGCCCCGGTTAAGCCTAGTCGGTCGCGCAATACATCTAACAATGTTTCATTGTCTTTCACCGCTAATTGATGCCGGATGCCATTTACAACAAAATTAATATTAGTCAATCTGCATCTCTTCCTTCACAAAAGTTTTTCTGCTAAGATCTTCTGAACTTGAGTATTGAGTATTAAGATTAAATTAACTGTACTATCTGAACCCGAATTATTCATCATGCAGAAGCAATAATGGTCTAATTATTCTGACTACTTTCATTGTACTTTTGCACTAGGTTCATAGCTGCTATCTCTAATTGAACTCTGTTTTGTATGTTAAGTACAATCAGGCACCAAACTGACCATAAAATATGAGCTAAAATTCCAAAACACATGTCAAAAAGCCAACCCCTTAGGATTGGCTTTTTGGATTACACTGCCGGTTTACTCCCTTGCCCATTCCATCTCCAACTTTTCGGGAATTGACAGCCGGTCTCAGGAAACCAAGCTTTTCATCCTTTGCACAAGCTCGGGAAGTATTCCGACACTCATGTTATGAGGGATCTCCCGGTCAGTAGTAATCATCACTAAGTTCCGTCGGTCCTCAACGCTAAGGGTGTCCATTACTCTAGCGTCCTGGCCCTGCTGCCTATCCGGGAACTCGGAATCAAGCGCCAAAGCCCACGGTCTCTGAGCTAATATCCCTTGTGCCTGCATCGCCGGGACACTCTCCTGATGAAACGTCGGCACAAATCCAGGGCATTCATTCAACGCTAGAGAAATCTCGATCAGATGTCCATTTTCAGCCATCACGATGGGCAGCACTTGGTAATAGCTAATAATATTGCCCAAGCCCTCCATAACATCCTGCCACTGGGGCCAAAATTCGGGCAACCCTGTCGGTAGTTCCTCTTCCCGCACAATGATAAAATCAGGGTCTTGCTCACAATAGGTTCTGAGAACATAATTCAAACGGTCTGCCCCGGCATCTAAAGCATCGTTCCAACTGGAATCATTCCAGTCACTTGCACCTTTCCCGCCACCGGCTGTGAAAGGCCCGGGTACGACCAAACCTATAATTTGACTGTCACGAAATCTTTTGCGCAGGCGATTGAGTGTTTCCAGGCTAACTTTTAGCGTGGTGTCGGTTAAGTCATTGGCGATTGCCGAAAACATACACCCTAACTTTAAATGAGCTTGCAGCTTTTCCAAGGCCAGTGGAATTTTCGTTTCATTCCCAATGAACATTTCCAAAGGCAAGTTCTCTATTTGGGCAGCCTGGCTGAATACTTGCGGGGCAACGAGAGTTTCTCCCGGTGCAATCCCATCACTCACCAACTTTTTTATCATGGCCCGGTTAACCTGTGCACACATCATTAGCACCTCCTTTAAGCGCGCATGATCATCTGAATGGGTTTCCCTTCGGGCCAGGAGCCAAAGGAGTGTAAAATCTCCTGCGGGGGCATTTTTTGCGACCACTGCGCCTGGAAGTCCTGGTATTTAAGACCTCGTTGTAGACGCTGGTGATATTCTTTTTGTCTCAATTGACTGGTAAGCATCTGGTCTATTTTACGGCCGGAATCATCCAGGGCAACTTTATAAATATTTTCCGCGCTCCAAAAGGAAATAATATTGTTTTGCAGGTCTTGCAGCACCAGTTCCGGCTCACGTTCCAACGGATCGCCGTAACCGGCTCCACCTGTGGCAAAGGCGATGGTGATGACATCACCATGAGCAAACGACCGCGCTGCGCGGGCAAAGAATTCAATAATCCATTGACCCTCAATTGATTGTTCATCTAAGATCTCCGTTAGATCAAGACGTCCGTTAAATTCCCCTGCCTGCATACGTCTTAGTAAGTCAGCCTTACGGATACTGATTCCCGGTACGGTACAGGGAGCATAGCCGCCAAAAATGGGCTGCGGAGTTTGCAGCCTGGTGTTATCTGCGGTGCAGAGGAACCAGACATCCCGCTCATGATAAGCTACCCATAACTGAGCGGAACCCACTCCACCCCGGTATTTGCCGTGGCCACAGGAATCGGTCCAGTGTTGGGAGAAGGGCACAAGCATAGGGAACTCATTCTCCATCGTCTCGACATCAGGAGCGCGGCCGAATACCGCCCACGGAAAACCAAAGGTGTTAACCCCATCCCCAGTGGCTTTGCCGCCTTGCCCCTCTGAGTTTAACGAATAAGCGAGCATGTCGGAATAGGGCATATTCCACTGGGACAATCCGGCGACAACTAAAGCGTTGCCGGCATTGCCGGCCGAAGCCGTAACCTGCTGCCAATCTTGTGTGCAGAACATCATTTTGCCAAAACAATTGTGCACAGCACTCATGACCCCAGTAGCGATCATAACCGAACAACTGGTGGCCGCCCGGGCATCCGGGCTAAGGCATGTGCCTTCCGGAAAGTAAAAATCAATGGGCGCAAAAACACTGTTGGCAACCGGCAAGTCATGAAAAACGTACTCATAGACGAAATTGGAAACGTGCCCAACAATGGCTTGAGGGTGGGCGTTATAGGATGAAAAATTCTCGGGGGATGTACCGGAAAAGTCAAGCAAAAGCCTGTCACCTTTTTTCTCAATCATGAGGGAGGTGCGGACAAGCCCTTCAGCCGGGCCAACCCCGTCACTAAAATTGACCGACCGGTATTTCCCATCCGGCCACGAACGAATGCGCTCGCGGGCGCTTTGTTCGGCGACAATTAGCATTTTGCGAAATAAACCCACAACATGCTCCACGCCCATTTTGTCGGCCAATTCCAAAATCCTGGTCCTGGCCCGGTCAGCGGCCGTGCTCCTGGCTTTGAGGTCGATAACCACCATTTGCGGAGCCCGAATACCAAAGGCAGCAGCCATCTCCACAAAATCATTATTTAATTTGAAATTTTGCCCAATTTTTAACGGTGGAACGTTAAAGCCTTCCTCAAAACGGGTTTTGGCACTAACAGACATCCCTCCTGGCTCAATCGCCCCTGTCTCACTGGTATGGAGGGCTGCACCGGTCCAGCCTATCAGTTGGCCATGGTAAAAAGTCGGCATGACCACCACAACGTCAGGATTATGAATCCCTCCGTAGACAGCGTCATTGGTAAACCAAATATCGCCGTCGTTTATCCCCGGATTTTCGGCGTAGTTTTTCAGGATATATTTTATGACAATCGATTGAATCATTCCGTGTAAAAAGGTACCGCTGGCCGCGTTCACCAAATCCCCGTTCGCAGTAAACAGGCTAACGATAGAGTCTCCGGCCACACCCATCGAACTGCGTGAGGAGCGCATAAATACTTCCATTGCTTCATCTAATATATCATTTGTGCGCTGAACCCCGATTTCATAGCTGCCAAGTGAGAGTTTCTCCACACAGGCCAGTTCATACTCCATGGGGGGCGCGGGTTTCATCCAAGCCAGTTTTTCCTCAAGGGTAGGTATTGGCATTGCTTTGCCCTCCTTTTACTTGTTGGTCTCCAGAATCCCCAGGCCATGCCGGTCTATTGTCAAACGCATCGTCGGCGGGATCACAATGGTGGTATATTCAGCCTCCGCCGCTGCTGGTCCCTCAACAATATTGCCCGGTTTTAAGGCGTCAAAATCATAAACTTCTGAAGGAACAAAACCGAGCCCATCCCAATACATCTCGCGCTTTCCCTTTAAAGCTTGAGCTGGATCTGTGCCCTCAAGGTTTAATAGCGGCAAGTTCACCTTCTCCGTGGGAATGATTGCTCGAAGCACGAAGTTTTCCACAAACACCCCGCCTTCAGGGTTAACCACTAAGGGGCTAAAGGACTCAGCAAATTCCTTTTCAAAATGTTCGTAGATCTTCTGCGCATCCTCTTTACTTTCAATAAACAGCTTCGGGGATGTTGTGCGCTTGACATGAGCCTGGCCACCGTAAATCATGTCGAGTTCCAAGGAGAAAATCACCCGTTCCGCATTAAGTCCGTCCCCTTCCAACTCCTGTTTGGCTTTATCCATGAGGCTGCGTACCACTTCGTTAAAAGCTTCCTGCTCGATTACCACTTTCTTAGTCACCGGCTCCATAAAGACCATGCGCTTTGAGGTTTCGTAAATATGGATCATATCCATAATCGAAGAGCCATAGGCGCAGAATACGGGCGACATAGGGAAGACAACAACCTTATCTATATCACCTTTGTAGCCAGCGGCATGAGTCGGACCGCCTCCACCAAAAGCGAACACTACAAAATCTTCAGGCTGGTACCCTCTTAAGTGAACCTCTTTGCGGATCGCCGAAGCCATGCTCTCTTCCACCAACCTTTTAATGGCAGATGCTGCTTCCGGCACGGAGATTCCCAAGGGATCGGCGATTTTATTTTTAATGGCGCGGAAGGCTTTGTCTTTGTTAAGTTTCATGCGACCGCCATAATAGAAATCAGGATCAATATACCCTAACACCAGGTCGGCATCCGTCACTGTCGGTTCTGTGCCCCCTTGGTTATAGCACACCGGGCCTGGCATGGAACCCGCGCTCTGCGGACCGACCTCAAGTCTATTGCCCAATTTTTTATTAATCCAGGCAATGGAACCGCCTCCGGCCCCGATGGATAGAGTCTGGAGCATGGTAATACCTACCATCCATCGGTCTACAATCGGCCGGAATTCATAACTGCGGACGCTGTCTTCCACCACCAAGCCGATGTCAAAGCTGGTTCCGCCAACGTCACTGGCCACGACATTTTTATACCCCAATTGCTTGGCTAGATAGTGCGAGCCGATCAGACCGGCCACCGGCCCGCCGTTATAGGTGCGGCTGGCTGTGGTCTTAAACACTTCGGCACATCCGCCGGAATTATGAATGAGCAAGAAAGTGCCTTTATACCCTTTAGCCCGGATCTTATCCCAAGTTGAAGATAACTCGACCTGCAATGACCGCTGGAGATAGGCATCTAAGATTGCGGTCATCGTGCGCTGGTATTCTCCTAACTTCCCTAAGACATCACTGGCCAAAATGACCGGCAAATAGCCCACATGGTATTCCTTATACTCTTCTCTGATAATCTCTCGGACGCGCTTTTCGTGTTCCGGGTTCACAAATGACCAAAGCAAGGAGACAACAAATCCCCGCACTCCTTTATCCACTAAATAGTGGATCTTGGCACGCAAATCTTCTTCATCCAGAGGGCGGATCACTTTGCCAGTGGAATCCACCCGCTCTTTAATTCCGACAATCAAGTCGCGGGCAATGAGCGGGTGTGGCTTCTCCTGGCGGGCCAAGTTGCGCCGTTCCGCGACCCTGGTCCCATCGACCCACTGGGCACCCCGACCGATTAACACCATATCTTCGTGGCCCTCGGTCGTTACTAGGCCCAGTTTCGGTCCGTTGCGCTGGATAAGGCGGTTCATCGCAACCGTGGTCGAATAGCGGATCACTTTAGTTTCAGCCAGCAGCTCATCGAGCGATACACTTAACCTTTTGGCCGCTTCTTCGATTACATTGATAAAACAAACAGACAAATCATAATGGGTAGTGGGAGCCTTGGCAATAATTGTCTCTTTACCGTTTCTTAATACCAAATCAGTAAAGGTTCCTCCGACATCAATATCAATGCTTTTCATATGCTTTTATACAACCTCCCTTCTTTAATCCCCAACTCTTTGCTCTGCACCCGGGCTTTCAAAGCAGCCACATCAATTTCAATATCGTGGGTTAGGGGATGACCCGGCGGCAGATACTCTGTTTCCATTTGAGCGCCGCAACTGGGACAGTAAAATTCGATGATGCGAACCCAATTGGGGTCCGGAGAGAAGTTGTATTCTGCTTCAACAAGCGGTCGATGCACTTCGTTAGGATTTCGTTCGTAAATCAGACACGCTTCTTTATAGTTTTTGTCCGCATCGTTCAAAACCGCTCCGCACTTGTTGCAGCACCACTTATCTTGATCTAAGTCCAAATCTAAATACTCTGTCACCCGTAGTTTCAAAGTTATCCCTCCTTCTGGTACAACAGTCCGTTGTGAAATTGATCGACCTTTAAAATCCATCCTGGCTGCACAAAATAAGTTGTAAGGCTGCCCTCAATTACGGCCGGCCCTTCAACCTCATTGCCATAGGTGAGCTTTTCCCAGTCATAGATAGTGGCCGTAATTTCTTGTTGGTCCCAGAACAGCATGCGCTGGTCCTTCACACCTTCATGGGCGGCGGTTCCTGCCTCCTCTGCCATTTGCGGCTCGTATTTCGCCATCGCGTATTGTGTTGTCAGCCGCATAAACCTGAGCAGTCCCACGGAATCTGCAAGATTGCTCTGCCACCAGGCTATTAATTCTTCGAGTTGCTTAGTCGTATCGGCAGTTTCTAACGCAATCTCAAAGTTATTCTTGCTGCCGGCTTGTTCAAGCTCAACTTCTAATACAAAAGTACCCTCGTTAGAGTCGAATCCCTCACCGCGCAAATCGCGCTTCCCCTCTTCCAGCATACCCTTGACCGCGGATAACACATTAGGCTCAAGGCCTTTTTGAATCGGGATAAAGAAGGCGTGTTCATAACGATGGGTTATATCTGAAACAGAAGAGCCTAAGGTGCTGAAAACAGGACCCAGGTTAAATAACCAAACATTTTTTATCCCCAGCTTTGCCGCCACCGGGTTTGCCAACAACGCCCCGTTGCCGCCAAACGCAAACATGCCAAACTGCTTGACTCCGTCAACACCGGCTTCCCCTAAGGTCTCCGAGACTTTAGCTGCGATCTCTCGCGCAGCCACATCAACAATGGCCTCAGCAGCATCCTTAACAGAAATTCCTAAGGGGGAGGCGATTTTATCAGTGATTACTCGGATCGCTTTACCAACATCAAGGTTTCTTTGTCCCTGTAGAAAAAACTCAGGGTTAACTAAACCTAAGACCACAAAAGCATCTGTCAGTGTGGGTTCCTCACCGCCCATGTCATAACAGGCCGGTCCGGGATATGCTCCCATGCTTTCCGGGCCTAAAGTTAGCTTTCTTCCTTTTCCCACCCGGGCTATGCTCCCTCCGCCAATTGAGTTCGAGCGCAGCAGAATGGCAGGGGTCTTAACCGGGATGCCGAAAATATCAGTATTTTCAGATAATAATGGCCGTCCGCTTTTAATGACTCCCACCTTGCTGGTTGTGCCCCCGACATCAAGAGAAACGACATTTTCCAGGCCATACTTCCGTGCATAATAAGCGCTGCCATGAATTCCGAAAATCGGTCCTGATTCCAAGGTATCAGCCGCCCGGGTCTTGGAAATCCGGGCCACCCCACCCGCTACATTCCCGATTAACAGCGGGCGTTCATAAGCATACTTATCTTTGACCTCATCTTCAGCTTTAAATAAGGTTACGGCCAGGGGACCATGGATATAGGCATTGATTAAGGCCATATGCGTGCGCGTCTGATCATCAGGGTGTTTTATCAGTTCTGACCCGGTCAACACTGGCACAGCCCCGACATAATGGTCAAGATATTGATCTTGAATTATTTTCTTGATCCGTCTTTCTCTGGAATCATCAAACAAGGCTCCATTGAGGCTGATACAAATCCGCCGCACCCCGTTCTCCAAGAGCTTTTTCACAACGCCAAGGAGTTCTTCGTCTGTAGAGTCGTTTTCCAGTCCGATCACATTTTCCGGATCGATGATCTCCCCTAGGGTAGCACTTTGCTCCCGTCCATAAAAGTTTGCTTCCTGTCCTTTAGCTACAAGCAGACCAAGTTTAGGCCCCTTTTTTTCCGCCAAAACATTGGTGGTAATGGTTGAGGACCAGCGCAAGACCTCAACCTCAGCCAGGAAATCAGACAGGTTTTCAAACCCTGCTTTTTCCGCACCCTTGTGCAGGCAATCCATAAAACAGACCGTAAAGTCGTGAGGAGTTGTATCAACCTTGACCGCCAACGCATTACTGCCATCATAGATTAAGCCGTCCGTTAAAGTTCCTCCGATATCAATATCCACAGTATACATCCGGTAAAATCCCCCTTCCCAGTTTAGACGTTTTCCAGCCACAGCTTCTTGATTAGCTGGGCTTTCATCTCATACCGTGGCAATGTCCCCGGCGGGACAAGTTCTACGTTAGAGCTGAAGATAAGTTTGTCCCGTAGTAACCCTTCAACTTGCTTCTTTAACTGTGGCAATTCGACCTCATTATCCGGACCATATTCCACCTTAATTCGCAGCGGTGGCTCTACTTTAGGACCGGGCTCAGGCAGCAAAACCTGGATTTCCCCGGTGGTTAACGGTCGCAGACTGCTAATTACATCTTTGATAGCAGAAGGGAAGACATTTACACCGAGCACAATCAACATATCATCCGTGCGCCCGATGCAACGCATTCTAAAGCTGGTACGCCCACATGAGCAACGGTCATTCCAAACTTCTACATGATCGCGGGTACGGAAGCGGATTAAGGGCACACATTCCCGGTTGAGCGAAGTATAAACCAATTCACCTTTTACTCCGTTTTCAATCGGCAGAACCTCGCCCGTATCCGGATCGATAATTTCGCAGTGCACGAATCCTTGTCCACAGAAATGCATACCCTCTGATTCTCCGCATTCGCCGAAGATTACCGGAGCCATGTCAGCATTTCCTAATCCTTCGGTCACAGTCGCACCCCAATCCTCGGCAATACGTTTGCGAATGCTCGGTATCCCGCCCCCCGGCTCAGCCCCGCACATTACTTTCTTAATACCCAAGGTTGCCGGGTCAGTGTCAAATTTTTCTCTGATGTATTCGGCGAGATAAAGAGCATAAGACGGTGTACAGGTTAGAACATCTGCTTTAATATCACGAATCGAGCTGTACAGCCGGTCAGAAGCCCCAGTTCCAATCGGGATAAAGGTTGCACCAATCGACTCGATCGCATCCTTTAAGGGAAGACCCCCGACAAAAAAACCAAGTCCGAAACCGTGAATTACCTTGCTTTCCGGGCGCACCCCTTCAGTGTAGTACACTCTGGCTACCGTGTGTGTCCAGTTGCGGTGATCATTGTTAGTAATACCCACATAACTCGGCCGGCCGGTAGTTCCGGATGAAGAATGAATCCGGATTACCTTTTCCATGGGCACTGCCGCGTGCAAACCCAAGGGGGGGGCTTCCTCCTGGCTGCGACGCAATTCTTCTTTGGTCGTAAACGGAAGCTGGGCCAGATCTTCAATTCTTTTTACTTTTTCCGGGTTTACGCCGGCTTCGGCAAACTTACGTTGGTAGAAGGGGGAGTTTTGCATGACATAGACTAATTGCTTCTGGATCAACTCACTTTCCCATTCTTTAAGCTTAGCTGGGGACATTGTCTCAATTTCAGGATCAAAATACTGATGCATATAGAACCTCCTTTCATTTAATTCTGAAAATACTGATTATTGGTAATAATTTTAATCAGCTCTCTAAGTAAAATCATTGTGTCTTGATATCAAATCTCATTTTCTTTTTTTGTGATTGGGAAACAAAAAACAACTCCTGATGGAAAATCCCCCAGGAGTTGCAAAGGGCGAGATTGCCTGTTATTCTTCCTTTTACCTATGTTGTTAAATTCATCAACCGTATTGCCAAGTGCACATTAGCCCGATCATTAGGGCTAACCAAGTTTAAACCTGTAAGCTCCTCTATTTGGCCAATTCGATAGCGCAAAGTATTGGGATGAATATGCAGGATGGCAGCACTGTTTTTTAAGTTGCACTCATTATCCAAGTAAGCCTCAAGGGTTTTTAGAAGTTCGGATTTCTTGTCTTCTTCTAACGTTAGTAGACCCCCCAGTAAATCCTTGACATATTCTTGGGTAATTCCTGGATCAAGATTAACCAATAATTTGTAAATACCCAGATCGCGGTAGAACATTATTTGCCCTTGTTTTGCGCTCTTATTTAAGTAGCTGATACACATATCCGCTTCCTGAAAAGCCTTGGCAAACTCCATTATGTTTTGCGCAGGAGTACTTACACCAACCGAAACCAGCAACCGGTATTTTGATTTTAACAGTCCAGCTAAATCCGCGACAAGTTTCCGATCCATATATTCTTCAGAAGATTTACCACAGCTACCCGGGATAATCACGATCATGCGGTTGCCCATATTCATAGCGGCAGTGCCCTGGCGATAGACATCCAGATAATTCGTGATTTCCCTTAAGAGCCGTCTCTTGAAACGAAAGGTTTTATGTTCATCCTTGGGATCATCGCGCTCAGCGCCTGATAAAAAATTGATATCAAAAATAACTATTATATAGGGCATGGAAGGGTCTAACCCGAAAGACGCTGCCCTTTGTCCCGCTTCGTTTGGGGTTCTTATCTCTCCTTTTAGCAAAGAACTAATGAATTCCACCTTGAGATTTTGTTCCACTTCAAAAGAAATATTGGATTTCATGAGCTCTAAGGCATAGTAGGTTACCGCTTTTTCAACTGCCAGCAAATCCAGTTTGTCTAAAACCCGGCCTTTTTCCAAGATCCCCACAAAACCAAGAATTTCGCGGCCAGACTTGATTGGAGCCAGAATTGCCGAAAGAGACATGCCGCCGATGTGAGCGCTTACCCGCACCGGCCCTTTTGGGTTGACGGCCTGCCTATTAGATTTATGATACCTTTGTACTTCGCCGAGCAGGTCAAAGTGATTGGCATAGGAATCATCAAAGGGTACAACAACCCGCCGGTTGCCGCTTTTGGTGCTGAAAATCACCGGCAGTCCGAGATATCCGGCCAGATGTTGGGTAATGCCTTCGATGCCACTCTCATCTGTAAGTACTTTGCTCAAACGCTCATGCAAGGCAAAAATTCTTTTTAGTTCTTTGGCTGTGGATTTTTCCTTCTCAAACAAACTACGGTTATGCAACGCCATCGCTAAGTGCCCAGCAACCAGGCTTAGAAAGCGAAACTGGCGCGCATCTAAATTTACTTCCTGCTTGCGCCAAATCCAAATCATACCCCACAATTTGCCTTCAGATATGATAGGAGTGCTAACACTATAGGAATACCCATGACGGCGAGCCCATTCTTCTACGGTATTCAAATTTGATTTTGGGGAAAGTTTTACTATCTTGGGATGAGTCGCATAACCCGTGCCAGCGAGTTTTGACCAAAATTTTTGGTCTTTAATAATTGGCTCGCTTATTTCGGGTTGAACCTTCCCTATCACTAACCGAGCCCTTCCTTCAACCCCGATAGCGACAGCATCGGCTTCCTGAACCACCTTGCACATTTGGATAACCGCATTATTCAGCAATTCTGCAACATCGCCCAAGGTCCAGTTGGTTGTAAGCTGAAAGAGAACCCTCGACTCCATCTCCTGATTTTTTATCTCATTTAACTGCCAAGCGTTGCGCAAGGTTGCCGCAATTTGAGAAACCAGGAGCTTAATTAAACTTACGTCTTCTTCCGTAAACCCTGCGGGCTTATTAATTACGTGAAAAACTCCATAGCTCTCGTTAATCGTTGAAACCGGAACTGTCACAATATTGCACAGCTTAAAAGCTTTAGCCAGCCTTTGGATGATAATAGGATCCTCCTGCACGTCATTTGACCAGTATGGGGTTTTCGTTTTAAAAACGTTAACCGCGTTACCCCCATCGTCCATCGATACTTGATACAGACTAATCAGATTCCGATCCGACACTCCAAAAGCCGGTTTCTGCAACACCAGGCTCTTCTTCTCCTGGTCATACAGCAGTAGTCCCGCTCCCGTCGCTCCCACCATGTTCTTCATCACATCGATTACATACTCAAGGACTTTCTCGAACGAGCCCGCCATATTAATAATGTTACTGATCTCAAGCAGTGTATCAAACGCAACCTGAGTATAGTTGACCGTTAAACGTGGATTAACTTCATTCATTTTAACCGGAACCCCCTCGAATCTAGACCTGACGAAATTCCTTGGTGAAAATAATTTTGAAAGCCATCCCCTATCCCTTTGCTTATCTACTATACAGATCACTTCAATAATTACAACGATTTTGGCTTTATTGGTTTAATTCAAGCGGTTACCTGCTGTTTTTACGCCTTTGTTATTCGATTCTGCATCTTCCATGCCGGGCGCACAATATGAAAGAGGGATTTAGGCTTGGGCACCTAAACCCCTCTTCACTCATTCAACCGGGTCTTGCGTTGATCTGGGTAGCAATCGGACGGTCAACCGGATTCGATTTATGTGATTTAATCAATACTGATAAAATCCTTCCCCGTTTTTGCGTCCGAGCTTATTGGCCCTGACCATCTGCTTAATGATCTGCGGAGCAGCATACTGATTATCCCGGAATTCATCAGCAAAGTATTCCATGACATAATAGTGAATATCGATTCCGGTGAAATCCATTAGTTCAACGGTTTTGTATTTCCGTTGCCGTTGCTGCTACTACGAATGTAATACTTTTTTATTTAAATCTTTTACTTTCTTATCCCTCTTTTTCTTTCTTCTCCTTCAGCGCTTTCAGGATCATTTCCGGGGTTATGGGTAAGCTGTAGAATCTCACCCCGATCGCATCATAGATAGCGTTGACAAGTGCCGGGAAAGTCGGCTGGACAGCCCCTTCTCCAGTCTCTTTCACCCCAAAGGGGGCGGTCGGATCATAACTCTCGACGATATTGGTATCCATTTCCGGCATTTCCATCATGGTCGGCATTTTATAATCGTGGAAGTTTGGATTCAAGTGCTTGCCGCTGGCGTCCAGCTTCTGGTCTTCGTAAAGGCAGCCCCCGATATTAAATAGAATTGACCCCTCGACCTGGCCTTCCACGCTCATGGGGTTAACCGGAGTCCCGCAATCGCCGGCTTCCGTGACCTTTTTGACGTAGATGCGGCCGGTTTCCACATCCACCTCTACTTCATGAACCTGGCAACTAAAGCCATATGTGGGGGAGTGGCCAATATTGGCCCCTTGAACCCTGTTGCCGCTAATCATATCAATCCCTTTGCGGCGCGGCGGAGAAAAATTGCCGAGCCCGACCAGGGAGCCGTTGATGCTGGTATAGGCTTCAACTGCCTTTTCCCAGGGAAGCCGTTTTTTCGTTTCATACATCGAATAAATTTCCCGCTTTTTAATCACTAATTGGTCAGCCCGTACGCCTAGCATTCCGGCCGCAGTTTCTTTGAGCTTTTGGTTAATCTCGACGCAGGCCATCTTAATAGCGGCCCCGGAAGCATAGGTGAGGCGGCTGGCAAAGCTGCCCAGATCAAAGGCTCCGATTTCCGTATCTCCGGCTTGGACGTGCACATCCTCATAAAATACGCCCAGTTCCTCGGCGGCCATTTGAGCCATGACAGTATTGCTGCCCTGCCCGATATCAGCCGCGGCACAGAAAAGTGTGACCCCGGCTTCGGTATCGACCCTGATCATGACGCTCGTGTGCGGCTTATAATTCTGATAGAGGGTATAAGCTGTGCCGGAAATGTAATAGCCGCCGGCCATGCCAATCCCTTTCCCAAAGGGGAGCCGGCCGCGCTTCTCCAGATACCCTGATTTCTCGACCGCTGTCTGGAGACATTTTTTATACTCACTGTGCGGTACAAACATATTATTAACCGCTGTATGGCCGGATTCAATGGCATTTTTCATTTTAAGCTCATACGGACTTACACCCATCATTTCAGCCAATTCATCCAGCAGGCACTCCATCGCAAACCGGGGCTGCACTCCGCCCAGACCGCGCATGGCTCCGGTGCTTGGTTTATTGGTATAGACGCTTCTTCCCCGGAAACGGACATTGGGTACCTTATACGGCAGGTGCATCATGGAAGCGGTGTAGAATAAGACCACGACGCCCCAGCCGGAGTAGGCCCCTTTATCCATAGTGTTGTCAAAATCCACGGCTTTGATATACCCGTCTTGATCAAGACCCATTTTTAGTTTCATGTGGGCCGGGTGGCGGCCTTTGTTGGTATAGAAAACTTCGCTGCGCTCGTAGGTGACTCTGACCGGACGCCCGATTTTGCGGGAGAGAAGACAGGCTGCAAACTCGGCCGAGGAAGCTTCCCCTTTGCCGCCAAAACCGCCGCCGATAGTCGGGAGGGTCACCCGGATTTTGTTCATGGGAATTTCCAAGACAATCGAGAGCTGCCGGTGCAGGTAATGGGGAACCTGGGTGCTGGACCATACGTGCATCTGACCGCTCTGAGGGTCATAACTGGCAAGGGCCGTATGGGGTTCTAAGAAACCATGCTGGGGGTAATTGGTATGGAATTCCCTTTCCAAAACATAGGCACACTCAGAAAAAGCCTTGTCCACATCCCCATACACTTGCTCCCCTTGGTGCATGATATTTCCCGGACTGTCTTCATGGATGAGCACTTCATGGGCGCGTTCCATGGATTCGAAAGGATCAAGCAACACCGGCAGCGGCTCATATTCCACTTCAATTAAATCCAGGGCTTCTTCGGCGGTTTCCTCATCAATGGCAGCAACGGCTGCTACCCCTTCACCGTAGAAGCGGACTTTGTCAAGGGCCAAAACTGTTTCGTTGGCTGTTTGGGGCACAATTCCCCATCTGTTCGGGGCTTCAGCCCCGGTGAGCACTGCCAGAACACCGGGTAATTCTTGGGCCTTGCTGATATCTATTTTCTTAAGGATGGCATGGGCATACGGACTGCGCTTAATTTTACCATAAGCCATTCCGGGGAGGGTCATGTCTCCGGTATAGACGGCTTCCCCTTTCACCTTGGCCGGGGCATCTACCCGGGGGACACTTCGTCCCACCTGGGTATATCTTGTTTGGTCCTGGTAGGCGGGCACCCCTTCGAGATTCCAACCTTGAGGAGTAAGGTTCCACTTAGATCCTGTATCTTTTTGGCTCATTATTTCACCCCCTCTTGGGACCACACTTTGGCAGCTGCTTCCACGGCCTCGATTATTTTTTTATAGCCCGTACAACGGCAAATATTGCCGCTTAGTTCGTGCTTGATTTCTTGTGGGCTGGGGTTAGGGTTGCGGTCAAGTAAAGCTTTAGAAGACATAATCATGCCAGGGGTGCAAAATCCGCACTGGACGGCCCCGTGGTCCACAAATGACTGCTGCAGGGGATGCAGGCTTCCGTCTTCCTGGGCCAGGCCTTCAATGGTGGTAATTTTTTGACCCTGGCAGGCGATCGCCAGCTTGATGCAGGAAAGTTCCGGCTTGCCGTCGATCAGAACCGTGCAGGCGCCGCAGTCCCCTTCCCCGCACCCTTTTTTGGTACCGGTCAGTCCGATTTTTTTACGGATCACATCAATGAGCAGATCCCTGGGGTTAACCGCCACTTCATAATTGCGGCCGTTGATATTAAGTTCTATCAGCTGTTTCATTAAATCACACCCCCTTGGCTGCGGCATAGGTTTCTTGGATCAGCCTGCGCGCCAGCACTTTGACGATTTCCCGGCGGTACTCAGCTGTTGCCCGGATGTCGTCAATCGGTTTGGCTTCCCCCTGGGCTGCCGCGGCTGCCGTTTCAATGAGTTCGTCAATCAGCCTTTGCCCGTTGAGGAGGGCGGGAACCTCCTGAGATACCAGCGGCCGGGGGTAAACTGAGCCCATAACCAGCTTTATGTTCCGAATCGTCTCGCCGTCAGGCTGTAATTCAAGATTAACCGCCATATTGACAGAATCGATTTCCATGGCGTCTCTGCGCCCCATATAGGCATAGCGGCAGGCCGAGCGCGGCGCCGGTTCCGGCAGGATGAACCGGGTGAGCATTTCCCCTTCGTTCAGCCCAAGCTGCCTCACCCCGGTAATGAATTGTTCGAGGGGCAGCTCCCGGTCCCCGGATTGACTGCTCAGTACAACCTTGGTCCCGAGTGCCGCCAGCGGGGTCGGGGTCTCAGCCGCCGGGGAAGCGTTGCAGGTGTTGCCCCCAAGACTGGCCATGTGTCTAACCTGCGCAGAGCCCACCTCTCCGGCCGCATAGCTTAGCGCCGGGTACTTGGCTTGAAGCGCTTCTGAAAACTGAATTTCCGCCAGCTTGACGTTCGTTCCAATGACAGCCCCTTGGCCAGGCTCACACATGATTGTTCTAAAATCCTGTACCTGATTTATATCGATGACACATTCCGGCTGGATTGCTCTGTTTTTCATTAAGATCATTAAATCGGTGCCCCCGGCCAGTATTTTGGCCTTACTACCGAAACGCCCAAGTAATTCAAGCGTTTCCGCAGGGGTCCGGGGAGCAAAATACTCAAAATGATTCATGACCATCCTCTAGGCCGCCTCCCTCTAAAAAATTATCTCTTTGATCAAGTCGCCGCTGCTATTAACCATCATGGCCTGGCCGTGCTTTAGGCAGAAAATCTCGAACTCGGGATTCTTAGGAACTTTATACCTAGCTTGTAATTCCCTGCTCCTTTCGAACATCTTCTTTTTGATATTCATGTCAATCCCGAAAATGACGTCACCTTTTAGCCGTAAAGAAACGCTTTCCATAGAAGTTGAGCAAAACTCTACCGCCGGATTGCATTGCAACTCGTTAAAGACGTCCTTGGTATTGTCTGTCCAGAACCACAGTTTGCCGTCTTGTGCAAACATAAATTCCCATGGCCTGACATGGGGTCTTCCTTCTTCATCCACCGTCCCTAAATATCCCAGCGGATTAGCGTGTAAAAAGTCAATGATTTCGTTCATCCCATCTCCCCCCTGGCCATGATTTACTACAAATAAGAATATGTTCTCTATGGACTATACTATTATAAACTATAATACCACAGATAAGAGGGAAAATTAAGATATTTCTGCAAAGAAATTTTACAAAAAAGAACGACTCCTATTATTAGGAGTCGTTCTTGTACTGAATCAGTTCGATCTAATACTTATAGAATCCTTCCCCGTTTTTGCGTCCGAGCTTATTGGCCCTGACCATTTGCTTGATGATTTGGGGAGCCGCATATTGATTATCCCGGAATTCATCCGCAAAATATTCCATGACATAATAGTGAATATCGATGCCGGTGAAATCCATGAGTTCAAACGGACCCATCGGGTGATTCAACCCTAATTTCACAGCGGTGTCAATAGCTTCAATAGAAGCTACGCCCTCTTGCAGTAAACGGGCAGCCTCAACCATCTGCGGCACCATGAGGCGGTTGACTACAAATCCGGGGGAATCTTTCTTCACCTCGATCGGGGTTTTGCCGAAAGCCCGGGCCAAGTCCGTGGCGGCGGCAATGGTTTCATCCGAGCTTTGGACGCCCCGGATGATTTCCACCAAGCGCATAACTTGAGCGGGGTTGAAGAAGTGGATGCCGCAGACTTTGTCCGGACGCCCGGAAGCGGCGGCAATTTCCGTGATCGACATCGAGGAAGTATTGGTGCCGAAGATAACTTCCGGCCGGCACACCTTGTTCAGGGTCTGGAAGACTTCCTTCTTGAGATCCATTCTTTCAATTACAGCTTCAATAATAAAGTCTACCGAGGCCATGTCTTCAAGCACGGTGGTCTTTTTGATTCTGGTTAAGACCGCCTGGCGCTCCTCCTCGGTCATCTTCCCTTTTTCCACCGACTTAGCCATGACTTTGTCCATACTGGCAACGGACCGGTCCACAAAAGCCATGTCAATATCCCTTAGCACCACTTCATACCCTGCCATGGCGGCCACATGGGCAATACCGGTGCCCATAGCTCCCGCACCGACGACACCAATTGTTTTAATGCTCAACGCCAACATCCCCTTTCAATATTGAATGTCTTGAAGTCGTGTTTAATTCACCACCAAGATAGCTTAGCCTGAGACCTTAACCACCAGAGCCGCTCCGGTGTCTCCAGCCGCGCAGCCGGTAAACAGTCCGTACCCGCCTCCTCGCAATACCAGCTCTTCAATGAGTTCAATGATTCCCCGGCCGGCGGTGGGGCCTTGGGGATGGCCGTAGATCAGGGAACAGCCGTAATTATTCATGGTCATGACATCGATCCCCATCACATTGGCCAGGTAGAGATCATTGGCGGTGAACGGGTTGTGGGTCTTTATCGCTTTAACATCCTTGATCCCGATTCCCGCTTTGTCCAAGGCCATTTTAGCCGCAGGCACTACGGCCATGGCCATGTGCGCCTTTTCAGCACGGGCATAGCCGTAGGATAAGATCTGGATTTCCACATTTTTATCGGTACTGAGTTCGCGGGCTTTATCTTGGGTTGTGACAATAAAGCCGCAGTTGCCGTCCGCCGGGTAGGTTTGAGCGCCAAAGGAGTGAACACCGCCGGGAATTACCGGCTGTAATTTGGCCAGACCTTCAGCCGTGGTCGGGGTGACTCCTTCATCCGCTTCCAGCAAACCGGTTTTCTTCTTACTGATTTTATATTCAGCCGGGAACATGTAGCGTTTTTGGAAGGCCCGGTCATTGGCGAGGGCTTCCTGGTACTGTTCGTAGCGTCTGACGGTAACCCGGTCAACGTCTTCCTTCGTAATTCCGCCGGCTTTTTTGACTACATTTTCAGCCGTTTGGATCATGGCCACCCCGCCATAGGGGTCTTTTCCGAAATTGTCCATGAGCCAGCTTTCTGAAATCAACTCTCCGCCGGGGCCCATGGGATTAGGCCAGACAGTAAAAGGCCCATTGGAGCAGCGGTCGGTCATCAGGCAGAATGTCGTTTCATACATCCCGCTATCGATTCCCATAGCCGCTTGGCTCAGTACCGTGGTGGACGTAGAACAGGCCTGGGGAATATGCATGCCGGGGATATCAGGGGCTCCCATGAGGGCAGCCGCCCAGGGAGCGGCATAGAAAGTATGAAGCTGTCCGATTGTTTTGCCTAAAATAAGGTACTCAAAAGTTTTGGCATCAATTTCTCTCGATGCCAGCCAGCGTTTGGCCGTGGCCGCCGCCAACTCAATGGAATTCTCATTTTGGAGACTTCCTTGCCAGCGGGCAAAGGGCGAGCTGTAATACCCTCCGTATGGAATATAAGCTTTGGAATACATCTGAAAAACCTCCTCCTTATCTATTAAGAACACTCAATAATATTACATAATATAATACTTCTACAAATCCATGAGTAATTCCTCTCAATACTCCTAATATTTTTAATTTTCCCTTAAGGTATTTTATGGGATATGCAAGTATGTTATGCGGTCGGTCTGATTTCCGCTTCCAGCTCCCGTAAAGAGCGTTTCAGGATTTTTCCGCTCGCATTTTTCGGAAACTCATTTAAGAACTCGACCACTCGCGGTACTTTATAGGCCGCCATGCGCTCCTTGCAGTACGCTATAATATCCTCGGGGCTTACCTCACCTGCATTTGGTTTCAAGGTAATGTAAGCCTTGGGAATTTCCCCTTTGGCCGCATCCTGAATCCCCACAACGGCCGCCTCCAACACGGCCGGATGGGCGTAAAGCACCTCTTCAATTTCGCGCGGATAAATGTTATACCCGCCGCAAATCAGCATGTCCTTTTTGCGATCAACAATGTACAAATAGCCGTCCTCATCCTCGCGTCCCAAATCACCCGTATGGAACCATTCCCCGCTGAAGGCGGCCGCCGTGGCTTCCGGCATATCCCAGTACCCTTTGAACACTCCGGGCCCCTTGACCGTGATTTCTCCGATTTCCCCCACCGGCACCTCTTGGTTGTCCTCATCCACAATCTTTATTTCCCACATCTCCGCCGGGAGCCCGATGGAGCCCGCTTTGCCATGCCCCAGACGGCCGTAAGTACAGGTGGAGCTGGTCTCGGTCGAGCCGTAGCATTCGCAGTACCCGATTTGGAAAGCCCGCTCGATTTGCCCGATGTATTCCGCAGGCATTGCGGCCCCGGCCGCCTGGGCAAAGCGCCAGGAACTCAAGTCATATTTTTCCGGATCAGCTTTATAGGTTTGGAGCATATAAATGTACATGGTCGGGACTCCGGCAAAGTGTGTGACCTTGTACTTTGAAATCAACTCCAGCGCTTTATCCGGAAAGAAGCGCGGCATCGTAACAGTAGCAGCCCCTTTGAACATCGGCCCCAACACCGCTAAGACAAAAAAGATATGGCAAAAAGGTGTCCCCGTTAAAAAAATGTCCTGATCATTGATGTGCAGCGTGTAGCTTCCATTCAATTCCGCATTGCGGTAAAAGTTAGCATGCGTGAGCATCGCCCCTTTGGGCTGACCGGTGGTACCGGAGGTGTATAAAATGGTGACAACATCATCTTCGGCGCACTCCAAAGCCGTGAATTCTTCGCTTCCGCCGGCCAAAAGCCCGGTATAAGTCAGGGTATCCTCAAGTTCATATTCCCCAACTAAAATCACGTGCTCCAAAGTGGAAAGCTGCGACCGAATGGGCTCGACATTGAGCGCTGCTTCAGCGGCAGCCGCAACCAGCACCTTGGCCCGGGAATTGTTGATGATATAGGTGATTTCGCTGCTCTTAAACATGATGTTAAAAGGTACTGCTGTGGCCCCAAGCTTGGCAATCGCGAAATAAACGACCAGATACTCCGGTGAATTGGGCAAATACATGGCAACCCGGTCATTTTTGCCCACGCCCAGCCGAGACAGGGCATTGGCAAACTGATTGACTTTGAGATTGAATTCCCGCCACGACCAATGAACCGTTTCATTAATGACAGCTGGGTTTTTGGGAATACGCATCGCATTTTGTTCGATCATCCGAGCTAAATTCACTACCTAAACCTCCTCCGTATATTTACACCTCGAGTTAGTCCTCTAGTAATTGCAAAAAATATGCCATTCAGTCTTTTCTTTATATATCAAAGGTTCCAACTTTTTAGAAAACTATTAATGTGTCAAATTTGACCTTTTCTCTTGGTCTACCCATGATTCAAACGCCGCTTCGGAGAGAATTCACCTTAATCAGTTATGCGCGTCAGTTTTGACCTTTTCATTCTTCTTATTCTCCGGGTTAGGCTCGAAAGGCTGATTCCCAATTGCATGGCTGCTTCTTCCCTGCTCTTGGTGCGCGCCAGCGTTTGGGCGATGAATTTATCCTCGAATTCGGCCACGGCTTCCTTTAAGTTCTTCAGGGAATAGTCATAGGAAGGGTCCGGCAGGACAGGCGCCCGATACTTCGGGGGCAGGTGTTCCGCTGTAATCAGCGTATCCTGAACCATTACCATTAAGCGCTCTACTAAATTGGCCAGCTCCCTCACATTTCCCGGCCAAGCATACCTGCTTAATGCTTCAATCGCTTCCTGGCTGAACTTCAGATTCAAGTTGTATTTGTGATTAAAAAAGTCAACATAATAGTGGATCATAAAAGGGATGTCATCCCTGCGCTCCCGCAGCGGCGGGATCGTGACCGGAACCACATTCAGCCGGTAGTAGAGGTCTTCCCGGAATAACCCTTGCCTGACCATCTCATCCAAGTTCTTGTTGGTCGCCGCCAAAATGCGCACATCGATCTCTTTCGCCTTAACTCCACCCACCCGGATAATCTTCTGATCCTGCAGGACATTGAGAAGCTTCACCTGAAGCGCGACCGGCAAGTCCCCGATTTCATCCAGAAAGAGGGTTCCCTTATGGGCGAGTTCAAAATACCCGGCCTTTCCTTCCTTATTGGCGCCGGTAAAAGCGCCGGTTTCATAGCCGAACAGTTCTGACTCGAGCAAATTCTCAGGAATGGCCCCGCAGTTTATCTTTAAGAACGGCCCTGCTTCATTGCGCGGGCTGGCTTTGTGGATCATGCGGGCAATCAGGTCTTTACCCACTCCGGACTCCCCTAAGATCAAGACTGTGCTGTCCACTTGCGCAATGCGGTAGGCCATGTCAATCACCATGCGCATCGATTTGCTGTGGGCCACAAAATCCTGGGGATTGGATTTCTTCAGCTGATTCAGCTCGGCTAAATATTTTGAGGCCAAGGTCTGGGTCTGCACATATTTTTGCCTTAGATTATTAAGATCGGTAATATCGCGGACATTGCAGTAGACCCGGTGGACTTTTCCCTCGCGGTCATAGGCCGGCACCCCGGTGCTCAGGATCACTTTGCCGTTGCGCGCGTTCACAATTACCGTTTCTTCCTTACCCGATTCGATGACCTTAAGCGTCGCACTGGCATCGGCCAGACCGTCCTCAAGAAAATACCGGGTCGTCTTGCCGATGGAATCCGGATATTTAAGCCCCATCACCCGCTCAATGGAGGGGTTAATATGTAGGATCGTGCTATTTCCGTCAGCAATCAGCATTCCGTCATAGGAATTCTGAAACAGGCCTAAATAATCCCGGTTCAGTTCCTCAAGCTCTTTAATCCGCTGCTCAAGCTGTGCAATCACTTCCTGATCCCCAGCCGTTTGAACCGCTATGTCCTCAGGTGCCATGATTATTCGACCCCTTTTGTAATATTCCTAAGATTCTCTCAAATATAGCATGCACTATATGGGGAAATTTTGCAACCTGTTTTTGGCTTTTGAGTCAGGTTTGAGCGGCAAAATAAAAGCACCAACCCCTTTTGAGATTGGTATTAGCCGGGTACTTCTTGATGTGATCAATCTCAGTAACAAAAGCTGTCCCCCCACCGGCGAGTCAAGGAGTTATCAATCCCTAACAAATCTAGTATCCTGGATGTGTGATGTTTAATGATATCCTCCAAACTGACCGGGTGGTTATAGAAAGCCGGCATGGGTGGCACCATCACGGCACCGGCGCGCGTGAGTTTCAACATATTCTCCAAGTGAATCTCGTTTAGGGGAGTCTCCCGGGGAGCCATGATTAAACGACGCCGCTCTTTGAGCATAACATCGGCAGCCCGGCCAATTAGGTTGTCAGCATAGCCGTGAGCAATGCCCGAGAGAGTTTTCATGCTGCAGGGAGCAATGACCATCCCATCGGCACCGAAGGAACCGCTAGCTATGGGTGCCGCTTGGTTGCGGTAGTCGTGGCAGAATGTTGCCATTCGTTTCACCTGCTGTGGGCTATATTCAGTTTCCAAAACGATCGTTTTTTCTGCCCACGGGCTTATTACGAGATGAGTCTCGCAATCACCTGCGGCCCGCAGTGCTTCCAGAATTTGCACCCCATAGATGGCTCCCGTGGCACCGGTAATTCCCACAATGATGCGTTTCATATCCATCGTTCCCCTTTTGGGTTTTATTGTACATTGTAAAGATAGCTCTCGGACTTGTCAGCCAGCACGTCAATTTTTTAGCATCCGGTACGTCACATCAGCAAAAAGCTCGGCGATCTCAGCGGCTGAAACATTCCCGTCTGGCCTGTACCACTGCGTAATCCAGTTGCACATGCCCAAGACGGCAAAGGTAATTACTTTTACATTGGTCTGGCGGAATATTCCCTTATCTACTCCCTGTTGAATAATATCACGGAAAATCCATTCCACCTCATCGCGATCCTTGATGTACTGCTGATAATGCTCTGGCAGGAGGGAGTTCCTCTCTTGGAGAAAAACCGAAACATATTCCTGATAGGCGGCCAGAAAGTCGGCATTGGTCTTTACCGCCTGCACCAACTTTTCTCCCGGTTCCAGGTCAGACTCCTTAATCTGCTTTAAAACTGGCAAAACGTTGCGGATACCCCTGGTCGTTATCTCAAAGAGGAGTTCCTCTTTGCTCCCGATATAATAGTACAAGCCTCCTTTGGGCAACCCCACCTCTTTGGCGATGTCCCCAATGGACGTGCCGTGAAAACCTTTACGGTGAAAGAGTTTGGCCGCCGCTTGAATGATGTCCTCCCGCCGGTTCGAAAAACTATCACGTCTGGTTGTGTCTTTTTCCATACCCTATCCCTTCTCAATTGTCTTTATCAAATAACTTCATAAATGACTTCATTTTAAACCATTAAGCAATCGGCGGCAACTACCCACACCCCATAAGACATCTCACAAACAGCATTTGACTTGTTCCTCAGCACAGCTGACTACCCCGGAATCGCAGGGTATACCGGAGAACTGCAAAAGCTCCAGCGCGTATTATCAGATTACCTCTTGCCGGTCATTGTCAGCAATGAAAGCGCCCCCACTGGCAGGGGTGGGAACATAATGGCTCCAGCCCTGGTGGGCTTCAACATATTCTCCAAGTGAATCTCACAGTCACCTTCGGCTGAAGTACTTCTAAGATTTGTACCCCGTAGATTGACCCCGTGGCTCCGGTAATTCCTATTATAATGCCTCGAGTCCGTACTCCGTAAGTGTATCGCCTTCAAACTGTCGAAAGAGTTCACGATATTGGTCTGGAATACGGCGTGCTCTGTACGTGTGTGAGTCAACCATAACATGGAGCGAGTTAGCAGTGACAAGGATATTTCCACTTTCTTGTTCTTGTAGAACATACTCAAAACAGAAACTGGAATTTCGAATCCAGCTAAGTTTTGTATTAATTAAAATGACTTCATCTAAATGTGCAGGTTTTTTATAATAACAATGGATTTCAACGTTTACAAAATCATATCCTTTTTCTATCATATTTTTCGACGTGATACCAATATTACGGAAATACTCCATTCTACCCCCCTCAAGAAAGTCGATATATCTTGCGTGATACACGATTCCTTGAACATCAACGTGTTGATACCTAACCCTTTGCTTAAATGCGAACTTATAGCCTTCAACATTCCGCGTTTCACCCATTATAGACCCCCCGATATTGTCTACTCCACTCGTATTATTTTACCGAGGACTATGTTCTTGTCCAATTTGCACAATGTATTGGCACAAATTGCAGTATGCAATTTGAATCGCCAGGAATACCGTTTGTCCGTGTGGATCGCCCAACAATGTGGCCGGTATGCACGCAATCGACCTGCCCTGGGGGGATGTGCAGCCATGAGATGTCCTAACCCTAATCTCTGTCTGAATACCAAACAAAAGAAAATATACAAAAAATTAGCCCCCCACCATTGAATAGCCCGCCTCAGCAAACTCACTGGCATGGAGGAGGCGACGTAAAAAATCATGCGCAAGCTGGTATTATAAGCATTAAGATTGGACAGGTTCAGAATGTCTGCTATCGTTGTTGGAATAACCTGCAGAATGATTATTTATTCCTTCTGTGCCAGCTACATGGTTTCATGGGGTTTAAACCGTCAGTAATGACTAATATGCAGCCGCGTTATAAATGCGCGTGGCAAATAGTGCGACCCCCTGTATGGTAAACCGACTGAGCATATCAGCGTACCAAATTTTTTGCCCATAATTTTATGTCATTGACTTCCATAATTCATAGACAGGATGTTAGCGAACCCCTACCTTTTCTAACCGGTATAGCCAAGTTTTTCACAAGCCATTTCCCTCAGTTTGAATTTTTGCACCTTTCCTTGAGGATTTAACGGAAATTCGTTTACAAAAAACACGTACCTCGGCACTTTGATATTAGCAACTTTATCTTTACAATAAGTGGTAATTTCTTCCTCGGAACAATTTTGACCCGTCTTAAGTTTGATAAACGCAGCACCAACTTCCCCCAAACGCGGTTCTGGCACCCCCACAACTGCCACATTGGCAACTTTGGGATGTTTTAATAAAAAATTTTCAACCTCGGCGGGAGAAACGTTAAACCCACCCACTGTAAACATTTCCTTTAACCGACCAGTTAAATAAATATAACCTTCCGCGTCCATCTTACCTAGATCGCCACTATGCAGCCAACCGTCCCTGATTACTTCCCGGGTCAGTTCAGGCCGCTTATAATAACCCTTCATGTGCTGGCTGCCGGGGAAAACCTCCCGCGTGCATATTTCGCCCTCTACTCCCGGCGGCAATTCTTTCCCTGTATTTTGGTTCAAAATCCCCACCATACAATGAGGCATCGCCAGGCCAACGGTTTTCTCCACGTGCTCCGGGGTATCTCCATATGGTACCCAGGTACTTAGCCCAGAAGCTTCCGATAAACCATAAATATTCATTAAGTATAACCCCAACTTTTCTTTAATCATCCTGATCAGGTTCTGCGGAACAGGTGCTCCCGAACAGGTAATGCGCTGTAAAGATTTTAAATTATATTTATCGTAATCGGGGTGATTTAATATATCCAGTAAAATTGTAGGCACAAAAATAGCGTGAGTGATCCCCTCCGCTTCAATGGTAGCAAGTACATCTACGGGATCATAAACTGGTGCGTCGGTTATAAGGGTGCACCCCGCCAGTAAAGAAAGGGTATGATTCCATAAGCCAATATTACCAAAGAAAGGCATTACATTCAGGTACTTGCTTTTGCCGGTAAGGTGATAAAGTTCCTTAGAAACAGCACAATATGCCACATTGCAGCTGCTTGGCGTTTCCACTCCTTTGGGAAAGCCGGTCGTACCAGAGGTATAAATAATATGAATGGTGTCCGCCGGGTAATGCTTAATTTCTATTTTTTCATTTGAAATCTTAGACCCCAATTGAAGAACCTCATCATATGAATAAGTTCCCGGATATTTCTCCCCTTTATTGCTGAGACAAACAACTGTTGTTAAAACGGGGAATTCCCCGGCATCTACTTTACCTGTAGCGCTGCATTTAATTTCGGGTATTAACTGATTGAGCATATTCAAAGATTCAATTCTGTCGAAAAATTGATCCTCAAGCAAAAGATATTGGGTATCGCTTTGTTTTAAAACAAATTGCAATTCTTCCAGGCGGTATCGGGTGTGTAACGGTATCATAATAGCACCCAATTTATAAATAGCCAGCCGGGCAAAACACCACTCCGGTCGGTTAGTCATCCAAAGCGCCACATGATCGCCCTTTCTTACACCAATAGCATAAAGACCTCTGGCAAGTTCATCTACTTTGTTGGCATACTCTCTATACGTAAAACTTATCCTAGTCCCATTCATCCTAAATACCAGCGCTTCCCGGTCGGGAAATGCCTGAGCAACTTCAGCTAAAATTTCCGGCCACGTTTTGGTTTTACTCAGTTCTTCCCAGGCCGAAGATATTTCCAGTTTCAAAGGGGAAAACCTCCTTTTGCGTAGTACTTTCTCCGGCTGGCAGCAAGCTACCAGCCGGAGAAAAACAAAAAATAACTTAGCTTTCAAAATTGATAGAATAGTTTGAAATAAAAGGTGTGCCCGGAGGTGTTGCCTCGACTTCAATCTGAGTCCCGCAACCAGGGCAATAGAATTCCCGTAAAATACACCAATCTTTGTCAGGGGCCATCCGGTCGCCCGATTCGTCCCCCGGATATACTTCTTGCGGATCTCGCTCGTAAACTAACGTAAATAATTTAAAGTTATCCTTAACCCCACCATAAATAAAACCACATTTTCCGCAGTAAGTTACCAATTTTCCATCAACTGTCTTTCCAACATTTACATAAGGAGTAAGTTCAAATAGCTTTTCTACATCACCAACTCTACCAATGGGTTCCCAATTTAGCGCACTGATTTTTTCTTCATGCTCAAGCTCCTGCTTAAATGCCGTTGAAAATTCCGTTAACTCGTCCAAATAGCTTTGTGCCACCTCCGAAATTTGCCGCTCTTTCCTTTTCTGAACTAAACTGCGGAGTAACGTAATTGCAGGCACCCCCTGACGCAGCCGCTCCCGCTTTTTTGCCTCCCGTAAAGCCTTTGTTTCCTCTTGATTTATTTCCAGCGTTTGCGGATTAAGTGCTACACAATATACTTTTTGGGATATTTCCAGAGTAGCCACGCCATTCTTTATGTCATCCACAATTGATTGCGGATTTCTCTCCAGCGGATCCCCTAGACCTCCGCCACCTATGCTGGAATACATGATGATATCGCCAGGCCTGGATAATCGAGATGGTATACTTGGCGGCCCGGGAACATATTCACCCTTAACTTTTTTTCTCAGTTCTTTAAAAGTATAAGGTAATTGTTTGGTGTTCATCAACTCAAAAAAGTTGCTATTATTTATCCTGTCGGAATAAACAGATCCACCTGGGTATCCCCCGAAAATTCCCTGATTGATGGGAATCTTCCCACCTGTTCCGATCACATAAGTTTCAATCCTTTCAGAACCATGTACAATATCTATGGCTGAAATTCCACACCCACCACGAAAAGCTCCATATCCCCCGGAATCAGGCCGCTGATAGGCGGACCAGTGCAATACAGGCATCAGTACTTCCTCGCCTTCAGTATCTGCCGAATATGACCAAGGGTTAAACAACTGGAACGAGCTATCAATCCCATCTCTTCCATGACGACCTCCACTCCCCGAGGCAGGCCAGACCTGGGACAAAATATTACCGCAGGGCCGCCCATACTGATCAATGCCACCCCAAATCCCGCAACAGACAACAGCACCGCTAGCCATAACCTCTTCTTTCTGCCCTGAAGCAAAGTACGCTCGCCCAATTGCTTCCGTAAGGGCATTGGTAAAAGCCTGGGCGATCCCTACTGTTGCATACCCCACACTCTGCTTTTCATCAGCATTTAGCCGTGACTTTTCAGGGACTTCAATATGAACAATATCTGATATTCCAGAGTTCCACCGCAAATCATAAGCCATTTCCACTAAAAGGGTATAAAAAACACTTGCCTCGACAGCCGGTAAGTAGGAATTATTAAACCCTCTTACCTGCGGTGATACTACAGGTACTTTGACATGTAGTTCCCCCTCCTTGGTGACTCCCAATTCCACCTGGATGATGGCCAGTTTATCACCTAGCACACCCACTGTATCATTATAAATCCGCGCCTTATATACGCCTGGCTTCAGCATCTTTACCTTGGCCCGCAGTTGTTCGGCCGCATCATGGACCAGTTGCTTGCAAGCCGTTATAAAAAACTCTGGGCCAACTTCCTCAATTAGTTCCAAGATTCTCTGGCGCACCCTTTCATTGGCGGCAATGCGGGCCCGGATGTCTAGTTCCATTGCCCGGGGGTCACGCACAGATCTCAATATCATATTAAAAACATCTTGCTTCATTCTTCCTCTTTCAATTAACTTGAGCGCAGGTAAATGGATCCCGTCATGCACGGCCTCCAAAGCGCTGGGACACATTCCGCCAGGCTCGATACCTCCCGTTTCGGTAGTATGGGAAATTGATGCAGTATATCCAATTAACTCCCCATTATAAAAGATGGGTGCAACGTTTGCCATATCAGGAGCATGCATGCCCCCGATATAGGCATCATTATTTATAAATTGATCCCCGTCGTAAATACCGATGTCTTCAGCCTCGTAATTATTTGCACGCATATACCTTATCACACGGGTAACGTTAAGTATATGCATTAGGATACCACAGGCAATATGCACCGCTTCACCGGTGGGCAGGTAAAAAGCTTGTGCTACTTCTCCGCCTTCTCTGGCGATAGTGGACCCCGAAAGATAACGCAATACTTCCTTTCCTTCATTTAATATATGGGACAATCGATTATAGAAAATTTCATATTTAACTGGATCAAGCTTCTGCATAGGCATTAGATCATCATCCTTTCTTTAACATAATTCTTAAACTAACTTAAACTTGACATATTCAGGTTATGAAATTCATCTACCACAATTTTTCTCCCCGGTGTAAGGACTACTGTTGCTTCCTCGGCCTCAATAATTGCCGGGCCCAAAATTTCGTTTCCATTTCCTAATTTATTCCATTCATAAACTGATGTTACCAGCCAATTATCAAAGTAGACCTCTCTTTGCCCTTTTAGCGCGCCAGATGGATCTTTTCCGGCAAAATCGTACTTGGCAATTTGTACTTTGGGTGTTTTACCAACGGCTTCCACCGCCACATTGACTATTTCTATGCCACCGCGGGGTACCATCGCCTGTCGGGTATAAACCTTCATGTATTCCTGCTCGAACCTGTCCAGGATTAATTTAAAATCGGCATCGGTATTGATGGTTGCTACTGGGACATCCAGCCTAATTTCCCAAAGCTGGCCACCATAACGAGCCAGTATTTCATAATGGGTTTCAAACGATGCATATCCCTCTCGTACCATATCATCCTCAGCATACTGTTTTATTTTGCTAACTATGGAGTTGTACCTATCCAAAGCCCAAGTAGGAATGGCAGCAAGGGTAATCTTATCCAAGTCAAATTGTAAAGTTGTAGGGTTAAAGGGAAGGTCTTGCACAAATAAGAAGGGGGAACCTTCGTACCTGTGCCGGATATCTGCAGTGGATGCCCCAAAAGCAGAGAAAACCGGCGCGCTCCGTGGAATTATTATGCGGGCGAAAGGCATATTGTTCGTGTATCCTGCACAATGAGCCGGGCCCGCTCCGCCAAAGGAAAGCAAAGTATAGCTCGTGGGATCAATCCCTCTGGCCGCCAGAGCAGCGTTCAAGGCTCCCGCCATTGCCGAATCGATAATTTTACATATACCACTGGCAGCTTTATAAACGTCTAAATTTAACGGTTTGGCAATTTTTTCCTCAATAGCTTCTAAGGCCTTTTTTCGATTTAATTTTAGCTTACCACCCAGAAAATAATCGGCATCAATCCTGTTTAATACAACATCTGCATCAGTAACGGTGGGCTCTAACCCTCCCTGGTCATAACATACCGGACCGGGTACTGCACCGGCACTTTGGGGACCAACGTGCAGGGTACGGGTAATTTTATCAACAAAAGCAATGGTTCCTCCTCCTGCGCCTGCTGTAATTATCTCCAACATCGGATTGGAAATTTGAAAACGTCCCACGATTGGTTCCCGTAAATATTCCGACCCTCTTTCAGTGGATATGGTTATATCAAAACTTGTACCGCCCATATCCGTTCCAATTCCTTTTCTTATACCATACATACCCTTATAAAACTCCACTCCGGCAAGCCCGCCCACCGGGCCGGAATGTAAGGTTGTAGCAGGTTTGACTACCTCGGACCTGGCAACGCCCCCCGCAGCCTGTAACACCAGCAAGGGACTTTTATATCCGTGTTCCTCCAATGAGTGATGGATATTATCCAGTAACTTCTTGAGAGCCTGGCCAATATACAAATCGATTTCCGTAGACATAAACCTGGGATATTCCCTGATAATAGGTTCAACCTCGGAAGAAATAGCAACCGCCAACCCGGGGTACATTTCATTTATTATTTCCTTAGCTCTTTGCTCATGTGCATTATTTAAAAAGGACCAAATAAACCCCACTGCAATACCCTTGACTTTCTCCTCCTCCACAAGTTCCGTTATTACAGACCGCAGTTCTTCTTCGTCAAGGCTGGTTATAACTTTCCCCATACAATCCACTCTTTCAGCAACCCCCCTGATCCTTGTTCGGGGGATAATAGGGTTTGGTTTATCAGCCTTCACCATGTGCATCCCGTCAATTGAATTTAACCCCGCTGCCCGGAGCCTCATAATGATCGTCCTGTCCTCATGCCCCTTGGTGGTAATTAAACCCAACTTCGGTCCCCCGGCTCCGCTCACGATGATGTTGGTGCCTTGAGTTGTACCGTAACCAATTGCCTTGGTGTTAGGGATTACTTCTTCTAGAGAGAGGCCTTCCTTCACCAGGGTGGCTGAAATGCTATTCAAGAATCCTTTTTCCAGGTCTTCAGGAGTGGTGGCCGACTTGCCACTGATAAAGTGTCCGTCGGATCTCACCACTACGCAATCGGTAAAAGTACCTCCTGTGTCAACGTAAATATAATATTCTTTTTTAGATTCTTCCTGCTCAATCATAAACACTTTACCTCCTTTTTAATTTCCATTGTTAATAATAGTTTGAATAATTTGAATTATATGCCTATACTGCACCCACCATCCTTTACTATAAACTAATTACTGCCTCCCGAGGACTCCTTACCACATTGCAGTCTCGTTGACCTGGTCTCATTTCCTAAATCTTTTCCACTCGGGCTCTCGCTTTTCCCAAAAGGCTTTTTTCCATTCATTGGCCTCGTCTGTTTCCCAATATAGCCGTACGCCTGCCATAGCCATGGCCTCAGTACCGAAAATCGCATCACTATCAGCGTTAAAGGCAATCTTCAGGAATTTTAAAGCAGTGGGGCTAAGATTAAGTATTTCCCTGCACCAGCTTGCCACCTCCTCATCAAATTTCTCCTGAGGTACCACTTTATTCACCATGCCCATATCCAGAGCTTCCTGTGCGGTATACTGCCTACACAAAAACCATATTTCCCTGGCTTTCTTCTCGCCCACGATTCTAGCAAGGTAGGCTGCTCCGTAACCTGCGTCGAAACTGCCTACCCTTGGGCCAGCTTGCCCAAACTTGGCCGTTTCCGCGGCAATGGTTAAGTCACAAAGTATTTGTAGAATATTGCCTCCACCTATACAATAACCATTTACTGCAGCAATCACTGGCTTTTCGGTCCCTCGAATGGCCTGATGCACTCTTGTATGCCAATAGTCCATCTCCCTTGGGTATCCGCTGCCCCCCGCCGACTCCTTAGCATCGCCACCCACGCAAAATGCCTTCTCTCCCGCGCCTCTTAGAACTACGACCCCTATAGTTCCGTCCAGGCTAGCGTCTTCAAAGGCGCTAGCCAGCTCTTTCAATGTAGCCGTGCGGAAAGCGTTCAGGACATCAGGACGGTTAATGATGATCCTTGCGACCCCCTCTTTCTTTTCGTACAAAATATCCTCAAAATTCACTTCGTTTCCTCCCATCCATGTATTCTGCCGCCAGACGCCCCTGCCCATTTTCCGTTAACAAGATCCCGCAAACGCTTTACTTAACAGTCGATGCCATACTATCTCCGCGGTGTGCTCATTGTTCGTCTCCAAACTCATAGCGATCTGAGATGAGCAGCCTGCAAAACTACAATATTTTTTTATATTTCAAGTACTCCGCGCGCAATTAATGTTTTCTGAATGTTGGAAGTGCCTTCGACAATTTGCAGGGATTTAGCATCCCTTAAATATCTCGCCACGGGATATTCTTCGGAATAACCGTAAGCACCCAATATCTTCATCGCCTCGTTTGCCGCTTCAACCGCTGCTTCAGCCGCGAAATACTTAGCCATAGCAACAGCGTGGGTATGACGTTGTTTCGGAAACTTATCTTTGGCCCAAGCGGCTTTATAAACTAATAAACGGGCAGCTTCTTCGTTGACCGCCATTAGGGCGATTTGTTCTTGAATCATTTGGAAGCTGGAAATAGGCTGATTAAAAGCCATACGTTGGCGGGCATATTCAGTGGCTGTTTTCAAGCATGCTGCCGCAATTCCAACTCCACGGGCTGCCGCTCCAAGTCTGGTACCTTCCAATTGAGCCATGCAGATTTTGAATCCCTCCCCTTCTTGCCCCAAGAGATTTTCTTTAGGAACCCGACACTCCTCAAAAGTCACCTCCCCGGTTGGGATGGAGCGCAAACCGAATTTGCTCGTAATAGTTCGAGTGGTAAAACCCGGAGTGTCCTTTTCAACAATGAAACAAGACATACCCCTGTGGTGTAAAGACAAATCCGTATAGACATATACCAAAGCAAAATCGGCGATTGGTGCGTAGGTAATCCACATCTTCGAGCCATTGAGGACGTAGTAATTGCCATCTCTCTTTGCTGTACTTTTCATTCCGGCGACATCCGATCCCGTGTTAGGTTCAGTGATGGCAAAAGAACAGATTTTCTCACCCCTAACTAAT
The DNA here is from genome assembly GCF_017310645.1 of Paradesulfitobacterium ferrireducens. Lineage (GTDB taxonomy): Bacteria > Bacillota > Desulfitobacteriia > Desulfitobacteriales > Desulfitobacteriaceae > Paradesulfitobacterium > Paradesulfitobacterium ferrireducens. Next base: position 144,327 of record NZ_JAFLRH010000002.1, on the reverse strand, counting down.
GGTGGAATATATTTTCTCTTTTGTTCCTCATTGCCCCAACGAAGCAACGCATAGGGTGGACCTAAGGATTGAGTGTTAAAAAGTGTTGACATGCTGGCGCTCACCTTACTGATTTCTTCAACTATTGCAACACACGCCAAATAACCTGCTTCGTTGCCTCCATATTCCTCAGGAATAATACTACCAAAAAGACCAAGCTTCCCCATCTTTTCTACGAGTTCATACCGAAAATAGTGATTGTTATCATCATCCATTACGGTTGAAGCAATTTCTTTCTCTGCAAAGCTTTGAGCAACATTTCGAATGGCCTCAACCTCTTCCGGTAGCTCAAAATTCATTTCCTTCCCCCCTCTCATAAAGAAATTCCGTATTTATCCCAATTGCTGCGTACTTTCTGCATGGTCTCCTCATCGGGGTAGGCTAGGGGCGCAACTTTTTCGCCCTAGCATTATCTGTTCTTCGATTCTCTAGCGGTTTAGTTGCATCTATTAACAATCTAACGCCTTGATTTACTGCGGGAAATCTCCGATCATTCGGATGTACCATTGGATCGAACATTCCCAGCCAACCGTGGTACTGGATAATGTCTTTTCGAGGATTTACCCGGTAAGCAATTGCCCAGAATACTTTACTTAACTCATGATTGCACTGAAGAAAGTCTAGAAAACAATAGTCCTTTTCTCCATTGAATCTTTTTCTAACAGATCATTACCATCTTATGGATGTTATCTTTCTTGTCTCGTTAAAATAGCGACTACAAAGACGTCATTTTGAGCAGGCCTCCTCATCTATTACCAGTTATTTCATCTAAATAGCTACAGCTACCCCATGTCGTCTCTGTAAGACTTTTTACGTTTCTGACGGGTATCCCCCTGGATGAAATGTACGATCTGGTGGAAGTTATGAGCGATCGTTTTTAAGCCCATAACCAGGCTGTTTGCGAACTAAACCGCGAACTTTAAGTTTCCCTGTTCCCCGCGCCCGTTTAAGAACAGAGTTTGTTCCTTCAACTGCGGCCCGTTTACTGCCGCTTTCCCTGCGCTCCTCTTCATTTTGAATAGTTAAACGAGTATTTTTGGCGATGAGGCTCTTCTGGCTGACACGCAAGACAGTATCCTTCTTTTGAAACTTGACAGGGCATTGCTCCTTCAGGAGACATTGACTGCAGATTTTCAGATCAAAATGTGCACTAAAGATTTCACTCTTTGGATTAAAATCACTTCGTACAGGTTCCTGTCCCTCCGGACAATCTAAGATTTTTTCGAAGTTTTGAATGCTGAAGGAGTTGTAAGGCAATTTATGTGAAGTGACGCTGCGACGGTCATGTCGGTGTAATGAACTTTAACACCAAGGTCTTCTGCTTGCTTAACGACGTCGCTACTATAAAAGCCTCCGTCAAGATAAACATCCTTCACCTGGGTCGTTGCTTTAAGTTCAGGTAGATCCTTTTGGATCATCTCGACATCACTTGTGCTGTTGCTGTGGCACCCGGTAATCCCCACGATGATCCGTTTCATATCCACGTTCCCCTCTTCTTTCTGTCACACGCTATAAAGCCCGGTTACGCTTTGTGTACCACAACTAAGTATTAATAAAGAAATGTAAGATTTGAGAAGGGTATCAAGATGGGTGGCTAAATGAGACGGAACGACACCCTGAACCGAGAGTGTTAAACCTGTTCTGCTTGTAGGCAGGTTCTTTGGCCCAGTAACCCTAGGAAGCTTCTTACTTGTTAATGAGTATTCCGTAGCTATCCCATTTTTCCCTAACCTTAGCCATAGTTTCCTCATCGGAATAGGCCAGCGGAGCAAACTTCTCACCCCACCATTTATCAGATCTGGGGTTTTCAATGGGCTTTGTGGCATCGATGAGCATCCTAACCCCTTGATTGACAGCAGCAAACTTCCTGTCGTCAGGATGCACAATCGGGTCCAGCATGCCGATCCAGCCCGGGTACTGGATGATATCACGCGGCGGGTGAACCCGGTAGGCAATGGCCCAGAACACCTTGCGCAGGTCGTAGATGTCCACGTCGGGATCGCAGACGATGATGTTCTTGCCAATCATCAGGGAAAGGTGGGAACTCCAAACATTCGCCCCGACCTGGTGCACCTGCCCATAGTAACTGTTGTCAATCTGCACGATCAGGTTGGCCCAGGCCGTGCTGGGGTCACAGTTTACCCCAGTCACTCCAGTCATACGTTCATCCAAAATATCCCACACCGCAGCGCTGTGGTTCACTGAGCTTAAAAAATGATCCTCATTGATCGGCATCCCTTCCATTGTGCCCTGAAAAACGGGGTTGTTCCGGTAGGTGATGCACTTCACTTCAAAGATCGGTCGCTTGAACGCCTCAGAGGTGTAATAGCCGGTATACTCCCCGAAAGGCCCTTCTTCCCGGAACTTGGCAAAGTCGATAGGAACCTCGCCTTCGATGACGATCTCCGCCGAAGCCGGTACATAAAGGTCATTAGTTTCACATTTAACCAGTTCCACCGGAGTCTGCCGCAGCGCCCCCATGATCTCATACTCGTCCACACCACGGCCTATCGGTGCGCAGGCCGTAGCCGGCAACACCGGATCCCAGCCGATGACCACCGCCACAGGCATGTTCTGCCCGCGTTTCTTCCACTTGCGCCAATGCTCCCAAATGTGCTGCCCCGTAGGTATGGCCAGCCCCGTGGTATAGCGGTCCTGCACCATCATCCGGTACATGCCCACGTTGGTCCAGCCGGTATCAGGATCCTTCGTCACCACCCCGTGGAAAGTGCCGATGTAGCGCCCTCCATCCAGCTTATGCCAGTAAGGGGCAGGAAACTGCAGTAAATCGACGTCTTTCCCCTTAACTATGTTTTCCTTTACCGGCCCGTCCTTAACAACCACCGGCTTCAGCGGCTTTCTGCTCCTCTCCCTCCAGATCTTGATCAGTTCCGGATAGGGGGTCTCTTTGGGTACTCCCAGCATCAGAGCAATCCTCCGGTAGCTGGACATTGAGGCCGTAAAGAGCCGGGTACAAGAGGTATCTTTATGGTCTTTAATATTTTCAAAAAGTAAGGCAGGGCCATTCCCCCGGTCAAACACCTCCTGTAATATGCCGCCGATTTCCAGGTTCCAGTCGACTTCGGTTTTTACCTTAGCTAATTCCCCCTCTTGTTCTAATGTGTCAAGCCATTGCCGCAAATCCCGATCAGCCATTCACTCATACTCCTTTCCTTTTCTTTAAGTTGCTAAGATTAGTGAGCGTCCGTTCTAAAAATAGTATACTTCAGTTGAACGGTCAACTCAACTATAATTTCAGATAATTTTGACTGTTTTGCATATATTATCTCAAATTCTCATGCTATTTTTTCCAATTGCTTAACTATACTGCTTTTTTGGGATTCTTTAATAAACTCGTTTTGCTAAAGTAAAACATAGAAGCTTCAGGCGGAGACTCTACTCCACTCATTCGTTCAGAATTGATGATCAAAAGAATAATTTTCACTGAATGAGCGAATAAACTTTAAGCCTGGCTTCAACGCCAGGCTTAAAGTTTATTCGTTTAATGCCGCCAAAATTCTTTCCGGTGTCAACGGCAGCGTTGTTAGGTTCGTACCCAACGCATGATTTACCGCATTCACGACGGCCGGGGCAGTCGGGCAGGTGGCGATTTCCCCGATGCTCTTAGCCCCGAAGGGGCCAAGATCCCCTCCTTTTTCGATCAGCAATACCTCGACCGACGGCATGTCCGGGGCATTTATCAGGTGATACCTGGCAAAACTGTCTCCTTTGGCTTTACCGCTTTTGGGATCAATCTGCAGGTCTTCGCTTAACGCGAGTCCAATTCCCATTTGCACTCCGCCATAGATTTGTCCTTTAACAAACCCGGGATTGATCGCTTTGCCCACATCATGCACCGCCAGCAAATCTATCACCCGCACCAGTCCCGTAAGGGTATCCACTTCCACTTCCACAAAGTTAGCTCCATAGGAACCAGGGTTGTCCGCGGCCTGGTAGGTTTCAGTAGCGATGATCTCCGTCCGGTTTTTCTGTTGAATAAGCCTGACCATTTCTCCGTAAGTCATCTTTTCCTCCGGCTTGTGCTTCGACCAGACTATCTCAGAGCGCATCACTACATCTTCCGGCTCACAGCCGAGAATCTTGGAAGCTTCCCTCCGAAAGATTTCTTTGACCTTGCGCGCGGCTTTTAGCGCCCCAGCCCCGCAGATGTGCGTAACACGGCTGGCCTGAGAGCCGACATCATAGGGACTGGTTTCCGTATCCCCTTCCGGAGCCTCGATCCGGTCCGGGTTGATGTCAAGTACCTCCGCGATAATCTGCTTCATGGTGGTGACTGTGCCGCATCCCAATTCATGAATCCCGGAGTTGAGGATCATGCTGCCGTCCTCCAGCATGCGCAAAGTCATAGTGGTAAAATCCTGGAACGCTCCAAAATAGCCGTTGCTATGGGTGGCGCAAGCCATCCCCACCCCGCGGCGAAAGCGTCCGTTTGTGCTCCGACCTGCCTCAGCTTGGGTCCGGCGCTCATGCCAACGGAAAAGCTTAGCCCCCTCTTCGACACAGTCGATAATGCGGGCATTGCCCAAAGACGGACCTCCGCTTAAATCTTCATCATAGGGGTGTACCAAATTCCTTAACCTGAATTCCACCGGGTCAAGGCCCAAACGATTAGCGACATGGTCCAGATTAATCTCTGTTATTGCATGGATTTGAGGAGAACCATAGCCGCGGGCGGCCCCTGCCACTGGGGTGTTGGTATGCACCGCCTGCACCCGGTAAACTTGATTTTCAATGCGGTAGAGGCGGAAAAGCTTTTTCCCCATCGCCATGCTGACAATTGCTCCGTTCGAAGTGTAAGCTCCCGTATCGACGATTGTTTTCACTTCGCGGGCCAGTATTTTTCCGTTCTGATCCACGGCTGTGCGCACATACCCGATCGTCCGGGTCCGTGTGCGGGTTGAAATGATGCTTTCCTGGCGATTATACTCAATTTTTACCGGTTTCCCGGTTGCCTGGGCAAAAAATGCTGCCAGGGGCTCAATCGTCACTTCCTGTTTGCCGCCGAATGAGCCTCCCATAGGGGTTTTAAGAATGCGCACCTTGTTATAGGGCAGCCCTAAAACTTCAGCGACCACCAAGCGCACCGAATAAAGGATTTGGCAAGGGGTATAGACCGTAATTTTGCCGCTATGATCAGGGACGGCAATACACACGTGTGTTTCCATCGCCGCGTGGTGAATCTTGGGCGTTTCCACCCTGTCTTCCACGATGAGCTCCGCTTGCTTAAAAGTCTCACTCGGATTGCCACAACCGAACTCTTTTTCAAAAAACGGAGAACCTCCCGGGTGAATTTCGACCGCATTTTCGGTCAGGGCTTCCTCCGGGTCGAAAAGCGCAGGCAATTCTTCATATTCTACCTTGATCAAGCCCAAAGCTTTGGCAGCAATTTTTTTATCCGTCGCCACCACCGCCGCCACCCTGTCCCCGACAAACCTGACCGTATCGTGAAAGAGACGTTCATCAGCGCGCGCTTCCTGTCCGGCAAACCATACCTGGCTGTTATAAAGGGTTTGAGGGGTGTTTTCATGGGAAAAAACTGCTGCAACCCCCGGCAGGGCTAAGGCCGCGGAAGCATCGATCTTTTTAATGCGGGCATGCGCCAAAGGGCTAAACAAAATCTTGGCCTGAAGCATGCCTGGAAAGTTCATGTCCCCGGTATATTGGATTTTACCGGTGGCTTTAGCGACGGCATCATGCAGAGGAAGGTTGCGCCCGACATATTTGAGCGTTTGCTCCGCTGCCGCTGCTTGGCGCTCCGGTGTTGCCAGCTGTTTTACTCCTTTATCTTCCGCCATTACCGCCACCCCCTTGGCCCAGTCCTTGCTCCGGGAAGAGCTCAGCCACGACATCAAACGCTAAGGCTTGCACCGCCTGCCTTTTATAGGCTTGCGAATGCCTGCCCGGGATCGCTTGATCCACGGTCTTGGTCAAAAACTCAGCCAAGGTCCCAGCTATTTCCCCAGCGATTTTCCCGGCCGATTCTGCCTTGACCGCTTTTCCTTCCCATTCCTTTTCGAATTCATACAAACGGAGCGGAGCCTTTCCAATCGCTCCCACCGCCAGCCGCATCTTCCGTATCACTCCGTGTTCCAGCTCCATTACCGCCGCCAGATTGAGACGGGCGATGCTTACCTGGGTTCGGCTTCCGATTTTAGTGAAAGTGCTGCGCCTTTCGATGCCTTGTTCGGCAAGGGGGATTAGAATTTCCGTAACCAACTCGCGCGCCTTGAGCGTTTTTTCTTTAGCGGCCAACATCTCGGCCACAGTCAGCGTTCGCGCCCCCTCGGAACCCTCGATTGTCACCTCTGCCTCAAGGGCCGCCAGAGCCGGGAGACTGTCCCCCGCCGGGGAAGCTGAGGCAATATTGCCGCCGAGGGTTGCGCGGTTGCGGATCTGGGCTGAGCCCATCTGCTCACCGGCGTGCGCCAGGCAGCGGGCATGTTTCCGGACAAGCGGATCCGTACTTAACCTGGTGAAAGTAACCCCGCTTCGCAGCTTAAGCATTCCGTTTTCAAGGGTGGGCAGGCTTTGCAGTTCCGGAACCTGGGACAGGTCAATCAGCCAATCCGCCTTCTTTTGTCCGGACCGAAGCTCCAGAATCAGGTCTGTGCCTCCGTTTACAAACAGAACCTCCCCTTGCAGGCGGGATGCTTCAGTGATGGCATCTGCCAGATTCTGAGGGCAGGCAATTTGAAATTCCGGCATCATACCGCCCCCTCCGCCGCGTCCTTAACCGCATTGATAATATTGACATACCCGGTGCAGCGGCACAGGTTTCCCGCAAGCGCCGTCCGGATTTCTGTTTCCGAAGGGTGGGGGTTGCGCAGGAAGAGCGCTTTGGCCGACATCAGCATTCCGGGGGTGCAGTACCCGCACTGAATCGCCCCGTTATCAATGAAAGCCTGCTGCAGCCTGTCCAGTTCCCCGTTCTCCGCCAGTCCTTCCACGGTTAAGATCTCTTTTCCCCGGGCTTGGGCTGCCAGCACCAGGCAGGAATTCACCGCCAGGCCGTCCATAATAACGGTGCAGGCCCCGCATTCCCCTTCCCCGCAGCCTTCCTTGGCCCCGGTCAGGCCCAATTCCTCCCGGAGCACGTCCAACAACCGGGACTCAGGATCTACATCCAGCTCATACGTTTTGCCATTTACCTTGAATTCAAGCTTCACTGCCGCACCCCCTTTAATTCACAAGTAGCGCCTCCCGCCCAAACTTATCCCGGTAATACTGAAGCAAACGCTCCTCCACTTCCCGCTTGAGCGCCGGGCGTTCGTAGGCCGCGATCCGGTTCTGCCATACCGCAGCAGCCTTGTCCACCATATAACTGCTGTAATCGCGCTCCGGCTGGAACACCTGGCGGTCACTCAACTGCGGCCGCCAAAACTCCTGCTTAAAATGTTTCATGGTGTGATCCGTGTCCAAATAATGGCTGCCCGGACCTTTTTCCTTAATCACATCCAAGGCCAGGCTCTCCTCATCTACCGTGATTCCCCGCAGAAAACGCGCGGCCATGCCGATGACATCCTCATCCAGGATCAGTTTTTCATACGAAAGAGTAAGGAAAGAATCCAGAATTCCTCCGGCATGCATGACAATGCTCGCCCGGCTGGCCAGGGAAGTGAACATGGAAAGCATGGACTCCATTCCGGCCTGGATATCCGGGGTCTTGGCGTCAGTGAGCGAGCCCCCGGTGCGCGAGGGCACCTTGTAGATACGGGCCAGCTGGGCGGTGGCATTCACTAGGAGCGACAGTTCCGGCGCACCCAAAGCGATGGCCATGGTCTGCATATCGGAAATGGTCGAGGTATTGCCGTAGACCACAGGGGTTCCGGGGCGAATGAGCTCTGCCAGGACTAACCCGGCTAAGACTTCCGCATTATTTACCACCAAGGTGCCGGCCAGGGTCACCGGACTGGTGGCCATGGCCATGCTGCAGGGCGCTACAATCACCGGCTGCCCGGCCTCAGCGAATGCAAACAGCCCTTCGATCATCTTCTCCGAGAACATTAAAGGAGAATCGGGGTTGACCGTGCCGATGGTATGACAGCCCGGCCTCCCTTCAAACACAATATCCGCTATCTCGATCGCGGCTCGCGCAATATCCGCTCCCAAAGCAAAACCCATCTGGGGCTTGTCCGAATACCAATGACCGGCCAAGACCATCCAGGCATACTTTTCAAGGGCGGAAAAAGAGGGCGCCGCAGGAATAACAATGCCGCCTCCATTGGTTCCGTAAACCGTGCTCTGGTGGATGATGCGCACCAAATGAAGGTAATCCTCTAAGTCAGCCGGCCTCCGGCCTTCTCGGGCATCCTGAATATAGACCACTCCGGCCGGCGGGGCGCACACCGTATCCTCCCCGATCCAGACCGAACGGGCCGGGTCCCGGGCCTCCAATAAAAAACGGGCAGGAGCCTGAGCCAGACTCTCTTCCACCAGCCTGGGGCTTAAGCATACGGTATTTCCCTCCACCCGGGCGCCCTTGGATCGAAACAGCTCCAGAGCCTTTTCCCCTTGGAATTCCACTCCGGTCGTTTCCAGCACGTCCAGACTGGCCCTATGAATTTCTAAAACTTCCCGCTCAGTCAGCATTTCCACCAAAGGCTTCATTTAAGCGCACACCTCTTATTATCGACAAAATCACAGCGTCAACCGGGGAATGTCTGATACTATAATCTCAATCTAAACTATCAAATTAGCTCGTCGGATTCCGCCAGCTCGATCGCCAGCCGCATCTGCTTGTTCATATAGCGGTCATCCCCAGTCGCCGGAATATCTTGTCTAACCCTATCATACACCTTCTGAGTAGCCGGAGCCAGCTTAAATCCCGGAAGCTGGGGCGCGGCACAGGCAATCCCTTGCGCGGCGCAGAGAATTTCTATGCCCAAAATCTTGAACATGTTCTTGATGACCATTTGCGATTTACGGGCGGCCCAGGTGGACATGCTGACATGGTCTTCTTGGTTGCTCTTGGTCGGAATCGAATCCGCACTGGCCGGGAAACAGAGAGTCTTATTCTCGCTCACCAACGCGGCGGCTGAACATTGGGCCAGGGTAAAGCCTGTGTTTAAGCCGACCGTGGAGCCGACCAAATTGCGCGGCAGACCGTAGCTCATGGTCGGGTCTAAAAGGCGGGCGCTGCGGCGCTCGGAAATATTTCCGATTTCGTGAATGGCCACGGTCAGGAAATCCATGGCAAAAGCCAGGTATTCCCCGTGGAAGTTGCCGCCGCTGATTCCGACATATTCCCCGTTCTCTTCCATAAACATGAGCGGGTTGTCCGTGGCGGCATTCGCTTCCCGCACCAGAATCTGCTCCACAAAGTCCAGGACATCTAAGACCGCTCCGTGCACCTGGGGCACACAGCGCATGGAGTAAGCATCCTGCACCCGCGGCTGCCACTCCCCTTCCCGGATCTCATCCTTGAGCTTAATCCTGCGCGCATTGTCTGTCGTCCATTCACTCCCGGCGAGCAAGGTGCGGATGTTGGCCGCAGCCTGGAGCTGGCCGGGGTGGTTGCGCGCTTCCTGAATGCGGGCATCGAAAGCCCCCATCTCCCCGCGCATCGCCTCCATGCTTAAAGCGCAGGCGACATCAGCCAGCTTAACGATGCGGCGGGCGTCATGAGCTGCCAGCACGGCCATGCCCAAGGTGAAGGTACAGCCGTTAATCATGCCTAAGGTGTCTTTGGCTTTCATCTCAAAAGAAGGCTCAAGTCCGGCCCGTTTCAGAGCTTCTGCGGCCGGCAGGCGCTCCCCTTGGTAAAAGGCTTCTGCTTCCGGGTGCCCGACCAAAGCCGAGACCAGGTGGGCCATCGGGGCCAAATCCCCGCTCGCTCCCACAGAGCCGAGGAGCGGCATCACCGGGTGCACGCCCCGATTCAGCATCTCCAAGAGACGGTCCACCACCTGGATGCGCACACCTGAGACCCCTTTGGCCAGAGCATTGGCGCGCATGAGCATGGTGGCGCGCACCACTTCCTCGCTGGCGGCGTCCCCGATCCCGGAACAATGGGATTCGATCATCAGCTTTTGAAAGGTATCATTTTCTTCGGGGGCAATATGAGTATCCTTCAGCTTGCCCACCCCGGAATTAAAACCGTAGATTGTGGGCGCATCCGGTTTGAGCCAATTTTTTTCGATATATTCCCGCACCCGAATCAGATGAGCGCGGGCTTCCGGAGCCAGGCGCACCTCAGGGTAAGTTTTTTCCTTTTGCCCTTGACCCCGGGCCACTTTCACCACATCTGCCAGCGTCAGGTCGCGTCCGCTTAAGGTCAGTACTTCACCCATTATCCATGCTTCCTCTCTCTGGCGACAATTTCATCAATTCTACCTAGGACCTCTGCCGGCAGCTGGGGTACCTCATGCTCGGCAAGCAGCTTTTTAACCCGCTCATTGGCGCGCTGGGCAAACGTCTTGGCCCCGGCCGCTTCCCAGGTATCAAGATTCAAGCGGTTCATGACCTGTGTTTCCAGGCGGTTTTGCCGAAAATTCTTGACCGTATGCACTTCACCCAGGAAATTGCCTCCCGGTCCGACCGCTTTGATAACATCCAAGGCCAAGGTTTCCGCGTTCACTTCAATCCCTTTAAGATAGTATTTGACATTGGCCGCGGTTTCATCGCACAGCACCAGCATTTCCATGGAGGAAATGAGCCCGATGCCGATATAGCCGGAATCATGAATCAGGTTGCCTCCGGCAAGCCCTTCGATTAACAGGTTAAACCCGGCCTCCGCCCCGGCTTGTTGGTCAAAGACATGGGCGTCGCTGCAGCCGGCGGTGGTGAAGGTTGGGAGGTTGTAGTACTGGCCGATTTTGACCAGGGAAGTGCAGCCCAAATCCCGTTCGGAGGAGCCATACGAGCAAATGGACGTTTTAAGATCCATCGGAGGGGTGCCGCCGCCATAAATAAAGGGGGCTCCCTTGCGCTTCAGCTGGTGGATCACCAAGCCGGACAACTGCTCGGCATTAGCTACGACCAGAGAACCGGCTGGAGTTACAGGCCCGGTGGCACCGCGCATGGTGGCGGGAACATAAATGAGCGGGATCTCTTTATCCGCGCAAGCCAGAAGTTTTTCCAATGCTTCCTGGGTGTGCAATAAGGGCGAAGTCGGCTCGGCGTATAAGGCCAAGAACGGCTTCTGGGCCAGCTCCCTGTCTCCGCCGGCAACGACGGAAGAGATCTCATGAATCGCGAGCAAACCTTCTTTATCGTGGGCAGTGAACACAATCGGTTTGGTCGTGTTGGTCACCATCGCCTGATATTGGTAGACATCCGAAGCCTCTTTCGGCACGTCTGAAGACAGGCCGAGCGACATCACGAAATCGATATGATCGAGGGCATCCGCCAGTTTGGCTGCGTTTTCCACGTCTTTGTTGGTGGCAATCCGGCGTTCTCCGGTTTCGATGTCAATCGTATACGGGGTGTCAGACCCGGTGCCGTAATGGATTCTGCCTTTTTCCAGAATGCAGGCAGGCTCGCCCAGGCGGTTGTACAGTGTTACGGATTTCGGCGCGGAAGCCAGCGCTTCCTGCACCATTCTTACCGGGATGCGCACCCGGGTGCCGTCGGCGTAAGCACCTGCATCTTTTAAGAGCTGAAGCGCTTCCTGTTCGTAGACTTCCACCCCAACGGTGTTTAGCACCTGCAGGGTCGCGGAATGAATTTCCGCCAGCTGATCCTCCAAGAGCAAGTTAAGCCCAACACTGGTTTGAGCAGTCATGTTGACTTTCAACATCAATTCCTCCTTAGCGCAGTTTACTGTTTTGTCCCTGATCTCGTTCCAATCGTTCCATTCTGCGGCGACACCTTTGCCGCATTTTGCATGCACAAGCTCTGCTCCTGCCTTCCCTTCCTTCCACAAAACGGACGTCAAGAGCACTAACTTAAGAATTAAGCAAAAATTATGCCAACAATCCTGCTCCGATCTTGTAAGAATTATCCTTTCAATGATTGCTAAGTTCGCTGCTTGGTTTGGAAAAATCCTTAGAACCATGCCTGTTTGAAGGAATAACCGGAGGTTTGCGCATAGATAAGAAAACACCTCTGCAAAAAGCATGCAAAAGAAAAGAGGTGCAAAGAATTTTGCACCGCAGAATTCTTTGCACCCATCTCTGCAAAAACGGCTTTGCAGCAAGGTTAATCCCGGTTAAGCTACCTCGCTGATTGACTTAACTTTTTCTCAACGCCTGAGCGCTGGAAAATGCCCGTGCGCGTAACCGAATACAGCGCGAGCGACAGCCAAATTAAACTGAAGCTGATGAGATCGATATGGGAAAAAGGCTCGCCAAACACCAGTACCCCCATCATCAGCTGCAGACTGGGAGACAGATACTGGATAAAGCCCATCGTTGACAGCGGAATGCGCTTGGTTCCATTGGCAAACCAGAACAAAGGCATGGCGGTGATGGCGCCCGATGCCAGGAGCAGCACGGTCGTCAGCCAGGGAAGATGCCCGAAAACTGCGCTGCCGTCCATTTCTTTAATCAGCAAATATCCCAAGGCCAAAGGCAGAACGCATACCGTTTCAAGGGCAAGCCCCGTGAGAGAATCCAGATTCATCAGCTTTTTGACCAGGCCGTAGAGGGCAAAGGTCACGGCCAAAGCCAAGGCCACCCAGGGAACCTGCCCGTATTCAAAGGTGATCACCGTCACCCCTGCGAGTGCAATCAACAAGGAGACGCTTTGCCAAAGATCCAAACGTTCTCTCAGCACCACCAACCCCAAAAGCACCATAAAAAAGGGGGTAATGTAATAGCCCAGGCTCGCCTCTACCACATGGCCGCTGTTTACGGACCAAATATAGGTAAACCAATTCAGGCTCACAAACAGAGAGGCGAGCAGCACGCCCCAGCGGTTGCGTTTAACCGCCAAAACCTCCCTTATCATATGCCAGCGCCCTAAAACCAATAATACGGCGCTTACAAATACGAATGACCACACGATCCTGTGGGCCAATAATTCTAGGGACGGCACCGCCTTTAAGGTCTTCCAGTAGACCGGGAGCAGTCCCCACGACCCGTAAGCCAGTATTCCATACCCCACTCCGGAAGCCAGCTGTTTTTTTGCTTGCATCTGTGTCTCTTGGCTCTTCATCTTACATTTCTCTCCTGATAGATTTTAAACGGTCTGATCACTTTTTGACCTAAAAAAATATGATGGCCGCACGTTAAACTTACGACCACCATTTAGTATAACACTTTCCCAACTGCAGTGCTATGAAAGACAAATTCACAGAAAAGTAACAACCTACTATCACAAAAACTAACACCGGTATTATAATTTTCTTTAATTCGTCGAACTTCTGAACTTTTCTGCTTCCAGCCCCAGCTTCTTAATCCGGTACTGAAGACTTTGACGCAAAATACCCAGTTCTTTGGCAGCCTTGCTCACATTGCCTTTATACTTTTTAAGAGCTTCCGTAATCAAAGCGGTCTCCGTACCCATTAAAGAGTCGTTTAGCTGAAGGCTGCCTTCTTCATTACCCTTCTTCTGGCCCAGAGCTAACTCCAGATTTTGACGCAAATACATTGGAAGATGCTCCCGGGTTAGCACTTTATCATCACCGGACATGCAAACCATACTTTCGACCGCGTTTTCCAGCTCCCTGATATTGCCGGACCACCGGTATTCTTGGAAAGCCTGAATCAGTTCCGGATCCAGCTTCTTGACTCCGTAATCCTCAGCATGCTTTTTCAGAAAATATTCCGCAAGCATCAAAATATCCTGCTTGCGTTCGCGCAAAGGCGGCAAGTAAATTGAGATTACGGACAACCGGTAAAACAAATCTTCTCTTAGCATCTGCTCCTGCAAACAAGTAAGCGGGTCGACATTGATCGAGCTGATGATGCGGCAGCGCAGAGGAATTTCCGTCACACTGCCGACCTTGCGAAAGCTTCTTTCTTGGAGAGCGCGCAAAAGCTTGGCCTGAAGTCCGATGCTCATGGAGTTAATCTCATCCAGATAAAGTGTGCCTTCGCCCACGTACTCAAAAAGACCGGTGGTCGGCACCGCTCCCGTATACGCACCTTTTACCGCTCCAAAAAGCATGGTTTCCAGCAAATTTTCCGGAATGGCGGCACAGTTTAAAGCGACAAAGGGCTGTGAACTGCGGGGGCTGCCGTTATGGATGCTCTGTACCAGCAATTCTTTCCCGGTTCCTGTTTCCCCGTAAATCAAAATGTTGGCCGAGCTGGCCATTGCCCGCTTGGCCGCTTCAATCACATTCTGAATCGCTTTGCTTTTCCCGATAATATCACCAAAGGTATAATAGGCTCCTTGTCCGGAACGGCTGCTTCCCGCTCTTTTCTTAGTGACTGCCTGCTCTTGGGCCAGCAGCTTCAAGTCTTTCTCTTCTGCCTGAGGGTCTTGAAGTTTAAGCGTGCGCGTCAGAATTTCTTTCATATGGGTAAAATCCCGGCACACGGAATAAACCCCCAGCAGCTCGTCCCCATCCAAAATCGGCACGGTCGTCGCTACGGAGTGCACCTCTTGCCCGGTACTGGTAAAATACCTTTGATAATTTTCCGCAATCGGCTCGGCTGTCTGGGAAACCCGTAAATGCTCACTGGTTTCCGGCGATTCCCGGTAAAGCTCAGTAATGTGTTTACCGACGGCATATTCCGGGTCCAGGCCTTCCAAACTCGCCAGCTCCTGATTATAGAAGGCGACATATCCGGCTGGATCAGTCACCAGTACTCCTTCGTGAATCGAGTTGAGAATGGTTTCGTAAATCTTGACCTTTTTACGCAAGGTTTCCTCCTCGCTCACAGGCCGGATACTTACCCTGTATCCGCCTTGATCAGCCGGAAGTGGATGAGCATGGAGAATAAGAAGCTGCCCTTTCCAGGCAATAATTTTCGGGTCCGTATAGGCCGGGATCGTGGACACTGGAATTCCCAACACTTTGGGCTGACTATCTATGTCTTCAAGGTAGCGTTTGGCCGCACCCGAACCAGCCTTTAAATGGAGAAAACGGTCGAAGGTAAGAACAGCTCGCTTCTGAGTATATTTCGGAGCAATACTGCGTCTGAATTTCATTTTTCATGGTCCTTTCAGTTGAATGAACAACGTGAAAACAATAATTAAAATTAAAGCCCGAAAAATGTTTAGATTAGAATCTAAAAATCTAGAATAAGTCTATATGCATATAAATTCGAGTTTTTAGGGGTAAGTTCCTGCAACTTTTGACTAGAATCGCAAAATATTTTGCGGTCGGTCCCATAAATAAAGCAAAATTTCCGGCGAGGATTGCCCGATTATATCTTTTATTTACACATTAAGAGGTGATCATAAGTAATAAAAAAGCACGGACCCCACTCCGGCAATCCGTACTTTCGTTACTTCTTCTTAAATATAAATCTTTTAAGGTGCCTATATGAGCTTAACTTAACCTTTAACTTAAACCGGCCTAACTAGTATCCCCTGAAAAGTCCATTATTCGCTTCGAATTTCCAGCTCAGTCTTTGAGTATTCTTTGGGTCAGTCTTTTCCGGCGAATAGTTCACTTAACTATTCGCCTACATCTTTAATAGAAGAATATGTTTTGTTTGACTGCGAGCGGCCTCCAAAGATTCTTAGAAGTAAAAAGCTGAAGGAATAAACCAAAGAGATTTTCTCATCCTTCGGCGAACAGCTTCACGCTGTTCGAGCATCCGGCGCGTGGTACGATTATCTCCGGTGACATGAATCTCCGGTGGAGATTCATGCCGAGGGCGATTCCACAGAGAATACTCACCGCCCGAGGATGATAATCGCCGAAGCCGCACAACACCAGAGAATCTCTTCGCGGCGAAGGATGCGGGTAATGCACCTTGGCTATTTTCATCTATCAGTGGTGCCGCATAGCGGCATGGGAGTCTGACTACTGACTCCTGTATTCTGCCGAATACACCACTTTCCCCTTCTTCACCACAGTGGCCACAGGATTATTGCCGAAATGGTAGGGCAGATAGTTCAAATTTGGAGCGTCGAGCATGAGGATATCCGCCTGCTTCCCGGCTTCCAGGCTTCCGATCCGCTCAGCCCGCCCCAGGGCATGGGCCGCATTAATGGTCGCTGCGGTCAAGGCCTCAGCCGGAGACAGCTTCAAGTAGAGGCAGCCCAGGGTCAGCACCAAAGGCATGGATTCCGTCGGAGATGAACCGGGGTTTGAATCCGTAGCTAAAGCGACCGGCACTCCGGCAGCGACCATCTCCCGAGCTCGGGCATAGGTATTTTTGGCCAAGTTAAAAGAAGTGGCTGGCAGCAGAACGGCAATCACTCCGGCTTCAGCCATTTCCTCGATCCCCCTGTCGGAAGCCTGCAGCAGGTGGTCTGCGCTGACAGCCCTTAGCCTGGCCGCCAGTTCGGCCCCTCCGGCCGCTTCCAGCTCATCGGCATGGATTTTGGGCTTAAGTCCTAGTTCCTTGGCCCGGGTCAGAATCCGCTCGCTTGTCTCCAAGCTGAACACTCCCGGCTCGCAGAACACGTCACAAAACTCAGCGATTCCCTGTTCTGCGACCTGGGGCAGCATTTGCCTGATCACCAGTTCGGTAAAATCTTCTTCGCTCATGCCGGAGGGGACCGCGTGCGCCCCCATAAAAGTCGGGACTAAGTCAAGGACTGATTCCTCATTCAGTTCCGCAATCAGCCTTAAAGCCCTGAGTTCTTGGTCCGGAGTTAAACCGTATCCGCTCTTGACTTCGGCGGTGGTCGTACCTAAGCTAAGCATGGTCTGCAGCCGTTTTTTCGTCTGCTCTTTGAGTGCTTCATCATCGGCAGCTGCCGTGGCTCTTACGGTGGAAAGGATGCCGCCGCCCTGCTTGAGAATTTCCAAATAAGGCACTCCCGCCAGTTTCAAAGGGAGCTCATTTTCCCGGGAGCCGCCGTAGAGCACATGGGTGTGGGGGTCGACAAATCCGGGGGCGACCAGCTTCCCCGACGCGTTCAGACGAACCGTCCCGGGCCCCACCCATCCGGCCTGTTCCAGCTCAGCGGTTGTCCCCACGGCCGCAATCTTATCGCCCACAATCGCCAGGGCTCCGTCTTCGATCATCCCGACCTCAGCCATCTCAGTCCCACGGGCCGGAGCTCCAGAATGCCCCCTCACCGTCGCCAAATAACTTGCCGAATGTATAAATAAATCCGCATAAGGCATAAATCTACCCCCATAATCTGCGGACTGCAGAAATAGTGAAACATTTTGACAGAGGAGCGTTAAGCGAGTGAAGTCAGCGTAGCGTTAAACGCACCGACGGTTCACATGCAGTAATACCCAGAGGTTTCGGATGCGTTAGCGAAGCTGACAAACGAGTAGCTCCGGCGTCATGGTGAACGATTCTGCAGGCCGCCGATCTGATTTGCTTAAAACCCAAATACCCTCTTCTCCAGGATCTGATCATAGGAAAAATCTTTCCCGAGCTTCAAGTAATATGAAGCCACATCCAGCATACTGTCGAGCGGGAGCAGCCCGACGATTTCGCTCCCCACCACCGGCACTCCGTAATGGGCCGCTTCAGCCTTAATATACTCCATCGCCCGGTACAGGGGAGTTGCCTGGGTATCCACCATGTTCATGGAAATCTGAACCATGCCCTGCTCAGCCAGTTCTACACCCAGCGCCTTAATATTGACGAAACCGCCGGAACTGCCGCGAATCCCTTTGGCAATTGCCTTGGCAATCTCCATGTTCGTTGTTCCCAGATTCACGTTAAACGCCACCAAAGGCGGGCGGGCTCCAATGGCAATGGCCCCGGCTTTCCCCATGATGCTCGGACCATAATCCGGTTTCCGTTCCGGGGTCTTAATACTTTCTTTAATCCCTTCGTACTGTCCCCGGCGCACTTCGGCCAGATTGCGCCGTTCCGGCCGGGTGGCTGCCCGCTCGTAAAGATAAACCGGGATCTTGAGTTCTTCCCCCACCCGTTCACCCAGCTTGCGTGCCAACTCCGCACACTCTTCCATGGTCACTTCCCGCACCGGGACAAAGGGGCAGACATCCGTCGCCCCCATGCGCGGGTGCTCACCCTGATGCTGCTCCAGATCAATCTTGTCCGCAGCCTTCACGATCAAGCGCCAGGCCGCTTCCAAGACCCCCTCCGGCTCCCCGATAAAGGTAATCACCGTCCGGTTGTGATCCGCATTGCTCGAATAATCCAGCAAAGTAACCCCCGGGACTTTCCGCACTTCCCCGACGATCTCCTCCACCACATCCAGCCGCCGGCCCTCACTGATATTAGGAATACACTCCACTACTTTAGCCATTCAATCACCATCCCATCTTCTTAAACATATCCGCAACCAATCTCTCTACCAGCTCTTCCTGCGGAATATAAGGCAGGGTAATATGCCCTTTACCTTGGTAACGCTCGTTAAATTCCATGCTGGTTTCGATCGAATGCTGATTGCGAGCCCAGGAACGGCGGGCAACTCCGCCCATCACATCCCAAAGTAAAGCTGATTTTATAATATTGTCCACCCGTTCGCTGCCGTCGAGCACCAAACCGAAACCGCCGTTGATCGCTTTCCCGATACCGACCCCGCCGCCGTTATGCAAGGCCACCAAACTCATACCCCTGGCCGCATCCCCGGCGAAGGACTGGATGGCCATGTCAGCCATGACATTGCTTCCGTCTTTGATGTTGGCGGTTTCACGGAAAGGAGAGTCCGTACCACTCACATCGTGATGGTCGCGGCCCAGCATCACCGGCCCGATTTCACCGCTGCGCACCATTTCATTAAATTTAAGGGCAATCTTCACCCGGCCCTCAGCATCCTGATACAGAATACGCGCCTGGGTGCCGACCACCAGCTTATTTTTATCCGCATCCTGAATCCAGACATAGTTGTCCCGGTCCTGGCCCCGGCGGTTGGGATCGATACAGGCCATGGCCGCTTGGTCCGTCTTGAGCAGATCATCATACTTGCCGCTTAAGCAGACCCAGCGGAAGGGGCCGTATCCGTAGTCGAACAGCTCCGGTCCCATAATGTCTTCGACATAGGACGGGAAGATAAAGCCGTCTTTTTCATCCACCCCGTTTTTGGATATTTCCTTGACTCCGGCATCAAAAATCGCCTTCATGAAAGAGTTGCCATAGTCAAAGAAATAGGTGCCGCGCTCAACCAGAATTTTTATCAGCTCAAAATGGCGCTTCAGGCTTTGATCGACCAGCTCGCGATACTTCTGGCGGTCCCGGGCCAAAAGCCGGGTGCGCTCTTCAAAGCTTACCCCCTGCGGGCAGTACCCGCCTTCATAAGCCGCATGGCAAGAGGTCTGATCGGAGAGCAAATCAATATGGATCTTGTTCTTGACCGCATATTCCAAGAGATCAACCACATTACCATGGTAAGCAATGGACATGGCCTCTTTCCTGTCCATATATTCCCTAGCCATCCGGAAAACCTCGCTTAAATCGGACGAGACCGCTTTGACCCAGCCCTGGTCATGCCTGGTCTTGATGCGGGATTCATCGACTTCCGCCACAATCCCGACCCCGTTGGCGATTTCGATGGCCTTAGGCTGGGCACCGCTCATGCCGCCCAATCCGGAAGAAATAAAAAGACGTCCTTTCAAATCCCCATCCTGAGGAATTCCAAGCTTCAGGCGTCCGGCGTTGAGCAGGGTGTTAAACGTACCGTGCACTATTCCCTGCGGCCCGATATACATCCAGCCCCCGGCGGTCATCTGGCCGTAGTTGGCTACTCCCATCTGTTCCGCCGTTTCCCAGTCTTCCTGATTGTCAAACATCCCGACCATGATGGCATTGGTAATAATCACGCGCGGGGCTTCCGGCTTAGACGGGAATAGGCCCAGGGGATGACCGGATTCCAGCACCAACGTCTGCTCATTGGTCATGATCTCCAGATACTTTTTGATCAAACGATACTGGAGCCAGTTTTGGCAGACACTGCCCGTTTCTCCGTAAGTGACAAGTTCATACGGATACAAGGCCACTTCAAAATCCAGGTTATTGTCAATCATCACCTGAAAAGCTTTGCCCTCAATACAGTTCCCCTTATATTCATCAACCGGCTTGCCGTAGATCCGCCCCTGGGGCCGAAAACGGTATGCGTAAATGCGGCCGGTAGTGCGCAACTCTTCTAAAAATTCCGGTGCCAAGGCAGCATGCAGCTCCTCGGGCACATAGCGCAGGGCATTCTTTAAGGCTGTTTTCGTCTGTTCCGGTGTCAGCTTAAACCCGCGGTCCGGTGCCCGCCGAATCCCTTGGACGAATTTAGGGTATTCGGGCAAAACCGGATCAAGCTTAACGGTCATCGCCTGGGCAATGTCTATGTTGCTGATCATTTTTTATCCCCCATTTCCCTTCAAATAAGCTCACAGCGGCCGCGCAGGGCTACTGTGAGCTAATCTTTTTTAGCTTAGGCGTACAGCCCGTTACGGTGGACGGTCAAATAGTTCATGCAGTAGGGGTCTTTGCCCAAGAGCGCCTGGGATCCATAGACAAAACCCATCATGGTTTTGTCCAGCGGATCGAGAATGTAGCTGTCCATGCCCATGGTCATGGTTTGCACCATGAACAATTGATTTAAGACCTTGCGGTTAGGCAGGCCGTACGAGATGTTGCTCAGACCGCACACCTTGTGCACGTTGGGATATTGTTTCGTGATCAGATCAACAGTCTCCAAGACTTCCAAACCGGCATTGTCCCCGGTACTGACCGGTTTCACCAAAGGATCAAAGTAAATATCATCTTCCGGCACTCCGGCCGCCGTTAAATTCTGATGCAGGGTTCTGACTACGCGCATGCGGTCATCTGCAGTCTCCGGCATGCCGGTGTCGTCCATGCACAGAGCCACCACTTTGGCTTTATATTTTTGCACGAGCGGAAGGATTTGTTCATAGCGCTCTTTTTCCGCCGTAATGGAGTTGATCATGGGCTGCCCGTATTTAGCAAGTGACAAGCCTTTTTCAATGGCCAGAGGGTTGGGGCTGTCGATGCAAAGCGGAGCTTCCACCGCTTCCTGCACCAGGTTAACCAGCCATTCCATAATTTCCACTTCATCATAGACCCGGGTGCCGCAGTTGACATCAATGTAGTTCGCTCCGGCTTCAAATTGGGCTTTCGCGATCTGCTTAATGTATTCTCCGTCTTTATTCTCAACGGCTTCTCGAATGGCCTTGCGGCTGGTATTAATCAGTTCTCCGATAATAAGCATTCGAAATACCTCCAGTTCAAAGTGTACAAGCTGCATGTCGTATTCCCATGCAGCTCATATAACTTGTGTAGTTCAAACCAATCTCATCTTCATCTGAACTTGCCTGAACCTTAGTTGGCGGTAAGCTGTTTGCACAGGTCGGTGGCCGCAGCCGCATCCGGCGCATAGCCGTCGGCGCCGATTTGTTCAGCGAAGCTTTGGGTTACAGGGGCGCCCCCGATGATAACTTTGACCCGGTCGCGCAGCCCCTCTTCCTTGAGCGCGTCAATGGTATCTTTCATGGAAAGCATGGTGGTGGTAAGCAATGCGGACATCCCGACGACATCCGGCTTATGCTCTTTCACCGCTTCTACGAATTTGGCCGGAGCAATGTCAACTCCGAGGTCAATGATTTGGAAGCCGGCGCTTTCCAGCATCATGTTCACCAGTTTTTTGCCGATGTCATGCAGATCCCCTTTCACCGTTCCAACCAGGACTTTACCGGCAGTAGGCATGTTGCTCTCGGCAATCAGGGGCTTCACCAGTTCAATCCCTGCAGCCATGGCCTTCGCGGACATCATAACCTCGGGCACGAACATATCCCCGGCTTTGAAACGTACGCCCACTACGTTCATGCCAGGCATTAAGCCGTCATTGATAATGCTGATCGGATCCACTTGATCATCAATCATCTTCTGGGTCAGGGCTTTAACTCCTGCAAAGTCTCCGGCTATCACCATTTCGGACATTTTGTTGAATTCAGCCATTGTATTTACCTCCTATTTCTTCTTCAAAATCGTTTTCAACATTTTAAAGCTATATTTAGACATAACTTAAAGATTATTCGGCATTTAGGCACTTTCTCCTACCGCAGCCAGCAATAGATTTTCGCGGATGACCTTGACTGCCGTTTCAATATCCTGATAGGCTACCCGGTCTTCTTTAAGCTTGGGTACCACCTGTCTCACGGCCTGATAGGCTTCCTGCGTGCCTGCGCCCGGCGTGCTGCCGCGCAGGTCAATTCCCTGGGCGGCACATAGAAGTTCAATTGCCAGTACATACTGGGCATTCTCCAGAATCGTACGGGCCTTGCGGGCAGCGATCGTCCCCATGCTCACATGATCTTCCTGGTTGCCCGAAGTAGGAATGGAATCCACACTGGCCGGATGGGCTAAGACTTTGTTTTCCGAGACCAAGGACGCCGCCGTATACTGGGCAATCATATACCCGGAATTCAGCCCGCCTTTCTCGGTTAAGAAGGCCGGCAAGCCGCAGCTTAACTGGGGATTGACCAAGCGCTCAATCCGGCGCTCGGAGATGTTGGCCAGCTCGGCCAAAGCAATCCCGAGAAAATCCATGGCCAAAGCCAGGGGCTGGCCGTGGAAATTCCCGCCGGAGATAACTTCCCCTTCCGACGGAAACAAGAGCGGGTTGTCGGTGACGGAGTTGATCTCGACTTCCACCACGCCCTGCACATAGCGGATGGCGTCGCGGGAAGCCCCGTGCACTTGCGGAATGCATCTCAGGGAGTACCCGTCCTGCACCCGCCCGTGCTTGGCCTCAGCTAAAATTTGACTCCCGGCGACCAACTTGCGCAAATGGGCCGCGCTTTCGCTTTGCCCCCGGTGCGGACGCACCTTTTGAATCTTCTCGTCAAACGCATCCGCGATTCCTTCCAAGGCTTCCACACTCATGGCCCCGACAATGTCGGCGGTCTCTGCCAGCCGGAGTGCGTCATTGGTAGCGAGTGAGGCAATCGCGGTCATGACCTGGGTGCCGTTGATGAGGGCCAGCCCTTCTTTGGCTTGAAGCTGAACGGCCGGAATTCCGGCTTTGTCCAGGGCGGCTTTGCCCGGCATTCTCACACCTTGGTACTCCGCTTCCCCCAAGCCCAGCATTACCAGAACCACGTGCGAGAGGGGGGCCAGGTCCCCGCTGGAGCCAACCGAACCCTTTTCCGGGACGATCGGGTGCACTCCTTTATTGAGCATTGAAATCAGGACTTCTACCACTTCCGGGCGGATGCCCGAGTACCCTTTGGTGAGCGCATTCGCCCTCAGGAGCATAATCCCGCGCACGACTTCCGTGGGCAAAGGATTGCCAACCCCGGTCGCATGGCTCATAATCAGGTTTTTCTGGAGCTGCTCCGTCTGGTCTTTATTAATCACGACATTGCTGAACTTGCCGAAGCCGGTGGTAATTCCGTATACGACCTTTTTCTCTTCAAGCAGGGTCCGGACCATTTGATAGGAAATTTCCATGTTGATCGCACCCTGGGAGCTCAGCTCGACCTTCGCTCCATGGCGGGCGACCGCAACCACATCCTCAATGGTCAGGCTGCTGCCGTCAAGGCAGACAATTTTTTTCTTCGGAGCGGGCGCTTTTCCTGCCGCTTCTTGGTTCACGAGGGTTTTTCTTACTTCCGACATGCTGCTCCCCCCACTTACTCCTTGGCACCGACGTGTACCCGCGCCTGGGCCAGTATTTCGGCAATCCGGCTTTGGACTTCCGCTGAAACAGGCTCCGGCTGATGACTTTGCATGATCGCTATTACTTTTTCCCGGGCCCGCTCCGCCATGGTCTTGCTGCCCAAAGCGGCCCAGTTCTCATAGCTGTTAAAGTCGGAGAGCTCCGGCAGCCAATTCTCTTTGAAATGTTTGGCCGTATGCTCATCTCCCAGGAAATTCCCGCCCGGGCCGACCCGTTTAATCGCGTCCACAGCCAGGGACTCACGGTCGGTGGCGATTCCGTCCAGCATCCTCCGCGCCCGGCCGATCACTTCGTTATTAATGAGCAAGAATTCAAGCGAGCCGGTTAAGCCGAACTCCATATAATAAACGTCATGCATCATATTGCAGCCCTGAAGCGCACCCATCAAGGTAAACATGGTGGCTTCCATCACAGCCTGCTCGTCCGTCACTTTGGAATTGCTGCAACCCGCATAGCCCCAGGAAGGAAGCTGATAATACTGGGCCAGGTTAACCAGCCCGCCTTGGAACATGACCGCTTCCGGGGTGCCGTAGACCGCCTGCATGGTGCGCATGTCCATGGGCGAATTGCCATAGCCGTAAATAAACGGGGCTCCCGGAGCTTTCAACTGGTGAATCACCAGGCCGCTCAAAGCTTCCGCATTGGCCTGCACCAAAGCTCCCCCAACGGTCGTCGGCACTGAGGCCCCCGCCACCCCGCCGCAGGCGAAGTTGGTCGGCACTCCGTGCTCGGCCGCAATCAGGAGCTTGTCAGTGGATTCCCGCGGCTGCTGCAGGGGGGATGTCGGCTCTGTATAGAGCATAAACAAGGGCTTTTGCTTTAGCTTATCTTTTCCGCCCCTGGCTGCTGCGGCCATCTCAATAATGTCTTTTAAAGTATCCCCGTCTTCCGCGATTACCACTTGCGGTTTGACGCTGTTTTGGAGCATAAGCGCATATTGTTCCCGGTTAATCATGCGTCTGTCCACATCGGACAAGAGCCCCATGGACATCACGAAATCGATCTGCGGCAGGTAGTCCACCACCCGCACCGCCTGGGCCACATCTTCCTGACGCCAGCTCCGCCGTTCCCCGGTCACGGGGTCAAGATAATTCAGGGTATCTGACCCGGTGCCGAAATAGACTTTGGAGCCCTCTAAATACATGGCCGGCTTCCCTTGGCGGTTGTATATCGTTACTCGCGAAGGTGCCGAAGCCACGGCCTTTTCCACCAGGTGGGTCGGAAAATAGACCCGGTTGCCTGCTTCCACATGCGCTCCCGCGCTGCGTAAGAGTTCTACCGCTTCTTCATGGTGAATGACCATCCCGGTCTGCTCCAAAATCTCGCAGCTGGCCCGGTGAATATCCTGTACCTGTTCCTCCGTCAGCGTCCGGAAAAACAAGCCGTTATGGTGCAAACTTCCTACTGCCATCAGTAACCCCCCTCTCCCAGTGCCTTAATTCTTTTCCGTCTCGGCGATGATCTGATCCAGCCCTTTGAGCACACTTTCCGGAAGGGGTTCCGGAGTATGCTTGGCCACGATCTCCTTGGCCAGTTCTTTGGCTTTGTCTTCCGTAGTTTTTGAGCCCTGGGCCTCCCAGTTTTGCCAGAAGAGGCGGTTAAAGGTTGCCGGAGTCCATATTTCCGAACGGAAATAATTAAAGGTATGAGGATGGGTGACATAGTTGCCGCCGGGTCCCACTTCGTCTATGACGTCCACCGCCAGGGTGTCATGGTTGATCTTGGTGCCTGCACCCATATAGCGGGCAGCATCCATAAAATCATTGCACATGGTGAGGAAGGTCAACGATCCGGTTTTGCCGCCCTCGAGATAGCCCACATCGTGCACCAGGTTGGCCCCCATTAATTGGGCCATCAAAATCCCGGTTCCCGCTTCCATCCCGGCTTGGGCATCCGGAACCGGGGCATTGACACATCCGGCTTCCGTGAAGTTGGGAATCCCGTAGTATTGCGACAGCTGGGTCATAATCGCGTAGTTCATCATGGTTTCCGGGGAACCGTACAACGTGGTGGTGGTTTTCATATCCATCGGAGTCGCACCACCCCCAATGATAATCGGAGCGCCTTTTTGCTTCAATTGAGCCATGACGACCCCGGCCAAGGCTTCCGCATTCATAAGCACAATCGTTCCCGCTTTGGTCACCGGGGTGGTGGCGCCTGCCAGGACCCCCGGGGTATAAACCACCGGCACTCCGTATTCAAAGCAGGCAAACATCTTGCCGACACCGTCATTGGTGTGGACCAGAGGCGAGATCGGCTCCGAATATAAAATCAGGAACGGATTCTTTCTCAGTTCCTCTCTCCCACCGGCCACGAGAGCGGCCATTTCGAGCTGAGCCCGCATATTGCGCTCATCGTGGGCCGTGACGATCATCGGCTTCACGGTATTGGCAACCATCGCCTGCAGCTGATGCAAATCGCTGACTTTGGCGGTTTGATCGGAAGCGATGGCATAACTCATGACAAAATCATAGTTGGGCAGGTAATCCATAACCCGGGCTGCCAGCTCCACATCTTTTTTAGTGGAACGGCGGTATTCCCCGGTCTCAAGATCAATGGTAAAAGGCAGGTCAGAGCCCGTGCCAAAATAGGTGCGGTTGCTCTCTAACGGCATCACGCGCTCTTTCTTACGGTTGGCCACCACGATTTTGCGCGGAGCCATCCGGATTGCTTCTTCCACCAGCCAGCCCGGGATTCGGGCCCGGTTGCCGTTAACGATACAACCTGCATCTTTTAGGAGCTTGAGCGCTTCCGCGTGATCCACCTGAACCCCTGTCCGTTCTAAAACTTCCAGGGTCGCCAAGTGTATTTCTTCTAATTGGCTGTCTGTCACCCAGCGCAGCAAAGGTGTCGCTTGTTCTGTCTGATTGGAACGAAATCTAGTCATCTACTCCTGTGACCTCCTCATGCTTTAATATATGGATCGTATCGAATGAAAGAGATTTGGAAGGAAGTTGAGCTTGTGTTGCAATATTATTTGCAATTTTCGTGCCATAGTTAGAGAAGTATAGAAGCCTGATTTTTGCACCTGTAAGTTGCAGGCTGAAAGCCCGGCTGAACTGCTGTTCCGGCCAATATGCCAAATAAATATGCTTCCCGTAGTTTATCCCAAGTTCAGCGCAAGATTTCTTTGGCGCATATTTTTTTGGCGTTGCATTAATCTTTTGCACTTAAAATTTGCATCGTGATCGCGTGAGTGGGACATTTATCCGCACACAGACCGCACCCGTAGCATTTCTCCGGGTCAAATCCCACCCGGAGTATGGCTTTGCCCTTAACCAAGATTTCGTCTTCCGTGCGGTAAAAAGCACTAAAGTGGCAAGTGCGCGCGCAAATCCCACAGTGCGTGCACTTCTCCGTATCACGCTCCGCTGCGTAATTAACTACCGGAAATACCCCTTTGCTCCCTTCTTCCTGGGCCAAACGCAGGGGATAGCAGCAACAGGAACAGCAGTTGCATATCCAGGAGGGACCCTTTTCCCGCCAATCGCTGTTTACCTGGTGCATGAGCCCGGCTTTATGCGCCATCTTCACGATCTCCTTGGCTTCTTCCTTGCTCACTTCCCGGCCGTTGTTTCTGTCTGTGATCGCATCATCAAAAGCCAGGCAAGTTTCGGTCGGGCGTTCACAGTTTTCAGCTAAACGGCGGCAGTTGCAGGGAACTAGGCGAATCTCGCGCGCGGAATCTATAAACTCATCCAAATTCCCGAGCAGCTCGTAGGTCTCCGGTGCCCGCTCCACCTTTTCCCCGCGCTTTAGTTGAGCGAGATAGGGCTTCATCCCTTCTTTATATACGTCATAACACCACCGGTCCAAAGCGTCCCGCACGCTTTTGTCCAGTTCGTGATAATTTTCTCCGAATTTGCACTGGTAATCCAGCTTGTCATAGAAGTCGCCCGCAGTGTAGCGCACCTCTCCATTATGTTCTTCCCGGTTCAGCACGTGCTTGTGATAGCTATCTTCGAGCAGCTCCTCAGCCTGACTAAGCTCAATGCCCAGCTTGGCTGCAGCTTCTTTGGCATTCAGTCCCGCACCATCCATAACTATGATCAGATCGATCTCACGTTCCGTTACAAAATAAGATAAATAAGGACCGACAAATTCCGGCACCTTAAATAACTCGATAAAACGCTCAATTTTGGACATAAAAAAAGCCTTCCTTTCTTTATGAGACGAGGCAAGTGTGTGAGCCGCCGCGCCCGCAGACTAAGGTCCAGGCGGGCGCAACGGCTAATATCTTTATTAAAATTTACCCAACTTATTTCTAGAGAGGAGGTGGGCTACAGACTTAGTGAACCGCAGAGCAGAGGAGCGTCGTGAGCGCCGTCGACGATGCGTTAAGCCGCGTCACGGTTCACTTCAGGTATTACCCGAAGGTTTGACGCGGTAGCTGAGTCGACAAGCAAATAGTTCCGCCGCCTGGTACGTTAGTCTGCGGTGCAGACTAACGCCGTAGCCGCAAACCACAGAGGGTTGCTTTCGCGGCGAAGGATGCGGGTCTGTAGACCACCTACCCTTGACTAAGGGGGCTACTTAATGAGCCCTTTGCTCTTTAAGAACGCAGTGGATACTTCTTCGATGGACTTTTTGTCCACATCGACTTGTTTGTTGAGGTCAGTAATCGTAGGTGTATCCAGTACGGAGCTCAAAGCTTTCAGGTCTTTGGCCAAATCAGGATAAGCATCAACGATTTCCTGCCTTACAACCGGAGCAGCATTGTATACAGGGAAGGCTTTTTTATCATCTTGGAGAACGACCAGGTTGTCCGTGATGATACGTGGTTCCGTGGTAAAAGCTAACGCCAGGTCACCCTTTTTATTTTTCAGGGTATCGTAGTTTAAGCCCATAGCTACATCGACAATGTCTTCTTTCGGCATTTTGAAGTCATAGGTCTTTTCAAAAGCGGGAAGCCCGTCTGCTCTTTCATCCCATTCCACAAAGCTGACAAACTTGAGATGAGTACCGCTCTTCACTAAATTGACATAGTCAGAGGTGGTTTTTAAGTTATATTTGTCTGCTACTTCTTTCGGGGTCACAATGGAATAGGTATCATTTAGAGGAGCATAGTCAAGCCAGGCAATCCCGTTTTTGGCATCCCAATCTTTGATCGTCTGATAAGCCTCTTTCTCATCAAAAATCGGGTTGGCTTTCATGAGTGCCAAGATACCGGTACCGGTGTACTCCCAATACAAATCAATCTGCTTGGATTCAAGCGCAGGCCGGATTACCGCCAGCTCCCCAAGGCCCATTTTATTTTCTACAGGATACCCTTTGCTTTGCAAATACTGCAGGGTCATGGTTCCGAGCAACTGAGCCTCGGTAAAGGTTTTAGAAGAAATCTTGATGGTCGGGCCTTTTTTGGCTGTTTCTCCGCCGCCGGACTGTGTTCCGCACCCGGCTACGCCGCCCAGGGCCAGCGTAAGAATCAGGGCAGAAACAACACCGATTTGAGCCAATCTTTTCTTGAATAGTTTCATCCAGTTCAATCTCCTTCCCAATTGTGCTTAACTTTTAAGTATATCTTCTGTCTTTGCGCTGCTCCTAACCCCTCCTTCCTGCTGAATCCATTAAGTTAGTCAGTTGGCCCGGACACCGGGCGGAGTGATTTTATATTCCAAATAACTGAGCGCCCGGTCGAAGAAAATGGACATAATTGCGCCCAGCCCCGCACCGACGATCAGGTATTCCGGCATAAACAACGCCAAGCCGCCGATAATCATATTGCCCAAACCCCCTGCTCCGATCAAAGCGGCCAGGGTGCCCACACTCACGACGTATACTGTCGATGTTCTGATCCCGCTAAGGATAATCGGCATTGCCAGCGGCATTTCCACTTCCAGCAGAATTTGGCGTTGGTTCATGCCCATGCCGGCGGCCGCTTCCTTGACATCGGCACTGACTTCCAGGAGCCCGGCGATGGTATTGCGCACGATCGGGAGCAAGCTCTGAAACAGGAGCGCCACTACCGCTGGCTTAATCCCTAATCCGAGGATAGGAAGCGCGAGCGCAATCACGGCCATCCCTGGAATGGCATTGAGAATATTTAAGATATTGAGGGCCACCACCCCGAACTTGCGGTATCTGGGCCGGGTCAGCAGTACTCCCAGGGGAACGGAGATGAGAATCGCCAGCGCGACCGTAATCACTACAATCAACAGGTGGGTGAGCACGGCTTCCGGGGCTTTCTCAAAGAGGGCGATCTGGAAGCGTTCCCAGGACATCTTCATTTACTCACCCTCTCTCCGGTAAACATGGCGGCGAATATCCTTGAATGACATCACACCTTCAAGCAGCCCGTTCTTCAGCACGCCCACATACTCCGCATCATACTCCAACATGACGGACAAGGCATCCGGCAGCGGGGTGGTGGTTTGAACGAAGGCTTTGCTCCTGCGGGCGGCCAGCTTTTGCAATCCGTCGGCGTCACGGGCTGTTTCCTCTTGTTCCAGCTCTTCCCGGGTCAGGTAACCGCAAGGCTTGTCCGCTTCATTCAGAACAAAGGCCACTTCCGCCTTTTCAGCCAGCATTTTGCTTAAAGCATTCCCGATTTCTTCCGGGCGGAGACGGCAGACCGCAGGCCGGTAGGCCTCCTGCACCTGATACAGGAACAGCTTTTTCACGATCCGGTCATACCCGATAAAGTTCTCTACAAATTCATTGGCAGGGTTGGTCAGAACCTCTTCCGGAGTGCCAAACTGAACTAATTTCCCCTCGCCGAAGATGGCGATTTTGTCTCCCATTTTAATGGCTTCATTGATGTCATGGGTCACAAAAACGATGGTCTTGCGAATTTCCTTTTGCAGGCGCAAAAACTCATCCTGCAAATGGGTGCGGGCAATGGGGTCAACCGCTCCGAACGGCTCATCCATCAACATAATCGGAGGGTCAACGGCCATGGCGCGCGCCACCCCGACCCTTTGCATTTGGCCGCCGCTCAGCTGGGACGGGTATTTGCTCCTGGTCTTTTCCGGATCCAAGCCCATCATAACCAGGAGCTCGTCAACCCTGCGGACAATTTTCTCCTTGGGCCATTTATATAATCTCGGTACAATGGCGATATTTTCTGCGATCGTGCGGTGGGGCAAAAGACCAATTTGCTGAATGACGTACCCGATCCCCATGCGCAGGTGATCCGGGTCATTATTCATAACGCTTTGGCCGTTAATGGTAATGCTGCCGGCCGACGGTTCAATCATGCGGTTAATCATGCGCAGGGTCGTGCTCTTGCCGCAGCCCGACGGCCCGACAAGGACGCAGATTTCCCCTTCAGGGACGGTAAGAGTCAGGCTATCAACCGCTGGGTGGGGTTGACCCGGATATTGTTTGGTTACGTTTTTGAGCTCAATCACTCGGCATCCCCCTCTAACGAAAGTTGTTCGCCGGTCAGGATCAACCCGCCGGTATTTATACGGATGGTGCTGCATCTAAGGGAATTGTTTATAACTTTCGAATCGTTTTAGCTTGCGAATTTTACCTGCGAGCTCTCAGGCCTTTGGGGATTACCAGTTTTTCAATCCCGCCCAGAATCGTGTCTAAAGCAATGGCTATCACTGAAATAATCAGCGCGCCCATGATAATCATGGATGTATTGGACCGGACCAAGCCTTCCTGGATAAAGCGGCCGAGATTCCGTTCCCCGATGTAGGTGGCAATGGCTGCAATTCCTGTGGTCATAACCACGGTGATGCGAAAGCCGGCAAAGATGACCGGCAGTCCAAGCGGGAGCTGAATTTCCCGCATGATGCGGCCTGAACTCATGCCCATGCCTTTGGCCGCCTCAATCACATTGCGGTCGACGTTCTTAACCCCGTCATAAACATTGCGGATCAGAGGCATCATCGCATACAGCACCAAGGCCAGAAGGGCTGACTTCCTGCCCAAACCCAGCGCCGGTATGGTCACCATGATCGCGAACAAAGACAAGCTCGGAATACAGAAAATCGTATTGGCCAGAGCCATGATCCTTGCTGCCCATTTATCGCTTTTAGTCAGCAAAAGCCCAATCGGAACCCAAATTAGGAGTGAGATCACTACGGCTGACAATACCAGAGTAAAGTGATTTTCCGTATATTCCATAATCGTTCTGGTATTGCGCTGGAAGAAATCCACTAAATTGATGTCCATAATCCCACCTCGATTCGTTATTCCAATAAAATCATGCAAAACCCGTACCAACTTTCAGATAATTGCAAAGGTTGCAGCTAAGGTCTTTCTTCACAAGGCAGTGCATACTTTATTTGCACCCGTTGCAGGGAGAAGAGGGCTTTGAGCTTAAGTGCAATCAGGTTTTCAAGGCAGATGCAAAATTTCATGCCACCGCCAATATTTTTTGCACGTGTTATCCCGTTTGATCCAAATTTAGTTTCCGAATGCGGTATTGCAGATTTTGACGCGCGATTCCTAAAGACTCGGCCGCTTTCGTTATATTTCCCCCATGGGCTTTCAGCGCATCTGTCAACACTTGTTTCTCAACATCGTGCAGAATCTGGGCCAGAGTGCCCTCAGCGTTGAGCGCGTTTCCTAATAAGGCCGGCTCCTGGTCGGAAAATCTCGTTTTTAAATAGGGCGGAAGATGTTCAATTTTAATCACCTGTCCCCCATCCAGCATATTGACTGCGCTTTCCAGCACATGTTCCAGTTCCCGCACATTGCCAGGCCAGGTGTAGCTATAAAATGCGTCCTTGAGTTCTGCGGAAATCCGAATTTCTTTGCGGCCATAAATCCTTTGAAACTTCTGCAGAAAATACCCGAGCAAGGCACCGATGTCCTCTTTCCTTTCCCTGAGGGGTGGAATGTAAAGGGAAATCACCGCCAAACGGTAAAATAAGTCTTTGCGCATACTTCCGTTATTGATGGATTCCCACGGGTCGACATTGGTTGAACTAATAACCCGGCAGCGTACCGGAATTTCCGTAGTTCCGCCCACTCTGCGCATCGATCTCTCTTGCAATACCCGCAGAAGTTTAGCTTGGAGACCGATGCTCATAGAATTCAACTCATCTAAAAACAGAGTCCCTTTTCCGGCCTGTTCGAACAGCCCCTTCCCGTCGACTGCACCGGTAAAAGCCCCTTTCACCGTTCCAAACAGGATACTTTCTAATAATGTTTCCGGAATGGCTGCGCAATTAATGGCTACAAAAGGTTCGTCCTTGCGGCTGCTATAATTATGAATCGCTTGTACCAGCAATTCTTTCCCGGTTCCGGTCTCTCCGAAAATAAGCAATGACCCGTCCGCTTCAGCTGCTTTTTTAGCGGAATTAAGCAGGCTCTGCATCACAGAACTCGCATATACCAAAGAGTCAAAGGTATACCGGGTGCCATTATTTTTAATATTCTCCCGATCCCGCCCAATTTGATCCTGAAGTTGGATTGTCTTGTCCAACAGTTCTTTGAATTTAGTAATATCGCGGCACACTGAGTAGGCCGCCACTACTTTCCCTTGATCCCAAACCGGAAAAGTGCCGGCCACGATGTTAATCTCTTTGCCGTTTGCCGTAAAATAGGTTCTTCTCTGTTCCAGGATAGGTTCTCCGGTCGTAATCACATGGAGATGCTCGCTCGTGTCAAAAGTTACCGCATCATAAACATCGCTTAGGTGCTTCCCGATGACATCGGCTGGATCTAAATCTTCTAACCGTCCCAGTTCTGAGTTGTAGAAAATGATTTGACCGGTATGATCGGTTACAATAATACCCTCATGGATGGATTCAAAGACCGCTGTCAAAATCTGAGCGAGCGGGACTTGACTTAACATTTTGGTCCTTTCCTCCTAATGTCAATGCACTGCAGAATTTTCCTCTAACATTCGTAAATTCGAGAATTTCTGTAAAATTCCTGCTTTTTGTATATAAAATATAGCTAACTCCCCATTATTTCAGAAAGCAGCTGGCTTACTTCCCAAGGCAAAGCAGCCACCTTGGCCCCGGCATCTGTCAGGGCTTCCACCTTGCTCTGGAACGTCCCTTTCCCCCGCTCGATAATAGCCCCGGCATGGCCCATCCGTTTCCCGGGAGGGGCGCTTTTCCCGGCGAGGAAGGCGACCACCGGCTTGCTCATACCTTTGATATAGTCGGCAGCGGTTTCTTCCGCATTGCCTCCGATTTCCCCGACTAAGACCACGGCTTGGGTTTCAGGGTCGGCTTCGAATTTCTTTAAGATGTCGACAAAGGAATAGCCGACGATACGATCCCCGCCTAAACCGACGACCGTAGACTGTCCGATCCCCGCTTTGGAGAGATGGGACACGATTTCATAGCTTAAGGTGCCGCTGCGGGCCACCACTCCGACTTGCCCGGGGAGGAAGATACTGTTGGGCATGATCCCGATTTTGGATTTTCCGGGAGAAATCACGCCAAAGGTGTTGGGGCCGACGATTTCCACCCCTTCTTTACGGGCGAAGGCCATGATATCTATGGCATCATGCAAGGGGACGTGCTCGGTAATGATGACCAGGGTTTTTATCCCTGCCTCCATGGCTTCGTAGGCGGCATCTTTGACGAATCTGGCGGGTATGAAGATGACGGAGGCATCGATTCGTTCATGAGTGACCGCTTCGGCAACACTATGATAGACCGGAACCCCTTGGACTTCCTGCCCGCCTTTGCCGGGGGAGACCCCGGCTGTAATTTTGCTTCCGTAGGCCAGCATCTGGGCAGTGTGGAACTGTCCTTGGTTGCCGGTGATGCCTTGGACCAGGATATGGGTGTGTTCATTCAGGATAATAGCCATTAGTTTAGCCTCCCTTCACCGGCTAGGGCTACAACGCGCTGGACGGCTTCCGCAACTTCTTCATAGGAGTCGATGCCGTGCTGGCGCAGGATGGCGACCCCTTCCGCCTGGTTGGTTCCGACCAGGCGGATGACAACCGGGATTTGGATGTCGAGCGAATTCTTGACTTGGACATAGGCTTTGGCGACATCATCACAGCGGGTGATTCCGCCAAAGACATTGATAAGCAACGCTTTGGGGTTGGCGGAAAGGAGAATTTCCAGGGCCTGGGCCATGGCTTCGGTGCCGGCGCCCCCGCCGGCGTCCATGAAGTTGCGCGGGTCCCCGCCGAAATGCTTGATGATGTCCAGAGTGGCCATGGTAATTCCCGCTCCGTTGGCCATGACTCCAATGTCTCCGTCGAGTTCGACGTAGGAGATGCCAAGCTCCCGCGCTTTGACTTCCCGCTCGGTCCGTTCTTCGACGTTAGGAACCTCTGCCGGATAGCGAAAAAAGGCTTCATCATCAAGGGTGATTTTGCCGTCAGCAGCCAAGACTTGGCCTTTGGATATCACCAAAGGATTGATTTCCACCAGTTCGGCATCATAGGCACGGAAGATTTGGTACATTTTAAGGATAATGTCAGCGGCTTGGTATGCTTCCTCTCCGCTTAAGCCTAAGCGGCGGGCGATGTCTTGGGCGGCGTAGGGTCTCAGCCCAATCGTGACGTCGATTAAACGTTTAATGAGCTTATCGTCCGGAACCTCTTCGATTTCCACGCCTCCGGCAGCGGATGCAAGGAGGAGCGGACCTTTGGCCTGGCTGTCCACGGTGATGGCAACATAGAGTTCTTTCTCAATCTTTAATTTTTCTTCGATGAGGATGGTTTCTACCGGCAAACCTTTAATTTTTAGGTTTAGGAGTTCTCGGACCCGTTCGGCAGCATCTTCGGGGGTGTCCGCAAATTTAATACCGCCGGCCTTGCCCCGCCCGCCGGAAAGCACTTGGGATTTCAAGGCCACCGGGGCATGCTCTTTGACAAACTCTGTAACCTTTTCCGCTTGGGTAAAGACCGCCCCTTGGGGAACGGGGATTCCACTTAGGCGGAAGATGTCTTTGGCCATGTATTCGTAAAGCTTCATGGGCTTGATCCTTTCTCACAAAATTATTTATTCTACAGAACCTATGCGTTGGCTCCAGTATTCGAGCAGGTCGTTTAAGGCGCTGTTTAAATGTTCTTCGATTCTCTCTTTGGCCTTCGCAGAGTCACGCTCCAACAGGGCTTCATAAATGGCTTTGTGTTCCTGAACCATGATGGGGGCGCGCAGGGTGAGGAAGCTGATGCTGGATTTTAAGAAGCCATTCCAAAGATGCACGATCATTTTGTAGAGGCGGGGGGATTTGGCGGCAGTGTATATGGTTTGGTGAAAAGAGACATTGAGCTTGGACAGTTCGGTTAAATCGGTAGTCTCGAGGCATTTCTCCATGCCGGCGCAGATTTGCCCCAGTTCTTTGAGCTCGTCAGACGTTAAGTTGTTGCAGGCGAGCTGGATGGCCGCTCCTTCTAAGAGGGCGCGCATGAAGTAGATTTCTCTTAAGTCATCCAGAGTAAAGGTTGCAACCGAAAAGCCTTTGTATGGGTGAAAGTCGACCAGACTATCCGCTTCAAGACGCAAGAGCGCTTCCCTGACCACCATGCGGTTCACAGAGAGCTCAACCGCGATTTCATCCTGCAACAGGCGGTGCTCAGGAGGCAAGACGCCGGAAAGAATGGCATCGCGCAGGTTTTCATACACCATTTGCTGGGCAGACGCGTTATTTTCCGCTTTTTCCAACGGAATGGGTTTACTGGGCATCCTGAAATTGCCCCGGTATTTCTCAAGCATTTCTTTCATTCGATTTTCCCTCCTTGAAATAAGGCTATGAGATTAGGAATTTGGATTTGAGTCTTAGGCTCAACCATTCTCCATTCTGACTCCTGATTACTATAATCTAACGAGCTTTTCCCCAGCCTCCAGGGCCTTTTTATTCAAGTCTGCGTAAGCTTTAGGAACCCGCTTAAGGACAGCCTTTTCCAAAGCTTCCGGGCTTACCAGAGCGGCGGCGCGGTTCAAGGCACCGAGAGCCACGATGTTGGCGACCATTTCTTTGCCCAAGTCTTGTTTAGCTGTTTGGATAATCGGCAGTTGTAAGACATTGGCCTGGGTCTCCGGCACCCGTTCCACGAGCAGAGAGTCCACGATGACCAAAGCTTCCTTTGAGACAGAAGGCAGGTATTTGTCACAGGCTTCCTGGGTCAAGGCGAGCAGGATGTCCGGACGTTGCACATGCGGGTAATCGATAAGGTCGCTGGAGAGGATGACTTCGGCGCGCGAGGCGCCTCCCCGGGCTTCCGGACCATAGGCCTGGGTCTGGATGGCATTATAGCCCTCGCTTAAAGCGGCATCGGCGAGAATGATTCCGGCCAGGATCAAACCCTGCCCGCCTGAACCTGAGAGCTGGATTTGGAGAGGGTCAGGCCAAGTTTGCTTCATTTGTTCAGGATTTTGTTGAACCTGTTCACTCTTGTCCGCGGGCACGTTTGATCACCTCCATGTAGGCTTGGGTAAATTCCGGGGCTTCATGCCGGTGCAAAAGCCCGATGGTAAATTGTCCGTCTTTAACTTCCGCTTTTCCGGCGCGTACTTTGTCAATCCAAACGGCATTGTCTTTTTGCCAGCGCACCATATCGCTGGGAGAAGCCATGCCATTGCGCCGCCCGTAGGAAGTGGGGCAGTGGGTGACGGCTTCAATCAGGGAAAAGCCGGGGTTTTGGGCTCCATCAATAATAAGTTGGGTTAAAAGCTGGTTATGGTAGGTGGTGGCGCGGCCGACATAGGTTGCTCCCGCCCCTTCAGCCAGGCGGCAGATGTCAAAGGATTGTTCAATCATGCCGTAGGGCGCGGTAGTTGCTTTTTTGTCACGGGGGGTTAAAGGCGAGAACTGGCCCCCGGTCATGCCGTAGATGTTGTTGTTAAAGATGATAGCTGTTAAATCAATGTTGCGGCGGGCGGCGTGGATCAGATGGTTGCCGCCGATGGCTGAGGAATCGCCGTCACCCATGATGACAAAAACTTTGAGGTTGGGGTTGGCAAGTTTGATGCCGGTGGCAAAGGGCAGAGCCCGTCCGTGAGTAGTGTGGACCGTGTCAAAGTTGAGGTACCCTGCGGCCCGTGAGGAACAGCCGATGCCGGAGACGATGACGACTTCGTCCCGGGGGTAGTTTAACCGTTCCAGGGCGACGGCGAAGTCGCGCAGGATGATGCCGTTGCCGCAGCCAGGACACCAAATATGCGGGAGGGTTTCTTGCCGGAAGTAGTCCATAACATCGAATGACATTTAGATCCCCTCCTTCTTAGAGGATTTACGAGACTTAACAGGCTTTAGTTCCTTCACTGCTTCCAGGATCTCATCCGGGTTAAACAGTTCCCCATCCACCCGGCTGAGAGGCTGCACCAGGGAGCGGCCTTTAGCAATGCGCTCAACTTCCAGAACCAGCTGGCCCAGGTTCATTTCCGGTACGAGGATTGGAATCCCTCTCTCTGCAACTTCCTCGATGGCTTTTTCCGGGAAAGGCCAGAGGGTGGTGGGCCGGATCATGCCGACTTTGAGTCCTTGGGCCCGTGCCAGCTTCAGGGCGCGTAAAGAAGTGCGGGCGGTACTGCCATATGCAAAAATGACCATGTCGGCATCCCCTGTTTGAGTCAGTTCATAATCGATGATTTCATCCCGATGGGCTTCGACCTTTCCGCTGAGCCTGCGGATAAGGTCATTCGTGACTTGGGGACTGCCGCTTGGGTGTCCGACGTCATCGTGCACGAGTCCGGTGACATTACAGCGGTAGCCCATACCGAAGTCTGCCACTGCTGGGACCTCATCAAGCGCGCCGCCGAACGGCCGGTAATTTTCCCGTCCGCCCTGGGGACGCGGTCTTTCAATCAGTTTTAATTGGCGCGGGTCCGGCATTCTTACCCCTTCACGCAGATGAGCCACCACTTCGTCCATAAGGAGGATAACCGGGGTTCTGAAGCGTTCGGATAAGTTCACGGCTTTCACCGTCAGGGTGTAGGTTTCCTGGGCTGACCAGGGAGAGAGGACGATGGCCGGATGATCCCCGTGTGTCCCCCAGCGGGCTTGCATGACATCCCCTTGGGCAGGAGCGGTGGGACGGCCGGTGCTCGGCCCGCCGCGCTGAACATTAACAATGACACAGGGGACTTCGGTCATGCAGGCATAGCCTAAGTTTTCCTGCATCAGGGAAAAGCCGGGACCACTGGTGGCGGTCATGGATTTGACTCCGGCCAGGGAAGCTCCGATGATGGATGCGATACTCGCGATCTCGTCTTCCATCTGAATGAACTTGCCGCCGAGAGCCGGGAGCTTTTCGGCCATGCCTTCGGCGATTTCGGTTGAGGGAGTGATGGGGTAACCCCCGAAAAAGCGGACTCCGGCATCGAGAGCCGCTTGGACGCAGGCTTCATTGCCTTGCATTAAGCGAACTTCTGCTAATTCACGCATTTTTTATCACCCTAATTGCAAAATCCGGGCAGGTGCTCTCGCACAGGCCGCAGGCAATGCATTTTTCAGCTTCCACGACTTTAATCTTGCCCAATAAATCTAAAGCCAACACCGAGCGCGGGCAGGCAGCGACACATAAGTTGCACCCTTTGCACCATTGCTTTTTGATTTCAAGCTCACATTTTGGAGTTTTATTGGTTTCGATCTGAATCATGATCCCAGTCTCCTCCTAACCCTAAGATTAATCTGCTAATAGTTCCCCGCTCTCCGTAAAATGCAGCGGCCGAAGATCCCCTACGATCTCTATCCTGGAATCTAACCGTGCTTGAGGAATGAGGTGCTCCGAAATAAAAATCTCATCCAATTTCAAGGTATTTTTGATCCTAACCATTCTAATCTTGGTGTAATCCACCTCAGAACACGTCTGGATAGCCGCTTTAATCGCCAGCAGATCATTAGGCATAACCACCGGGATCTTCGATGCTTCCGGCACTCTGGAGGTCAAAGGGTTAGGGTAAGTTTGATTAAAATCAAGCTTATCCAACACCCTTCTGGTACATACATCGGCCAAGCCCAGACCGTGAAAATTGCCATGGGTTTCCTCGGTCAAGTCTAAAACGGCGATTCTTTGCATACTCGGCTTACATTTAACTGCCGCAGTCGGAAACCGGTTGATAATATTCGTATCCATACCCAAACCGCTGATGTTCTTGCCAATCTCATCAACAATGAGAACTTCAAATTCTGAAAATAGGATATGCGGCAAATTGCTCCGAGCCTCCTCCAGGAGCTCCGGCTCACACGCTAAAATTTCTTCTTTGGGAAGGACAACAATCTTGCAGGTCTCGTCATACGCATTCTCTAAAATGCCTACGCCAAAAATGACATTGGATCGTTCAAGGGCCACCCGGGCAATGTCTTCTATTCTCTGGGACATCTGCGCCGGGCCTGCGGCATGGCAGCACTCTGCTCCTTTTTGTTTGCCTAGCCCGATTGCGATCATCTTAGCCAACCCGCTCTCAAAAGACCCGCGGAAAGTAGTATGCGGTTTGATCCGGCCAACCACCACGGTCGCATCCGCCATCGTGGCTGCATACTTGTCAAAGTAGACCGGTATCCCAGCGGCTGTCTCTCCAATTTGCACCACTTCCATGCTGGCATGGATCGGAGCGTCCACCGTCTCCTCGCTGATTCCCAAGCTGCGGAGTACTTCAACTTG
Source organism: Paradesulfitobacterium ferrireducens (assembly GCF_017310645.1). Classification (GTDB taxonomy): domain Bacteria; phylum Bacillota; class Desulfitobacteriia; order Desulfitobacteriales; family Desulfitobacteriaceae; genus Paradesulfitobacterium; species Paradesulfitobacterium ferrireducens. Next base: position 104,159 of record NZ_JAFLRH010000002.1, on the reverse strand, counting down.
TCCCTCTGCTGTCGCCCCGCCATGACTCCCCATGGCCGGAATGATAAATGGCTCTGCGCCCACTGCCTTCAAATTCGCCAAGACTTCGCGCAGGATCAGGGCTATGTTCGCGATGCCTCGGCTTCCGGCCGTGACAGCCACCCTGTCCCCGCTTTTGATTCTGCCGAGAATTTGCGGATGCACCAAGCTTTCTCTTAATGCTTTAGGAATGTCTGTCACTATAGGTCTAGGAAAACTTTGCTTTATTCTTGCCATTCTGGGAATTTGGATCGGGGCAAGCAACTGCTCTAAACTCATGTGCCATCCTCCCTTCCAAGCGGCACTACTGATGAAAGAAAAAAGTCAAGGTGCATTACCCGCATCCTTCGCCGCGAAAGTAGTTCTCTCTGGTTTGCGGCTTCGGCGATTGCCTCCACCGGAGACAATCGTACCACGCGCCAGATGCTCGAACAGCGTGAAGCTGTTCGCCGAAGGATGAGCTTGTTGATTCAGCTACAGCGCCAAACCTTAGGGTAATACCTGAAGTGCGCCGCTCCTGTGCCGTCCTGGCACTCGCGGCATCAGTCCCGTTAGTCCTTGAACGGACTAACGCACTTGTTTCCGTGGACAAGTCCCGTGGCACTGGGTCTCACATTCTGACTCCTGACTCCTGTCTCCTGACTCCTGGCTAATCACATTAACTTATTTATAACACCTGACTAATGTGCATTGCTTTGAAACGGCCGCTTTGCTGCTCTCCTTTCGCCAGCTGCATTAAACAAGCCGGACACTCTGTCACCACAACATCCGCATCCGTGCTTTCGATGTTCTTTACTTTTTCGCTTAAAATTTTGCGGGATGCTTCCGGAAAATCCAGATAAAAGGTGCCGGCCCCGCCGCAGCATTTGTCAGCCCGGGGCATTTCCACATACTCGGCGGCACGCTGCAAAAGGTCCCTTGGCTGTTTCTTAATTCCTTGCCCCCGCACAAGATGACAAGGATCATGATAAGTTACTCTCAAAGCGTTTTTCTGCTTTGGCTGATAGCCGACATCATAGAGATATTCACTTAGGCCCATCACTTTGCTGCTAAACTCCTGTGCCCTTGCGGCCCACTGAGGATCAGCCGCCAGGCGGTGCCCATACTCTTTCAGGGAACTGCCGCAACTGGCACAATCCGTAATGATCCGATCCGCATCCGCAAAAGCTTCAATGTTCTTCTTGGCCAATGCTTGAGCTTGATCCGCCATGCCATGAGCCAAATGGGGCATCCCGCAGCAGGCACTCTCCGGAATGGTGACCTCAGCCGTCCGGCTCAGCAATTTGACTGTTGCCTGGGCTGCCGCCGGAAAGAACATCTTCATTGCGCACCCCTGGAAATAGGCAATTTTACCGGGATGCGGCCTTTCCGGATGTGGTATGTTTGAGAGGGCAGGAAAGGCAGCGGGTCCCGCAGCCATTTCCCGATAGCCGGCCTTAGTGTGCTCCAACGGCACCACGCACCGCAGCAGTCCGCCTAAGCCGGTTTTCTTGCTTAACTTCAATGTCCCAGCCGCCAATTTAATCAGTACGTTATTTCCTAGAAAGCCTGCAAGCAGGCGGTGCTTGGCCCGGCGCCCCAACTTCACAGCCATATATTGCCTGGCCTCAATCATTGCCTCGTCCGTTTTAACTTTGCTCGGACAATTCTCCGTACACGCCTTGCACAACAGGCAAAATTCAAAGGCTTCCGCCATCTTGGAATCAGGAGTTAATCCGCCCTCGGCCATGGCTCTGACCGTGGCGAGCCTGCCTCTGGCTACTGCCGCCTCCCGGTGAGCCACGTCATACACCGGACAAACAGTTAAACAGGCCCCGCAGCGGTCACACTGGTTAACGATCGCTTGGATCTTAGCAAGAGACATCTTTTCAGTCTTGTTCACGCACATTCATCCATTCTCAGAAGATCTTCCCCGGGTTCAGTATTCCTGCCGGATCCAGAGCCTTTTTAATGCTCCGGATCGCAGCCATACCCGTCTCTCCCAAAGCGTCAGCAAGATAGTCTTTTTTGGTAAGCCCGATCCCGTGTTCGCCGGACAGAGTTCCGCCCACCGCCAAGGCTGCTTGGAAAATCTCGCCCACCGCTTGCTCCACTTTTTCCTTTTCCCCCGGAGCGTTCAGGTCTGCCAGGAGGGAAGGATGCAAGTTGCCGTCCCCGGCGTGACCGAATACCGCCAATTGCAAACCATATCTGGCCGCAATTTCCCGCAAGCGTTTGACAATCTCCGGCAAAGCAGCCCGCGGCACTGAAATATCTTCGGCTATTCGATTCGCAGCAAGGGCCGCAATTGCAGAACTCATGCCCCTCCTCAAACTCCAGAGTTCATCTTCCTCCTCTTTGGTCTTGGCAATCCGGAATTGCACAGAGCCGCACTCGGCGCATAATCTCTCCGCTTCCCCGATTTGGGCGTCCAAACCGGCCTCGCTGTCCCCGTCGAACTCAAAGATAACACCGGCTTTAACCCTCGGATCGAGTTCAATATTCCTGAATTTGGCAACGGCCTCAATGCTGATCTGATCCATCAGTTCCGCGGCTGCCGGAATGGCCCCCGATTTAATGGACCGGCTTACCGCTGCACAGGCTCCGTCCAAGGAGTCAAACAAAGCCTGTGCCGTTCGCCGGATTTTGGGCATAGGAATCAGCCTCAGAATGGCCCGGGTGATAATTCCCAAAGTCCCTTCCGAGCCAACAAACAACCGGGTCAGATCATACCCTGTGACATTTTTAATCATCTTGCCCCCGGTTTGGAGCACGCTCCCGTCAGCCAGAACGACCTCAAGCCCCATCACATAATCTCCTGTCACCCCGTATTTGACAGCCCTCGGCCCCCCGGCATTTTCCGCAATATTTCCCCCAATCGTGGACTGTTTGAGACTGGAAGGATCAGGCGGATAAAACAACCCCCGCTCGGCACAGAACTGGTAGATATCCTGTGTCTTTACCCCTGGTTCAACCGTCAGCATCAGGTTTTGGTCATCGAGCTCAAGAATTTGATTCATCTCATCAAGACACAACACGAGACCACCCTCGGCCGGAACGCTGCCCCCGGTACGGCCGGTGCCCAAACCCCTGGCCACGACCGGTATCCTGTACTTATGCGCCAGTTTCATGATGGCGGCAACTTCTTGCGTTGACTGAGGCTTAAGCACCAAGTCCGGTTTAGCCGCCGGAAGCAGCGGCAAGAACGAAGCATCGTAAGAATACGTAAACAGGTCTAAATTTTCGTTCAATAAGCCTCTTGCCCCCACGATTTGGGAAAACTCGTTTATAACCTTCTCGTCAATCATGGAAATACGCCTCTAATCCTCTTGGCGCGGACCATCCTGTCAATGGCTACCATATAAGCACCCATGCGCATGGTTGTGTTATTTTCATTTTTCTTATCCCATACTTCGTTAAAGGCCCTGATCATTATTTTCTCAAGAGCACGGTTAACCTCTTCTTCATCCCACATCAGAGACTGAATGTTTTGTACCCATTCGAAATATGAGACAACAACACCACCGGCATTAGCCAAAATATCCGGGACTATCATCTTATTGTGCTTCTCGAGAATTTTATCCGCCTCCACCGTTGTTGGACCATTCGCGCCTTCAACAATTACCGTTGCTTTGATATCAGCAGCAATCCGCTCTGTGATCTGGTTCTCTAAAGCAGCAGGTATGAGCACATCACATTCGATCGTCAGCAAATCTTGATTGCTAATATGGGCGACACCGGGGGCATCGTAATCCCTTAGGACTTTTCCGTCTTTATGCGCTAGGAAACTTAAGATTTCCTCAACATTTAGACCTGTATTGCAATAGATTCCCCCCGATACGTCACTCACAGCGACAATTTTGCAGCCTTCATGATGCAATAACCTAGCTGCTGTTCCACCTACATTCCCCATGCCCTGCACGGCAACTTTTGTGCCAATGATGGGCATCCCTATGCGGTGGAGTATCTCGCGAGTCATAAACATAACTCCGCGTCCGGTAGCTTCCCGTCTCCCCAGGGAACCGCCCATATCTATTGGTTTACCTGTTACAACTCCGGGAACGGTATAACCCTTAAACATGCTGTAGGTGTCCATAATCCAGCCCATTACCTCGGCATCCGTATTCACATCAGGTGCGGGAATATCCCGTTCAGGGCCGATCAAGGGCAGGATCATGGCTGTATATCTTCTTGTGAGTTTTTTTAATTCATTCTTAGAAAGTTCTTTTGGATCTACTTTTACAGCACCCTTACCACCACCGTAAGGTATATTTACGACTGCGCATTTAAAAGACATCCAAGCTGCCAGTGCCTTCACTTCATCGATATCAACATCCTGGTGATACCGAATACCGCCTTTACACGGTCCTCTCGAACTGGAGTGCTGTACCCGGTAGCCCTCAAAGACCCTGATCGATCCGTCGTCCATCTCTACCGGTACAGCTACCTTCAATTCTCTTTCCGGATACTTGATCGTCACATAGTCATTTTCTTCTAGATCTAATAATTTTGCCGCCTGTTCCAGAACTTCCAACATGTTGTTATAGGGATTGTACGATTTGCTCATGCATTCTCCTCCTCTTCACTGAAATAAAGATGTCACTACCTCCCCGATCATGTTTTCTTTCCTGAGTATATGTATGTTGTATGACAACTACAGTTTAACACCATACATTCTTGCTTGACAATAAGAATTTTTTCGTAAAAGAAAGAACGGTAGAGCATATCCCCGTTCTATTTTCCTTTATTCATTCGGCTGGCGATGTATGGTCAGTACCCGTAATTTTTTCCCTGACTTTTTGCAAGTGAACTTCACTTTGGACTTTGGCCAAATCAGCGTGTCTGTCTCTGATTGCTTCAAAAATGGCAACGTGCTCTTTATAGACTTGCTGGCGTTTGCGTTGCCGGCCCACATTTTGAGTCAGAGTAAGGGCAAGGCTTCTATGGTAGTGTTCTGAAATATAATTGATAATATCCAACATGATCGGATTGTGGGCAGCGATAACAATGGCCCGGTGGAAAGAGAAGTCTTCCCCTTCGCCAACGGCTTGGTCATTACTGCTCACGGCTTCAACCCGGCTCAACGCCCTTTCCATATTCTCCAAATCCCGCTTGTCATATCTTAAGGCAGCAAGCGCTGCCGCCCCCGGCTCGATCATCTGCCGCATTTCCAAGAGATAAAGCGTATCTTTCAGATCCATGACCTTATCAACGAGCGGCTGCAGAACCGGACTGTCGAGTGCAGCTTTGACATAGCTTCCTCCACCCTGGCGCGACTCAATTATTCCAGAAGTCGTCAGGACGCTCAAGGCTTCACGCACTGGGGAACGGCTTACCCCAAACATCTTGGCCAATTCGTTTTCCGAGGGCAAGCGGTCTCCCTGGGCATAATGACCATACTGAATCATTCTCATCAATTCTTCAACAATTTGTTCGGATGCCTTGCGTCTGGATATCATATGCTTCCCACCTAGTTACGCTAAACTTCTTCGATCTCCCTGACCCGTTCTTTTATCTTTGCCTTAAAACAAATCATTGGAGTTCTCGATTATCTTATTCTCCCCAATTGAAGCAAATCCTTCCCCGCTGCACCGAGCAAATGTGAGGAAACTAGCCAACCACTGGTTAAACAAATATTTCAGCTAAAGCTGCACGGAGAATAGTTACCGCTTGGTCGATTTCCGGTTTGGACACCGCCGTCGGCGGAATAAAGCGAATAACATTTTTATCCGTCCCACAAGTTAGTAAGATGAGTCCCTTTTCCAACGCTTTCTCCTTCAGCAGACTGACTGCTTGGGCATCCGGTTTGCGGTCCTCCGTCATAAGCTCCATTCCGATCATCAGACCCAAACCGCGGATATCCCGGATTGCCGGATAAGATTCTTTCAGTTCGTTCAATTGGTCCTTAAAGTATTGGCCCATGGCCAAAGCGTTATTCAGCAAACCTCCTTCCAAGAGCTCAATCACGGCTAAAGAAGCGGCACAGGCGACCGGATTGCCGCCAAACGTGCCGCCATGGGTTCCTGCCGGCCACTGGTCCATTAGATCGGCACGCGCCACGATCGCGCTCAATGGAAATCCATTGGCAATCCCTTTGGCTAGCGTTAAGATATCCGGTTTCACATCGAAATGCTGCCAAGCAAACATTTTACCGGTACGACCAAAACCTGTTTGAATTTCATCAAATATTAACATAATCCCATGTTTATCGCAAATCTCACGAATAGCCTTCACAAAAGATACCGGCGGAACAATGTATCCGCCCTCGCCTTGGACCGGTTCCATAATAATCGCTGCCACCTGATCCGGCGCAATTAGAAAATGGAAAATATCGTCCAGATCAGCGAGGCAACGCTGCGTTTCCAGTTCCTCGCTTAAGCCGGTTCGGAAGGCATAAGGATACTCCGCGTGATAAACACTGGGCAATAAACCCTCGTAATCTTTACGGTAGAGGGCATTGGAAGCAGTTAAGGTGGTAGCGGCCAAGGTCCGGCCATGAAAGCTGCGTTTAAAAGAAATAATCCCGGGGCGCTGCGTAACCTTCTTAGCCAGTTTAATAGCGCCTTCATTCACTTCCGCCCCGCTGTTGGAAAAATAAACCTTGCAGCCGCCGCCATTCAGTTCATTCAGTTTTTCCGCCAGTTCAACATATACCGGGTAATACACGACATTATGGCCGCCATGAACTAAAGTATCAATTTGAGCTTTAGCCCGCTCAATCACCAGGGGATGATTATGACCGACATTGGTAACTGCAACCCCGCTGGCAAAATCTAAATACTTCTTGCCGTCTTCTCCCCATAAATATGAACCCTGCCCTTTAACCACGCCCAGTTGGGTTGCTCTCCCCGCAACGGGAGGCATGACAGCTTGAGCCCGTTCATAGAGTGACTTCGTTGTAGCATCCATATTCCATCTCTCCTTTAGTGTTCTCCCGCTCATATTCTCGTTCAAATGCTAGCTCCCGCTCATATCCTCATTTTCGACGCTGCCCCCGGCATACTCATTTGCGCAACCAGGATAGGCTCATATCCCTGATCAGCCTGGGTACGATTCCAAACGAATATGGTTTGTAGACTCTTTCCGTCCAGCGGTGGGCATCCAAGCCGTAGACCCCGGCATTAATCGCCGGAATATTGAGTTCCCGTATTTTGGCAACAGGGACAGGATAGATTTTTTCCCATTCCGGGAAGTTGTCAATCAGAGCAGCCACTTCTTCGTCCGTATCATGCAAGGATAAGTAGCTGCTGTCTGAGAGATAGGGAAAAAAACGTTTGACCGCAAATTGTTCATTTGACGTGTGCTCCCAATGCTTGAGCACTTGCTTGATCGTAACTAAAACTTCTTCATCCCTCGCATTATCTCCCTTAAGATAATTATGCGGGCAATAGGGAGGTGCAAAGAACATAACCGTGCAGGGGTTTGCCTTCTGATCCAGTTGGCGCAGGGTATCCACGATGCGGAAACAAAGCTGGCGCAGCTCCAGGTCGGGCTGCTCAGCCACGACTCTCGCTGTGACTTCCGCGACGTTCACCCCTTGTTTGGCCAGTTTCGCACAAAATTCCTGATAAGTATAGACTTCCATCTTCCATGAAGGAAGCTCTGCCGGGAAACCGTTCGTCTCAGCAAAACTCCGGTATTGTTCTTCATAGTAATGCTGGACATTGGCCACCGCTTGTAAGGCCACATTTTTTAGTTTGGCTAAAACATCTTTGGGTGAGGCCGCCAAAACCATGAAATTAAAATAGAGCAGGCCTGTCACCGCAGTCTGGACATTGTAAAAAGCTTTGCTGTCTCTCTGATGCAAGGTGGAAGGCGGTATGATCAGCTCACCCTCCATCTGTTCCGTCAAGTCCATATTATTGCCAATCAGGCGATTCAGCTCCGAGGTAACCAGAGTGGGATCCAGACCCGTTAACGTCTGGCCCACATGCGCTTCCCGGCCATAAACGTAAAAACAAGGCAAAAGCTTGCCTCCTGCCCCTGTATAGATATATTTAGTCCTGTCTCCGGGAAATAAGGGGGAAATATAGTCAGTGTTGATGGCACAAATGAATTCTAGTTTTTCCTCCTGGCGCAGGCGCAACAATTCATCCACTGCAGCCATGATTCCGGTATGCTGGTTTTCTTCCACCGGATTGGCCATGAAAATAATTTCCCCGGCCCAATCTTCCCTGTGTTCCGAAAAGTAGAGCACATTGGCCAGATGGACCGCGATTCCGCTTTTCATATCGACTGCCCCGCGCCCAAACATCCAATCACCTGATAAAGCTTGGACTTGAATTTCTTTGTTTTCCTCCCACTTTTCAAAAAACCGCAGCAATTGCTCAGGGTTATGCGCCAGCCCTTGCAAATGACCATAATCCTCAATTCCTACGGTATCCAGATGGGCGTGAAAGATAACCGTTCTTTTCGTACTGCCGCCACCTTTGAGGCGGGCAAACACATTTTTTCTACCCAAAGGATCATGAGGCAATGCTTGAGTCCAGACTCGATCAGGATGACTTTGAAAATAGGGATAACTACGAAGAATCGCTTCGATACGATCAGCGATCTCCACTTCTCCCTTCGTTCCGTTGATGCTCAGTGTCTGAACGAGAGACGTGGTGATCTTCTCGACTTGTTCAGCTAGAGCTACATTTTTAAGTTCGCGGTACAATATATTCCTCTCCTTGCCCAAACCTTTAGTTCAAAATTTTGTCCATACCACTACCGCAGCATCAGGTCAATATCCTCTTGCAAAATCCACCACGTTAAGCATGGAGCCGCCGGAGCGGAAAGCCAATAAGTTTTGAATAAAGATATCCACGCAGCGGTCGATGTAATAAATGGATTTGGCCGACATATGCGGTGTCAAGATTAAATGCTCGCAGTCCCAGAGCGGGCTCTCCGGGGGCAGCGGCTCGCGCTCAAATACGTCTAAAGCAGCCCCCTTCAATCTCCCCTGCTGCAGCATCTCGACAAGACTTTGTTCATCCACAACATCGCCCCGTCCTATACTAATAAATACTGCTTCGTTCTTCATCCGGGCAAGATATTCCCGCGAAAAAAAACCGCGGGTCTTAGGGGTTGACGGCAGCAGCGAAATCACGTAATCAGCCGTCGCTAATTTGCGGGCCGCTTGCGCGAGCGTGTAGGTCTCAATAAACGGCTCCACCGCTCTCCCGGTGGTATTGACCCCGAAAACCTTCACCTTAAATAAAGTTAACATGCGGGCAACTGCTTGCCCGATGGTGCCCGTTCCATAGATTAAGACTTCCAGTCCTTCCAGTTCTCCGACCAGCTTGGTCCGGTCATACCTTTTTTCCTTTTTTAGTTGCTGGTAACGCTCCATGTCTTTGCTAAAATGCAGCATGCAATAGACCACAAATTCACTCATGGGCGCCCCATGAACACCGGCTGCATTCGTCACCAGAATCCCGCGCTTTTGAATTTCACTTACAGGCAGGCCTTCAAGGCCGGCGCTTAAAATTTGGATCCAGCACAACTTCGGGAAACGGGCCAGGTTCAGCGGTTGCGGCTCGGCCTTCGTTAAGGTAATGCCATAAGTTATTAAAATCTCTGTCTTATCCGCAATTGGCTGCGGAATTTGCTCAAGCGAGGGATAAATATACACTTGCTCACCGGTATCCTCGAGGATCTTGGCCTGATGCCTCGCTAAAATCTCCTGTGTGGCTGCTACAATCAACTGCATCCCTCCTATTTTCCCCTAGGCCCCTAGGTAAACATCTTTAATCTTTTCCAATTCCTGTTCATTGACCTGCGCCGTCTCGTACACAATCTTCCCCATATCCATTACATACAAGCGGTCTACAAGATCACTCGCTGCGACCGCATTTTGCTCGACCAATAAGATCGTGGTCCCGTCTTGCGCAATTTGCCGGATTGCTGTAAAGACACCTTGGACTACGATTGGGGCCAGACCCATGGAGGGCTCATCCAACATCAGCAACTTCGGTTGCGTCACCAATGCACGGGCAATCGCCAACATTTGCTGTTCACCGCCGCTTAAAGTACCACCCTGCTGGTGCAGCCGTTCCTTCAGTTTTGGGAACAACTGCAAGCCATATTCTATGCGTTCCTGAGGATTCACACGATGGCGCACACTGTCTAAAGCAACCTGCAGATTTTCTAAGACTGTCATTTTGGCAAAAATATGCCGGCCCTGCCGGACATGCGCTATGCCCAAACTCAGCAGCTTCGTCGGCGCTATGCGCAACAAATTTTGTCCCAGGTAAGAGACCGTTCCTCCTCTCGACTTTATTAAACCCGAGATCGTGTTGAGCAGCGTGGTCTTACCCACACCATTTGCTCCCAAAAGACCGACAATTTCGCCCTGATTTACCACCAAGTTGAGTCCTTGCAACACCATGATTTCGCCATAGCCGCTTTTTAAGTCCTCGATCTCAAGCATGAACTTCCCCCCCTAAATAAGCTTGAATAACGGTTTCATTGTGCGCTACCTCGGTGGGTGTTCCTTCAGCGATTTTCTGTCCGTGGTCCAGGACGACAACACGATCGGCAAGCGCCATAACTAACTTGACGTTGTGTTCAACAAGCACGATGGAAACTCCGCGGGTTCGGATCCCGCTCATGAGATTGCTCAAGGCCAGTGACTCCTGCTGGCTTAAACCGGCACAGGGCTCATCCAGCAACAACACCCGGGGGCGAATCATTAAAGCCCGGGCAATTTCAACCCGTCTGCGCTCTTGCAACGGCAACATACTGACCGGCAACTCCGCTTTATGACCCACGCCCAGCCAAGCGAGAGTTTCCAGGGCCCCTTCTTTTAGTTGACGTTCGGTTTGATGCCAGCTCCGTGACCGTCCCACCACCTGCAAAAAGCCTTTGACCGCATAGAGATGCGTGCCAATTAAAACATTCTCCAGAACACTCATATCGTCTATAAGCCGGATGGTCTGAAAACTTCTGGCAATCCCAAGTTTGGCCATCCGCCAGGCTTTGGGATCAGCCGTTTCTTCCTTCCCGATCACTAAATGACCGGCCGATGGACGCTGCAAGCCTGACAGAACATTGAGGAAAGTTGATTTTCCGGCTCCATTGGGTCCGATGATTCCTAAAATTTCTCCAGAATTAACCTGGAGCTCAACATCTTTGATGGCCCATAACCCACCGAAGCGAACGGAAATCTGCTTGGCAGCAATTAATGCCTCACTCATAGATGTCTCCCCTCCGAACCCCTCTGAATTTTAACCTTGCGCGGAGTGAACCACAACTGCACGTGCTTTTTCACGAACGGGTAAATTCCTTGAGGCATGACTACGATGAACAGCACGAGAATGAGCCCATAGAGCACTAAGCGCAACTCGTGGAAATTTCTCAGCCATTCACTGATCAGAGTAAGAATCCCGGTCCCAAGCAGCGGTCCCACTAAGGTGCCGGCGCCGCCAAGGATAGTCGTCGTGACAATTGTTATTGACTGGTTCAAATCAAAGGTTTCCGGACTGACAAGCGTCATAAACGCTGCATAGAGTGCCCCGGCAATTCCGGCAATACCCCCGCTGAAGGCAAAAGCCAACAGTTTGTAGCCATAGACATTGATACCGGAGACTTGAGCGGCAATCTCATCGCGTCTGATGCATTTCCAAGCGCGCCCAACTGCAGAATTAACCACCAAATATACCAGCAAAACAATGACAAATAAGCACGCCAAAGCGAATCCTAGAAAGAAATTCTTATATTCCAGGGAAATACCAAATAAAGCCGGAGCAGGAATACCGCGCACACCGACCGGACCATTCGTCAAAGAAGTCCAGTTGTTGAGCACAACATTAACAATGACTCCAAAACCCAAAGTGGCGATTCCTAAAAAATGTCCTCTTAACCTGGTTGTCGGCAAGCCCAGCACTAAGCCCATCAACCCAGACAAACCAAATGCCGCGAGAAAACTTAACCAAATCGACCAATGCCAACGGGTGGTCAGCAGAGCTACCGTATACGCCCCGATTCCGTAAAACCCAGCATGCCCCAGGGAAATCTGTCCGGTATACCCGACCAACAGATTGACACTGACCGCCAAAATCGCGCTTATCACGGCTAAAATTATGACGTTCAACAGGTACATGTTCTGCACATAAAGGCTGGCCAGAACGCTTCCCAGCCCAAGCAAGATTGCGGACCAAAATTTAAGGCGTTGTAGATTCATACCTTTTCCCCCTGAACCTTCGTAAGTATGCCTTCAGGCCTAAATACCAATACCAGGAATAATACTGCAAACACAATGGCGTCCTGAAATCCGGTTGAAATATAACCACCTGCAAGGCTTTCAATCAGGCCAATAACCAGTCCTCCGGCTATCGCACCCACCACGTTCCCCATACCTCCGAGCACAACGACTACAAAGGCTTTAAGCGTAAGAGAAATTCCCATCGTAGGGTAAACATAATACACCGGTGCCACCAGGGCACCGGCTACTCCGGTCAGCGCCACTCCAAGCACAAAAGTTAGGAATGATATTTTCTTAGTCGGAACACCGTAGATTACGGCCGTATCCGGGTCCAAGGAAGCCGCCCGCACAGCCCGACCGAACCTTGTATATTCGAGTAAGAGATAAGTTACAACACACAACACAATACTCACGAAGGCAATTAAGAGCCGTTGTTGGGAAACAAAGATTCCAAAAAAATTAAGACTCTTACCGGACAGCGGGCTCTCGACCACCTGGGGTGTCGGGGAAAAAAGATACTGCGCGAGGTTGACCAAAAACAAGGAAACGCCCAGAGAACTCAGCATCATATTAATAGGTTCACTTTGGCGCAACGGGTAGTTCGCCAGCAGATGAATGATCAAGCCGATGATTCCCGCGGCAGCAAAAGCGATAACCACGGCCAGAGGGTAAGGTATCCCTGCTTGAATCAGAAAAAAGGCTGCAAATCCGCCAATCATCGCGAATTCACCCTGGGCGAAATTGGCCAGATTCATAACGCCGTAAATAATCGTCAAACCTAAAGCGACAAGGGAGTAAAGAGTGCCAACCGTCAGACCGTTGACCAGCGTTTGGGCAAACTCTGCCATGTTATCAACTCCATCAGTAAATTTTCCTAAGGAAAGAGGCTTCTGTCGATGTCTTCTTACTCATCCCATCTCACGCAGAAGCCTCTTGAAGGACGTACTTTCCGTATAGCTAAAATAAGTAGTTACGGCCGGTAGATGACAACTTGGTTACCGTCTTTAATCTGTCCGATCCAGACCTTGGTGCTGGCTTGCCCCTTTTCATCAAAAGATATACTGCCCATGACCCCTTGATAATTCTGAATGGTGTGCAAAGCCTCATTCACTTTTTGGAGGTCATTGGATCCTGCCTTTTTTAAGCCCTCGGCATAGAGGTAGACGGCGTCATAAGTGGCAGCTGAATAGTAACTGTCCGGAATTTCTCCGTATTTCTTTTGGTAGGCGTTAACGAAGTCCTCGATTTTTTTATCTCCTTTAATCGGTGTGAAATATTCGGTGTGAATTAGTCCCTCGACAGCGTTCCCGGCCAGTTTAATTGGTGCCGATCCCATAAATCCCCCATAGCTGTATAATTGGAATTTAAGTCCAAGCTCCTGGGCTTGCTTTGCAATCAACGCTCCCTCGGCGACTAAGCCTCCAATTACAATGGCATCCGGTTTTTGAGCTTTAATCTTAGTGAGCTGGTCATTAAACTCTTTTTGCCCGACATTATAAAATTCTTTGTTAGTGATTTGTCCTCCGCCGGCCGTAAAGTTCTTTTCAAAAGTATCCGCCAAGCCCCGGCCGTAATCAGTATTCTCGGAAATTAAGGCGATCCGTTTGTGGGGCTGGTTTTTCAGAATATAATCAACCAGTGCCTTCACTTGCATACTGTTATTGGAAACATTGCGGAACACATTGGTATACCCTGAATTGGTGATATTATCGGCAACCGCAATTGGCACAAAACTCGGAATATTCTGTTTCGAGGTTATTCCCAGATCCGTTAAGGTATCGGAGCTTTTCAAGGTACCCATCCAAGCATCGATGTGATCTTCCGTGATAAGCTTTTGGGTCACCTTCACGGATTCACTGGGATTTGCCTGATCGTCCTGCGGAAGTAATTTTAGTTTTTTGCCATTGATGCCACCGGCCTGATTGATTTCATCCACAGCAAGTTGCGCTCCCTGTTCCATTTGTTTGCCATATAACGCACCGCCCCCTGATAGTTGGGCCACAAAGCCAATTTTGATTTCTTGTCCGGAACCGGAGTCTTTCGCTGCTGTGCCAGAAGTTTGCTCAGCTCCCTTGGGAGCGGCACAACCGGCCACCAGACTTAACGTCAAGACCGCTGTACCTAACAACGCCGTGATTTTTTTAAATTCTCTTTTCATACTTTTTCCTCCTCTTGTGATTGTGAGTAGGGTTCAACGTAAGTTGTCTAAGGTCACCTCCCTTCGAAACTTAAACCTTTGTTTACAAACGGCCGGAGACGTTTTTCACATGTTGCTTCATCATCTTCTCAGCAGTATCGCCATCGCCATTTTTAATCGCTGCCAAAACTTCTTTATGTTCACGTAAGGCTTCCTGAGCATTGATCTTCAGAGTCCCAGAAAGAATCAAAAAGCGATGAACGTGCACATTGATGGTCTGCATAAAATTTCCTAACAAGTCATTATCGCTGTATTTGCCTACCGCCGTATGAAATTCATAATCTTTTTGAAGAAAGAGTTCATAGTCATTCATCTTGATGGCTTCCTCCTGGCTCTCCAGGATTTCTTGCAGATCCATCAATTCCTCCGGCTTGATGCTGGTTGCGGCGGCTTTGGCCGCCAGGGGTTCGAGCGCAATCCTAACCGTAAATACTTTTTTGGCATCCTCAAAGGATAAATCCGCCACCATGGCATTTCTACCGGGATTGATGACGACCAACCCTTCAAAAGACAGTTTTTTGAGAGCTGAGCGGAGTGGGGTGCGACTTATTCCTAACTCGGCGGCCAAAGCCTCTTCCGAAAGAATCTCCTTGGGTTTCAACTTGTTGTTGAGGATGGCATTTTTAATCACCAAATAAGCTTTTTCAGACAATGAAACATCGCTGCCAATCTTGGGAAGCATTTCCGAACCTCCTGTGTATGTATTTGTATTTGTATACAATGTTATCTCTAAAAAAAATTATTTAATTAATGAGCCTATGTTGGTTTTATTTTTACAGCTAATTGCACTTTAGCTCTGTATAGTTTTCGGCAAAAAAACTTAAAGCCTTACCTGTGCCTATCACACAAGTAAGGCTTCATTGCCCCATTCCTTATAGCAAAATAATAATAGATTCTCGGCCTTTTTGCAAGGGGGTTGCCCAAAAATTTTTCTAATCTCCAAACTCCCTTATCTCAACGAAGGCATAGATCTTGTCAGACAAAAGCAGCAGCAAGGTTCCAACGAGAACTTCCGCCAGGATGATCCCAGCCTCCGTCATCCGGTCTCCACCCGTTCGGCCCCAGCAAACCTATGACTTCACCCGCTTCCAGAGTGAAACTCACCTCAGCCAGAGCTGTCTTTGATCCAAATGTCTTGCTTAGATTCTCTACGCGGAGAATCTGTTCTGTAGGCATGGCTCAGCACTCCTTACTCCGGGCTTCTCAAGGCATAAATTGATTGGCACGATCAATGGATACAGGCCTCAATTAAACCCTTGAACAGAGCCCGGCTATGTTCTTCTCCACTCATACTCTCCGGATGCCACTGAACTCCGATACAAAACTTCGCCCCGGCTTTTTCAATCCCCTCAATCACGCCATCCGGAGCCAGGGCATTGAGGACAAATCCCTCAGGTATCACCGACACCGCCTGGTGATGAAAGCTATTGACCGCAATCCGTTTTTCTCCCAGAATACGTCGAAGCAAGGAATCCTCCTTTACTTCCACTTCATGCCAGGGATATTGACGCGGCGCTTTCTGGCTGTGCAACATCGCTCCGGGATGCTGGGAGGAAATATCTTGATAAATTTTGCCTCCGGCGGCCACAGCCAACACTTGGATTCCCCGGCAAATTCCCAGGAGCGGCAGCTCCCGCTTCAAAGCCGCTTTGCTTAAGATGAGTTCTCCCAAATCGCGTTCCGGCTGGCAGTCCCCGATCCCCCGGAGCGGGTCTTCCCCCAGATAGTAGGGGGAAATATCCCCGCCCCCGGTTAAAATGAGGCCATCAAGCAAATCAAGTACCTCTTGGGCTTCGGTTTCAGATTCCACCGGCGGCAGTAAGACCGGAAGTCCTCCGGCTTCTTTCACACGCGCGACATAATAAGCCCGGGGAAAAGTTTTCAGTTCCTCCGTACCATGGGCCACCGTGATGCCGATTACCGGTTTTTTACTCATCTTCTTCACTCCTCAAATTAATACTCTAGCTACCCGACAAGATTCCTTGCCCGCTCCTTATAAGTTGTCCCGCCTGACAAAAACCCCGGTTGCTTCCGCCGCCACTGTCCCGTCTTCCAAAGTAATCGTAGCTTTGGTACGAAAGATTTTTCCTCCGCCTTTAACGATTTCTCCCCGCAGCGATAAACCTGTCCCGGTCGGGGTGGGTTTGCGAAAACGGACTTCTAAGTTGGCTGTCATACTCCAAACCCCGGTTTGCTCAATCGCTTTAGCCATGATCTCATCTAAAAGCGCGCTCACAATTCCCCCGTGCACAACTCCGGGATAACCCGCAAAGTGCGCTGGAATCATGGTTTCTGCCAGCGCAGCCCCATTTTCATAGCGAAACGTTAACTTAAGCCCGTAAGGATTATTGACTCCGCACACAAAACACTCATCATATGTATACTCTTCCATTATGCAATTCCTTTCCATTCATAAAGAAAACTTGGCTTGCGCCACGTTAGTCCCGGTGGGACTAACGCACTTGTTGCCTTTCAGGCGCAGGCGGAAGCCCGTTAGTCCGTGAAGGACTAACGCACTTGTTTAGTTGCACTTATGCACATTCAAAGTTATACATTCTGATATGCAAACAAAAACAGCGTCTGCTATGATGAACCCAGTACGCTGTCGCTTGATAAAGTATTCAGTAGTCAGAAACGTTAGTCTCCGGTGACGATGATATCCGGTGGATGTCATCGCCGAAAGCGATTCTGGAGAAGAAACTTACCGCCTGAGGATGACTGACGCTGTTCGGCCATACCAAAGAGAAATTCTGTCGTCCGAACGGAACAGTATTCAAAATAAAAATTCATTATCTTAAGCTATCCGTTACTCCGTTATTGTCTCCTGACTCCTGTCTTCTGTCTCCTGACTCCTCGTTCCCTAAATATCTACAAGCCCCAGACTGATTTCGATTGCTTGGTCTACCCTCAGCATGACCTCTTCATCCAGTACCGCCACTTTTTCCTTAAGACGGCTCTTGTCAATGGTTCGGATCTGTTCCGTCAAAATAACCGAATCTCTTTCTAAACCGCTCCGTTTAGCCCGTACTTCAACGTGTGTAGGAAGCTTGGCTTTGGCGATCTGAGAAGTTATAGCTGCGATTATTGTCGTCGGGCTAAACTGGTTCCCAATATCGTTTTGAATGACCAGAACAGGCCGGGTTCCACCCTGCTCTGAGCCGACGACGGGGTTAAGTTCGGCATAGTATATCTCCCCGCGCTTTATGATCATCACCGACACTCCACGTTCTCTTCATCATAATATTGTATCACTTCTTGTTCAGTAGGAAACAACTCCTTGGCCATGGCCAAATTAAGCTGAGCCATTTCTAGGTAACCTTTACGCATTTGTTCGCGGATGCCTTTTTTCCGGCGTTCATGCAATATACTATTGATGGCTTCCCGAATGAATTCGCTCCGATTTCTTTTTTCGAGCGTCACAATACCATCAACTTCTGCCAGCAAGCTTTCCGGCAAGCTTATCATGATCCGCTTACTCTCAGCCACATTAGCACCCCCAAATCAATTAGCCAAAGCTATACTCTATTATAGACGGCAAGGAGAAAAAGTGTCAACGAATAGAGTGGGTGATACAAGCGAATAACCTGATTTATTGGTGTTTCTAACCATGTAAATATTGGAAGCTATTCTGATAGCTTGCTATCAGCCGTGTCAGGGAATCAGATAGAATAAATCAGAGCGATGATTGACGTTCATTCAGTTTGTCTTCATTTCTATATCTAGTATTTGAGTATAGCATCTTTGATATACATTTACGCAAAAAAAGTTTATAACTAGTTATGGCTTATCCTTATCGATTCACTTTTTTGAATGTTATTTCGTTCCAACCAGCCGCTCTAAGATCGTCCGGTGAGCCAGAATCTCAAGCTGATCATCCAGCCCCGGCAAAGGCAGGAAATAACCGCGCCGCTCACAGGCAAGCTCCAAAAGCAAATCAGCCAGATGCGGGTTTTTCGGCAGTAAAGGCCCGTGCAAATAGGTGCCGAAAATATTATGCCAGCGCACTCCTTCGGTTCCGTCTTCTCCGTTATTGCCATGTCCGGCCAAAATCCGGCCTAATGGCAAGACATCTTTCCCTAAATAAGTTTTCCCGGAATGATTTTCAAATCCGACCAGCGTTTGAAGCGTTTGAAGATCTGAAACGTTTACCGGATTTCTGGGTTTTAACTCAACCGCCACATTCCCAATCAGGCGTTTGTCTCCGGCCACGGTCCAGACATCGAGTATTCCCAGCCCCGGAATCTTCTCCCCATTACTCGTCTGGTAATACTCTCCCAGAAGCTGATAGCCCCCGCAAATAGCCAAGACCACCAGGCCATCGGCAATCGCAGCCTTCAGTTCCTCCCGGCGCTTCATTAAATCCTCGACCAGTAAACCCTGTTCCCGGTCAGACCCGCCTCCGATAAAAAGGATGTCCATGGAGCGAAAATCAAGCGCATCGCCCAAGGAAGTACGTTCAACCGCCGCCTCCAGTCCCCGCCAACGGCAACGGGCCGCCAAAGCCAGGATATTCCCCCGGTCACCGTACAGGTCAAGAAGGTCCGGGTATAGATGGCAAATGTTGATTTTCATCCTCCTTTCGCTCATGCGCTCGCCTCCAGAGTCTGCCGCTCAGCTCCACCGGCCGCATCCCGGCTCTGCTTGACCAAGAGTTCACGCAGCGGGAAAAGAGCGGTATAGGTCGGAAGCGCAAACACCGTATCTTCCGCGTGGCGTTCTTGCTGCAAAAGCATCATTGCCTGCTCAAGGGACGGTTCCAACATCAGCTTTTCCAGCTTGACCCCGGCATATTTAAGACGCAAGGCCATGTCTTGCGCCCGCAGACCCGAACACACGATACGGCGAATCCGGTGCTCCTCAGCCCCCAGAAGCTCAAAATCGACATCCCAAAGCCAGGAAATGTCCCTGCCGTCTGCCGCCAGGTCATTAATTGCTATCATGAGACAAATATCCCGGTCCGATCCCAGAACAGTACGCAGGACTTGGTTAAACCCGGTAGGATTTTTAACTAAGGTTAAGGTCACTCGGCCCTGAGACAAGTTGAACCGCTCCATCCGTCCGGCCTGTGCTTCAAATTCTCTCAACCCCCGCTCAATCTCCCTCTCATTAACTCCCAACACCCGGGCAACCGCCAAAGCGGCCAGCGCATTATAGAGATTATAGTAGCCCTCTAAGCTCAAGGAATATGACGTAACCCCAACGCGAAAGCGGATATCCCCATCCTCCATATGCACGTTCTCAGCTAAAACTTGAGCCTGCGGCCGGGCAAAATCACATTCCGGACAGTGATAAACCCCCAACTGGCCGTAATGAAAGAGAGAATATGACAAAGTTGCCCCACACACGGGGCAAAAGCGGGCCTCGCGCGTTTCCTGGCTTTCCGTTCGGCTCTCCGGCGTCCGCTCCACTCCGTAATACATCACCATATGATGATTGAGGCCGAACTGAGCCACCAAGGGATCATCGGCATTAATAATAAGAAGGGTTTCTTTAGGCAAGGCCTCCTGTACCATGCGGATGGTGGTGTCAAGCTCGCCATAGCGGTCTAACTGATCCCGGAAAAAGTTCGTAATAATTGCGGCTTTCGGAGCCAGCTGGCGGCATACTTTGGGCACCGTGGCCTCATCCACTTCCAGAAGCGCCAGTCTGGCCCGGGAAGAACCGCTCCAGCGCGCCTGTTCGAGGAGAGCTCCGGCAATCCCGCTTACCAGATTGGCCCCGGCTTGGTTAAAGGCAAACTTAAAACCGGCAGTCTTCAGCACCTTAGCCAGGAGATTGGCTGTGGTCGTCTTCCCATTGGTCCCGGTGACGATTACAATCCCATCCGGATATCCTTGTCCTAAGTGCCCGATAATGTCCGGATCAATGCGGTTTGCCACCACCCCCGGAAAGGTCGTCCCCTTCTTTCCCAGCAGCCTCAAGACAAGCACCGCCAGTTTGCCAATCCAGAGAGCCGGCCAGAAACGCCAAGAGCGCCGGGAGCGCCTGCTTTTGCTCCCGGCGTGATCCTCCGCCGCCAAGTTTTGATCGATTATATGCTTATGAACGTCTTTTTTTTCAGACATTGAAAGCTCCTAATTATCTTAAGCTATTCAGGCAGCAGTACTCAGTACCCAGAAGTCAGGAGTCAGGAGATCTTATTGCATTCCTTAAAGGTTTTTTCCCCGTTCTCAGAATTCTGTCTCCTGTCTCCTGTCTCCTGTCTCCTGTCTCCTGTCTCCTGTCTCCTAATTAGATTGTACCGCCCCTTTCCTCTATTATCAACCAAAAAGGCCTTGGTTCAAACCAGCAAATCGGGGCAATCCCGCATTCCATGCAGCACTCTGTACACTATAACCTCATCACCCATCACTTTATAAAAAACAATATGACTTTCTATAATCAGCATGCGGTATTCCTGTTTCGCCAACTCATTGTCCGGAACGATTTTTCCGATAAACGGAAATTCCGCAAGGGTATCGATTTTGTCAGCAATCTTACCGGTCAATGCCAACGCCGATTTTGGATTGTCTGCTGCGATATAAAAATATATTTCAGCAATATCCTCACGAGCAATCTGTAATATCGTAACCTTAAGCTTGCTCATTATGCAAGCTCCTGATATACTCCCTCACATCATCTGTGGTGTAGATTGGTGCTCCGCTAAGGCGTTGCTGCTCCGCTTCCAGCAGTTTGGCTCTTAGGTTCAGCATCGCTTCCCTTCGTTCATACGCGGCAATGCTCATGACAACCAGCTCACCCTCGCCGTTTTTGGTTAGATAAACAGGCTCAGACTTTTCTTTGCATATTCTTGTTATTTCACCAAGCTCCGTTCTCAGAGCGCTAGTTGGTTTAATGATCATTTCCAACACTCCTATGCATTATTTTGATTTAATTATGTTTTTATTTTGCATTAAGTTTAGCACGCATATTCAAAAAATACAACACAATCCAAATATCTCTCTGGCCCAAAATCACGCAAGATCTTCAAGAAAAAAGTTTTTTTCGCCAGACTAGCCATTTCCGACAGGAAAAACGTCTTTTATAATGAACAGTATAGTGGGGGTGATCAAGTGACCGGTCTGCAAGTCGCCGACCCACAGTTGGTGGCCAGAGCCAAGCAAGGAAACCATCTCGCTTTCATGGAGCTTATCGAAAAATATCAGCAAGCCCTATACTGTACTGCTTTAAGCATCTTGGGTTCGAGCTGGGACGCCTATGACGCCCTGCAGGACACCATGCTTCAAGCCTATCTTTCTCTGCCGAATCTAAAAGACAACCGCACGTTTAAGTTTTGGCTGACCCGCATCCTCATCAATAAATGCCATGATTTGCAGCGCAAACAAAAACACCTGATTCCCATGGCCCAAGCCGGAGAACAGCCGTACGAGCTAACCGGGCATGAAGACAACCTCGATTTGCTCAATGCCTTAGATAACATAGAGCCGAAATACCGCCTGGTCTTGAGTTTAAGATATTTTCAGGATCTAACCATCAAAGACATTGCCGCCCTCCTTAAATGCTCGGAGGCAACCGTTAAATCCCGCTTAAGTCAAGGCTTACAGGAACTCAAACTAATCCTGGGTTCCCAGGAATGAAGGGGAGGTGCTCTAAGATGAACTGTCAAGAAGTACGGGACAACTTGGAACCCTATATTTCCGCCGAACTGGAACCGGAAACGGCCCGCTCACTGGCACGCCATCTCGAGTCCTGTCCGGACTGCCGGCGGGAGTATCTCCGGACCAAAGAACTAATCACCGGCCTGCGCCAATTGCCAGGTCAAATCAAGCTAAAGGATGTGTTACAAGTGCAAATGCAGAATAAAATTATGAAAGAAGCCCAATCCAAAAAATCTAACCTCAGATCACGCTTTGCTTTCGGTGCGGCTGCCGTCTTCTTCATCCTCTTTACCTTGTCCAGTACCCTGCTGGCCTTTCCTGCCCTGGCGGAAAAATACACCCCATCTCTGCCGATTGTTCAGGACTTGAACAACCTTAAAACGGAAACGGCTGCCCTTAAAGATCAAACCCTTGCTCTTCAAAACGAAGCTGAGGCCTTAAAAGTGCAAATGAAGCAAATCGGCGGCACTCAGCTTAAAGTTGTGGAAACAGCCACCGCCTTGGACGCAACCGACAACACCGAAGTCCAGGCTTTAGCGCTCAGTTTTATTAAAGCCCAGTATAAAGGCGACCTGGAGAAAATTCAAAGCATCACCACGCCCGAATTCTATCAGAAAATCCTAGCCCGTCAGAGCCAATATATCTGGACCAATAATGGAGCCGTCATCTTTGGCAGCATCACCAATGTCGCCCAAGATAAAGACTCCTACCTTGTCTTTGTCCGCATCAGTGACAGCCGCGATGATTCTGAATTCCAGGAGAACTTTATTCTGGTCAAAGTGAATGGGGAGTATAAGATTAAGGAAGTAGAACTGGATAAATAGGAAGGTCTATTGGTGAATGCTAACTATTTAACCCTTGTTCATAAGGCTTTATTAATCCGTAGAACGTTCGAATTGTCGGCACCTCGACATCGAAGCGGCCGGCGATACGAATTGCCGCACCTTGAAGACTCTCTACTTCCAGTGGCAAGCCTTTGCGTAAATCCTGGTTCATTGAAGAAGTTGAACCTTTGGCATAATAACGGATTCCCTCGACATGTTGCTCCACAAAGTCATCCGGCATCTTAATCCCGCTTACCCTGGCCAGATTGAACATTTCCCTCAACGCTTGCGCAAATATCTCCTTGGTTGCCTCTATCTCGTTTATTTCATCAGTAGAGAGACGGCCCGCTGTTGTAACCCCGGCAAACGCTGTGATGAAACCATATTTAACCCAAATATCCATCATTATGTCGTGACTTAGTTTTATTTTAAAAGTAGCTTTAGTCAAAGCTTCATTAACTTGGCTGCAAAAATACTCCTGCGCAGGTTGTAATGGGCCAAAAACTATTTCGTGCATTTGGCCGCTATGGATTATTGTCCCTTCCTTATCAAGGGTCGAGACAATCCTGCATAATCCACCCAGAACATTTTCCCGCCCAAACTCCTTGGCAAGAATGTCAAAATGTTCAACTCCATTCAACAACGGCAATATTTTAGCACCTAAGCGCACTAAATATCCAAGTTGAGGAAGTGTCGCTGCCAGCTGATAATTCTTAATTGCCAGTAACACTAAGTCACATGCTTCAATTTCACGAATGTCAACGGCCAGCTTAGGGTGTATAGTGAGCTCTCCCAATGAGCTTTTTATTACCAAGCCTGTACTCTGCAACTGCTTTGCCCTTTTTTCACGTACGAGAAAAGTGACATCTAAGCCAGCCTCCGCCAACCTGCCGCCAAAATATCCTCCAACTGCGCCTGCCCCGATAATAACAATTTTCATACCGTTATCACTACCTCCCTTTCAAAGTCTCTTGAATGTTTAACTTTTAATAATTTATCATAAATCCTGGTCATTCAACATTCAAGCATTTTCAAGTGTTTTCGTTATCTTCATCTTCGCTTCATCTTGATTCTGCCCCTTAAAGTGTTCCAAAAAAAGAGGACCTTTCGGTCCCTTAACCATAAGTCTATGCAAAAGCGTGAATTTCTATGGAACAAATTTAGTGACCCGGTTCAATAAAGCATCCGTCACATACATTTCTCCGTTATTCCCGAACGCTATCCCCCAGGGTGAAAAGAAATTGCCCTCTGTCCCGCTAAAGGTGCCGATTTTCTCTAGGAACACTCCATTGTTGGTGAATTTTTGAATCCTGTTGTTGGAGGAATCGGAAACCCAAACATTATTAACTTTATCCACGGCAATACCAATGGGCAGGAAAAGATCGCCGTCACCCTCACCCCAGTTTTCCAGCGGGTCTTCCAGGGGAACTCCGCCATTGGTTCCCCATTTAGTAATAAAATTACCGTACTTGTCAAACTTTTGCACCCTATTGTTAATCCTGTCAACCACATAGATATTATCCTGCGAGTCGGCCGCGATATAGCTGGGCTGCCTGAACTGGCCGTCACCCATGCCTTCGCTGCCAAAGCTGTACATATAGTAACCAAGAGCGTTGTATTTCACTATCCTGTTATGGCCCGTATCTGCCACGTAAATGTTGCCATCACTGGTAGTACAGACACCCATGGGCAATGAGAGGTCGTAATAACCGAAGTTCATGATCCAGGTTCCGTCGGGGGAGAAGACCTGAATCCTGTTATTTCCAGTGTCGGCAATGTAAATATCGTCATACGTCTTGTCGTACCACACCTGTTTGGGGGTCGTGAACTGCCAGTAGTAGTACCCGTAAGCATCTGGTCCGCCATTCCCGCTGTTGCCGCCCCATTTGGCGAGCAGATTTCCGTTGCTGTCAAATTTCTGAATCCTGTGGTTAAAGGTATCTGATATATAAACATTGCCTGCGCTGTCTACCGCAGCACCAACGGCCTCGGAAAATACTTTATCGGCCTTCCTATCTGTTCCGATGTGCAGTTCAACCGAGGCATAAGTAGAATAGCCATGATATTTAAGCAACTGACTGTTACCGGTATCAGTCACTATAAAATGTACTCCGTCACCCAGCGGTATTACCTGATTAGGGAAAACGGGTTCCAGACGAACAATACCAATGTCAGTAGACCATTGGTAGACGTGGTTGCTGTTATATTTCTTAATCTTGTGGTTATAAGTGTCAGCAATATATACATCACCATTCGTATCAATATTTACACCCCTGGGATAACGGAATTGTGTCCCACTATCTCCTTGGATGCCGTCTCCCAACTGGGTTATATAGTTTCCGTTTACGTCAAGGATCTGGACCCTATTGTTAAAGGTGTCACAGATGTAAACCCTATCCCCGTTCACGTTTTTCTTAATGGATATTCCCTGGGGAAGCCTAAACTTCCCATTGGCCGTACCCCTGCCGCCGTAGGTATAAAGGTACGTGCCGTTTTCATCAAATACCTGGATTCTGTCATTGAACTCATCTACAACATGGTAACGGTTCTGGCTGTCGATGCCGATTTCCCTGGCCAGTCCGAATTGACCCGGATTCGAACCTTTCGTCCCCCAGGCTCTAATAAAGTTCCAATTGGAGTCAAATTTCTGGATTCGATAATTTGCCGTATCCGCTACTAAAATATTGCCTTTGTTGTCGATAGCAACCCCGAAGGGCGTATTAAACTGGCCATTGCCGGAACCTAAGGATCCAAACTTTCTTAAGACATTGCCACTTTGATCCATTTTAACGATTCTGTGATCAGCCATGTCAGCAACATAAATATTGCCTGTAGAATCTTTAGCCAGGGACACCGGCGTGTTCAAGATCAAACCGGTCCCTTCGTTGGCTGTCCCCCAGATCTGAACTGCAGTATGAGCCGAAGCTAGAGGGGCCATCAGCATGGACAAGGCGACAATTAAAATGATGCTTAATACTCTCTTCTTCCGCATAATATTGTCTCCCCCTTTCTTAAATAAGGAAACAGAGCCAAATTCCTTAGAAACCGCCGCGAATTATTGCCTCTTAATTCGTCCTGAAGAAACAAGTGTTTCAACGACTTAATCATCCTGGGGCTTTCCGTATAATCGCACCGCTTCCTGGACCACTATCTTGCCGGCGGAATTCTTGGGTATCTCGTCCACAAAGGTTACATACTTAGGAACCTTATAAGGAGCAAGCCGTGTTTTGAGAAAAGCGATCACCTGTTCCTTGGAGATATGCTGGACTGGTTTGAGTGCGATAATGGCCTTGCCAACTTCCCCCCATTTGGAATCAGGCACCCCAATCACGCAGCACTCATGAACTTCCGCAATTTGATAAAGTTCAGTTTCAATTTCCGAAGGAAATACATTTTCACCCCCGCTAATAAACATATTTTTCTTTCTG
The DNA here is from genome assembly GCF_017310645.1 of Paradesulfitobacterium ferrireducens. Classification (GTDB taxonomy): domain Bacteria; phylum Bacillota; class Desulfitobacteriia; order Desulfitobacteriales; family Desulfitobacteriaceae; genus Paradesulfitobacterium; species Paradesulfitobacterium ferrireducens. The sequence continues at coordinate 77,928 of NZ_JAFLRH010000002.1, read as the reverse complement.
CCTACGATATAATAAAAGCCGTCTTTATCCTGCTTGCCCATGTCGCCGGTATAAACCCAACCGTCACGTAAAGTTTTCTTGGTCTCTTCTTCATTGCGCCAATATCCAGAAAATATTTGGGGTCCGCTGAAAATTATTTCGCCCGTTTCCTCTACTCCCACTTCTCTCCCATAATCATCCACAATTTTCGCTACGGTAAAGGAAAACGGTTTTCCTACAGATGCATGTTTTTCTCGCAGTTCCATTATGCTCATTAAATTGACCGGTATCACTAAGTTTGTCGGCCCACCCTCTGTTAAGCCATAGGCAAGACCTATCTTGATGCCTTTTTCCCAGAACTTCTCCATGAGCTGCACAGGAGTAGGAGCAGCACCGGAGATAACCCACTCAACTGTTGACCAATCAGTAGTTTCGAATTCCGGCTGGTCAATTATCATTCTCAAAATAGTGGCAGCAGCAAACACAAAATTCGGTTTGTACTCATTAATGACCCTTAAGACAAGTTTCGGGTCAAAAGTTCTATTTATTAATAATCTACCGCCAGCTTTTAAGATAGCCAGAGTTACGAAATTCCAACCCCCGGTATGAAATAAAGGCATAAACAGATGAGCTGTTTTATCCCAATTCACTCCCGTGTCTAAGATAGTATTTAATTGATTATAGAGAACTGCCCTATAGGAAATCATAGCTCCTTTGGGAAGCCCGGTGGTCCCTCCGGTATGGAGCAAAAGATAGATGTCTTCTAAATCAAGGCCTCGGCACTTGCGCGGACTGTTGTTTGCATGACTCATGATTTCAGTGTAATCCATGTTATTCCGGTCTTGTTCAGGGTGGAGTTTTTCGTCCGTCAATACGACATAGTACATAGAAAAGGATGGATGTTTTAATTTTAGGACGGCGGGCTCAAATATTTCTTCATAAAAAAGAACTTTCGGCTCTTCATTTTCTAAGAGCTTGGATAATTCACCGGGGGTAAGCCTTATGTTATAAGGAACAAAAATGGCTCCCAACTTGCCGCAGGCAAAAATGCCGTCAAACATTTCAATCCGGTTTCTGGAAAGAAAAGCAACTCTGTCACCTTTTCGGATATTAAATTTATTCGCTAAATAATTAGCCAACCTGTTGGCGCGATTATTTAAGTCTCCGTAGGTGTAATGGATACCCGAGTCCAGATCGATAATTGCTTCCCGACTGGGATTCAGCATTGCCCTTTGTCCGATTAAATCTCCTACCCAATCCCAACTTTCCGGTGTCATCCCGCATCATCTCCTATCTATGTGGTCTCTCTTTGCAACACTAATCCGGAGCCTCTCCCCCAAGGGCTGTTCCGACATGACCAACCATATTTCTGCTATATTTGCCCTAGCGCACCTGGGCAACCCGTTGCCAAAAATCCAGGACATGCCGGTTAAACTCCGCCGCGTTCTCAATGAAAAAGAGATGTCCTCCTGGCAACGTAATTAACTGAGCTCCCGGAATACTCTTTGCTAATAACGAGGAGTTTTGCGGTGGGAGCACGATATCCTCCAAACCCGTAAGGACGAGCGTAGGCACTTGAATTTGGGCAAGATCACCTTCAGCATTAAAATCCACCCCGGCCTGAAATTGTCTTGCCCAGGCAAACCGTGGCGTCGGTTTTACAAGGCGCCACCTTACCAATTGCGTCATAATCTCCGGTTCTTGAGCTCTAAACTTCGGAGACAAGGCAATCTCAAAACCCCAACGGATAGCTTCTTCAGGTGTTAAGCCTGTGACCTGATGCATACTGGCCAGAGCTTCTTCTGTCATAGGTAGGCTGTGCGGCCCGCCAAAAGACGTACCAGCCAGAACCAGGCTCCTCACTAACTCAGGATGACGCAGGGCGAGTTTCTGGGCAACAAACCCTCCCATGGACGTCCCTAAAACATGGACTCTCGTTAAACCTAAAGCCTTAAGTAAACCGGCGGCATCATCGGCCAGCAAATCGATCGAATAAGGTGTGTCCGGTTTGTCGCTTTCTCCCACTCCCCGGTTATCAAAGATAACGGTCAGGTAAGACGCGGCAAATTCCTCAATCTGCCGAAACCACTGCCACGTCGCATAACCTAAGCCTTCTACGAGTAGAACGGGTTCTCCGGAACCATGAACTTCATAGTACACTTCCACTCCGTTTACACTAACCTTCGGCATTACCCAAATCATCTCCGCCATCATGGTTGTAGTCATTTTATTTTTTTAACTGTTTCAGAACAAACCCCATATTATCGGACATGTGCCTGATGATACCGATTCCTTCTGCATCCTGATCGGCATCTACTTTCCCGCCCGTTCCGGCCACTCCCACATTCCAGTAGTTAGATCCCACCACAATCATATCGTTTACAGTCGCCCAGAGCAGCAACTGGGCAAAGGCAAAGTTTTGGCCGGCCCGTCGGGCAACTGTAATGGGGGCCATTACTTTTCCGGAAAATGCCGTCCCTTTCCACTGGTAAGACGAATTACCTGATTTCATATCATTGGCAACCCAGCGGCACAGAAACCCAGCCCGATCTAACAAAGCCTTCAGTTTAGGGGTAATCGAAGAGTGATATACCGGGGAACCTAGGATAAGCCCATCCGCCTCCATCATTTTCTGAAACAGCTCTTGAAAGTCATCCTCGATGCTGCATTCTTTCGTGTTAACACAAGCATAACAACCGCTGCACTGGTCAATTTTTTTATCTGCCAAACGGATTAATTCTGTCTCGATCCCTTGCTTCTGCAGTTGTTCAAGCGCCGTCCCGACTAAAAACTCTGTATTCCCTTTAACCCTTGGACTTCCACAAAAACCAACTACCTTCATAGATGATACCTCCTTTAATTCGATCCCCATTTGACGGCAGTTGCGACCCAGGAGTATCCTGTACCGGCACCCAGCATGATTGCTAAATCCCCGTCCTGAATACGCCCCAATTTTAAACCCTCGTATAGCGAAATATAAGCGTCAGCAGATTGAACATGTCCGAAGTTTTTAAGGATAAAGGACTGTTCCGGCGTCATATCGAACTGTTTGAGAATATAATCTAGGATTGAACTCTTCATGAAGATAGGGGCCAAAAATTTAATTTCGCCAGGGCTATAGCCGCTTTTCTCAGCAGCTCCCCGGATTACCTTAACAAAATTTGTTAATGATACCGCATCCAAGCGGTCTTTCATGGAAACCGGATCGAGCACATCCAAACCGTAATAAGAAACCTTGGACCCGCGGGCTTTCTCGGTTTCATATCTTCCGAAATCCTGTTCTATCCGAAGGTTTTGAGGGTAGGAGACATTACCGACAGCATACACCGCTACATCCGTAGCAAAGCTCCCGTCCGTGATCATTTCGGTTTCCAGCACTTCATTGCATTCATAGTTTCTTTGGAGGAGGCAGGCCGCCGCCCCATCAGCAAAATTAAACATAAACCTGGCGCGTTCGTTTTGGTAATCTATGAGGTCAGATTCCCTCGTTCCGACAACTAAGAGAGCATTTTTGATTTCCGGGTGAACCAGCATTAATGATTTAGCCAGTTGTAAGGCCAGCGGACCGGAGGAGCACAGGTTATGCAGTTCGAAAGACTTGGCGTTTACGGCACCCAGTTTGTGTTGAATTTGGGCTGAACAGTTATACACATAATAGTCACGATATTCACTGCCATGGTAGATCAGAAGATCTACCTCTTCAGGCTCAATAATATCCCTAATACAGGCACGGGCTGCCTTGACACACATTTCGGAAACCGTATCCTCCGGCGCAGCCTTGCGTTTGGACTCTATGCCAAATTTATCCCTAATCACATCTTCGGGAATTCCACTGCGCTCAGCTATTTCCGAACTGGTAATGATAGTATCCGGATAATACACTCCTATGTTACGAATCCCGATAGGCACTTTTGTAATTATCTTTGCCATGATTTTTAGCCTCTTCTATTCAAATATTCAGACTTCAGGGCAGAAGGCCCTCATCCCGGGGCTGTCCATATAGACGCACCGCTTCTTGGGCCACAATTTTACCCACCGAGTTTTTCGGCACTTCAGGGACAAACGCCACATATCTTGGGACTTTATACGGGGCAAGCTTTGTCTTGAGAAAATTTACTACCTGCTCTTTAGAGATGCTCATACCCGGCTTGGGGGCAATGATAGCCTTACCGACCTCTCCCCACTTGGAATCAGGCACTCCAATAACGCAGCACTCATGGACTTCGGGAATTTCATAAAGAATAGTCTCAATTTCCGGGGGGAATACGTTTTCACCTCCGCTAATGAACATGTTTTTCTTCCTGCCGACAATATAATAGAAGCCGTCTTCGTCCTTTTGAGCCATATCCCCGGTATAGACCCAGCCATTTTTTAAGGTCTTCTTCGTTTCTTGCTCATTGCGCCAATAACCGGAGAAGATCTGAGGGCCGCTAAAAATAAGTTCGCCTGCTTCCCCTGCACCTACTTCGTCCCCTTCTTCATTAACGATTTTGGCAACGGTAAAGTAAAAAGGTTTTCCCACCGAAGCATGTTTAAGTTTGAGTTGTTCAAAATTCATAAACTTAACCGGCGCACACAAATTGGTAGGGCCTCCCTCGGTTAAACCATAACCAAGGCACATTTTTATCCCTTTGTCCCAGAACTTCTCCATCAGTTGTACGGGTGTGGAAGCAGCCCCGGACATAACCCACTCCACCGATGACCAATCCGTGATGTCAAACTCTGCTTGATCTGCGATCATACGGAAAATAGTAGCCGCTCCAAAAACATAATTTGGTTTATATTCTGCAACAACCCGCAAAGCGAGGCCGGGATCAAATGAGCGGTTAATAAGCACCCGCCCCCCTATCGCCAACATTCCCAGAGTCAGTAAGTTCCAGCCGCCGGTATGGAATAAAGGCAATAAGAGATGAAAGGTTTTATCCGAGTCTAATTCCCAGTCCAAAATATTATTCAATTGGTTATAGAGCACAGCCCTATGGGAAATCATAGCCCCTTTGGGGAGTCCTGTGGTGCCGCCGGTGTGCACCAGCAAATAGATATCCTCCAATTTCAGTCCCTGGCAACGTCTGGGTTTGGTATTGGGATAATTCATGATTTCCGTGTAGGCAAGATTTCCATCCACACTTGTCTCTGCTAATACTGCGTAATGTTTCAACCTGGGAAGGCTCTCTCTCAATTCTTGTACGAGCGGATCAAAAAAGTCTTCATAAAACAAGATTTTGGGTTCTTCGTTTTCCATAAGTTTGGCCAATTCTCCGGGAGTGAGCCGAATGTTGTAAGGGACAAAAATTGCTCCTAGTTTCCCGCACGCGAAGAAGGCATCAAACATTTCCACCCGGTTCCTGGAAAGGAAAGCGATTCTGTCCCCTTTCTCAATCCCTAACTGTTCAGCCAAGTAATTAGCCAGGCGGTTGGCCCGCTCGTTTAAGTCCCTGTAAGTATAGGGGATACCGCTATCCAGATCGACTAATGCTTCCCGTTTAGGATTTAGCATTGCCATGCGGCCAATCAAATCCCCCAGCCATTCCCAATCCTCATGTACCACTTGATATCCTCCCTCCTCCAAGCCTTATACCACTAAACCCCCATCAACACTTAATACTGTCCCGTTAATATAGCCTGCTTCCTCAGACGCCAGAAAAAGATAAGCATAGGCAACATCACGCACCTGGCCCAAACGCCCGACAGGAGTTTTTTCTTCCATTAGTTTAAGTACCTTTTCCGGAACCTTTGCCGTCATATCTGTCACAATAAAACCGGGGGCTACCGCATTGACGGTAATTCCTCTTTTTCCTAGTTCTTTGGCCCATGATTTTGTCAGACCGATAACCCCGGCTTTGGTAGCAGCATAATTGGTTTGGCCGATATTTCCATATAATCCTACAACCGATGAAGCATTTATAATACGCCCATATCCCTGGGCCGCCATCACAGGCACTATCGCCTTAGTACAGTTGAATACACCCGTCAGGTTAACCGCAATTACCTTTTTCCATTGTTCACTGCTGATTTTAGTGAGTAAGGCATCGCTCGTGATCCCGGCATTGTTAATCAGAATATCAACCTGTCCAAACCTTTGAACGACACTCTCTACCATATCCTGGGTTTGCCTTTCATCCGTTACATCCACTGAGCAGAAAAAACTTGCCCCGCCCATCGCCTGCATTTCTTGCACCAGTGCTTCACCCGCAACCCGCTCGGTATCTGCCACAACTACCTTTGCCCCTTCATCGAGAAAAAGCCACGCTGTTTCTTTCCCGATTCCCTTGGCCCCGCCGGTAATAATCGCAACCTTATCCTTAAGACGCATGAATTCCCTTCTCTCCTTTGCTCAGATACTTGCTTTAGTCGCCTGCACTTATAGTTACGGAAGGCTTGTTTTTGGTACTCCGGATACGCATGAGCGTTCCTAATATCCCTCCCGGAAAAAAGAGCACAATACCGATATAGAGCAGTCCGAAAATGATGTACCACCGTTCGAAAATGGGATGCACTTTCGCCAGTTCAGACAGCCAGTTTTTGGCCATGCCGGTGATACCGGAGCCGAGCAATGCTCCATAGAGGGTTCCGGTACCGCCGATAGTCGTCATGAGCAAAGCGTCAATCGTTTTGTCCACGGTCATCACCCCGGTACTGACAAAGCGCTGTTGCAGAGCCCAGGCTACTCCGGCAAAGCTGGCAACCACTCCGGCAATTACGTTTGAGATCAGTTTGAACTTTAAGACATCATACCCCAGAAATTCCGCACGTTTTTCGTTTTCCCTAATCGCTTGCAAGACTTTCCCTGTAGGAGATTCAATAAAACGCCTCAGGAAAACCACAATTAATGCGAGCAAGACCAAACTAACATAATAGTACACTACCCGGTCCTGAAGAACGGCCGGAACGTTGAAACTGAAACCATCGGCTCCGTTGGTCACACTGCGCCATTTCTCGGCGATGATAAAAAACAGCTCGGCAAAAGCCAACGTGATCATGGCATAGTAAACATCTTTCAAGCGCAGTGACAAGTAACCGATGATCAGTGCCATAACCGTCACCAACAAAATGCCGCCGCCAATTGCGAGGAACAGATAGCCTAGTTTGGGGCCTGTGCGGGCAAAGATCAGCCCTGTCATATAGGCTCCGGTACCGAAGAACAAAGCGTGTCCAAACGAAACGATTCCGGTATACCCGAGCAGAATATCATAACTCATAGCGAAAATACCCATAATGAAGATTTCAGTCAAAAGGTTAAGCATACTGCGTGACGGTGTAATGAGTGGAACAGCAACCAAGATAAGCAGCAAGAGAATAGGAACTGTACGGGATGAACGGGGAAGGGACAGAAGACCGCGTATTTTATGCATCCGTGTCGGCAAGGAAACATCAGGCATTGCGCCCACCTCCCATGCCGAAAAGTCCATTCGGTTTAAGCAAAAGCACAATAGCCATAAGGATTACATTTACCGCCAGCGAAGCCTCCGGAAAAACCCAGGCAGTATATGCTCCCGCCAAACCCACTAAGATGCCTCCCAGAGCAGAACCTACAAAACTTCCCATCCCGCCGATCACGACCACGATAAACGCCAGCATCTGATTCTCAAGACCCATATTGGGATTTACAGCTCCGAGTGCCGGGGCCATCATAATTCCTCCCAAGGCAGCCAACGCTGCCCCGCTTACGAAGACCAGGCTAAACGTACGGCGAATGTTGATTGCCAGCACCTGTACCATTTCTTGATTCTGCACTCCTGCCCGTACGATCATCCCGATGCGTGTGCGGGTCAGAATGAAATGGCCTGCAACTGCCACCACCAGACCGACAATAATCGTAAAGATCCGGTACTTGACAATAATAATACCGCCTAGATCCCAACTTCCGGCTAAAAGAGGCGGAACAGATACCGCAATGATATTAGGACCAAAAACTGCTTTAAGTACTTCATTTAAGACTAACATTAACCCTGTGGTTATCAGTACCTGGGCCACCGGCTTACCATAGACCCTCCTTACGGTCGTTAACTCAGCCAAATATCCGACCACTATCCCCACAGCCATTCCTGCCAGCAGAGCAAGGGTAAAACTCTGGGTTTTGGAGTATGCCCATACTCCGGAATAAGCACCTGCCATAAAGATGCTGCCATGCGCAAAATTCAAGACTCCCATAAGCCCAAAGATCAAAGACAGGCCGGATGCTACCAAAAATATCATCATACCCGTGGCCAGGCCGTTTAAGGTGAGATTAACAAAAGTATCCATCCTCACACCACCTTCCCGCCGTGGCTCGGAGCCGTGATTCCTAAATAGCGGCGCTGAAGCTCTTTATTTTTCCCCAATTCACTCATAACCCCTGATTTTACGGTGCTTCCATCATCGATAATAATGTATCTCTCCCCAACAGCCAGAGCTAACGCAAAGTTTTGCTCCACCAGCACTACGGTTGTATGCTTTTTAAGCTCGCGGATCACGTCCGCCAGCCTGGCGACCACGATCGGCGCCAATCCTTTGCTTGGTTCGTCAATGAGGAGCAGCTGATTATCATTAAGCAAAGTCCTGGCGATTGCCAGCATTTGTTTCTGTCCCCCGCTTAAACCACCGCTTTTTTGCTTGAGTTTCTCTTTTAGATCCGGAAAGATGTCCATGACCATGTGCCAGCGGGATTTAGTCTCATCATCCTTTTTACGCGTGGACAATAGAAGATTTTCTTCCACGGTTAAATCAGTAAAAATCCCCTGATCTTCCGGAATAAACCCAATTCCTTTACGGGCTATAGCGTAAGGGGGCAACCCCTTAATGCTTTTTCCTCGATAGGTAATACTGCCCCGGGACGGAGGAGTGAGCCCCATAATGGTTCTCAGGGTAGTGGTCTTACCTGCCCCATTGCGACCTAAAATAACTGTAACCCCACCTTCGGGCACTTCCAGGTTAATATCCTGCAAGATATGGAATTGCCCGATAAATGTCTCAACCGCAGCTAAAGATAATATCATGGGGCGATCCCTCCCAGATAGGCAGCCTGAACCTGTTCATTCTCCATAATTTGCCTTGGGTTCCCTTGAGCCAGCAGTCTCCCATTGGCTAAAACCACTAGCGTATCCGAGAGGGACATGACCATATCGATCTTATGTTCAACCAGTAGAATCGTCCGTTTGTCCGTCTTCAAACGCGCAAGCAGTTCCAGGATTGCAGGCACTTCCTCCACCGCCATCCCTGCGGTCGGCTCATCCAGAAGCAAAACCTCGGGCTCCAATGCAAGGATGATGGCTATTTCCAATTTGCGTTTTTCTCCGTGGGCGAGGAAACGGGAAGGCTGGGCAGCCTTTCCGCTAAGCTTTACAGATTCCAGAAGAGCCATGGCCTGATCCGAAAACCGGCTGTACTTGCGATGATGGCGCAAAATCTGGTAATGTATCCCTGAGCGGGCCTGGACAGCCAAACGCACATTTTCCAGTACTGTTAGGTCCGGAAAGATGTTGCTGATTTGAAAGTTGCGCCCCATTCCAAGTCTTGTCCTCAGGTGAGCCGGAATATCAGTTACGTCATGCCCCTTAAAGAGGATCCTGCCGGAGGTCGGGAAAAACTGTCCGCTCAACAAGTTAAAAAAAGTGGTTTTACCCGCGCCGTTGGGTCCAATAATCGAGACAAACTTGTTAGGCATGATATCCAGGTTAACATGGTCAACTGCCGTATGCCCCCCAAACATGATGGTTAAATCCTGAGTGCGTATAATCGGCTCAGCCATGGCTTTCCTCCTGTACAAAAATCGAATCAATTTTTCTTGCGACTTTATATTTCTTATCTCTTATTAAGTATTGGCGGCGCAGTTTCTTCCGGAGTCATTTCCCGTAAGAGCACCGGCACCGGCCAGGCCACACCTTCTTTTTTCTCCAACCGGACAGCATAAAGTGCCTGCAAAGCCTGATGATCTTCCTGGCGGAAAGTCATTTTGCCTTTCGGTGAATCAAAAGACATTCCTTCCATGGTGGCAATGAGTTTTTCCGCATCGGCATCACCACCGGTTTTTTCCAGGGCCTGCACGATAGCCATGGCTGCAGTCATACCCCCCGCAGTAAAAAGATCAGGTGGCTCATTGTATTTCTTTTGATGTGCTTGAACCAGCCAGTCGTTTACCGAATTTTTGGGCAATTCATAATAGTACAACCCAAGCCCTTCCATCCCGACAATGCTCCACATAGTTTTTAGGGCAGCAATGTCCGGTACTCCGGTGGAAACCTTAATACCCTTCTCCGGCACTTTCAGATCGGAAATCTGTTGCCAAGGAGCATTGGCTCCTGCCCAAATAACATAGAGATAATCTGGTTTTTCAGCAATAATCCGCTGTAAAATTGCCGTAAAATCCGGATTATTAGTAGCCTGATACTCTTCGAGCACAATTTTGGCGCCCAATTTTTCGGCCGCCGGTTTGAAAGCTTTCGCCCCATCGCGTCCGTAAGCACTGTCCGGAGCCAAGATGGCAATCTTTCCTCCTGGTTTAGCAATAGCAGCGGCTCCCGCTATCGCATCTTGGGAAGAGTTCCGGGCAGTGCGGAAAATGTACCGGTTCCACTGCGCACCGGTAATCGAATCAGCCACAGCCGGTTCGACCACCATGATCTTTTTGTACTCCTGTGCCAGGGGCACAACGGCCAAGGCGTCGGTCGAACTGGCACTACCTACTAACAGATCCACTTTGTCTTCTTCCAAAAGTTTAATTGCTTTTTGTTTCGCCACTTCCGGTTTGGTTTGGGTATCTTCGACAATGACTTGAATGGGCCGTCCTCCTACTTGCTTACTGCCCTTTGTTGCATATTCCAGACCAAGTTCAAACCCCTTGATGTGCTGTTTTCCATACCCCTCCAAAGCACCGGTCTGAGATGTAACAATTCCAATTTTTATAGGTGCTTTCTCTGCTCCCCCTTGCCCACCGGAGTTGGCAGACGGCTGCGAGCCACAACCGGATAGAAGCAGGGTAAGTCCAAGTATGCTTACGATGCCAACTTTTACTCGCTTGAGATTCTTAGGATTCATCCGATAACCCTCCCAATTCATAAGATTCTGGATATTATATTTTTGAACCGACCGTACATGAAAACTCCAGGGAAAAACAACCTCCTTTCATTTTCGTACCCCACTGCAATGCCTCTGCGGCTATAATGAAGCAGCACCCCCCCTTTTGTTACCTCTTGTTAGCTCTTTACCCGCGGCAGCAATCCTTGCATGGCCAAAGTTAAGGCAGTCTCCAAAGCCTCTTGCGGCATCTCTCTTTCTTCCCACAATACCCAGCGTCTTCCTAAGAACTCAGCCATCCCGATCAGTGCATAAGCAACAGTTTCTGCATCTAAATTACGAAATTCTCCTGAAGCCATTGCCCCTTCCAACCCTTTAATGTACCCTTGGGCAAAGCGGCGATAATACCATTTATATAATTCCTCGTCTACAAACTGGGCCTCTTGTACAATCCGGTAAAGATTGCGGTGTTCCTTGATAAAAGCAAAAAATGCGGCTAACCCCCGTTCTTCTGCTTCCATCCGGTTTTTCACACTTGTTACTGCCTGACTTATTTCTTGACGCAAATTATGGCTCAATTCCTTAACCAGTTCCTCAAATATGTCTTTCTTCCCCGGAAAATATACATAGAATGTTCCCTGGGCCACTCCGGCTTTCAGGGTAATATCCACTACAGATGTGCGAAAGTAACCTTTGGTCCCAAAAATTTCTTCCGCCGCCGCCAGCAATTTTTGCCTTGTTGCTTCCCCTCTGCTCGTTTTCGCCTGAAATGACTTACTTGTAATATTCACTTCTTCAAGACCCCAATTCTTACCTGACACTTTATTCACTCCATTTGCAATAAAACTTGTAACATGAATCAACTCTCAACTTCAATATACTGGGAAATAACATTGAAGTCTATAAATTGAACCTCAACGGTTGGATTTTGTACTTGAATTGAAGTTATTGCTGCTTGAACAGAAACTTGACCCAATCAGAAAGGCCGCCGTAGTATTATTCGGCGGCCTTTAATTGTAGTCTTTAGATTTCAGCCATGTCCTCACGAGCAACGTGTAATATCGTAATCTTATGCTTGTTTATTATGTAGTCCTCTAATATATACTCTGACGTGATCTATCCTGCAAGCCGGCGAAAAGAAAATATCATCTCGCTGCCTGCGAAGTCTCCGCCAGCTCTTCCAAACTCTTGCCTTTGGTCTCGATGCCTAAAATAAGCACTGCTACTGCCACCACCGCAAAAACGGCAGTCAACATCCCAAACACATAGGTGTATCCCGTTACCTTACCATACGTCTGATAAATGACCCCTACTGCATAGGGTGCGGCTATCATCCCGATTCTTCCTACGGCAGCCGCCCAGCCGGTACCGCTCCCGCGGGCCACCGTCGGGTACATTTCCGGTGTGTAGGCGTAGACTGCGCCCCATGCTCCCAGGCTAAAGAAATAAAGAAGCGAGCCAAAGATAAGGATCTGATTGATCGTCACACTTTGCCCGAATAGATAAGCAGCCAGCGCGGTCCCCGCCAAATAAATGACCAGCACCGCCTTGCGGCCGATTTTTTCAATCAAATAAGCCGCACTGTAATACCCCGGAAGCTGGGCCAAGCTCATGATTAAAGTAAACTGCAAACTCTTAATCAGCACAAAGCCTTTCCCGATCATTAGTGTGGGTATCCAAAGCACAAACCCGTAATACCCGAAATTGATCCCCAGCCACAAGATCCAAAGCACCAAGGTGCGCCGCCGGTAAGCTGGAGACCATAATTCCAGCAACGAGAGCCGGCGGGATTTGGGAGGAGCCGGACTTTTTTCATGGGCTTTCAGAGGGGCCAGTCCAGCTTGACTCTCCATCCGGCTTACGATTGCATCCGCTTCCCCGATATTTCCAGTCTGCTCCAAATACCGGGGAGATTCCGGAACTGACCGTCTCAGGTAAGCTGCGTATAAGGCCGGTACTGCTCCTAAGAAAAAGGCAACGCGCCAGCCATAAACGGGAATGACCATATAAGCAATCAAAGCGGCCAAAATCCAGCCCCAGGCCCAAAAACTTTCTAAGAGTACAACCATGCGCCCGCGGGCCGTCGCCGGAGAAAACTCGCTTACTAAAGTTGATGCTGCCGGAAGTTCTCCCCCTAAGCCTAAACCGGTCAAAAACCGGAAAACCAAAAGCATGCCGAATCCTTGAGCCAATCCGGAAAGCCCGCTGGCTACCCCATATAAAACGAGCGTTAAGAGGATCACCGTCCGCCGCCCCCACTTATCTGAAGCCATGCCGGCCAGTGCTGCCCCTATAGCCATGCCCACGGCCCCGGCACTCCCGAGAAGCCCCAGCTGCGACGGCTGGAGCTGCCACTCACTTCCGATGGCAGCCATCACCCCAGCAACCATCCCTTGGTCCATAGCGTCAAAGAGCCACCCAATCCCGGTAAAGATGAGAACCTGCCAGAGCATGCCTGTAACCGGCAAACGGTCAATCCGTTGTGAAATATTCACTTGATCTCTCCCCCATATTCACAAATATGTACAATTTGTGTATATTTTAACCGTTATTACCTCTTAACTCAACACGGACAGTAAGTATTTTTTCAATTCTTTATAGAAAATAAATATGCGTAAAAAAATATGACACAGATTCCCATCGGGTCTCTGCGTCAACAGTCTCGTTTCGTTCCATATTACTTTTATATCGCCAAAAAATCAGAACGTCCGAAATCCATTAATACTCCGATTGACCAAGAGATCTAAGAGCGGTCCTATGACATAGCTTAAGAAAATGCGGAAACCCTCCGCTAAGACTAAGGTTACGCCGAGACGGAGAAGGAGACGGCCCCAGCGAGACGTTGAACGGCGTAAAATCCCATCATAGTCCAGAACAGCGGCGGCACTCCAACCTAAGACCAGACACAAAACGAAAAACCCGTAAGTTAGCCAAGTCGTAAGATTGAGCACGCCCCCTCCCCCCTCTCATGAACATCTTATGAGGAGGGAGGAGGTTTTAGACGTTACCCGTGCCAAAACAGCAGGATATTTTGATAAAGATCCTTTGTCCTCTGCCCATCGCTAAAATTTATCAGGTAATACTGTCCTCCCCGGGTGTATATTAAAACGTATGTATTCTGCTTGATATTAAGGAATAACTTGACCTTGCCGTACTGCAGGGTATCAAAATTTCCTTTTAAGATTTTGCCGTTATCCAGCCCGCTGGTTTTGCGCAGGACGTTGGGAATTCCTTCTTTTAGACTCACATTTTTAATCTCGTTAAGGGGAATTTGGGTGCCATACATTCCGGTGACCTTAATATTTTCGGCGCTGACAATCACGGTTTGCTCACGGCTGCCCCAGATGAGTAGGCCGATAATGGCTACGAAAATCACACTGGATATACCGACCACGATTAGCGCTGCCTTACGCCCCTCGCTACTTGGAGTGTATCTTTGGCTTTTAATCGTACCGAAGACGGCCGCCGGAAACACGAACAGAATCACTGCAATGGATGCGGTGCGGTACCCCGTTAGGCTTAGCACAAAGCTAATGATAAAGATTCCGGCAAGCCCAAACAGCAAATTACCGGTGAGATTGCCCAAACGTTTGATGTCCACTTTATCCTTCTCGGCTGCCGACAAGGTATTGTACCCTGAAATAAGCCAATACCATTTTCGGTATTTGACTAAAATCCCGATGACGATCAGGATCAGGGCAACCCCTAGGATAATATACATAAAATATCGCTCCTCTCATTAAAACAGAAACCGCTAAGATCAATTCCCAGCGGTTATATCCAGAGCAGGTATTTCCTATATTTTACATCTGTAGTAATCGAAATTCAACACTCTTCTTTTACATTCCTACGCCATAACCCAACCACCATCGACATTAATGACTGCCCCGGTAATATAAGATGCCTTATCACTGGCTAAGAACTCGACCACTCCGGCGACATCTTCCACTTCTCCAAATTTACCTGATGCTATCTGGGCTAAAATCAATTCATTGTCCTTTGAGCTTACCCCTTCCATCATTTCAGTTCTTATTCTTCCCGGGGCAATCGCATTAACAGTTATCCCATACGGGGCCAACTCTCCCGCCGCAGCTTTCGTCAGCCCGATTAACCCTGCTTTGGTCGCAGCATAATGGCTTCCTGTAATATCAATATAGCTTTTGGCAGCAATTGAGGACATGTTGATAATCCGCCCGAATTTCTGTTCGATCATGAGCGGGGTAACTAACCTTGTCATATAGAACGCCCCATTCAGGTTAATCTCTACAACTCTTTGCCACTCACCCGGGTCCATCTCATATATCGGAACTTTATTGCCCATCTTTTTAGGAGATATGCCGGCATTGTTCACGAGTATATCAATTTGACCATAAACTGTTTTGACATCTGAAATAAACCTGGAAACCAAATTGTAATCGGAAACATCACATACATAGTAAGAAGAAGATTGTCCGATCTCCTCTACGGCCTGCCGTGCCAGGTTTTCATCAAAGTCATTAACAATAACATGGATTCCCTGATTAACCAATCCTTTAGCGATTGCTTTGCCAATGCCCCTGCCCGCACCCGTAACAATCGCTATCGAATTTCTCATTGGCGTATCCCCCCACCCCATCAAACCTTATTTTAAGGTAAATCCTTTGTCTTCTAAGAATTTCTTCATATGCATTCTGCGGTTTTCGCGATAAAAATCCGCCATGGCTTGCGACCAGTTGCTTTTCTTGTTATTGCTTAAACGAGAAATATAATACTGCTCCATGATCTCGTCATATTGGTTAATGATGACTGGATGTTGTTTCTGATCATATTCGTCTACTTGAAAAACACCTTCAAGCGGTAACCTGGGTTTTACTATTTGTTCTTCGGCCGGTATGCCTAAAGCCATACCGAATACCGGGAACACTTTATCCGGGAGACCGACAATTTCGCTGATTGCTTCAGGATTATTGCGCACTCCTCCGATATAGCAGCCCCCGTAGCCCAAAGATTCAGCAGCCGTCAGGATATTTTGGGCAATCAAAGACGCATCAATAATTCCTACTATAAAATTTTCCAGCGTATCATAGCGCATCTCGACCCCTTGTTTAGTACACGCGACTTCCAATCTCTTCATATCAACACAGAAAAGCAAAAACACTGCACTTCCGGCAACAGTATCGAGGTTATTTGCCAAAGCCCCGATTTTTTGCTTCCTATCCTCATTGGCGATGTGAATTACGGAATAGGCTTGGACAAAATTAGATGAAGGAGCTCCTTGCCCGGCCTTGATTATCTCCACTAAATCGTTTTCAGGAATTGGATCCTTTGTAAACTTTCTGATCGAACGATGATTCTGCATTATTTTTATTGTCTCTGTCTTGTTGTTGCTGTCCAAGACTCCCCACCTCAACTTTAGCAATCTAAAGCACCAGAACAGGTTTAAGCACTTTCTGTTCCATTGCATCTTCAAAAGCATTTTTCGCATTATTCAATTCATAAAGGGATACCAAACTTTCCAGCTGTGAGCTGAACATGTCTAAGATCTCAAATGCCCGTGTATAATCCTCCGGCTTCGAACCATAGCTTGTCAGCAGTGCCCATTCATTGCGCACCGCTTGCGTAAGGAAAAGGTCGGTGGAGCTTTCGTAGAGGGCCACGAACACCGCCTTTCCTCCCTTTTTGAGACTCTGCAATCCGGGATTGACCGCTCTTGAGGATCCCGAACATTCAAACAGAATGTCCACTTGTTCCCGAAGGTTTTCACCCTCATCCACTGTAAATGTCTCAATCCCAAAATCTTGCGCAAGGCTTAAGCGGGCTTTGTAATCCCGTTTAAGTCCGGACAATCTGACTTTTGCCCCTAGGGCTTTACAAACGAGTGCCACAAAAAAGCCGATTATACCCGGCCCCTGTACCAGCACAGCATCTCCATTTTTCACCTGACCAACAGTTTCTACCGCGTGCACAGCAATCGTCATCGGCTCAGTGAGAACAGCAATAGCATCCGGCAGGTTTGCCGGGATCTCCTTCAAGTATTTGAGCTTGCACTTCACATATTCGGCCATGCCCCCATCAAAGTGCAATCCCATAACTTGCGTATGCTCGCAGATATTTGTTCTTTGCTCCTGACATTGTGCGCAGGTTCCACAATGTTGGATTGATTCTGCCACCACTTTTTTGTTCAACCAATTTCCTGAATCCTGTCCTAAGGCTGAGACAACTGTCCCAACAAGTTCATGACCCAAGATACGCGGCATCTCCACGAATTCATATCCAGGGGCGTGATGATACGCATGCAGATCACTTCCACAAACCCCGCAGTACCCAACTTTTATCAGGGCCTCCCCTGGCGCCGGCTCAGGCAGTGCTACATCCTGAATGATCAATTCCTTAACATTGGGTGTTTTTATTAATGCCTGCATGTTTGACCTACTTTCCTAAATAAGCCTGATGCAAAGTCGGATCATTCGCCACTTCTGAAGCTTTCCCGGATAAAGCAAGCCGGCCGTTCTTGAGAACAAAGGCTGAATTTGCAATGGCCAGGGATTGCTTGACATTTTGCTCCACGAGCAAAATGGTGATTCCCCGTTTTGAAATCTGGGTTAACACTTCAAACAATTGCTTCACTACAAGCGGCGCGAGGCCTAGTGAGAGTTCATCTATCATTAAAAATTTGGGATTTCCCATTAAACCCCTGGCAACAGCACACATTTGTTGCTGCCCCCCACTCATTGAACCGGCCAACTGTTTTCTTCTTTCCTTTAAGATTGGGAAAAGTTCAAAAACTGTCTCGAGATTTTGCTTGAAGTTAGCCCTTGCCCTTTTGGAATAGGCCCCTAACTCTAAATTTTCTTCAATCGTCATATAAGAAAATAGCTTGCGTCCCTCCGGAACCTGAACGATACCCATCTCAACAATTTCATGAGGATCTTTTTTCTGGATTTCAGTTCCTTCAAAAAGAATCTTGCCGGATGATAATTTTTCAAGTCCCGATATGGCATTGATTGTAGTTGACTTCCCGGCTGCGTTTGCTCCCAAAAGTGCGACAATTTCTCCTTCTTTTACTTCAAGATTAACATCCCAGAGAGCTTGAACTTCACCATAAAACAAATTCATCGATTCACACTTAAGCAATGGTTATCTCCTCCCCGAGGTAAGCTTCAATGACTCTCTTGTTATTTATAACTTCCGTTGGGGTTCCTTCTGCAATCTTTTCTCCATGCTGAATCACAATCACCCGATGGGACAATTGAATAATTACTTCCATGATGTGCTCGATTACGATGAGGGTAATTCCTTCTTCCGCCAAACTTCTGATTAACGGAATGATCTCTTGAATTTCACTTGTGTTAAGGCCGGCCATCACTTCATCCAAGAGTAAAAGTTCCGGTTTTGTCGCCAAGGCTCTGGCTACTTCCAATCTCTTTTTGTCCGCAATCGTTAAACTTTTGGCTGTGACGTCCTTTCTATGGATTAAGCGCACTTTTTCCAAGACATGTTCCGCGAATTCCCTGGCTTCTTTCCTGCGGGAAAGACGATTATAAGCTCCGGTCTGCACATTTTCCAAAACACTGATGTTCCCAAAAGGTTTAACCTCCTGAAATGTCCTGCCAACTCCTTTCTTGCAGATCAAATCTGGCTTTTGATTCGTAATATCCTCACCTTTAAATATGATCTTACCGGCAGAAAGGGGAAGGGCTCCGGAAATAAGGTTAAAGAGTGTGGTCTTCCCTGCTCCGTTAGGTCCAATAATTCCCACTATCTCTTGCTGTTTCACATCAAAGCTAACATTATTAACAGCTGTAACTCCTCCGAAATCTTTTCTGGCACTGTTAATTTGCAGTATCAATTTTTCCAGCCCCCTTTCTGTCCGTACTCACTTTTAAGCCCCGTTTTTTCACTTGATTAGTAATGGTCGGCAGAATTCCGTTGGGCATCCAGGAAACCACAATTATTAGGACAATTCCGTAGATAAAAAAGTTAAGTCCGTTTAAGCTGGAAAACGCCGATCTCATGATTTCGTTTAACGGAACTAAAAGGACCGCTCCCACAATAGGCCCGAAGATAGTGCCCATCCCTCCGATAATAGACATTAAGGCGATTTGGCTCGAAAAGTTAATATTGAACACTGCTTCCGGTTCGATAAACAAAATGTATTGAGCATAAAATACGCCGGTTAAGGCAGCTAATCCGGAACTGATCAGCATCGAATACATCTTGTACCGAGTGATAGGAATGCCCAAAACTTCAGCCGCATCTTCGTTTTCCCGGATAGCAATAAAATAGGATCCCATTTTTGAACGGTCGATGAAAAAGGTAATTAAGATAATTAACAGGAGCATCCCCAGAGCTATAAAATAATAAGGTTCTTTCGTACGAAACATCATCGTGGCTAAACCAGGCTTAAACGGTATGTTGATACCCATGGCACCGTTAGTAAGCTCTTTCCAAAAAGAGGCTATATATCGAATTACCTCGGAAAACGCCAGGGTTGCGAGTGTAAAGAACGGCCCTTTTAACCGAAACGCAGGGTAACCGATCAGAGCGCCAACAGCCATGCTCATGATTAAAGCAGCAATAATACCCAGCCAAGGTGAAACTCCCATTTTTACTAATAAGAGAGTCGAGGTATACGCGCCGAGGCCGAAAAAAATCGAATGCCCCAAAGATAATTGACCGGCATATCCTGCCAAAATATTCCATGAACCACTGAGTGCTGCGTAGAAAATAACCATTATGACAATATTCATATAAAATTTATTCTTAAGAAAATTGGGCAGAGCGAAGGCTGCAATCAGTAAGATAAACAGAAAGATTGATTTTTTAGATAATAATCCTCTCATTTCAACCCTACCTCCTCTGAACCTTTCCCTAAGCTAAATAACCCTGAGGGCCGAAACAGAAGGACTAAGATAAAGATGATAAAATACACTGCCTCTTTAAGTCCCGGAGCAATTACCACACCTGCTATCGCTTCCACCAGACCAATGATTATTCCTCCAAGAAAGGCTCCCAACATGCTGCCCATTCCACCCAGGACAACGACTACGAAAGATATCAAGACAAAGAGTGTTCCGACTGTTGGGAAAACGTAGTAAATCGGTATTAATAACGCACCGGCTAAGCCTACAATTGCCGAACCAATTGCAAAGGCCAGCAGATAAATTCTCTTTACGTTTATGCCCATTAAAGCTGCTGCTCTTTTTTCCATTGCTACAGCCCGAATGGCTTTCCCAACCAATGTTTTATTCAAAAACAGATACATTCCGAGTGCCACGATAATAGCCACGATAAACGCAATTAACCTAGGTATGCTAACTGCCACTGTTCCCACATTAATCACAGCGGTCTGATATGCTGTATGCACACTGCGAAAATCTGCGCGCCAAAGCATTAGCGCAAAGTTTTGCAAAGCAATGGACAGTCCCAGCGTAACAAAAATCTTCACCGTTGCTGAAGTATTTAAAATAGGTTGGATAATAATTCTTTGGATAAACAATCCGAAAACGAATAAAATCAGCACGACAAGGAGGGCGGAGACATAAGGGTCAAGACCCCAAACACTATATAAGAAAAAACTAAGATACATAGCCAGCATCAAAAACTCCCCATGGGCAAAGTTAATAATTCTGACTACTCCTAAAATTAGATTCAGTCCCATGCTGATTAGGGCATAAATGCCTCCGACTAGAATGCCGGAAATTAAGACCTGGATAATCTCGCCCATCGTATACCTCCCTTTATGATTTACTTGTTGTGATGGAGACTTTGAATCTTAATGCAAAACTAACAGCTTATAATAAATTTCCCTCTGCCTAGATATTTGTTAGAGACAGGGGAGAGATATACTCCCCTGTCCTAATTGAAGACACTATTTTCTTTCGCTCCATTTTAGCAACGGAAGTTTGGGCTCTTGCACTGCCGCTTCTTTCGGCCATACTGTGACTAATTTCCCGTCGGTCCATTGCGTGACATAGGCCTTACCTAATTTGTTCTGTCCTTTGTCGTTAAATTCCACGCCCCACCCGGTTTCAGATTTTCCGGGTTCTAATTTATAACTCCTGGCTGCCGCCTGAATTTTGTCCGGATCTAAGCTTCCAACCTGATCAATGATATTTAACAGGACATTCATGCCCATAAAGTTAGTCACTGAGTGGCCCGAACGGGGTGCCGTTCCATACGTATCCTGATATAGCTTGACAAACTCGTCCAGCCCGGGGGTAAAAGATTTATTAATTTCATATTGGGGGAAGTCAGCGTTAAGTATGCCATTTGCGTCCGCGCCCAGGGCCTTCTGGAAGTCTGTCATCGTGTGGCCTCCACCGGATCCGATAAATACCGGAACATCAAAACCTAACTCCTTGGACTGCCGGGTCAAGAGAATTGCATCATTAAGATAGGAAACCGCAATTACGACATCCGGCTGAGCTTTCTTCAAATTCAAAATGACTGAAGAGAGGTCAACTGAATTCATGTTATAAGCCTGATTCGTGACCACATTCAACTTTTCTTCTTTCGCATATTTTTCAATAAATCCGGCGACTGTCGTGCCATAGAGAGAATCTTCATGAACCAGCGCGATTTTTAAATCAGTAAGATTCTTGCCTAACTTCGCCGGTACTACTTCTTTAATAAAACCGATTTCAGATTGGGCAAATTGTGAAGAGGTTGGATTCGTTCTGAATACATACTTGTATCCCCGGTCGGTGATAGGATCAGATATAGCCCCGAGTTCCCAGTACACAACTCCGTTTCTTTCAGCCACTTCACTTGCAGCCATCGAAAGAGCACTCGAATAAGAGCCAATAATTAATTGGATATTTTCCTGTGAAATCAAACGATTGGCCTGGGATTGAGCGGCATTGGCATCAGGTGAATCGGCTTTGCTCAATTCAATCTTTTTACCGCCGGCTACCCCGCCTTTTTGATTGCGTAATTTCACCGCTAGCTCAGCACCGCGGAAGCTTTCATCCCCCAAAAGAGCTGCCCCACCGGTAAAGGGATAGATTGCGCCGATCTTTAACGTTTCTCCACCACCGCTTGCCGACTGAGATCCGCCGCTTGCCGACTGGGATCCTCCGCTGCCACACCCGCTTAGAAATACCAACATGATGACTAAGACGAGGGCTAACACACTTTTGACTTTTCTCATTAAAATTCCTCCTCTTGAATTTATGGGTAACTGACTTAGGAAGCCAGCCAACCACCATCGACATAGATTGTTTGACCTGTTATATAGTCCGAAGCACTTGAGGCTAAGAAAATTGAAACCCCGGCCAAATCACTTTCCTCACCCGTTCTGCGCATTGGTATTCTTGAGATGAGCCACTGTCTTCTGGCTTCATCTTCAAATACGGGCTTGGTCATTTTTGTGCTATAGTAGCCGGGCCCGATTGCATTGACTTGAATACCGGCCTCTGCAAATTCAACAGCCATCGCTTTCGTAATTTGGGATACCCCTCCTTTGCTTGCTCCATAAATAGCCATGTCTTTCAAGCCTATTTCACTTGTCAGAGAAGCAAAGTTGATGATTTTGCCTTTCCCGTTTGTAACCATATGGGGAATCACTAGTTGACTGGTTAGGAGAACACTCCTTAAGTTAATGTCCATGACGAAGTCCCAGTCTTCCGCTTTAATCTCCAGAAACGGGCGGCGAACATTTACGCCTGCAGCATTCACAAGAATATCAATGTGTCCCTGTTCTTCTACGATTCTTTCTACAAACATCTTCATGGTATCAACATCGCGAACATCAAGGTCTTGATAAAAACTTTTTCTGGAGAAGCCTTCGATTTCTTGGCAAACCGTTTTAAGTTCATCTGCGGTGCGGCTGGTTACTGCCACATCCGCACCTGCTTCCGCAAGCGCCAGCGCGACACCGCGGCCCAAACCCCGGCCACCTCCGGTAACAAGTGCTGTCTTACCTGTTAAATCGAACAATTTCATGTACTCTATCTCCCCTACATAGCTCGTTCATATAATTGAATGATGTCTTCAATTTGGGTTTTTCGCGGGTTCACGGCGATGTTTCCGCTCTTCATCGCATCTCGCGCCATCTCTTCTATTCTGCTGCTCGCAACCTTGAAATCTGAGAGGCGCTGCGGAATACCGACATCAAGCGAAAGTTTTTTGAAAGATTCTACGGCTTTCCAAGCCTTCTCAATCAGGGTTAAATTCTCAAGGACTTCCCCCATGTCTGCGGCGATATCTGCAAATAATTCCGGAACTGACAAAGCATTAAATTCCATGATGTGAGGCATTAAAATAGAATTCGCAACTCCATGGGGCACTCCGAACATAGCGCTGACCGGATGACTCATCGCGTGACAATTCCCTAATCTTGTATTGCTAAATGCCAAGCCTGCCAGAAGACTTCCCATGAGCATGTTGTCCCGTGCCACTAAATTTTCCCCGTTGTACACGGCTTGGCGCAGATTGGCGCTAATCATGCGAATTGCCTCTCGGGCCAATGCTTTGGAAAGAGGAGAAGCCATTTGAGAGGTGTAGGATTCAATCGCATGAACTAAAGCATCCAGTCCGGTTGATGCGGTGACCTGCTTCGGCATCGTGGTTGTCATTAACGGATCTACCAACGCCCAGCGAGGTGCCAGCTTATAACCTGCAACCGTAAGCTTATATTCTCTGTCTGTGTCAGTAATCACGGTGAAAACAGTCACTTCACTGGCCGTACCTGCAGTCGTAGGAATAGCAATCAAGGGAAGTATCGGCTGGGCAAACTTGTCAGCCCCCTCATATTCCGCGATGTTACCGCCGTTTGTTGCCAACACTCCAACTGCTTTTGCTACATCAATTGCACTCCCGCCGCCGACAGCAACGATGACTTCAGCCTTGATTCCCGTAAGTACTGATAAAGCCTTTTCGCAGGTTCCGATTGAGGGATTAGCTTCAACCTGATCATATACAGCAACCTCCAAGCCTTCCGGTATCCGTTTTTTTACGTCCTCCAAAAGTCCTGCTTTTAGTATCCCGGGATCCGTTATGATCATGATCCGTTGGAATCCCTGTTGGGTAATAATTGAAGTTAATTGATCAACCGCATTGAACCCGTAAATTACCTCGGTTGGGTTTTTGAATGATGCGAAAGGGAAAGCCATTTTTCCAACACTCCTTCTTTGTATAGTTACAGATATTTGTAAGAACGGCTTGGGTCCGGATTTGCCGCCTCGCGGAAACTTAGTACCGGCGTCTCCCAGAGCGCAATATCAACATGGATTATCGATGACTCGTCGTCTTTGTTGGCATTTGCCAAAGCGTCCGTAAGTTCTGCTTTATTTCTCACGTGGTATCCTTTCAAACCAAATCCTTCCGCTATTTTGGCAAATTCGATTGCCGGAAGGCCAAAATACTCTTTCTGATAATTCAATTTGTTTAGCCACTCAATCCAGCCCCAGCTTCTGTTGTCCAGAACAAACATAATCACTTTCAATCCATATTGCTTTAAGGTGGCGAGTTCTCCCAGACTGTATCCGAAGCCGCCATCGCCCGCCAGCAAGTACACTTGTCCGTTTTTGGCCGCAGCCGCGGCTCCAATGGCAGCCGGCAAACCAAATCCTAGGCCGGCAAGGCCCCGGGGCGCGAGAATTCGCCTGCCGGATGACTTCAGGTTATAGTAAACTGCTCCCCAGCCGCTGGAAAAGCTCGCATCGCACACTAAAATATCTTCTTGACTGGATGCCTGGTTTAACACCTCAATAACTTGTTGGGGTTTAAGTTCTGCCTTCTTCTCAGCCAGCTCGGCTTGGATAAAACTTACCCACTCCCGTTTAGCGTTTTGAATCCAGTGCTCGCGTTCCTGAGACTTAGGACGCTCAAACTTTTCCCGGGCAAGCCTCAATAGCTCCGCCAGGGTGCTCTTAACATCCCCCACGAGCCCTACGTCTGCATTAAACGCTCGGCCGATCTCCGCCTCGTCAATATCCAAATGAATGACATGTTGACCTGCGTAAGGCAGTTTCCAGTTGAACGTGGAATTTTGGCTGGATTTAAAGCCTGCGAAAAAGATAACATCCGCTTCCTCTACCAGCTTTTTCGCAGATAATGTCCCAAGACCGCCCATCATCCCAATGCCTAAAGGGTGCTCATCCGGAATTACCCCTCTGCCGGTAAATGTTTGCAGCACAGGCATTGTCAGGTGTTCCGCAAGGGCTGTAACTTCCGCTTCAGCCTGGGACAGCATGGCTCCGCCGCCTACCACTAAAACAGGCCGTTTTGCCTCCGCTAACAAGGTGACAGCCTTTTCAATTTGTTCCCTGGAAGCGACAGTCCGGTAACGCGGGAATTTTGAAAGGTCAACAGGCATCTCCGGAACTTCTCCCGCCCATTCTTCCAGAAACACGTCTTCAGGTATGGATAAGGCGGTTGGCCCCGGCCTGCCCGAAACCGCTTTGACAAATGCGTTTCTGATCATATCCGGCAAAGCTTTTTTAGTGGTGACACTACCAGTCCATTTGGTAAAGGGCTTTACCATATCAAGTTGGTACAGTCCTTGTGAAGCATTTCCATGATCTCTTAAATGCTCCCAGCCAAGCGGCAAATCGCTGAACAACGCGAATATCGGAGTAGAGGAGTTAAACGCTTCTCCTAACCCGGATGTAAACTCGGCAGCTCCCGGCCCTACCGTTGCATCACAAACTCCGACCTTGTTCATTACTCTTGCATAAGCAACAGCAGCGTAAGCTGCGCTTCTTTCTGCTCTCAAAGTGATATGCTTGATTTTACCTTGACTGTTATCTATGCCATCATAAAATGGAAGGGTTTGGGCACCCGGAACCCCGAATACTGTGTCTACCCCCATTTGCTGCAGCAAATTTGCCAATAAATCGCCTACATGCACTATTCACGCCTCCATTTACTTACAATTTTCCCGCTGTGCTGGTTTAACTGGAGTTGCCTTTTAACATGGGCCGGCCTCCTTAGCATGTTGATTTAATCTTTGAAAGAATCGCCCAAAAAATAAGATTTTGAAAATTTCTC
This sequence comes from Paradesulfitobacterium ferrireducens, assembly GCF_017310645.1. Lineage (GTDB taxonomy): Bacteria > Bacillota > Desulfitobacteriia > Desulfitobacteriales > Desulfitobacteriaceae > Paradesulfitobacterium > Paradesulfitobacterium ferrireducens. The sequence goes on along the minus strand of NZ_JAFLRH010000002.1, from coordinate 51,984 downwards.
TAATTTAACCACCCTCCATTGCCGGGAAGACCGCGATCCGGTCTCCATGCTGAAAGGACGTATCTGCGTCAGCCCCTTTGCCATTAAGCACAAACATATACTCGTTGAGGTTATGGACTCCGATACTCCCCAGGAATTCCCTGACGGTAGTCCCTTCCTTTAAGGGGATTTGTGCAACTTTATTCCAGCCCGGAAGCTTTTTCCGCAGCTCTGCGTACAGTTGTACTTCAACTAGGATAGTCGCCATGAAGTTTAGTCACTCCCGCTTCCTACAAGGGTTTCGTCAACGAGGAATATCTCCATTTCATCTCCATCGGATACTAAATTGCCTAAGCTTACAACATTGCCATTAAGTTTGACTTTAGTTTTGCTATTTGCCTCGACTCCAATTAATTCCATAATCTCAAAAACAGTCTTTCCAACATTGACCACAAGGGAAAAGTCCTTCGGATTATGGTACCAAGAAACCGAATTATGCATCTTAATTAAAATTAACATGATTGTTCTACCCTTTTCCCCCCAATTTCTCAGACATTAAGAATCACGTCTAAGATTATCCAACCTAAGATCAATTTCTTCATACGGTACGTCAAATACCAGATTATTAGGCGAAAGCCGCTCACTGCTCATATATGATGGCAATCTGTCTTGAGCTGAAGTGAATCCGGCTTTAGCATTAAAGCCCAATTCAACTTGCAATACACTTTTTCCCAATCGGGTCATATAATCACCAGGCAATTCCGAGCCTATCTTAGCCGCCACAAGCTGCCTGACATAATCCAATTTCTGATTCAGAACCGCTCCCAGGAAAATACACAAACCGAGACTGTCATACGCGGCCATTAAAACCTGAGCATTAAACGAATTCTCTATCTGACCTTCCGCTAAATGTTGATTTTTTCCTCGGACATTATTCCCTGCAGTATGATCTGCACCCATTGGAGATGTGGCATAAGTTACGCCATTGCCTTTTACCCCGCGTGGATCATAGGAAGGCATCGCCTGACCCTTTACTGCCGGTACTCTGCTGATACCAAGAATACGACCGGTTAAAACTGCACCATTCCCCAATAAACGTCCCAACACTGTTCCCTGCGAAATTTCCGCAACAGCCTTTTCAGCCTTTTCCGCATCTCCAAAAGGAATCACACCGGCCTCCATCGCTACTCCCAGTGCAGCTCCAATTTCAATCGTATCGATTCCCTGATCGTTGCAGAGATAGTTAAGGCGAGCGATTGCATCGAGATCATCAATCTCACAATTAGAACCTAAGAGCCCGATCGTCTCGTATTCCACAGGGGCTACAACTACCTCTCCATTCTCATCCGGATATACGTTGGAACATTTGATTAAACATCCAGGCATGCAGGCATGGGTAGGTTTTCCCTTCCCACCTCTTTGGGTAATTGTTTGGTATAAGGCCTCGCCATTGATTTTCGCCGCACCGTCAAAACGTCCTTGACTAAAGTTTTTCGTCGGTAAAGCTCCCAATTCATTAACCAGATCAAGAAGTCCGGCCGTACCATATTTGCCGTAGCCTTGAATTGTTGCATTTTCTTTTAATTCATTGTGAATTTCACGGGCAAGCTTTGTGAATTTCTCTTCATCTTCCAGCGGAAGTTTACTCCTGCCTTCATCATTGATAATTACCGCTTTAAGTCCTTTTGACCCCATAACAGCGCCTAATCCGCCACGTCCACTAAAACGACTTGGTTCCCCGTCCATATCGGTTACTGCTACACCGGCAGCAGCAAGCCCCAGCTCGCCTGCCGTCCCAATTGAAATGATCCCGGTTTTATCGCCGTACTGACCACGAAGCTTTTTAACCAGTTCGTAATTGCCAAGGCCTTTTAAGTCATTAGCTTGAACAAGCTTGATTTCTTCATTGGCAATAACCAAGACGAAAATATTCCCATTGTCCGCGCTCTGCTCAACAATAATAGCCGCTATATCTAAACGAGCCAGCTTGGCAGCCGCATTACCTCCTGCATTACTCTCTTTTATCCCACCCGTTAAAGGGCTCTTCGCACCGACCGAAAGCCTTCCCGAACTCGAAAGACTTGTCCCCCCCAGTATTCCAGGTGCCATGATCAATTTGTTGAGCGGGCCGAGCGGATCACAATCGGGAGAAACCTCGTCAAAGATAATTTTCGAAGTAAGCCCCCTTCCACCTAGCCCTATGTAGCTCTCCGGTAAAGGTCTTTCTGTTATTTCTTGCGTTTTCATATTTACCCGTATCAACTTGGCCATACATGCACCTCCACCCACGTTATTCTTAGTAGCAGTCATGAACCGGAACTATGCAATAATCGTTCCAAGTCTAACGGCATCTCTAAAGCCGGCTATTACTCTAATTTTCAGATTTTAATCCCATAATTTGTTATAAAAATTTTCGGAACATTAATTCATTTATAAATCACAGAAAACAAATAAGCTTGATCTTATTGACCAAGCTTATGCTAAAAGTTTGATTCATTCATGAATTAATATTATCTCAGATGAATTATTCTATTTCTTTCTCCCCGGTCACATACTGTCTTATTTTCCTGTAAGCCGTAGGCTGACTTATTCCGAGCACCTCAGCAACCTTATACGTATTGCCATATCTCTTAAAAGCCAAGGTTACTAAATTTTTTTCTACTTCTTCTAAGGCATTCTTTAACGGGATTAAATCCGGAATAATGATCTGTGCAAGTTCTGGATTAAAGTTCCGAATATTATCAGGCAAATCGCCTTCTGTAATTACGTTCTGGGTAGGAGTAACTAACATTCTTTCAACGATGTGTTCCAATTCTCTAACATTCCCAGGCCAATTGTACCTTTTTAATATTTCTAAAACTTCTGGAGTAAAAGTTTTTTTTACACTATATCGATCTGCAAATTTACTCAAAAAATGCTGCAGCAGCGGAATGATGTCCTCTGTTCTATCTCTTAGCGGCGGAATCAGTATGGGAACAACATTTAAGCGGTAGTACAAATCTTCTCTAAACTTACTTTCTGCAACAAGCTTTTTCATATCCCTATTCGTTGCCGAAATGATCCGCACGTCAACTTTAATCGTTTTTGTCCCACCGACCCGTATAAATTCCTTTTCCTGTAGTGCATGCAATAGTTTTACCTGCAAAGCTAACGGCAGTTCACTGATTTCGTCAAGGAATATTGTACCTCGATGTGCTAACTCAAACATGCCTGGCTTACCCTGTTTTTTGGCGCCGCTAAATGCGCCTTCCTCATAGCCAAACAATTCCGATTCCAACAAAGCTTCAGGAATAGCACCGCAATTAACTTTTATAAAAGGTTGATCATGCCTAAAACTTAAATAGTGTATCGTTTTGGCAATTTCCCCTTTACCGACTCCTGATTCCCCTAACATAAGAACTGTAGCGTCAACAGTCGCCACTGCCTTAACTAGCTCTAGCAATTCTACCATTTTCGGGCTTTGCGCAACAATTTCCGGAAGTTCTGAATGTTCCGTTCGGAGAAGTTCTACCTCTCTCTGATATCTTTCAGTAAGAGCAATCTTCTCTTTTAATTGCTCCCGTAAGAAATCAACCTGTGTGATATCTCTAACATTAAAAACCACCTTAGCGATTTCGCCCATTTTATTAAAGACGGGGCTTCCTATAAGAATGGCTTTTTGCCCATTTTTATAATGCTGAACCACTGCCACAGGGCCTTTGGCTTCAATCACACGGTCAGTCAAGTACTCGGACAGTATTCCTTGTGCTACTAAATCTTTTCCTCTCCTACCAACAATCTCGTGCTTTTTGATCCCAGTAATCCTTTCATAGGATGCGTTAACCCTCTCAATAGTCCCATCCCGTCTGGCAATCACTATTCCGTCATACGAAGATTCAATGACTGCATTTAATTCATCAAATTCGTCTAAATCGAGGGAGTAGCTCACAAGTTTCACCTCAAAATTCCATTTAATTCAGGAAGGTTAAGTTGGCTTAGACCGAAAGTATTGAATCTCTTAAGTTAACTCTATTATAAGATTTTTTTGTCATTATGTAAGGATAGAATCGACAAGATAATAGATTCTTTCCTAGAGTAAACTAAGCGTACAGGCCGCTTTGAATTTCTAGTTCAATATTTATCATTGCTAAAGATCTTAGGATATCAGCCTGGATAAAAAAACTGAAAGGCGTAAAAACTTATTTTCAGTAAGAAACGAAAGGAGATAAGGAAATGGCTTTAGGTGAACAAGTTTTCGGTTACTTCATGCCCACAGTAAATTTAATGGGAATAGGAGCATCCAAAGAGATTACCAATCAAGTAAAAAACTTAGGAGGAACCAAAGTTCTAATCGTTACGGATAAAGGATTGGTTTCAGCCGGAATCGCTGATCAGATCTCGAAGCTCGCAGCTGGTGCAGGAGCACAGGTTTTCCTTTTCGATAAGGTACAGCCCAACCCAACTGATAAGAATGTTGAGGACGGGCTAAAAGCCTACCAAGAAAATTCCTGCGACATGATTATTTCCCTAGGGGGAGGTAGTTCGCACGATTGCGGTAAAGGGATAGGAATCGTGGCTGCCAATGGTGGAAATATCCGCGACTATGAGGGGATCGATAAGTCGACCAAGCCAATGCCGCCATTTATTGCCGTGAATACCACCGCAGGCACTGCCAGTGAAATGACCCGTTTCTGCATAATAACGGATACTGCCCGCCATGTTAAGATGGCAATCGTAGATTGGCGCGTCACTCCCAATGTTGCGATTAACGATCCGGTACTGATGGCAGGAATGCCTCCGGCCCTTACTGCAGCCACAGGGATGGATGCTCTTACCCATGCTGTTGAAGCATATGTTTCTACGATTGCGACTCCGGTTACTGATTCTGCAGCCCTAATGGCAATTGAACTTATATCTGACAACTTGAGAAACGCCGTCGCCAATGGCCAGAACATGGAGGCCAGAAACAATATGGCCTACGCTGAATTTCTAGCCGGCATGGCTTTTAACAATGCCAGTTTGGGATATGTACATGCAATGGCCCACCAACTGGGAGGATTTTATGACCTTCCGCACGGTGTTTGCAACGCAATTTTACTTCCTCATGTAGAGAGCTATAATATTATTTCAAACCCCCAACGTTTTGCCGATATTGCTAGAGTTATGGGTGAAGATCTCCAAGGGCTTTCTGTGCGGGAGGCGGCAGATGTTGCGATCGACGCGATTCAAAACCTGGCAATGGATGTCGGAATTCCTTCCGGGCTGCGAGAACTGGGTGTTAAAGAAGAGGACTTTGAAGTCATGGCCCAGAATGCTATGAAAGATGCAACTTCTTTTACAAACCCCAGAATATTGACTTTACAAGAGGTCATTGAGCTCTACCGTCAGGCAATGTAAAAAGGCCGGAGTCAAGCCGGGCATTCAGAGCCGGTCCTAAACAAAGATGCCTTGGCGAATCCAGAGGCTTTGGACTTGTTTATAGAATTGAACCATTTACTACTCGATTAGGAGGACAGGTCTACTCCACATACTCCCGCGGCACCCGCTTGGAGATGTCGCACACGATTTCATAGTTAATCGTACTGAGCCAGTCCGCCATTTCCGTGGGATCAATCCGCTCCTCACCGTCTTGCCCCAGTAAAGTGACCACATCTCCTACTTGAACCCCGGGGATTTTGGTCACCTCCAGCATAGTCTGGTCCATACACACCCGGCCGATAATCGTGGAACGCTGTCCGCGCACCAAGACTTCCCCGCAGTTGGACAGGGCCCGCCTCAGCCCATCGGCATAGCCCACCGGAATCGTGGCCACCCTGGTCTCATAAGCCGCCCGGAAGGTGCGCCCATAACTAACCGTTTCCCCGGCTCCGATCGTCTTCACATGCGTGACTTTCGCTTTCCAGGACATCACCGGCTCCAGACCCGCATCTTGGCCGACATGTCTGGAGGGAGGGAGTCCGTAGAGAATGATTCCCGGGCGTACCAGATTAAAGTGGGCCTCCGGAAAATGCAGAATCGCCGCACTGTTGGCTGCATGTTTATAGGGAATTTTCAAGCCTCTCCGCTCCAACTTGCGAATCACTTCTTGAAAGCGCTCCAGCTGCTTGCGGGCAAAGGTTAAATCTGCGTGGTCAGCTGTGGCGAAGTGGGTATAGATTCCTTCTACCATTAAATGCGGGAGCTTGGCAATCTCCAGGATTTGCTCCCATTCTTCCGGACGGTACCCGATCCGTCCCATGCCGGTGTCGATTTTGACATGAACCCGGGCTGTCTTCCCCTGCTCGCCCGCGGATTTCGCTAAAGCCTGCGCCTGGCTGAAACTGAAAATTCCCGGAATGATGTTTTCCCGGACGATCGTGTCGGAATGCTCTTCCGGAGAAGCCCCGATCACCATCAGCTCCAGCTCGGGAAATTCCCGCTTAATCTCTAAGGCTTCCTCCAGGAGTGCCACTCCAAAGCGCTTGGCGCCCAATGCTTTCAGCGCGCGTACCACCGGGATAGCTCCATGCCCATAAGCATCAGCCTTTACAATCGGCATGAGTTCGGCCTTGGTATAAGACTGAATGCGGGCATAGTTTCTTTTCAAAGCTCCCAGGTCAACCTCTGCCCATACCGGGCGCAATCTTTCCATGTCACCGGCCCTCTTTCCTAATCTGTTTTTCCAGCTTGTGCCGCACCAGCGGAATCATCCCGGCCACCTCGGATGCCTTGAACCCGGCCTGGCCGTATTCCCGGGCCAGCTCATCCGCAGCCAAACCATGCAAGTACACACCCAGACAGGCCGCAGCCACCGGCTCCACTCCCTGGGCTAAAAAGCCCAGGATGCTCCCGGTAAGCACGTCTCCTGTCCCCCCGGTCCCTAACCCGGGATTCCCTGTCGGATTCAGAAAGGCCCTCCCGTCGGGTGCCGCGATAATCGTGACTGCTCCTTTTAGGACAACCACCGCTTCCCATTCCACTGCTTTGCTCACAGCCAGTTCCAGCCGGTTTTCCTGAACCTCTGCCGGGGTGCACCGGCACAAGCGGGCCATTTCTCCCGGATGAGGAGTAAGAATCAGGGAGCCTCTTCCCTGACGCCGGCCCAGGACCCCTGGGTCCAAGGCAACCAGATTCAGCGCATCGGCATCAAGCACTACCGGCAGGGTCAAGGTGCGCAGAATCTCTTCCAAGACCGGCACAAATTCAGGGTTCTGTCCTAGACCCGGGCCCACAGCCAAGGCCTGCGCCCCTTCAGAGCGGGCCGCAATCACCGGCCAAGCTTCCTGTCCCAGGCTGTTTTCCCCCGGTGCAGGCCAGACCGTCGCTTCTGTGAGTGCTTGGTCCAACAAGTTTCCCAAGCCGTTCGGAGTGATCATTTGCAATAGCCCGATCCCGCTGCGCAAGGCTCCTTCTCCGGCCAAGACCGCTGCTCCGCTCATTCCCCGGGAGCCGGCAACCAACACCCCGCGCCCATGCGTTCCTTTATGTCCCTGCCACGTTCTCGGCGGTAAAATGCTGCGTATGTAATCCTCAGTGAGCACAAAATGTTCGATGCCTTCGGATTCCAGGAAGCGCGGTGGAATGGAGATTGGGTCAACCACCACCCGTCCCGCAAACTCCGGTCCTCTCCCCAAGAAATGTCCCAGCTTGGGCAGGCCAAAGGTGACCGTAGTATGAGCCTTTACCGCCAGGCGGTAAACCTTGCCTGTATCCGCTTCCACCCCGCTGGAAATATCAACGGCGACGATCCAGGCCTTGGAAGCATTAACCTCTTCCACATACTCTTCCACCACGCTCGGCAAGGCTCCCCGGAACCCGGTTCCGTAGACGGCGTCCACCACGACCTCGGCTTGGCTTAAAGCAAAACGGGCAACCCGCTTTTTTTGATCCCCGTCCACGATAAAATACTTGCCCTCCGCACCGAAGTAAAGCTTTAGATTAAGGGCTGCATCTCCTTTAAATTCCTGCGGCTTGGCAAATAAAATAACTGTGACATCCAGCCCCAGAATCATTAAATGCCGGGCCACAGCCAACCCATCTCCGCCGTTGTTCCCCTTGCCGGCCAGCACCACCGCTTTACGCCCCGTTAGCTCCGGTCTCCCTGTACGCTCAAAATGCTGCCTGATCTCCTGCACCACAGCCAAGGCAGCATTCTCCATCAGAATAATACTCGGAATCCCGTAATCATTCATCGCTTCCTGCTCCAGTCTCCGCATCTGCTCCGCCGTCACAACTCTCATCATCTATCACCACCTAAACCAAGATAGCCATTGCCAAGGCCTGCCCCGTATTGTGTGCCAGGCTCAAACGCACCTGCGTGCCTCCGCGGTTGCGAGCCAGCTTTTGCGCCTGCTCACTTAAGACGACGACCGGCTCCCCGCTTTCTTGGCTGATGATTTCGATATCGTGCCAGGACAGCTTGCCAATCCCCGTCCCCAAGGCTTTTAACACGGCTTCCTTGCCGGCAAAGCGAGCAGCTCCGCTTTGCATTCCCTTGCACTGTAATTGTTCCCGCTCCCGTACCGTAAACAGGCGCTCATACAAACGAGGCCTGCGCGTGCAGGCCTGGCGGAAACGCTCAATTTCAATAATATCCACTCCCGGAAACATCCGCAGCCACCTTCCTACTCTGCCTCCACCTCACGCGCTTCCCCCACCGCAGCTGAAAAGAAAAATCCTCCCGCCGGAGCTCCGGTCGCAGCCACTTCCTCACGTACGCTGTTTAAAGGAATACGCATTAAGACCGTGGTCCCCGCTCCCGGTTCACTCTGGATTTTAAGTCCATACTCTTCTCCATAGAGCCCGCGCAGGCGCTCGTGCACATTGGCCAGACCCACGCCATTGCCCGACCCCACACCCGGCCGGAGTACATCGCGCGAACGGTCAAGTGGAATCCCGACCCCGTCATCCCTCACACTGATATGCAGCTCGCGGTCAATCTCCTCCGCCCGGATTAATACCGTTCCTTTATCCATTTTAGGGGTGATTCCGTGTTTGACTGCATTTTCCACCAGAGGCTGAATACTTAATCGCGGAATCATCACATCCCACAGATCAGGAGAAATCTCCTCCTTCACGGCCAGCTTACGCCCGAAACGGGCTTTTTCCAGAATCAAATAGGTGTTTACGAATTCCATCTCTTCTCTCAAAGAGATCACCGTGCCTTTTGATTTGAGGGCCCGCCGGAAAAACTCAGCTAAATGGATTAAGAGCCTGCGCGCCCGGTTCGGGTTGGAGCGGCTGGTCGCAATAATGGTATTAATGACATTAAAGAAAAAGTGCGGATTGATCTGGGCCTGAAGCGCGTCCAGCTTAGCTTCCGCCACCAGTTTCGCCTGATGGTCAAGCTCCGACAGTTCAATCTGAATCCCGAGCAGTTGGGCCATCCCTAAAGCCAGGCGGATAACATCCGGAGAAAGCTGCCCGTCTTTGGTTTCATAGAGCTTGACTGAGCCCACCACCTCACCATGAGCCTTCAAAGGCACGATAACGGCCGCTGCCAGCGGGCAGTTGCAGATATCCTTGCGCGAACAGTTTAACTGTTTTTGGGTTCTGACCACTTTATACTGTCCGGTCCGGATGACCTCGCGCGTGGCTTCCGTCAAAATGCGGTCCCCGGGATGATGCTGGTCACAGCCCGTACCGAGGAAAGCCAGCACCCGCTCCCGGTCGGTGATGGCCACGGCCGGAACCTGCCCCATTTCCTGAATAATGCTGGCGATATCCCCGGCATTATGCTCATTGAGTCCGCGTCTGAGATATGGCAACGTTTCATGGGCAATCTTTACACTAAGCTCCACATTGCGTTGGTCATGCGCTTCATAGGAAAGCTTATGCTGTTGTTCAAGCTTCCAGAGCAGGAAAATCGTATTGACCAGCAAAAATGCAAGCAGTATCTCTATCCTTTGCAGCCAAACGCCAATGATCATCTCTCCGGCCAGCACGATTAAATATTGTCTCTTCATCAAGTGCCATCCTTTACCGAAATCTTTTGCATAAATATTTCGACATTCGGAGGCTAACTTCCTTTATCCCAATGTAAAAATGCTTTTTAAAGACTGGAACTTAATTGATCTACTTTATTTTATCAAGTCTTGCAGCTTCTCCTGGCCTTCATTATTGCCCACGGCCAAGAGGACATCCCCGGCCTCGAGGACAAAATCCGCTGCGGGCGAAAACTGTTCAAACCCGTTGCGCACCACCGCCACAATCGTGGTTCCGGTGCGTTCCCGAATCTCCAATTCGCGCAAGGTTTTACCGATGGCGGAAGAGCCTTTGCCGACCTCAATTTCCCCCACGTCGAGCCAGCGGGACATCATACGGTCAGCATAGGCGAGAATTTTATTCAAATGGTTTTCAATCTGTTGATCCACTTCCCGCCGCTGCTCCATCAGCTTGGAGATATCCTCGAGAAAAACGTGGATTTCCCCTTTTTGGTCAAAGGAACGCAGGAATTTCTCAGCCTGTGCTTTAGAGGTCACGATAATTCCCACCCCCTGGCTCACCATGACAATCCCGGAATTCTGCAAGATCGCAATGGCTCGGCGGATGGTCTCCGGGGAGACATTATAGCGCCCGGCCAAAGTTGAGCGGCCGTGAATTTTCTCCCCCTCGTGATATTCCCCCATTAAAATCGAGTGGGCAATATCGACCGCAATTTCCTGATAGCGTGCTTGGTCCATGTCGTCAACTCCCTGTTTATCTTTACTTCTATAAAATTCATACGCAATCTTAAATGGACACGCTTAATTATAACATTTTTAGAGCTTTTCATCTTTTGGCAGGTTTCATTTTTTGGGCCTATTTTATTTGTTTCGCATATTTGCCTTGCCAGCTGTCCCTGCGCTCCAACTCCGCATCAATCGCATTGAGCACTTCCCATTTTTTCCGGCTCCACAAGGGAGCAATCAGCTGTTCCGGCGGTCCATCCCCGGTGAGTCGGTGGATGATCATATCCGGCGGCAGAATTTCCAAAACATCGGCCACCAAGGACACATATTCTTCCTTGGTTAAGAGAGGAAACTTCTCTTTTTCATAAATCAGTGCCAACGGAGTCCCACGCAAAACATGAAGGAGATGAATTTTTACTCCCTCCACCTTAAGCCCGGCCAAGGCTTTGGCCGTTTCTAACATCTGAGCGCGGGTTTCCCCAGGCAGGCCTAAAATGATATGGACGCAAACCCTGATTTCCCGTTTTTTCAGTTCATGATATCCTTCAAGGAATTCCCGGTAGTTATGGCCCCGCCGAATCCAGGCCAGGGTGCGGTCATGCATGCTTTGCAGCCCCAGTTCAACCCAAAGATAGGTGCGCCGGTTTAATTCCTCCAGATAAGAAAGCACTTCCGGCGGGAGACAATCCGGCCGGGTGGCCAGAGCCAACCCGATGACATCCTTTTCCGCCAAGGCCTGTTCATAGACCTCCCGCAGCCGTGCCACCGGGGCGTAGGTATTGCTGTAGGCTTGAAAATAGGCCAAATACTTGGCCTTAGGCCATTTCAAGTGCATTCGTTCTTTAACCTGGGCAAATTGTTCTGGGATGGACAAGGTCTGCGCCCCGGCAAAATCCCCGGAGCCCCGTTCGCTGCAATAAACACACCCACCCCAGCCCCGGGTGCCGTCCCGGTTGGGGCAGGTGAATCCGGCGTCCAGAGATACCTTGATAATCTTTTCCCCAAATGTCTCCCGCAAATGGGCGTTAAACGTATGATAGCGCTTATTTCCCCACCGGTTCTTTCCCACTGCCTGTCCCTCATTCATACCGTCTATCGCTTTATTTTATTTTTAGAATATCAAATATTTCTAGTGTAAACAACGCCTTCAAAGATAATACCTTCCTTTACACATACTTCTTACAGTTTATGCAAAAACTTAGCTTGACTTTAATAAAGGGGTGAGTTTGGATTGAGCGAAACAATTTGGGAAAAAACAGAGGGCCGTGTGAGTTACCATGATTCAGTAGAAGAAATGCTCCCACGCATCAGGGAAGACGGGATGTCCAACGTCTTCGACCGCTATAAGGCACAGGAGCAGATCCGCTGCAAATTCTGCCTGCAGGGCTTAAGCTGCCAATTATGTTCCAACGGACCATGCCGCATCAATGAAAAAGGGGAACAGGACCGAGGGGTCTGCGGCATCGGACCGGACGCCATGGCCATGCGCAAATTGCTCCTCACCAATATCATGGGGGCAGGCACCTACAGCCATCATGCCTATGAAGCGTTCCGCACCCTCAAAGCCACTGGGGAAGGAAAAACCCCATTCCAAATTACCGATGTCAATAAACTCAAATGGATGTGCGAAAAACTTGGGATCAACACCAACCAAGATACCAACCAGATGGCGATTCAACTGGCTGACCTGCTGGATCAGCAAATGAACATCGGGGTAGATGAACCCAACCTCATGGTGGAAGCCTTTGCTCCGAAAAAGAGGAAGGACGTCTGGCGCAAGCTTCATCTCTACCCGGCCGGAACCGTGCACGAAGAACAGAACTCTGTGGCCAGTTGTTTGACCAATGTGGACGGGGACCATGTGTCCTTGGCTGTCAAAGCCCTGCGCTTAGGCCTCGCGACCATCTACAATGCCCAGATTGGGCTCGAAATGGTGCAGGACATCTTGTTTGGCACCCCCACCCCGCACGAAGTCAACGTCGACCTGGGGATTATGGACCCGGATTACGTCAATATCGTTTTTAACGGCCACCAGCCATGGGCCGGCGTGGCAACCATCAATAAGGCGAAAACAGCAGCCGTGCAGGACAGGGCCAAAGCCGCAGGTGCCAAAGGGCTGCGGGTGGTGGGATCGATTGAAACGGGACAGGAGCTCTTGCAAAGGTTTCCGGTGGATGACGTCTTTGTCGGACTCATGGGCAACTGGCTGGCGATTGAGCCCCTGCTGGCAACCGGCACGGTGGATGTCCTGGCCATGGAAGAAAACTGTTCCCCGCCGGCTATTGATATCTACGCTGAAAAGTACCAGGCCACCTTGGTCAGCATCAGTACGATCATTGGCGTTCCCGGCCTCCGGCATAAAATTCCGTATCACCCGGCTGAAGTGGAGGCCATGGCGGATCAACTCATTGATTTGGCCATTGAAAACTTCAAGAAGCGCAATGGCAAAGTTACCCCTATGGTACCGAAACGGATTCAAAAAGCAGTCGCCGGCTTTTCTACGGAAGCAGTATTGCAAGCCCTGGGCAATAAACTTGATCCCCTGGTGGACGTGATCAGCGGCGGCAAAATCAAGGGCGTCGTAGCTTTGGCCAACTGCTCCACTTTAAGAAACGGGCCCCAGGACTGGAACACCGTCAATCTAACCAAAGAACTGATCAAACGGGATATCCTGGTGGTCGCCGGAGGCTGCGGCAACCATGCGCTGGAGGTCGCCGGGCTGTGCAGCTTGGACGCCGTCAACATGGCTGGAGAGGGGTTAAAGGTAGTTTGCAACCTGTTAGGGATTCCGCCGGTCTTAAGCTTCGGCACCTGCACCGATACCGGCCGAATCTCCATGCTGGTCACGGCCTTGGCCGACCATTTGGACGTGGATGTGCCGCAATTGCCAATCGCGGTCACCGCCCCGGAATGGATGGAGCAAAAAGCCACTATTGACGGAGTGTTCGCTGTAGCCTACGGAGCGTACACCCATTTATCCCCCACTCCTTTTGTCACCGGGGCTCCTCAACTGCTTAAATTGCTCACTGAAGATGTGGAAGGACTGACCGGTGGCAAAATTGCCCTTGGGGATGATCCGGTCGCAGTGGCCAGTGCGATCGAAGCACATATTATCGGCAAACGCAAGGGCTTAGGCCTGCAATAGTTCGGATTTAGTGTCTAAGTCCCTGCCTCTTCCCCCCCACTCTGCTTGGGCAAGCGTGACCTTAATACATTGGGAGCAAGAATATTAACCTTAACTTCCACTTCTATCGCTGCCTTGTCATAATACTCTTCCCACCCGGATTTGATTTGCTCCCAGTCGTTCGGGTAGCGGTTGCAGATATAATCACCCAAGCCCAGGATATCGGAGTGAAACTCTGTTTGGGATCTGGCCAGCAGGCTCTCCACTCCCGCTTTGACTTTTCTTTCTAATTGTTCACCCAGTTGGCGATAAAACTCCGGATCCTCGGAATGGTCCTGCGCCTTCTCCCCAGACACCTTGAACCACTGGTCACCCAAGTTGCCCGTAATCTTAATCTTGACTGCGGCTCTGACTTGGTCACCCTCTACTTTCGCTTCCAACCCTGCCTTGTTCCCGATGATCTCAATTCCGGCAAGGTTCTCCGGATTATCCGGATGCGGTACCACAATCAATCCGGTTTTCATTTTCCCTTTCGCTAACAAAAAGAACTGTGATTCATCCGGCGACAACCAACCTACCAACTCATCCCCGTGAAAAACCGCACTGCCGTTGAGGGCAAATTCGCTTTTCGACGGCACCGCGGCCCCCGGCGGCAGCAACTTCTGCTGCTCTGCGTCCCAGACTCCCAAAACGCTAACAAGCGGGTCCACGCCGGGGTCTGCCAGTTCCTGCTGGAAATCTTTAAGCCTTATCACCCGGCTTTTGCCTAAAAAGCTGCTTTCTGTCTTCACGAGAAAATCAATCAAGGTCGCCGGATTCTTTTCGATCTGCGGATTCACCTCGAAGACCATATCGGGGGAGCCCTGCGCGATAAAAACCCAGGCGTTTTTCCGCACCCGAGTATTGCGAAAAAGGGCATCCAGGTGCTGTTCCACTCCCTGCCGGGCCAGTTTCTCGCCGATAACCAGAGCTTGCAAATAAGGCCAAAAAAGACGCTTCGGCATATAAGCGTTGACTCTCCGTACCGCTTCAAATACTGTGTCCCCAGTCGCCGAAAAGACATGCATCAATTTCTCCGGGGGGGCCACCCCTGTAGGAACCGGGCTAAGCGGAGGCATCACACAGACATCAACTTTCACCTGTCCGCCATCGACCAAGTCCAAGCCCACGTACGTAATCCACGCATATTCTTCCGGTTCGATCCTGTTCCAGCAACCGCTGAGTGGCAGCGAACAGGCGAGAAGCAACATGAACACCCAAACTTTTTTATGCATGCTTTTTCACCTTGGCTATAATCAACATTATACCTGGCAGTATTAGAAACGCTATCGGGATGAGTATCTTAAAGGCAACAGTTTCCACATAGATACTCAAATTTTCGGCCAAATTCCGGGGGAGGAACGCTAACAGCGGCAGGACAAGCAAGGCCGCCAACGCGACGGGCCTGTAGTTTTGGCGGTTTAGCGTCTCAGTCAGGGAACGCGCGCCGGCGTAAGTCAGCAAACTCATTTTGACACTGTTGATCGTTAGCCAGCCAGCCAGCACCAAAGGCTCGAACCTTTCAAAAATATCCAGAATATTGAGTTCTTCCGCGATTCTCATGACGGGAACAAAATACGCCGACGCCCGGAAGCTGCCCATCATGAACAGCACAAACTGAGTTATCGCGGCCAGAATCAGCCCCGCAGTAAGGATTCCTTTGACGGCAGCCGTTCTCAGTTCTGTCGGCTTGTTCAAAGCAGGAGCAATAAGAAGAATTAGAAAAACTTCGCCAAAACAAGCAAGGGGCGTAAAGGTTCCCATCACGATTCCCGGCAAATTCAGTTGCCACACGGGCAGTCCCCAATAGGGCCGACCCTCCGGCGCAGCTAACAAGAGCATGAAAACCAAGCCCACGAGACTAACGGGTAAAATCAGGTCGTTGGCCCGGGCAATGGCTTCCAGCCCCAGCCAGGCGCTGTACACAACCAGAAGGGTAAGCCCCAGAATAAAAGGCCACAAAGGCGTCTCCGGCATGAGCGTCATTTTCACAAGCTGGGAAATCATTCTCAGGCAAACACCAACCATGTAAAAGGAAACCAAGGAATAATAAAAGCCTATCGGTTTGCCAAACCACGGCCCCAGCAACTTTTGGGAGAATTGGGCCACGGTCTGCCCGGGAAAGCACCGGATCAGATGTAGATTCAACAGAGCTCCCGCCGCCGCCAGCAAAGCAGCCAGGAGAGAAGAGAGCCAAGCGCTTTGCTTCGCATAGAAAATGATCACACTCGGTCCAAGGATCATCGAAGCCGAAAGGTTGACACTGATTATGAGCCAAGTCAGCTGTCGTGAAGAGATTCGCTCTATATTCAAAATGCTCAGGTCTCCTTGTTTGGGGCTGGACTATGATTCTTCTCTGCCACGGCCTTATCCGGCGCGGGTGCTTTCTCGGCCTGTGTCCCTCGTTCCGTATCCGGAGCGGGCTTTTGCCCCGGAGCCTGCGTGGTGGCATCCTGAGGTCGCAGGTAAGACGGACGGCTGTTCTGCTGCCATAAAGGAAGCCGGATAAACAGATCACCCATTTCTTTGACACTGAGTGGTCCTACTGGTGCCAGGTAAGGAACTCCAATCGAACGCAGACTTACCAGATGCATCAGGTAAAACAGCGCCCCCAACATCAAGCCGAAAAATCCTAAAGAAGCACTTAAAAGAATGATCGGAAAGCGCAGGATGCGGACTGAAACGGCCGCATGATACACTGGAGCAACAAAAGCTGCTAAAGCATTAAAAGCAACAACCACTAAAATTATCGGTTCAATCAGACCAGCGGTAACCGCTGACTCCCCGATCACCAGCGCCCCGACGATACTGATCGTTTGCCCCAAAACACCCGGCATGCGGATAACGCCTTCACGCAGGATTTCGATCACAATTTCCATGGCGATCATTTCCAAGGCCGTAGGAAACGGGGTTCTGGTGCGGGCACCGGCGATAATTAAAGCCAAAGGCTGAGGTATCATCTCAAGATGGATCGTTGTCGTCGCCACATAAAACCCCGAGAGAAACAGGGTAACGAAAAAGGTACCCAGACGCAGTAAGCGGACGCTCGTTGCCACATATTGATTCTCAATATAGTCGTCCGGCGATTTGAAAAAATCCCAAAACACGACCGGAACAACCAAGACGACCGGATTGCCGTCCAGCAGAATGCCTACCCGTCCATCGAGAAGAGCCGAGGCCAAACGGTCCGGGCGTTCCGTCCTCAAACCGAGAGGAAAGGGGGACCAGGGGGCATCTGTAATAAATTCAGTGAGATTGTCTGTGGCCAAAAGCCGGTCCACATTAACCCTTTGTATCCTGCTCCTCACTTCATCTACAATCAAGGGATTAGCCAGGCTCTCAAGGTATACCAAACCGGCCTCGGCAGATGTCCTGGCACCCAGGGTTAGGACTTCCAGCCTGAGATCCGGATTCTTGAGCCTAGTCCTTAAGAGTCCGATATTGGACCAGAGCGATTCCACAAAACTGTCCCTCGGTCCCCGGATAATTTTCTCATTTTCCGATTCAGTAACCACTCTCTTTTCATACTTTTGGAGAGGGATGCTCAGTCCGGACTGGAATCCTGAGACGAGCAGCACAGCTTCTCCCCAGGCAACCGCTTGGCAAAATTCCGGCAGCGAGCTTAACTCCTTCGTCCCCACACAGGGTATAGCCTCAGCCAGCTTAGCCATACTCACAGGCGGGGTTGGGAGAGAGAGCAGCGAGACAAGAACTGACTGGCTTAGTCGCTCGACATCGATAAAAGACTTCAGATAGAGCAGCACACAGCTTAGTTCTCCTGCCCCTGCCTGAAACCTGTGCACCTGCAAGTCAGCACTCTGGCCAAAGGCTCTTTCAACCTCTGAAATGATATGTTCCGGATCTGACTGTCCTTTGCTCATCTCCGGAATCCGTTTTTTAGGCACCACAAGTTCCCCCCCCGCTTTGTACATATCTCCCCGAATAACCAATATTAGTATGCGTAAACTGCAAACGATTTACTACACTTTCAGGGATACGCCAACCACCTTCACGCGGTAAAGCAGGAACGCCAAGCGTGTTTAATTTGGCGGATTTTTGACCTGAATAAGAAAAACCTCCTGCGTGCTCCACACACGCTGAAGGTCTTTTTCACATTCTTTCTATTTTAATCTGCCCGCAGGAGCGAGCCCAGGGAACGCACCGCATCATCTTCGTCATACTCTAAATCGTCCTTGCTGTGCGCAATTAGGGCACGGGCTTTCAAGACCAAAGCGCGCAGCCCGGCATCATGAGTATGCACCGCGATCCCGTTTCGCTCCAGCAACACTAACGCGGCCAAAACGCCCACCCCAGCGTTGTACTCTGAAAAGACCTCATTTTTAATGATCAGCCACAGCACGTGGGCGGCTTTGTCCCAGAGGTCGGGAAAACGCTCTACCCCGAACAGAGGGTACTGCTGATCAACTACGCGCTCAACCTTTTCCACCCAGCCATACGGACAGGCGCAGCCCACATCGGCAGGGCGCGCCAAGTGGTAAAAATATTCGATGTCCGCCTTGCCCAAGAGCCAAGGCTCCCCAACCGTTCCTTGTGCCTCCGCCGGTACCTGCGCTTTCTGTATTTGCCCGTCCTCTCCAGTTGCGCTCAAATACTCTCCAGTTGGGTTCAAACTTGTAAGATTTTCCCCAGCCTGCACCCAGGCAAAGAAGTCCGGATATTTCTGTCTGATCTCGTTCGCAACCCTGGCCGTTTCGGCTTCAAGACCGAGCGGCCTCGGCACCTCGCTTATAAAGCTAAAATCCAACTAAACCTTCCCCCTGCCTACCCCTGAAATAGTTCGAGTTTCTCTCCTGATGGCCCGCGGAAAAAGAAATTATACCCTCTTTCCCCGATCGGCATCGGCTCCGGAGTAATAAATTCTACTCCCTGCTTTTTAAGCAAATCGACTGCCGTAAAAATATCAGAGACTTTGAGCGCAACATGATTGACAACCCCGTCCTCAAAGCGGCTGCCGTCCACCACTTCTACCAACTCCACTACGGTTGAGCCGAGCTGCAAGAAAACCAGCTCCGCCTCTCCCGGCTTCATCCGGTGCAAGAGTGTAAACCCTAGAACATCCGTATAAAACTTAACCGCGCGTTCCAGCTCATACGCTTTAATTCCGATGTGATCCACATCCACAAACAGGCTTTTCATCTTCTCCGCTTTTTCCATTTTCCTTCACTCCCTACTCTCTACTCTTTCTGCTGCTCTCCCTAGTTTACCTTCTTTTTCCTTTCCCCCTCCGTCACCTATTTTTCCCCCTGGCCGCCACCGCCCAAACCTCACGCTCAGCACCATGCCACACCTCAACCTCATCAAAAAGGTTCACCACCGTGCAGGCGTGGTTGGGCACAATCTCGACCACATCCCCTACTTTTAAGGAAGATTCCCCCTCAGCCACTCCATGCTCTTCAGACAAGCGCACTAGCCGCAGCTGAGGCTGGCCGATAATGATCCCGTGCCCCTCGACCCCGCTATGCCCGTGAGCCCCTTTATCCAGTGACAGAGCTTTGCTGCCCGCATCCAGGACCCAGCGGTTGGGAGCAGGATGACTGATCACCGTGCTGTGAACCCTCAGCGAACAATATTCAATGGAAGGAATAACTCCCAGGGCGAGCTGCATCGCATCATAAAACACATAATTGCCCGGCCTGATCTCTGTCACCCCGGGTACGAAAGCCGAAATCGCAACCGTCGGAGTGGCCCCCACGCTTACAACCTCAACCTCTATCCCCTCCCGGCGCAGGTCGTAGGCGCTCTCAACCATAACTTTTCCTTCGGCACGGGCGATTTTCTCCAGCTCAGTCCTGTCCGCCGCCCCATAAGAGTGCCCGGCATGCGTAAAAATTCCGCGCAGACGTAAATTTTGAAGCTTGCTGATGTCTTTGGCCAAACGCACAACTTCTTTACCCGGCTCCACCCCGCAGCGCCGAAGCCCGGAATCCACTTCAATGAGGACATCAAGGATTCTCTGCATACGGCTGCCCTGCGCACGGATGCTCTCAGCCAGAGCCTTTGCACCCTCAAGACTGTCCACTCCGACCGCTAGCTTAACCGTGCGCGCCAATGCATGAAGCCGTGCAAACTTCTCCGGCCCCATCATTTCATTGGCAATAAATATGTCCTTAATCCCATGCTCTGCCATGACTTCCGCTTCCCCAAGCTTCGCCACCGTGATCCCGCACGCTCCGGCAGCCAGCTGCTTGTGCGCAATCTGTGGCAGTTTATGAGACTTTATGTGCGGCCGAAGCGCTACCCCAGCTTTCCTGGCCATGGCCGCCATCGCCTCAATGTTCGCATCAAGCCGCTGCTCCTCAATCACAATCCGCGGTGTGTCCAAACTAACCCCCCTTTCTCAATTCTAAGCAATTCTTCCTTTAAGTCCAAACCTCCCCCATACCCGGTCAAACTCCCGTTTTTTCCTATCACCCGGTGGCAGGGCACAATCACCGCGATCGGATTTTGGTGGTTAGCCATACCAACCGCCCTCTGGCCGCGGGGAGTTCCCACGCGCTCTGCGACTTCTGCATAGCTTAATGTCTCTCCATAAGGAATCTTGAGCAGTTCCTGCCACACTTTTAATTGAAAAGGAGTGCCCTCTTGATGCAAAGGCACGCTAAACTCGCGTCTTTTCCCCTCTAAGTAGTCCTGCATTTGCCGCAAAATCTCGGCAATCGGCTCGCGTTTGCGTGTCAGGGTTGAACCAGGCAACCAGCGTTTGGCCCACCACTTAAAAGCCCGCTCCTCCTGTTCCTCTTGACCAAGGCTCAGCCAGCATAGACCCCGTGAAGTGAGCGCAGCCGTGATGTCATAAGCATCGCGCCCAATCGGCATCCGTTCTGTCCAATAATAAACCTCCTCTGCAGGAAAGTCTCCATGGCGTACTTTCTTCATCCAGCCAACTCCCCCTGTCTCTAAGCTTATCCCTTTTTCATTTTTCAAGCAAGGATTCGCCGTTGTAATCGTTTGTAATGCCTGGAGGCCGTGTCAGATGAATTGATGAATTGACACAGCCCCCTGCTAGCAAAATATTAGAATACACCGGGCTCAGCTTTCCTTATATTGCTGCCAATAAGGACTTTCAGTCAAAAGTTCCCCGCCTACTCCCATATTGCTGTACTCATGCTCATCCAGCACAACATTGAAAGCAGCCATCGGAATCCCCAGAGCCTGGGAAGCCGCCTGTGTCATCCCGTGCACTAAACTGCGCTTCTGGTCAACTGACAACACCGGCCCGTCAAAATGAATGGTTGGCATCATTTACACCTCCAACGGAAATTTAACGGTTTTCTTCAACCTTCCCCTAAAATTCCCGTTTAAGGCTTAATTCATGTATTGACACCCTGGATTCGATATGCAATATTCTGTATAGTCATAGTAGGATGGTGAGCAACGATGCGTATTGTAATTCGTTTATACGGTCCGCTGGCTAAATACGGCCAGCAGGCAGACCTGCACGAACTAAATATTTCCCCAAACCTCTCTCTTAATGGTTTAATCGAATTTCTTAATATCCCCTCTTCTGCTATTGCCTTCATGGTTGTCAACGGGGTCAAAACAAACATAAACTACCTGCTGCAGGAAAACGATACCGTAAAAGTCTTCCCCTGGGTGGCAGGAGGGTAACGGTCGGACAATTCAATTATTCCCCTTACCCTCTGTCTTAATAAAAGAAAAGTATTCGCTGTTAGGTTTTGGCAAAAGGCCTTCAGCCTTCATTAAGATCCACCGCCTAATAAGATTTACCCCAGTCTTTCCGTCAAAAAAGCTGTGAGCATCTGGAGCTCATCAAAACTCAGTTCTTCAAGGTATTGGACAAATAACCCGACCAATTCAGTCATTTGAGGCCCCATCTCATCTCCCACCGTATGAATGACAATTCCAATGACCGTACCGACAAACATCGTTAACTCAATTTCCGGTCGAATCGAAACTTTCAATAGATGTCTGATCATCTCTTTTCGTGCCTGACCGATAGAATCGAGGTACACGAGAAAGAGAGCCAGAATATACAGGCAAAACTCGACCCGCGTCTCAACACGGGACAGAATCTGGATGATTCTTCCCACTGTATCCTTCAGATCCGCTGGCCTCAGCCCATAAACAAACTGAGCTACTTTCTCTTTGAGCACACGGAGTTCGTCCTGATTATTAATCCGCTTCCTTGTTTGGGCGAATAATTCTTGAGCTCTCCTCGTAGGAGTGAAAACAATAACCGAACGTCCCGGTTCTTTCGAATTCACTTCATAACCTCGCTTAAGAAGACCATTTTTCTCAAGCTCCTTGAACATATCATAAGCTGTCCATTTGCTTACCCCAATAATTTCGGCTAAGGTAACGTAATGCACGGGCAGTCCGGTTTTTTTATAAAGCGCAATAATTTGGCTTAAAAATTCTTTGCGGCGTTCCGTTAATTTCATAAAGAATTTTTTCTCCTTAACCAAGATATAGCAATCGCCCAATTTGCCCTGGGTTCTCATTGACAGACTTATGAGATGTGTTATCATTATTACGAACTTATTCTTTGGTCTTTTGGGATCATTTTAGTTTATTTTTCACCCCAGTGCAAGGAACCCATGAGCAAAGGCAGGGCACATATATTCCAGGATAAGGCCTGTTTTATTTTTTGGTCTTTTGGGGAAACGAAGGGGTAAGATGAAGCATGAACGTCAAAACTCTCCCGTATTTGTCTACTATAATTCTCTTTTTCGCGCTCTATTCTTTTCTGGGCTGGGTATTGGAATTCATTTATCGCTCCCTGACTCAAAAAAAATTGGTCAATCCGGGATTTCTGAGCGGCCCTTTCTTACCGATTTACGGCACATTTGCCTTGTTGGTCCTTCTCTGTCGTTCCATTCTAGCCGAGCTTCCGCTCGTCTGGCAATTTCTAATCCTCACCTTACTCAGCACAGGTATTGAGTACGGTGCCGGTTATCTCCTAGAATCTGTTTTCCACTTGCAGCTTTGGAGTTACCGGCATACGCCCCTGAACTACAAAGGGCGTATCGCCCTTCCCTTTGCCCTCTTATGGGGGATGCTTGGGCTCTTCTTTCTCCACTACATCCATCCATACTTTGAAACTTTGATTGCTGGAATACCTCCTACGCCAAGGATATTATGCACTCTTCTTTTTTTAATTTACTTTTTTGGGGACATCTCAAAATCGAGTCTCTTATTGCTCCGGCTGGAACGTTTTCTCCAAGAATATAGAGAGAAAGAGCTCAATAAAAGCGATCTCTTGGCTGCCCTGCGTCCGTTTCGCCGCCTATTGGCCACTTATCCGAAGATGCACCATACCCTCAGTGAAGCCATGGCTCAGATCCGGCTCAAGCAGGAATACGTCGCTCTTTTACTAAGCAGGCAGCGTCAAAGGCTTTACCACCGGTTGCGCACCGACCAGGAGCCAACAGCCCCGGGAGCAAACCATGAGCAGCATGAAGGTGAAAACAAATGAAATTTTCCGGCCTTGTTAAGGATATCTTGGACCATCCGGAGTTTAGACAACTGGACAACTTCCCTCACCACCGTCCCTTTAGCATCCTGGATCATTCCATCCATGTGGCATACCTAACCTTCCGCTGGTCCACACGCCTGAAGCGTACTCTTCACATCGACGTTCGTTCGGCCACTCGGGCAGCCTTGCTTCACGATTTTTACCTGTATGACTGGCATGTGCCGAGGCCGGACGGCACACGGTGGCACGGTTTCCGGCATCCGGCAATAGCCTGTCGGAATGCCAAACGCTGCTTTGCTCTTAATGAGAAAGAACAGAACATTATCTTAAGCCACATGTGGCCGTTAACTCACCGCTGGCCCGGCAGCCGGGAGGCTTGGTTGGTCACATTGGCTGACAAAACGGTTACTATGCACGAGTTCCGGATGAAGTTAAGCGATCTGCTGGCCCGTAAGCGGCCCTAACTGAAATAAGAAAACGAATTCCACCTTATTTGCGCTCTGTTTTTTGGCCTTTTTGCTCTATTGTGCAAAGCCCGTCGGCCTTGGTTATTCCACATTCAGCGCTTTTTCGGTGGGATGGCAAAGATTATATCATGGTTGTGAGAGAAGGAAAGGCGGTCAAAACAGCTGTACGCCCCGGCCTTAAAAATAAAGAATTCACGCTGGTGCTGCAGGGATTACAAGCAGGTGACCGAATTGTGATTGAAGGGGCAGGGGAACTGGCCGAGGGATTGGAAGTGGCAAATTAGTTTTATCGATTTTTATTCGCAATTAAGTTGACAATCAAGCATATTATTTCGTATAATCGCCATATACCAAAATAATATTTTCATTAACCTGGTTTAGTTCCACAGCCGCCAAAAGTATAGGTGCGCGGAATGTTCCAAAATTTTCATTGTCATAAAGGAGTCTATCATTATGTCTTTGGCCTTTGATAGTTGTGATAAAGAAATAATCGATATTCTTCAAAGTGATTCATCAATATCCAATATAGAATTATCAAAGAAGATCGGATTGTCGCCCTCTGCTTGCCTCAGTCGGACAAAGCGTCTTAAAGAACTGGGTGTAATAAAACAATTTGCTACTATCATCGATGAAAAAAAAGTTGGGTTGGAAATCGTTACGTTTACTTTTGTCAATTTATCTCCACATAATAGAAATACGGCAAACGCCTTTCTATTAAAAGTTAAGGAAACGCCTGAAATTCTAGAGTGTTATAACATTACAGGCAGCTGGGATTATTTATTAAAGATAGTATCCCATGATATTGCTTCTTATCGTAATTTTGTTATGGATTCGCTCTTGCAATTTCCTGGAGTAAACAAGATCGATACAAACATCGTTTTGGGTACTGATAAGCAAAGCTTCCGTTTACCTATTGACCAGGTATAAAATTTATCAGCCAGGAGGATTTAGAGATGGAAAATTATATTTTGTTAAAAGCAGCTCTGCTTACGGAAGGAATCCGTTCTGACATCGAAAGTTTGACAGCGGTAGGCATAAACTATAAAGAGCAGAATCATGGGTTGTTTGGTTGGGATTTTGAAAATCATGTTGACCTCAAACTCCCTGATGATTTCTGTCTTCCGGATGGAACAGTTGTACAATTTCGTTTAAATTCAAAATCACAATATTATGTAAAAACGCATGATGATAAATTAAAACTATATCTTAACGAGCATGAAATTTGTGAGATCAAATGGATAGAACGGCCTGATTTTTATAACAAGAAAACAACTCAAAATAATGATATGGTTAAAATTGGCCAGATTGGTGGAAGGGACTGCTTGTTTTTCTGTTATCAAAATTACTGCTCCCATTTTAGCAGCAACAAGCAATGTTCGTTTTGCAATCTTGTTACAACATCAAAAGTATACGACTCTGTAATTAAGAAAAAGGATATGACTGATATTGGTGAAGTAGCTAAAGCGGCCTGGTCAGAGGGAAATGTTAATCACATATTGCTTACTGGGGGATGTTTTAGTCACGAACAGGAAGTTGCTTTGGTTTCTGAAATATTAGAATCTATAAAAAAACATACAGGATTTGAAAGAGTTCCCGGAGTAATACTTCCCTCTCCTGCCAAAGGGGATGATATTGAACGTTATTTCGAAACTGGGATCAATGCCATTGGATATAGTATGGAGATATGGGACGAAAAGTTGTATAAAGCAATATGTCCAGGAAAATCAGAAAGCACCTCGCATGCAGAATTTGTTAAATCCATCCAAACAGCAGTTAAAATTTTTGGGGAAGGAAATGTATTTGTTGCTCTGGTAATGGGTTTGGAACCAAAAGAAACCTTTTTGCAAGGAATTCAGACTTTATCTGCCATGGGTGCCAATATTGTCCCCTTTGTATGGTCGCCTAATCCCGGTTCAAAATTGGAGGGTCACAGAGCACCATCTGCAGAGTGGTATTTTGATGTGATTTCAGAGGCTGCGGAAATTGTATATGATAATAAAGTTCCTTCGGGTATAGAAAACCACTGCTATCAGTGTGATGGAAATTCATTATTGCATGACGCTTTAAGATTAAAAGGCATTGTATAAATTTTACCATATATTAGGATTTTCCGTCCCGGTATGACTCAACATTATATATTATCCAAAATTAGTTTACCTACATTTTTGAAGAAAAAACCGGCATTAGACGACCAAAAACCGCGCAACCACGCGGTTTCTAGGTTCTCTTCAGGCCGTTTAGAGGCGCGTATCCCACTATATAGGAGCATTATAGGATGTTACTGCGGAAATGAACCGGCCGAATCCAGCATTGGGGCCAGATTCTGCTTCGATTATCCATCTTCTTCCTGGATAATGTCAAATCCCCTCTACGGTGGGTTGGGCAGTGAAAGCTAAAACGCAAAATTATATACAGATTCGTACAACATTTGAAAGACCCTAGGGATATTACTTACCAAGGTAATTTTTTAATTTTTCTATTCTTGCTTCATTTCCGTTTTCACCAGTTAAATGACGACGCACACCAAATATCCTAACATTATAAATTTTGTTTTCTTTTAATAATAATTTTAACTCATCAATAAACACACCTGAATTTGAATCCTCAGACGTATCAGTACTCGTTCCAAGCATTGTTCCTTTACCCTTCGTTATTTCCACCCCACATGATGGACTTGGATTCATACCAAGAATCCCAACTATGTCGTACCCTAACTTCTTATATTCTTTGATTTGATCAGCTACATCGTTTGCGGTCCTTCTATAACAATTCCTTAGTTGTTCACCATCTATTTTGCCATAATCATATTTTTCCAAACCAAGGCAATTGTACTCGGGACATGGCATTTGAATTATACCTACATCACTATCTAACAGAGTCCTAATAATCATTGTGTCAGCACCGGGAAACGCAGCACCTCCAGGAAAACGTGTATTTATATTCAACCAGCAATGACTTATAAATATTACTTTTCGCTTGCGTTTATCATTTAGGAATATATATCCTAATCGAATAGCATC
This sequence comes from Paradesulfitobacterium ferrireducens, assembly GCF_017310645.1. Taxonomy (GTDB): domain Bacteria; phylum Bacillota; class Desulfitobacteriia; order Desulfitobacteriales; family Desulfitobacteriaceae; genus Paradesulfitobacterium; species Paradesulfitobacterium ferrireducens. Next base: position 25,270 of record NZ_JAFLRH010000002.1, on the reverse strand, counting down.
ACCAAAAGAACCCTTAAATACAATATCTCCAGTACCCCATATAGCCATAAAAAAAGGGAGTTGCTTATGTGCAATTTTGTCGAGGGTATCTTCAGTGCAACTAATAATAAAATCTGCTTCCGTTGCTTCGGTGAAATTAAACTTTTCCTTTGATGTACTCCAATAGAACGATTCCCCTTCAATCTCCCATCTAATAATTTTGTTCCAATCTCTTAGCCTTAGTTTTGTAACATCACTGCTATTTGCAGTATTAATCATTAACTCCAAAAGCTTATACTTGTCCATATATTACTTCCTCCTCGTGAGATTTAATTAGAAAAGCATTCACTTTCATGCTAAAGTGCATACCATCCCAGAGAATCTATCTTATTGAGTATACTTTTTCAGTGGAAACAGGCTAAAGTCAATACTGAAGAACTAGCTAGCTTCTCTTCTATGCATATGCATAGTGGTTCTTACCTGATGAAAAAAGTAGTACTGCTTCAGCCTGCTTTACTAATCTCTAATTCTACAAAGTGGGGGTACATGGGAATCATAAATTATTATAATGTGAAGAAGACAGCATTTTGCCTTTGTAACTCAAGGGGAAATTTCCTCCAAAATTTTGCCCTTGGTTTCAATGGCAAAGATACCGGTGATTATGGCACCGATTAGTGCAACGACTGCAAATATAATAAAGACGAGAGAGATAGAGTATCCGGCCACCACCATTCCCGTTATATATGGTCCCAATGCCGAGGCGACCCGGAGCCAGGCGCTACCAATACTGCTGCCGAGAGCCCTCATCCTGGTGGGATATATTTCGGGGCTATACAAATACAGCGCTAAAGAGATAGAAGCGATAAAAGTATAACTGAGTGAAGCATAAATTAAAACGAGATAAGGAGTGCCTGCTCCACTATTCCACAAAAGAAACATGAATAAGGAGCCTCCTAGAAATGCCCCGGTGAACCAGGCTTTCCTTCCCACTATGTCTACTAGCATCGCACAACCAAATGCTCCGGCTAGGCCGGCGATGTTTGTGATAAGGCTGAATAGCAAGGATTGCTCCAAAGGCAACTTATAAACTCGTGAATATAAACTCGGAAGCCACGTAGTCAAGCCATAGGTGATAAAATAAGCGCTGAACCAGATTACCCACACGGTAAGGGTGCGCCGAAGATAGATCCCCTGGAAAAGTTCCCGCCAATTGGTACTTTTTTCGGCAACCTTGATACCTGAATTCTCCAGTGGGGGCAGGGCGATTTGGCCGTTATTACTGACATTGGATTCGATCTTTTCCACAGCTTTTTCTGCTTCATCCAAACGCATCTTAGAGGCCAGCCAGCGCGGGGATTCGGGAAGATTTTTGATAAACAAAGGGATGATAATTGCGGGGATTCCGCCAATCAGGAACATATAGTGCCAGCCCAAATGAGGTACAACCCAATAACCGAGCAGTGCTGCCAAAACAAGACCCACTACAAAAACCAATTCATATAGTAAGATAAACTTGCCACGCCCATGGGCCTTGGCAACTTCATTAATATAGGCGGCTGCAATGGGCACTTCCCCACCTAAGCCAAATCCTTGAATGAAACGGAAAAGGAGTAAGGAGTTTAAGCTCCAGGCTGTGGCACATAAGAACGACATACCGCCCATGATGGCAATAGACCAGAATAGTGCCCTCGTTCGGCCGGACCTTTCTGCGTACCAGCCAAAGAAAACAGCGCCTAGTAGCTGACCAACATAACTGATAGAGATTAATAAACCGGTTTGTGTTGGCGATATATTCCAAAGGGGTGCTATTACTGGCAGAATATATGCTATTGAAACAGCATCGAAGGCATCAAAGAAAGTGGCTATACCTACAATTAGTCGCATTTTCACGTGCCAAAAAGAATAGGGGAGTCGTTCCAGTCGTGCAATGATGTTTTGTTGACGGGAGGTATTAATCTCAATTGACATCTTGCTATCCTCCTAACAAATAATAATCTTATTAGTAGGTTGTCCGAAGCGACTCCTGAAAGCAGTACGGGTATAGACCGTGCTGCTTTCTGCCAAGAGTCGACTTAAGATTTATAATTCACTTAATACTTTTTCCACCTGTTGTTCGGTAATTATGCTTACACCCGTGACACGAAGAAGATCCTTGATGGCGAGGATTTCTTCTTTCTTCGGTTTGGGCATGGGCGGACGCATAAAAGGATGGGGAACCAAACCTCTTAGCCAGGTAGCAATCTTATACCGTACATGAAGTCGGGACCATTCTGAATAGATATATGCATGCAAATCGGAGAGGCCCAAATTCCAGATTTTTTTTGCCAGAGCCAGATCGCCTCTTTTCCAGGCTGCAATATGATCAATCATCGGTTCCATGGCATAGTTGAACGATCCAGTGACCGTACCATCAAATTTTTCATTCAGCAGCACTTCGTGAAACAGATTCGCCGTTGCACCCAAGATTCCAACATGCCGACTGGACTCCTGTTCCAGGTTACGTAGGGTCTTAGCGATGGTTTTGAAGCCTTCGTAACTATAGGTCATTTTCCATCCGACAATATTGGGAATCTCGGCAATCATTTGTAAGGTAACATCCCGGCTTATCCCGATCCCATATGCAGCAGAAGGAGCACCAACTGGATGGGTAATCATCGGTAGATTGACTTCTGCCGCAATAGCTTTTACCAAATCAATCCATACTTCAGGATATTTATCTGAATTCCAAGAAGTTGTGATATCCATTGAACCCATGGGAGGGATTACAAAGATCCCATCCACTCCTGCATTCTTTGCATCAACTGCCACCTGAACCGTCTCTTCGGTAGTTAAAGCCAGTGCACCGGCAAAAATGGGTACCTTCCCCTTACATTCTTCTACGGCGATCTGGACATTTCTAAGTTTTTCTTCACGGGTAAGATAAAATAATTCACCCGCTTCCGGGTTTATGATCATGCCGCCCCCAGCCTCTACAAACTTATCTTGCATGAAGTAACGGAGTAGGTTGCGCAAAGCTTGTTCATCAATCTCATAACTCCCGTCTTTATAAGGGGTAACTAAGGCTACATAAAGTCTGTCCATATTTGTGTTCTTGAACATTGTTATAGCTCCTTTCATGAGTTTAATGAATATAGGGATTATTGCCTTTTTCTCATTTCACCCTTTCGTAAGTTAAACTCGCCGGCCATATCAAAATAGTGCAAGAATTGTGCCAAAGCGCCAAAAATCTTAACGCAGCTTGATGGAGGTATTTCTTAAATCCCGCAGCTTCTAATGGAATATTATTTACCAATAGATTTTTATGATTTATACTTATCATTATGGGGAACAGCTATTATTCAAGGTAATTCCGCACTGGTTATCAATAAACCAAGTATGATATATCCCTGGTAAAATATTTACCGGGATATATCTTAAAAATAGAAAAGGACGTGAAACTATGCAATACCGTGCCGGGGAATTGATGTGGGCTTTGAAAGATGTAGGTCTATCCGGAAAAGTAAGCCCTGAAGGGGCCGCTTTTTTTGCTGCCTTATTAGATACTCAATACGATGCTATCGCCCTTCTTGACAATAAGCCCCGGATTATCTATATAAATAAGAATTATGAAAACATTTTGGGTTTAAAAAAAGAAGAAATAATTGGTAAAGACCTTCGGGAATTAATGGATGCAGGAATTATCAGGAATGGTGCTCCTTCCATAGAAGTTCTTAAAACTAAAAAACATGCTTCGTCGCTGGAAAATACTAAGCATGGCAAAAGCGTCTTAATCACTGCCAGCCCTCTCTTGGACGAAAATGGCGAGATATTAATGATTATCGACAATATAAGAGATGTAACCGATATTAACCGTTTAAAAGAAGAAAGCTTGAATTACAAGCGAATGTCTACCCAATATGAAGTTGAAGTACAGGAATTAAGGGCACGTACCAGCTTTTTAGATTCCCTAATAGCCAAAAGCCAAGCTATGAGTGAAGTGTTAGAAAGAGCCATTAGGGCGGCCTCGGTAAATGCCAATGTTCTTCTTACCGGGGAAAGCGGTACAGGTAAAAACGTTATTGCCAACTATATCCATACAGCGAGTTCACGGAAGGGAAGTCCCTTTATTCAGGTTAACTGTTCCGCTATCCCTGAAAGTCTCTTTGAAAGTGAGCTTTTCGGGTATGAGGAAGGAGCTTTTACAGGAGCCAAACGGAAGGGAAAACCGGGACTGATTGAGGTGGCCAATGGAGGAACATTATTACTCGATGAGGTGGGGGAAATCCCATGGAATATCCAGGCGAAACTCCTCCAGTTTCTCCAGGAGGGCTATTTTTTTAGAGTAGGCGGCACCAAGGAGAGCACAATCGATGTAAGAATTATTGCAGCCACCAATGCTGACCTCAGCCAAAAAATTATGGACAAATCTTTCCGGAAAGACCTCTTTTACAGACTAAATGTCCTCCCTATTTATATCCCGCCTCTCCGTGAAAGATACGATGACATTGTCCCTTTGACACTTTCTTTTTTGGAAAAATACAACAGTAAATATAAAACGAATAAGAAACTTACGAGTCAGGCCCAGCCCGCCCTGATTAACTATGACTGGCCGGGAAATGTACGGGAACTGGAAAATGTAGTAGAAAGGGTTGTTATCTTAGCAGAGAATGACCAGATAACTGAAAAAGATATTTACATGGCCATCGGGATTAAATTACCCCATTTCATTGATCCCCTCCATGTCAATAAATTAATGCCTTTCCCCGAAGCGTATAAAGAAGCAGAACGTCAACTTTTGCATATGGCTCTGGGTCAGACACAAAGCCTGCGCAAGCTGGCCGAGATACTGGGTACGACTCACCCTACTGTAAGCAGAAAACTCAAGGAGCATAATATCCACATCAATATAAGGGAAAAAAGAAAAAAATGATGGGCGTTTTACCTTACTGGATGAAAACTGCCAGGGCTAAGTTGTAGCCCTGGCAGAATTAAAAATAACCAATTTTTTATAAAGCCAGCATATTTTTATAAATATTTGGTTGCTAGAAGTAGATATGACCCTTGTTCCGCGATTGGCATACCATCCGTGTCAGGGATTTTCCGGCCCGAGCTGCGGGCCGTTCTCTATTTTCCAGCTCTTCAACCGGCACTTCATCGTAAAAAACTGCATTATTGACAAATCGCCCAAAAAGCTTTACACTTTACTCACATGCTAGCATGCTAATAAGTTAAAAGGGGGGGGTTCAAATGAGCTTGAAATTCACGGCTCAAGATGTCTCAGGTATCTACAACATCATTCCCACGCCAGCTACTCAAAACGCCTCAAGTCATGACGCGATGGACACGATTAATTATGAGGAAACCGTAAAACTGGTAAACATGCTCATTGAAAACGGAGTTGATGCAATTTTAACCAACGGAACTTTTGGTGAGGGAGCGACGCTAACGGAGGAAGAACATTTTAACTTTGCTAGGAAGGTGATTGAGACCGTTAAGGGAAGGGTTCCGGTTTTCATTGGGGCTACAACATTAAACACGAGAGACACCATTCGGCGGGCTAAAGCCTTTATGAGCATGAAGGCTACAGGGCTATTCCTAGGCAGACCTATGTGGTGCGAATGTGATGATGATACGATTGTCGGTTACTATCAGGATATAGCCGAGGCTATTCCTGAAGCTCCAATTATTGTTTATGATAATCCTGAGGCTTTTAAAGGCAAACTATCCACCTCCGTCTATGCCAAGCTGGCCCAAATTCCCAATATTATCGCTTCAAAGTATATTGGCATTGGTCCCCAATATCTTGCTGACATTGAAGCGTGCGGAGATAATATCCGGATCTTGCCAATGGATGCTGATTGGCATGAGGCAAAAAAAATGGCGGGGGCTAAAGCTCCGGCATGCTGGACGGGAAGCGGCAATTGCGGAATGGCACCGCTTAGCGCCTTGAAAAAGGCCATTGAAAGCAATGACGATGCCTTTGCTCAAGAAATTACCAAAGACATTCGATTTACCTATCAAACCCTTTTCCCTCAAGGAAGTTTTAAAATCTTCTCGCTTTATAATATTCCTTTAGAAAAAGCAAGAATGAGTGCCGCAGGGCTTGTTAACGCCGGTCCAGCACGGCCACCCTATCATCATATTCCTGAAGAATACCTTACCGGAGCAAAAGAAGCCGGGCGAAGATGGGCAGAAATTCAAAGGAAATATTCATAATAGGGATCGAATTCGTAAAAACCTTAAATTGCAGTTAAATTAAGCGCAATAGGAGACGCCATATGAATCGAAAAACCTATTGCGCTTTCCCCAGAATAATATTCAATTCAATTTTGCGCATGCGGAAAGGGGATTATTCCATTGTTGAAACTGGAAAAAGGTGAAGGGATCAGTTCTTCATTTAGCCAATTGCCAAAGTTTATTACCACATCCACGATTGGTGTTGCGATAACCGCTGTTTTGTTTGGCGAGGGTCCCATTTTTATTTTACTCAAAGCAGCTTCTGAGGCCAAACTTCCTAACAATATCGCGATATCGTGGCTGGCTGTCGTGTTTTTAATGGGTGGGCTGCTTACCCTTTTAATGTCGCTTTATTATCGTCAACCGATTTACGTTGCTTTTTCCATTCCTGCTGTTGTTCTAATCGGAAGTGCCCTTACGCGTTATCCTTTTAGTGATGTTATCGGCGCAGTTTTACTAGCCGGAATTATTGTTTTGCTCATCGGGATTTCCGGATTGTTTAAAATAGCCATAAGATACGTGCCCATGCCGATTATTCAGGGCATGATCGCAGGGACTTTGGTGAGTTATGGCATAGCCACCATTACCGCTCTCCCTAAAGCACCGGTCGTTGCCGGTTCAACATTAATTGCTTTTTTGCTCTTAAGTATTTATCCTGCTTTGGCCAAAAAATTTCCGCCTGTTCTTGGCGCTTTAGTTATCGGCTTTATCATTGCCGTTATGACGAAAAATGTTAATGTCGGAGATATATCGTTTCGGCTTTCGTCCCTGACATTTGTAGCACCGACTTTTAATCTGCGAACCATCATGGAATTAGCCATACCGTTAGCCATCTTGTCAATAGGCTTCGGTAATGTCCAAGCCTTGGGAATACTGTCATCCCAGGGTTACACTCCACCCACAAATGCTTTTGTAGCCATCAGCGGGTTGGGCACAATTTTCAACTCCTTTTTTGGGGGACATACCGCGGTCATTGCCGGACCGAGTATAGCAATCTGTGCGGGAGCGGAAGTCGGGCCGAAAGAAGGCCGGTATGCAGCAACATTTATAGCGGGAATTCTGTCGCTTGTTATGGGATTAATTGCTCCGATCGCTATCACTTTTACTAAGGCAGTGCCCGGCCCCTTCATTGATGTTCTCGCCGGGGTGGCCATGTTTTCGGTATTAGTCAATACCTTTGCTCAGGCATTTGGAGCGAACTTTCGGCTAGGAGCTTTATTCGCCCTCCTGATTAGCATGAGCAAAATCACTGTATGGAACATCGGAGCACCATTTTGGGCCATTATCGGAGGAACTGTAATTTCCCTCCTGATGGAAAACTCGGATTACCGCAATATGGTGGCTGCTTTAAAAACAAATCGTGAAATCAGCAGGTAAAGACAGCCATTATGTGATATAAAAAGGCCTAGCCCTCGAAATATTCTTGTTGGAATGATTCCGAGGGACAGGCCTTTTTGCGCTTTCTATGTCTTTCTAACCTTAACGGAAAACAAATCCACCTAGAAATCTTGCCAACTTGCATCAGTGTATGTCAATATAGAGCCAGGTGAATAAAATGCACACGGTTTTATCATATGTTTGCCATGGAGGATTTAACACCTTATGACTATTAGACGAGATGAGTTTGCCTATAACAAAATAAAAGGTTTGCTTCAGAGCGGGCAAATCAAACCTGGGGATAAATTTTCTGCCTATCAACTTTCTGAGAAACTGGGTATCAGCCGTACACCTGTCACAGCCGCTTTAAAAAAGTTGGAGCAGGAAGGGATCGTTGATATTATCCCTCAGGTGGGGAGTATTTTTAAATACCCCAATCGGGATGAAGCAAGAGAAAACTTTTTACTGCGGGCTGTATTGGAAGGGTTTGCAGCAGAAATGGCCACGATGAATGCCAGCAAGAGCGAAATCGACGAAATTGAAGAAATTTATGAAGCAGGTATTAATGATTCGAAACTTTGCCTGCCTGAAAAATATGCTGAAGCTAATAAAAGATTTCATATGAAAATTATTGAATTAAGTAAGATGCCCCGTCTAATAGAACTTGCTAATAATTTTTATGAGAATACGATTTATCTTTCTATAAGCGGCGATTTTGTTTTCTCAAGATGTGATATTTCTGTTCAAGAACATGGAGAAATTGTTAAAATGATGAAAAACCGAGAGGCCAATAAGGCTAGAATGCTGGTCGAGAGTCATCTGCGTAAATGTACGGACGATTTTGTTAAAATAATTGCAGAACACGAACGGTAATTGGGAATGGTGTTTGCGCCCAACGCTATATAATGCTGACCAAGTTTCCCCTTAACGGAGTAATCGCTTCATCCAATTCCGGGGGATACTGGGAAACTGAACTGACTGGGCCGGCATGGAGGCGGTCCAACACACCATCGGACTTCAACCCCAGTAAGAGGACGACCGCCCCGCCTGCAGCCTAGTATGTGCCCTGCTTCAATTTACTTTAGAGAGGGCTTGCATTTTGGTCTAACCGTTCAAACGGCCAAAGAACCGGCTGTTTTTTTTAATTGGTTGATGCGTTCAGCCTCAATCTTAATATAGGCAGCCGTTATTTGAGCTAATCCTTGATAGTAACTCAAGTTTGTCTCCCGCTGTACATCTTGACAAAATTCAGGCAACCATTGCGCCATATGATCTTGTAGGAATGACTCCTGGATATCCTGCCAACCCGCTGCTCTGCCTACGTCCTGGGCGAGGTATAGTTCCGCCTCCTGACCGATGAGATAACCCATGAACTCTAACTCCGTGCAATGATAGTCCGGCAACTGCTTGGTGCCAAGGTCTAATCCTGCCTGCCGGTAAATTTCCCGCACCTGCAGCGTGGTTTCCCCCATCAAATTGCCGAAACTTCCGTCTTCCCGTCGTTCCCGATAAGCTGACTCATAGGGAGGACAAGGGAACGCACCAGGCCCGATGAATAACCGGGCATATTCCACCCGCCAATCCGTCAAGCCCTGCTCCCGCTTTTCATCCACGTCCGGGACGCCCACTTCTACAAATGGGCGTTCATTTGACACATTTAACTCTCGGTTGAGAAAACCGGACATAAGCCGTAATCCTTCTTGGAATTCGGTTAAACGCGGATTCATCTTGTCCAGGCTACACTGTAATTGTGTCCAGGCACCTCCCTCACCGAAGAAATCAGCCAGCAGCTCCCGGCCCGGTTCATCCCACATTCTGGATAAGGCAGAATACGTAGCCCTCCGGTTAAGAGCCATTTCTTTTAAACCGGCCAAGACCGTATCCGTCAGTTTAGGTTGCACTGACCGCACCTCCCTGCTTGGGCAAAGCTTCTGCAGTCTGCACCGGCGTCAAGAAAAAATAGGTCCCCACAGTAAAGATGAGCGCGCCGAAAGCACAAACACCCACCACAATGGCTAATTCCACCCAGGTCGGCGCATAGCTTCCTACGGTGGCCCAGATGCCAGGCGTCGCCGCTTGGCCAAATGTCTCCGGCATTTGATAGGCTCCCAGCGTTACCCCAGGAGCCAATCCGATCAAGGGCAATAGCAAAGAGGAAAACAGCAGCCAAATGCGTTTAAACAAAACGCCTACCACCACGAGACCTGAAGCCAGTAGCATCAGGCTGCTCTTCAACCTGTTCTTGGGCACAACCAGGATCAAGAAGGGAACAACTGCCCCCAGGATGATTTCACCCCAGAAGAAGGGTGCCAGGCTGCCGGAGAGCATCAACGTCAAATACCCCATTAACTGTTCCTCACCAGGATATAGCGCCGTCAATATCTCCGAGAACACAAAGTAAACGTCCACCGCAATGAATACCGCCAACAACCCGCCCAGGGTGGAGATCAGTTTTTTGTCCACCTTAAAGGAGGTGAACTGATTCAGTCCGATCAGGACAAGCAGCAGGAGAGCCAATCCGGAATCCAGGGCTGAAGCGACAAAGAGAGGAGCCATCAAGGCACTGTGCCAAGTCGGTCTCGCGATCTGCAATCCAAAGATCCAGGCGGTAACCGAGTGGACCAAAATGGCGACAGGCAAAGCGATAGCAGATAACACCTTGATGTTTTTTAGGTTGGGCTCTTCTCTTGTCATGCTATAAAGATAAACCAGGGAAGTTACTAAATAAATGCCAATTACGATCACGTCCCAAATGAGCGGCGAATTGAATTGGGGATGGAAAACCAGGTTCAAGAAACGATCGGGACGCCCGAGGTCCACAAAGATCAACAGGGTCGCCACAATAATACAGGTGCTGGAAAGCAACACCGCGGGTTTGGCCACCGGTTTGAATTGTTTGATGTTAAATACTGTCGCCGAAGAAGAAACAATCAATCCCCCGGCCGAAAGTCCCACAAAAAACATAAACAGCGTGATATAAAGACCCCAGGAAACAACATTGCGCATCCCGGTGGCAATCAACCCGTTGGCAAGCTGATAAACCCACGCCCCAAGACCAACCAGGGACAGTATCGCCAGGATTACCGTCCAGGGATTGACATATCTTTTGTTAAACACGGCAAATCTGCCTCCTTTCTAGCGCACGTAATAAACCTGTGGCTTAGTTCCTCTATCTTCCAACAACTGCTCGCCTTTTCTAGTGCGAACGAGCTGCGCAACCTCGCTGCTCGGATCGTTCAGATCGCCGAAATGTCTGGCGCGCGCCGGACAAACCTCCACGCAAAAGGGCTGCATGCCTTTATTCACCCGTTGTTCGCAGAAGGAACACTTTTCCACAATCCCACGTTTGCGTTTCGGAGTATCCGCTGACCCATAGTCAAAATCAGGGATGCGTACGGGTTCTTGCCAGTTAAAGACCCGGACATTGTAAGGGCAAGCCGCCATACAGTAACGGCACCCGATACAGCGTTCGTAGTTAATCAACACCCTGCCGTCTTCAGACTTATAGGTCGCGGCCACCGGGCACACTTTGACGCAGGGCGCATTCTCACAGTGCTGGCAGGCCAGAGGAAGGTATCCCCTTTGGACATTAGGATATTCCCCTTTGGGAGCATCCATGTATTTTCCGCCTTCGGTAAGAATCCGGTTCCAATACATGCCCATCGGCACATCATTTTCCAGTTTGCAAGCAATTTCACAGGTGTGGCAACCGATACATCGTTTTAAATCGATGACCATCCCATACTTCTTGGTCAATGCAATTCACCTCCCGCATATTTCCGAAAATCGACTCGTACATCAAAGAACGAATAATTAAAAATACCTTCTTTGAACTGGGCATGCGTCAACTCCTGATGATGTCCGGCCACGTAGCGCCACCAGCCCTGCTGGATGTGGACCACTCCCGGACGAATCGATTCGTTATAGCGACATTTTAAGACGACATGGCCCCTGTCATTGTATACCTCCACCATCTCCCCGTCCGCAATCCCCTTGGCTCGGGCATCTTTGGGATTGAGGTCGGCAACAGGCTCTGGATTTAGTTCTCTCAACCAGGGTTGATTTTCGTATTGCGAGTGGATCCGGAATTTCTCATGTCTGGTCAAGAGGACAAAGGGATATTTCCCGGCCAGCTTGCTATCCGGTCCGGCCTCGAGCGGCCACTTAAACACGGGGAGTTCTTCTGCGGTCGCGGCCATTTTCTCCAGATAAAATTCAAGTTTGCCGCTCTCCGTTTTGAATTTGCCGTCTTTCCAGGGTATATAGGGATTCGGCAGAAAACGCACCGCTTGTTCCTGGCGGATTTTATCAAAAGTAATCCCTTGCTGCTTCAGAATAGGCATGTCAAACCATTCTTTGCTCGCCTGCAGCTTTTCCGGAAAATACTGGCCCAATCCCATTTTCGTGGTTATACCCTGATAGATTTCCCAGTCCGGCTTGGCCTCCAACAAAGGCTCCAACGCCTGGCGCCGGTAGAGGACGTAAGGCACATCTCCGGCGAGCACAGGTTCTTCAGTTTCGTAATAATGGGCGGCCGGCAGAATGATATCAGCATAGTCCATCGTATTATTCAGGAACTGATCGACGGCCACCACGAATTCCAGCTTGGGCCACACTTCTTTTAACCACTTGTTGCGGTCCGCGGTCTGCACCAGGAGATTTGAACACATGATGTAAAGGGCTTTAACAGGGTGGGGATCCTGTTTGATAACCGTATCCTGCAGTCGCATCAACGGCAGAACGGCCGGAAACGTTCCCGCCGGGAACAACCAGCCCGCGTTATAGATCATAGGATCAAAGCCGTAAAAAGCCATCCCCAGGATGTTCCCTGATTTGCCCATATTCCCGGTCAAGCCCAGTAACGTAATCATAGCCTGCCCCAATAAGTTGGCATGGTGGTAGCGGTCTGCCCCAAAACCGAACTTGATCCCGCCCGGTTTGTTGGCGGCCAGCAGATGCGCAACTTCCACAACCATGCTGGCCGGAACTTCAGTTAATTCAGCCACTTTCTGCGGGGTATAATCTTTAACCTTGTCCCACAACAGAGAGTAGGCGGTTGTACAGGCCACCCCGTTGATTGGGTGTGTTCCTTCCAGCTCGGGGACAATGCCTGAAGAATCATGAGGTTTTGCACTTTGCGAATTCGTATCCCAAACCAGAGGTTTTTTCTCCGCCCTGGCAAACTGTTTGTCATCGCTCCGGACCAGAAAGGGTGCACACGTATGATGTAATAAAAAATCCTTGTCCACCATCCCTTGCGCCATGATCTCCCGCATCAGGCCCAAGGCCAAAGCGGTGTCACTGGCGGGACGCAGGTTAACCCAGATATCCGCCTTCTGGGCAGTGGCCGTATAAATGGGATCGATCACGACCAAGCGCGCTCCCTTTTCTTTGGCTTCTTGGATAAAGTGCCACTCGTTGATTTGGGTTTCGGCGCAGGCACTCCCCCATAAAATAATGGTCCTGGCGTTGACCCAGTCTAAAGGCTCATTGGAATAAGCGTCAAAGATTCCCGTCCCCATAGGGGCAGCAAATCCGGTACTTAAAGAGGTGTCGACACTCCCTGTCGCATGAACCGCCTCTAAGACGCCGGAGAAACGATACTGCCCCGCGTAGCCGCCGTTTAACACGCCGTAGTTTCCGGATTGCCCCACAATGGCAATCGATTGCTTGCCGTATTGTTTCCGCAGCTGCGAGAATTTCTCAGCTATTGTGTTGAAGGCTTCTTCCCAACTGATCTTCTCCCACTTGCCTTCGCCCCGTTCACCCGCTCTTTTCATGGGATATTTAATTCTTTCCGGATGATGGACGCGCTGGAGATGAGTCAGCCCCCGCAGGCAAATGCGGTCATAGGTTCGCTCCGGCATCGGGGCCGGGGCTGATTTCACCACCTTACCATCACGAACCGTAACCAGATGGTTGCAGGTCTGCCAGCAATTTGGCGAGCACACGCTTCTGATGGGCTCTTCTTTGGCCTCCGTTTGGGCCTGGGCAGGTTGCAGCCATTTCAGGCCATAGGTCGAAACTCCTAACAGACCGACCGTTGTTCCTACCGCCGCTGTCCCTTTCAGAAAATTGCGGCGCGAAATGCTGAAACCTTTGCTTTCCTTTTCCGATTGCATCGTCTGACCTCCCTCACTTCAAATCACAAACCCTGTAAATAAGCAGCTTCTTGTGAGTATTTTCACCTCCTGGCGCAGCACTGATTTCTCTGGGTTAATGATCTTGTTGATTAATTCGCCGCCATCAAGATTTGGCCTTTATAGAACCGTCTAAAATAAAAACCCGGTACTTTGTCGGTTATGACAATAAGTACCGGTTATAAATACCAATTTATGTATTAGTTCCAACCTTTTTGGCTAAAAATCCGCAACGCTGTGAATAAGTTGAGCTGACCATCCAAATTATTTAAATCGATGCCCAAAAGTTCCTCTACTTTTTTTAATCGGTAGCGCAGGGTATTAACATGGACGTAAAGCTTTTCCGCAGTCGTATTGAGATCGGCATTGCACTGAAAATAAATTTTTAAGGTTTCCAGCAGTTGACCGGCATTCTTCCGGTCATAATCCAAAATCGGATCCAGCAGACTGTAACAGAAAGCTTTCAGCTCTAATTCTCCCATTTTATAGATTAAACTAAGAACCCCTAATTCATCAAAATAAGTCATCTCATCGGACTTGTTAAAGAATCTCCCCAGTTCCAGGGCCGTCTTAGCCTCCTGGTAGCTGCGGAACAGTTCGTCGGCTGCAGGATACAGGTGGCCAACACCGACGGAAAAAGAAGTTTTCAGTCTGTTATAGACATTCTGCTTAGCAAGGCGGAAAAGGGAATTAAGCTCTCGTTTCAGCTCTGGAAAAGTCAGTTGTCTTGCCATAGGCAGCAAAACGATCAGATAGATTCCGCGTCTGGTAACCACAGGGTTGTCGCCGTGCATTCTTAATGAGGAGTGTAACAAGGATTTCAGCTGCTCTAGGTTTTTTTCCGCTTCCGGGGATTCCTCGTCATCAATCCCGACCACGGCCAGAGCATGGGGATGAGAGAAGTCCAGGCCCAAAGTTTTACCCCGCTGGATCAAAACTTCCCTGTTTTCAAAATTGTTATATAATAAATCGTGGATAAATTCATCTTTATATTTTAAGTGAATGCGTTGGATTTCTCTTTCCTGCTTCAGGGCCACCAAGACTGCCAGGGCGCCTTGTTCCAGCATCAAGGCCATGGCCGGTGACCAAGCGTTCTCCGTGAGGAGAAGAACAATAAACCCCTCCAACTCTGAACGCACCAGAGGAAACGAAGCGTAGGGAACTGTTTTTCCGTCCGGTGTTACCAGCATTCCCCGTTCCGTTTTGGACTCCCAGCGCTTTGATTCGCGCTGCGTGACGGATAGGGGTAAAAAGTCGTCCCAGTGAATATTTTCCCCTCGTTTGGTCTGATAAACGACGATCCTAAAAAATTGATCCGTAATAATCACTGGATTGCCCAGGAAATCTACCATGATTTTCGCCAAAGAAGGCATACCCCTTCCACAGGCTATGGCCTCCAACAGCTGGGTCTGGAGCGTATATTCGGCCATGTTTCACACCTCAACTTTGTATATGTCAATAAACAGCAGCATCTTGAATTGTAGGATACTACAATTATTTTTTGCTCAACCATTGCTTACGGACTACCGGGGGGTTAAACCGAATCGACGGGCGCGTTATTCTAATATCCGGCAAAGTGGGGACAGACTTCAGCAGTCCGGTCTCATCAATCCGGTCCAAAAAAATCACTTTGAGGGCATCGTTGGTGCAGGCTTCTTCACAGGCCGGTCTCAGTCCTGCGTCGAGGCGGCTCACGCACAGATCACACTTATCCACCTTGCCCGTGTCCGCATCATATTGCGGAGCGCCGTAAGGGCAAGCCTTCACGCAGGTACAACAGCCATCGCAGAGTCCGGCATCGTGAACCACGATTCCGTCCCGCCGCTTCCTGTAGGTGCGGTTTGGGCAAACCCGAAAACACTCGGGGTTTTCGCAGTGGTTGCAAGCCAAGGAAAGATAAAATAAACCGATTCCATCTTCAGTCTGCCATTCCACTTCTGAGACCCGGCGATAACGCTGAGTTTCCCCCAGCCCAAAGTAATTCTTGCAGGCCACTTCGCACGCCCGGCAGCCCAAGCATCGGCTCACATCTACCAGAAACCCAACTTGTCGCATCTCAGGCCTCCTTTAAGCAGGACACAGGTTGACAAAAGTATCATGAATGGCGATTGACGGGCGTCCGCTCCCTTTGCTTCCCATATCCGTGGGGCTGCCGTTGAGCAAATCGTTCAACTCATGCTCCGCGCTGCCTGGCCAACCTTGGAAACATACCAGCGTATCTTCACGAATCGTTGCGCTAAGCTTCACCGGGAACACAATTTCGCCCTGCTGGTTATAAACCCTGACTCGGGCGCCATTGCTTAAGCCCAACCTTTTCGCCGTAAGCGGATTAATCCGGAGACAGGGCTCCCCCGTTCCCCAAGTAAGCCAGGGCAAATTCAAAAACTGCGAGTTGTTGCCTGACTGACTGTGAGGTGTCATCAGCCGGAAGGGATAGGCCGCCGGAGCAGAAGCCGGTTCAGAATAAACCGGCAATAACGGCAACCCTTCGCTAGCAGCTGTCAGAGAAGAAATTTCAAATTTCTCCGAGGGGGTTTTGAACTTCATCTCCTCCCAAGCCACCTGGGGCCATTTCAGTTTGCGGGGGCCTTGCAATAATTCTCTGTAATCCTCAATCTCCAAGCGGGAGTATACCTCCTGGTTGAACTCCCCGGCCACCCACTCCTCTTCCTTGCCGGCCGTGGGAAAACTACATATCCCGGGTGACAATTCATTAAGTTTGCGGGACAAGTCCCAAGCGATCTGCAGGTCCGATTTGCTCTCGCCCAAAGGCGAGATGGCCGGTTCATTAATCCCGATCCAATGATGCCAATAGCTTGGCAGCACATCCCATTCTTCGAACTGGGTAGTCGTCGGCAAAAAAATATCGGCATAGCGGGAACTCCGATTTAAAAATTGATCCACTTGCACGATTAATTCCAGATCTTCCAACGCACCTCTAAGACTTCCGGTGTGAGCGTCTTGAAATAGGTCTCTTTGCGCTAACCAGAGCATCTTTACCGGCGGATCCGTTGTTTTTTTCAACTCGGCACCCAAAAGGTTGATATTAATTCTTCTATGCTCAACGGGATGTCTGGAAATCACATGGTCTCTGGTGTAAAAAGAAAACAGTTCCCAGGGCGTCATGGAAGGATTATACAAACCCGCACCGGGTCTACCCAAATTACCGGTGAGTGCCGCCAGGGTAAGGATGGTCCTGACGTTTTGCCCGCCGTTCGTGTGACGTTGCAATCCTAAGCCGGTCCAGATGGCGGCCGGGGAGTTCAGCGCGTACAACTCGGTCACTTCTTTAATAGCCTCTACGGGCAAAGCGGTCTCTTGCTCAACCCAATCATAACTGATACTGGTCAAATAAGCAAAAAATGCTTCATAGCCCTCAACATGGTGCGCCAAAAATTCGTGATCGTGCCAAGCATTCTCTACAATATATTTGGCCATTCCCAAAGCCAGGGCACCATCACTTCCCGCCTTGGGCCGGAGATAAAGATCAGCTTGCGCCGCGGTGGCTGTAAAAACAGGATCGATGACCACCACCTGAGCTCCCCGCGTTCTGGCTCTGTCGATGAAATGCATCTGGTGCACTGCGGTCCAAGCCGGATTGACACCCCACAGAACAATCACCTTGCTGTTGACCATGTCCTCGGGATCGGGCTTTTCCATTGACCCCATACTGTAGAGATAAGCATCCAACCCGGCAGACCAGCAGGAATTGCCCTCAGTCACCGTTACCGAACCGAGCCCATCAAACAGAGCATTGGCGGCATAATGCAACAGTCCCATGTTTCCATACTGTTTACAGAAACCAACCGGCCTAAAACTATGGTAACGTCCCTTTAATTCCAGGATTTTACGGGCAATGGTCTCCAGAGCCTCCTCCCAGGTGATCGGGCACCAGTTCCCCGAACCTCTGGGAAACTGGCGTAAGGGATGAAGAATCCGCTCTGGACTGTAAACCCTTTCCACGTAAGCATAACCCTTGGCACAGAGATTTCCCCGCGTGAATCCATGGGCGGGGTCGCCACTGACCCGCACCAGTTTTCCGTTTTCCACGTAACTTAAGATACTACAGGTACTAAAACAATTGCGCGGGCAGAGATTGCGGAACACTTTTGGCACGGGAAACACCTCCTAGTCCATAGATCCAATATACGGTACGGCCGGGCCGGAAAAGAAGCCTCAATTGCGGCAAGGTAACGTGCTCTGGCCGCTACCTATGTGTTCACCTCTTTTTCTCCTAGTAATACTATAATGCGAATAACAGCCGTGTACAACATGCTGTGAATATGTGCTTCGCCCTTTTGGGGCTAACCGGTTTGTTTCAGAGTAAAGACCATCTTTTGGTCGATGAGATCCTTACGTATTTTCCCTTTTCCTTCAAGATAGAGCAAGTGGGCTAATGCCTCACCAAAGGTGAACAACTTTTGCGCTACAGGAAACAAATCCCAAGATTTATAACTCATCTCCCAGGTCATCTGTGCCGCTACCTCAAAAGCGTTTTTACTGCCTTTTTCCAAGATAGATACAGTTTCTTCCAACCTTGTCTGATGGTGAAGTCTCAGCTGCTGAATTCTTTTTTTACAATCGGTAATTACTGCCCTATGTCCAGGCAAGACAAGCTTAATCTCTAGTCCATAAACCTTATCCAAACTATTGAAGTATTCTGCCAAGGGATCTTCCTCATAGGACCAGGCTGAAATATTGGGTGTTATCTCACCTAAAATATGGTCTCCTGAGACCAATATATTTTTCTCGGCCTCATAAAGGCACATATGACCTTTTGTATGACCAGGAGTTTCGACACAACGGAATAGGTAGTCACCATAGTTTAAGGTATCAATTGAGAGATTTCAATGGATTTTCGGGCAAGGGAATTTCAATCCGGTACAGATTGGGTAAAACTTCGTCAATAATTTTTTACATCCCCTTACAATGAATTTATCCGATGGCAGTCAGCCATCGGATAAATTCAACTAAACTTCAGATTAAGTTAAAAAAGCTTAAACGTCTTTAACTCGAATGAGCTGTTCAAGCGGAAAACTTTCGAGCGCTGATAAAAGGATCAGGTTCTTTTCGCAAAACCAACATAAACCTTTCCCGATAGTTCCATACCAAACCCAGGTGAATCAGAAGCATTATTAAACCTAAAAATGTTAGCGATGGATTTAAGATCAAATTAAAAAGGAAAATGTTTAACGTGATTGGGGCTAGTACGGCCAGAGCCAACGGTCCTGAAAGATTGAACAATAACAATATACCGCCGACTAACTCAGTAAGTTTAACAAAGATCATCAGGTATCCGGAACTAACCATGGCGTCCATTAGTTGTTGTGCCATTCCATCCATCTTAGGCAAAGGCATAAAACCGAAGAAATACCCTAATGCGGAAAAAACGTAGAAAATAGCGAATACATAACGAAAAACCGCAGCAACTTTTTTCAATGTGGCCCCTCCTCTTTTTATCTCTTATGCCGTGCGCTCTGGTGTTGATAAAATTATAAAATGCGAGAACCATTTTGACTAGTAGGCACCTTAATGTGCCATAGTACCTGAAATGATACCTTTCCGGCAATAACCTGGTATTGTTTTAGGTACTATGTTACTATAATGTGCGTACTACTCAAATCAGTTTCCGTATTGTATTCTTTTATTAATCGTCAATTTAATTATTTAGGAAGAAAAGGGGTGCGAAAATGGCTGTTCTTAGCCAGGAAATGAAGGATATGGTGAATAATTTTCAATGTTTCATCGGTACAGTGAGTAAAGATGGTATTCAAAACATTGGCCCAAAACGTTCAACGCGGGTTCTAAATGATGATACCTTGATTTTTACTGAAGGTACCGGGGGAACTACTTACAGAAACATCTTAGACGGTTCCAGAGTTGTCATAGCAGTAGTCAATAGGGAAATTCCCGACGGTTATCGTTTTTGGGGCCGAGCTGAGATTCAAAGCAGCGGGGAACTTTATGAGCAAGCAGCGGCTTTATCTGAACAAAATGGTTTACCCAGGCCAAAGGCAGTAGTGTTGGTGCATATTGAAGAAATTCACAGCCTTAAACCAGGGCCAATGGCGGGTAAGAAAATCGGTTAAGTCTGGTTGCGCATTGAGAATTCGTAAGGAGCAAACTAAATATTTCGCTGTAAGCAACACAAAGGAGCCTAATCCCTTCCGCGGAGGACTCCTTTCTTTTTTCTTTGATAATTGGTAACCATTGACTCGGCATTATATTCCCTTCTTATCCAGAACTCCCTTTAAATATTCGGTTCCAAACCCATGCATCATTTCCAGGATTGGAATAATCCTTTTGCCGATATCCGTTAAACCGTATTCCACCTTGGGTGGTACAACGGGATAAACTTTCCTGTAAATAAGTTTGTCTTCTTCTAATTTTCTTAATTGTTGTGTAAGCATTTTTTGAGTAATATCGGGCAAATGCTTTTTTATATCACGAAATCTTAACGTATTATAACTCAAATACCATAGAATCAGTATTTTCCACTTACCGGAAACTATATTTTGTACTAACACCATAGGACATATCTCATACCTTAGACATTGTTCTTTCATGTGGCATTCCTCATGCCGTTGGCTTATGTCTAACATTTTGTTCGTCTCCTCAGTATCCTGTAAGCTCCACAGTATCCTGCCGGGCCGCTTTCCGCTCCCGCCGCTTCATTTTCCGGTCGCGATTCCCTTTGCGCTTGCTCATGATGGGCTGGGCGGCTACGCAGGATAGCTAAGAAAAAAGAACTCTTTTGGTCATATAATCTCAAACACCTTGGTCAGGCGCGTCAGTTCAAAAATCTCTTTTACCGCTCCGCTCAACCCTTGCAAGCGAACCTGCCCGCCGTGCTCCAAAGCTCTTTTCTGAATGGCCACCAAAACCCCCAACCCGGAACTGTCAATGTAATGAACCTCACTCATCTTGATTAAAAATCTATTCTTGCCTTCGGACAGAATCTGGAGCAGCCGCTCCCTGAGATCCGCCGCATCATCGACATAAATCTTGCCCTTCAGTTCAACCACGACTTCTCCGTGCTCCACTCGGATTTCCTTCTCCATCTCTAGTTATCCCCCTTTCTCCGGAGTTCTTATCCCGGAACCTTTTTCATCAGCCGGTTTAACAGCTTAATCACTCGATGGGAGTGCCTTTCCAGCCGCCGGAGAGACTTGGCCGCATTTTCTTTATCCCCCTGGGCATAAGCCCCTGCCGCCAGCAAAGCGCATTCGTGCACCAAGCGGTGCGGTTCGGCCAAAGCTGTGTATTCCGGCATGCCCTGCACCGGATTATCCTTGGCATAATACCATTTACCCAACCGGCAATGCTCATGCGAGGTCACCTCTTCCGGAGTGACCGTTTCCAGCCCTTTCAGCATATTGGTGATCCTCGATTTCCATAAGAGATGATCGGTCTTGGCTTTCTCCAGAATGTCCTGCATGCTCAATTGTCCAGCAACAACTTTATATTTAGCCATGTCCGCTTTCAGTTCAACCGCTAAATTGCTGGTCTGCCCCGTGCTGGCCGCCACCGTCTGCATGGCCGCATTGATCTCCTCGGTTACTGCCGCCATCCCGTGGGTCTCGGTTGCCGTATTTTCAACGACCGAAGCCACCGAATGAATCAGCCTCACAATCTGCTCCGAACTGGCCACTTCGGAATCGGTCACCGAAACAACTTGGTCCACATCATGCACGGTACCCTGCACCGCCGCCACGGTTTCTTGTAAAGCTCCGCCGGCTTCCTGGGCCGCACTCGCCCCGGCGTCAACATCTGCCCGGCTCTGTCTGATCGCGCCCACCGCATCCGCCACCGCCGCCAGTGTTTTCTGCACCAGGACAGCCACTTCGGCCGCGCCTTGATTGGATTGCTCCGCCAGCTTGCGCACCTCTTCCGCAACCACCGCAAAGCCGCGACCCGCCTCGCCAGCCCGAGCCGCCTCTATGGCCGCATTCAGCGCCAACAAATTGGTTTGGGCCGCCAGGGCGGTGATTGTTTCTGTGATCGTGCCAATTTGTTGAGAATAATGGTCGAGATTCTCCATCAACCGTTCGGTCTCCAGCGTTTGCTGCCGGATATTGTCCATCCGCTCCACCAACGCGCTCACCGTCTGCCGGCCCTTCTGTGCCGCCTGCAGGGTGTTCTGGGAGTTGTGGGCGGCCGATTCTCCTTTGCTCTTGGCAATCTGGATCAAAGAAGAGAGTTCCAGCAAGACCTGGGATGCCTGGGTTATCGCCTTGGTTCCTTCGTCAGCCTCTTGCGCCACCTTTTGCATGCTGGTGCTCATTTCCCCGATCGATACGGTAACCTGTTCACCCGAAGCTGCCAGTTCCTCGGCCGAAGCGGTCAGTTCCACCGCCATCCGATTATTCTGGGCGGTCATCTCTGCCTGGCGGGCCACCATCACATTAAATGCGGCATTCAGATCCCCAAATTCATCGCCTGAATCCACCGGAGCCATCACCGTTAAATCTCCCATGCCGACTCTGGCCATGCTCTCCTGGAGCCTAGCCAACTTTCGGGTGAGCCAACGCGCCTGCCGCCAACCAATCCCTAAGGCCAGCACCACAGCCGTTGCGGCACCCAGCCAGACAATGTACTGTCCCCCGTGGCCTTGAGCGCCAGCCGAAGTCACCGTTTCAAAATCCGCCAGCAATGCGAATAAAAAGATCAGGATAACCAAAAGATAACCCGCATACAGCTTCATTCTGACCGACAGTCTCATCATCTCAACCCTTTCTTATCTCTCCGTTGGCACCCTAGGGCTATCCGGCCTTGAAATATTATAATCATCCCGGTCTTGCCTCCAGATCGGATTTGTGTGTCAGGCTTATATATAGGGACACCTGATTGCCCAAGCGGCTAAACTCCAGCCGATCCGCCACAGCCCGCATAATCAAAAGACCACGGCCTGATTCCACCCAGGCGTCATCCTCGATCAGGGCGGGATCACACATTTTATGCTCGATTTGTTTAAGCTTCTCCGCCGCCGGAAAGCCACACCCGGTGTCCTGGATTCGCAGCACGAGTTCTTCCCTGTTGCGCACATAAACTGCCACCTTGACCCCATTGCTCATCCGGTCGCCTGCTTGCTCTTGACAAGCTTTCAAAGCATTGGCAACCGCTTCGTTCAAAGCGATTTCCGTCAGGATGATTCTCCTGGAAGGATGACCGGCCAACACTTCCTCTAAATATGCGGATAGGCAACAGCGCACCTGTCGAAAACCGTCGAAATCATAAAACTTAAATTCCAACCGTTTCTCGCGCATACACTCCCTCCTCTCCTTAACTCCGTCTTAACAGAAAAACAGTGGCGTCATCTTCCAGCTTCCCTTGTGCCGCCATACTTCTTAACTGCTCAAGAATTCCCTCCGGTTCTGAGCAGACTCCCGTCAGATCGGCCATACGCTCCGCAAATCCGTCTGTCCAAAACAGAACACCCTCACCGGAATTGAGCTTGATTTCGTGCACTTCATACTGCTCCGCCGCCATGATCCCAAGAAAAAGACCGGCTATACTGCATTTTTCATAAAAGGATTCCTTCAAAAGCAAAAAACTGGAAATACCCGCTGATGCATACCGGAGCAAGCCCTGATCCGCATCATATTCAAACAAGAGTACGGCGGCAAACATATCCCGCGGCAAAATCCTTACGGTCTCACGATTTAACCAATTTATTTTTTCCTGTAAAAGCCAAGGCTTATCGGCAACCTGCCGGAAAAGTACGCGCAGGGCTGAAACCATCAACCCGGCGCTAATCCCGTGTCCCATCACATCGATCAGGCAGCCGCTCAGTTTTTTCTCTTCTTCAAACCAACGATAATCGTAATAATCCCCGCTGATAAATTCCTTGGGATAAAAAAGCCCTTGGGTATAAAACAGGTCGTGTCTGAAGTCCGGACGCAGCATATCTTGCTGAAGCCGACTGGCCAGATGTATTTCTTCACGCATCTGGATATCCTGGGTGATATCGCGGAAAACCGCCACATAATGCGATGTGTTCCCACTCTCATCCCGAATCACGCCGATATCCAGCCATTCTGGGTAGATTTCACCGGACCGGCGTTTGTTCCAGATCTCTCCCGCCCAATGTCCGTGCCGCAGCAGGTCGTCCCACATGTCCGCATAAAAATCTCTTGAATGGCGGCCGGACTGTAAAAGGCTCGGATTCCGTCCATACACCTCGGCGTAAGTGTACCCCGTCGTCACGGTAAAAGCATGATTGACAGAAATAATCCTGGCCTCGGCATCTGTAAGCACCATACCTTCCTGGGCCTGTTCAAAGACTCGGTTGTAAAGGCGCAACATCGTTTCCCGCTCTTTGCGGGCCGTAATGTCATGCAAGACCACAACCGTAGCCGGGGAGTCCTCCCAGTGAGCAGGAACCACCCGCATTTCCGCCACCCGTTCTTCCCCCCCGACCCCCAAATACGCAATTTCTCCGTCCTCCAAGGGATAGGGAAAAACAGTGTCATTCCAAGCGCAGAGCACCCGATTCAAAAACTGCCGCCCCGACTTATTGGCATAGAGTATTCGGCCCCCCGCATCCACAACCAGGCGAGCATCGATATCCACGCCGACCAAGGCGTCAATTTGCCAACGGCAAAGCTTTAATTCCTCGTACAAACTGTGCCGCGGTTTGCCAGAAGTTGCCCGTTTGAGCCTGAACCGCATCTTTTCGACTCCTTATCGCTTTCTTGACTCTTTAATTCTCTAATATCTTGGCTTTTCCTGCAAGTTTTTTCCTAGGACACGGACATTTTGTTCCCGAACTCGTTGTAGAATATTCCGTATAGTTTAAAGGAAACTCACTTAAGATCCCATCAGTATTTGGTATAGAGAAACTGTTTCTTCGATTCGTCCTGAATCATCAGGCATAATCTTAGACTCGCTCATAAGTTCACGCACCTCAACATCGAGGGTTCGAGCCAGTTTAAGCCACTGATTCGGCGTTCCTTTTCGTATTCCGTTTTCCAATTGCCAAAGCAACTGGGCACTCAAACCGCTTTTTGCTGCGAGTTGTACAAGAGTGTATCCTCTCTGCAGCCGCCATTTATGAAGGTTTTTTCCCCACCCTTGTGCTGACATACTTTCTCCCCTTTCTGACGTCAGTCTGAATAAGCCGCTCAATCCTTTTATGCAACAGAACATATGTTCTGTGTCAATTATACGACTTCTTATTAGCTGATACAACTCCTTATGGTCATACGATCTTACGAGCGCAAAATAAAAACGACCACTCTCGTGGTCTCAATTCAGGCGAGCAAAGGGTACCATTTTGGTACCCACTGGCTCAGGTTTTGTGCCTAATCTCATTTTGCAGCTCCAGGAGCTTTTCCAGAGGAAGTCCGGTGATTTCCGCGATGAGTTCGAGCGTTAACCCTTTCGCCAGAGCCGCCTTGGCTGTCAGCACTTTCTCTTCTTCCCGGCCTTCTTCCCTGCCTTCTTCCCGGCCTTCTTCCCGGCCTTTAAGCATGCCTCGAAATTCAGCTTGCTGCTCTATCTCATCCAGCGTTCGTTCCAAATTATAGATCATTATTTCCACCTCCTGCGGATTGGCT
>NZ_JAFLRH010000040.1 GCF_017310645.1 Paradesulfitobacterium ferrireducens | reverse complement strand
TTGAACACTGCTAAGAAATAAAAAAATTACTCACTTTGTTAAAATACAAAAAAGCTTGAACACCTTGCAAATACAGGGCTTTCAAGCTTTTTATAGTTCTTAACTGTCAAAGATGAGATTATACCCACCGGAAAGTATTTAGCAAATAAGATGACAAATAAAAAGGCTATGTATTTTTACATAACCTCAAACTCCTGCTTAAATTTGGATAACTTAGAAATTTGTCCTCTCTTAGATCTGACATGAGCAATCTTGCCGACCTTCTCTGTTCTTCCTGAGTTCCCAAAATCTCCTGCGTTCCTAAAATCCCCTGTCTTCCCAAGCTCCCCTGTTTTCACATGCTCATCCCCGAGTTTCCGCCAAAGCGTCGTCCGCCCAATTCCGAGGGCGTGCGCGGCCTTGCCATGATCCCCGCCGCTTTGACGCAAAGTATAACGAATGATCTGCTTCTCAACCCGATTGATCATGTCTTTGAGCGTTCCTTCAACCTCGACCTGGATGGAGGAATTACTGCGTACACTTAAAGGCAATGCCTGGGGGCCGCAGTGTTGTTCAAACGTATCCTCCCCTTGCTTCAAGGCCTCATTTTCGCTTAAATCCTTAATCAACACTGCCAGCCGCCTGACAATGTTCTCCAGTTCCCGTACGTTCCCCGGCCAGGGGTAATCTTGTTGAGCCATAATGATTGAAGTAATAATCTTTCTCTGCCGTTTGGACACATCAGAACACTTATTCAAAATCTCTGTGATTAAATAAGGAAGGTCTTCACGCCGTTCCGACAGTGACGGAACTTTTAAGTGCAGGACATCCAAGCGGTAAAATAAGTCTTTGCGAAACTTCCCGGCAGTTACCAATTCGCTTAGATCACGGTGGGTAGCCGCGATAATGCGGACATCGATCCGAACCACCCGGTCCCCCCCAATTCGGCGCACTTCTTTTTCCTGAATCACGCGCAGCAGTTTAGCCTGCACCTCAAGCGGCATTTCCCCGATCTCATCCAGGAAAATCGTACCCCCATGGGCCAGCTCGAATAGGCCGGGCTTACCACCCTTGCGGGCACCGGTAAATGATCCCTCCGAATACCCAAAAAGCTCGCTTTCGAGCAAGGTAGCCGGGATGGCTGCGCAGTTTACCGCGACAAAGGTCTTATGTTTACGGTGCGAAACCCCATGAATGCTTTGCGCAAACAATTCCTTGCCGGTTCCGCTTTCTCCCAGAATCAAAATGGTTTCATCCGTCAGAGCGTATTTCTTCGCCTGTTCCACGGCTACACACATGGCTTTGCTATGGCCGCGAATATCCGAGAAGCTATAACGGACATCCTGAGTTTTAACTGTAAGCTCTTTGCGGATCTTCTCTTCTACATCCTGAATAGATTGGACTCCCTGAAAACTGGCAACCGTCCCGGAAATCTCTTCCCCGCTGATAATTGGAATCCGGTTCACCACCAGCTTCGCATTGCCCACTTGGGCAATTTCTCCTATGATCGGTTCCTGGGTCACCAGACCGTCCTGCAGCTTGGCTGACGGCAGCACTTCAGAACAGTGGCGCCCCAAGACATCCTTGGCTTTTGTATTAAAAAGCTTTTCCGCACCCCGGTTGAACAGGGTAATGATCCCACGCTCATCCGTGGCGACAATCCCTTCATACGAACAATCCAAAATGGCCTTAAGCCGCAAGTTCTCCTTGCGTTCCGTACGCCTCGCCATAGCCAAGGCCCGGGCCGACTCCAAAGCGTTCAGTAAAGACTCTTTGCTGATCGATACCTGCTCGGTAATAAATCCCATAGAGGAGGCCACCTGACACACAAATCCCCCCCCGATGACTACCTCATCCGTCCCCTGAAGTTCTTCCAGGATTCCTTCTAAATGGTTATAGTGATTGAAGACCACCACGTTCGGTTCAAAACCCAAAAGTTCGAAAATATCCGCAAAGTCCACCGGAGCCTGGCGGTAAACAAACAGCCTCAGTTTCCGTTCGTATTTCTTAGCGGCTTTGGCTAAGGGATAGAAAATATCAAACTTGTTTTCCGGCACCGCGACTACCGGAATCGCAGTCTGCTCTCTGATGAAAATTGAGTTGCCACGGGTGGAGACAATCACCTCCACCCCTTTTTCCTCGAAATAGCGAAGCCCGGGCTCCGCGCTTTCCAGAGCCCCTTCGTAGACCATTATTTTTAGCCCGGCCACTTGACCCACCTGGCGACACAATGCTGTTAAATGAGCATGAGTCGAAATGACTCCGATCGAAACCGCGCTTTCCATATGGTCCCTCCATTCTACGCCACTAGCTTACAACTTTTTCCACTTGAATGGCAAGGAAATGCCTGTGACCGGCAGATATCCCGCGTTTATCTGCTTCATTACCGACCCCAGCGGTAAGTCTCACATAATTAACATTCTATTGGCAAGCTGCCTTACCCCGCCTTTCCCCCAAGGTAATGGTAGCGGATATCCTCATCATCCAGCAACTCGGCGGCCTTTCCTTCTTTGACCAGGCGCCCGTTTTCCAGGACATAGCCCCGGTGGGAAATTCCCAAGGCAGCGTAGGCATTTTGTTCCACCAAGAGAATGGATACCCCTGCGCTGTTCAAATTCCGGATCAAAGCAAAGATTTCTTCTACAATCAGCGGCGCCAGGCCCAACGAGGGCTCATCCAGCATCACAAACCGGGGATTGGCCATGAGACCGCGGGCAATCGCCAGCATTTGCTGCTCCCCCCCGCTTAAGGTACCGGCGAGCTGAGTCATGCGCTCACGCAGGCGCGGAAACGTGGTCATTACCTGCTCCAGCCGTTCCTGCACGGAACCGGGACTATGCCTGCCCACCTGCCCGAGGCTTCCTAAAAGCAAATTATCCATCACGCTGAGTCCGCTGAAAAGCTGCCTTCCCTCCGGAATCAGGCACAACCCTTTTTTCACAATGCGATTGGCCCGCTGGCCGGTGATGTCATCCCCTTGGAAAAATACTTTGCCATAGAGAGGTTTATGCAGGCCTGCCACACAGCGCATTAAGGTGCTCTTGCCGGCTCCGTTGGCCCCGATCAAGGTCACGATCTCTCCTTCTTTCACTTGAAGCGAAACCCTGGTCAGCACGGTTACATTGCCATAGGCTGCCGATAATTTGTCAATGCTCAGCACGTTCCAACCCCCTCGTGCCCAGGTATGCGGAAATTACTTCCGGGTTATTCTGGATGTCTTCCGGCCTGCCGTCCGCAATCTTCTTGCCGTAGTTAAGCACGGCCACTTCATCCGACAGGCGCATCACCAGGTTCATATTGTGTTCAATCAATAAGACAGTCACTCCGGTATCCCTAATCTTGCGGATCCTGCCTAAGAATTCATTGGTCTCGCTATCATTCAGCCCGGCTGCCGGCTCATCCAGCAAAAGCAGCCGGGGCTGGCTGGCCAGGGCCCTGGCCACTTCCAGCAGTTTGCGCTGGCCCAGCGGCAAATTCCCGGCCAACTGTCCGGCAACCTTCGTCAGGCCGACCATTTCCAGGCACTCCAAGGCTTTTTCTCTAACCAGGTCTTCCTCACGCCTGACTTTGGGGGTTAGGAAGAACCCGCCAAGCGGTCCGGTTTGGGTCCAGCGGTGACACCCTATCTTAACATTGTCAAGGGCAGTGAGCTTGTCAAACAGGCGCAAGATCTGAAAGGTGCGGGCCAGGCCATACGAGTTGACCATGTGGGGTTGATGCCCGGTAATATCCTTGCCCGCAAACTCGATTCGGCCCTCGTTGGCCGGATAAGTTCCGGTAATCAGATTAAATAAAGTAGTCTTGCCCGCTCCATTGGGACCGACTAACGCCTTGATCTGGCCTTTCCTTACCCGCAGGGATACTTTATCCACTGCCGGCAAACCGCCAAAACGCTTGCTGACTTCATTTATGGACAGAATGGCTTGCTCCATTGTCGATCGGCCCTCCCTCCGGGTAACGCTGCAGGCGAAAGATGCGTTGGATGATCCATTGGTACACATAAGTGAATAAGCCGGAGATTCCTTTAGGAAAGAACACAATCGTGACAAACAGCACCAGTCCATTGATAATCAGCTGGAACTGCTGGGTAAAGGAGACAAAGTCCGGCAAAAACGTGAGCAGCCCCACTCCCAGCAGCGGCCCCCATAAGGTACCCTGTCCTCCCAGGGCCGTCATAACCGTAATATTAATGGATGCCTGCATCCCCACCATGTCGGGAGAAATAAAACGCATGTAATGCACATACAGGCTTCCGCTTAAAGCCGCCAGGCAAGCGGCAAAGACAAAAGCCAACAGCTTGTAATTGCTGGTGTTGACACCCAGCATCGCAGCCGCCGTCTCATCCCCGGAAATGGCCAGCCAGGCCCGCCCTACCCTTACTGAAGTCAGATTCCTGAACAGGAGGATAATGATTAAAACCAACCCTATCGTCAAATAGTACAGGGGTAATCCCGTTGGCACCGAAAGCCCGCCCACGGAAAAGAAGGGCACCCCGGCCAGTCCGGAAGGGCCGCCGGTCAGTTCACGGGAATTAATTAACAGTTGCTCCATTATGACACTAAACGCCAGGGTCGCTATCGCCAGGTGATAACCTTTAAGCCGCAGCACCGCCTTCCCAATCATCAGGGAAATAACTACGGTCAGAGCCTGAGCCACCAAAATCCCATAAAGAGGGGGCAATTCATATCTCACGGCCAAGATGCCGGAGGTATACGCTCCGATAGCCATAAAACCTGCCTGGCCCAAAGAAAGCAAGCCCGTAAATCCCATAAGTAAGTCCATGCCCAATACAGCGATCCCAAGAATGGCCGTTAGAGTAAGCAAGTTAATGAAATGTTTGGATACTCCGAGGTAAGGAATCAGCACGAGGATAACGACTGCTAAGTAGCCCCACCATGCCCCCCGGCTTATGCTTTTTCTTATCCTTTCATCCATGCGACCCTCTCTCCTTAAAGCTTTTTCCTATACCCTTTTGCCGCTTACACTAAGAATACCGGCCGGTTTAGCATACAGCACGATAATCAGGAGGACAAAGGCGATTAAATCTTTATACTGGGCGGATATTAGTCCGGCACCCAGGGCTTCAACCAACCCCAAAAGCACTCCCCCGATAATCCCGCCCCATATACTGCCCATTCCGCCCAGGGTGAGAGCGATAAATCCTTTTAACCCGATCATGGTGCCGCTGTCATAGGTCACAAAGGTGATGGGGGCAATCACCGCCCCGGCCAGGGCGCCCACCGCCGCACTGAGAGCAAAGGCCGTGAGCACAGACAATCTCACATCAATCCCTACCAAGGCTGCTGCATCCCGGTTTTCAGACACGGCTAAAATGGCTTTCCCGGCAAGGGTACGGTTGAAAAAGTACCAGCTTAAGGCTGCAATGAGAATCAAGACGCCAACTACCCAAAACACCTGGGTTGCAATTACGGTCTGCCCGACTCTTACCGGCTCCTCGCCGGAAAACGAGGGAGCTGAAAGAGGATCCTTACCCCATCCGATCATTGCAATCCCCTTAAAGACAATGGACACGGCCAAGGTCGCGATCAGGAGAACCGTAGTAGAGGATTTCCAGGCCGGCCGAATCGCGAGGCGTTCAAATATAATCCCGATTCCGGCCGTCATAATGACCGCTAAAGCAATCGCCGCTCCGAGGGGAAGGCCCCAACCCGTGAGGCTGATAAGCAAAAGAGCCCCCCAGGTTAAAAACTCTCCCTGGGCCAGATTGATCACCTTGCTGACATTATAAATTATCCCTAAACCCAGCCCCACCAGTGCGTAAATACTGCCGCTGGTCACTCCGGATATGATCATCTGCCACACAGCACTCATCCGGCCTCACTCCCCCTGTTACTCCGCTAATGTGAATTCCTTCCCGACAACCTTAAGGGTAACCGTATCCTTACGACCCGTGCCGCGATGATCATCTGCGGAGAAGTTGAAAATTGCAGTAGCCCCAGGTTCGTTTTTCGTGTTCTCCAGGAAAGCGCGCAGTTTTTCTTTATCCGGCCCAACCTGGCGCAAGCCCTTGACAATGAGGTTCATGGCATCATAGGCTACTCCCGGGCCGAAATCCGCTTCTTTCCCATACTTTGCTTTATAATCCAGATGCAGTTTTTCATTGATTTTCTTTTGCGGATCAGTATCGGGCAGGGACTTCCAGGCAAAATCCTTCGTCGCAGGCATAAGTAAAGTCTTGGGAGCAAAGCCTTGGATCCCGTCCAAGAAAGTGTAAGATAAGTTGCCGTGGGACACCACTAAGGGGATTTCCAGCCCCAGCTGATAGAAATTCTTAGCCACCACATTCACCAGTTTGCCGGTCATCCAGGCGATCAGAGCCTGGGGCTCCTTGCTTTTGATATTATTGAGCTGGACGGATACATCCACATCACTCGGGTTCACCCGCTCCAGGGCTACCAGGGTAAAGGCGGAGTCCTTGGCCATCCACTCCTTCAGGGAATCAACCGCTTCCTGGCCGGTGGAGTCGGTGGCTGCCAACAAGGCAATTTTAGTAATCCCTTTGGCCTTAAAATAATCGAGAACGGTCTGCTGCATCACTTCGGTCTGGGCACTGGCGGCAAACATCCAGGGGTTTTCCGGCCGGTATCCTCCGGAAAGGGAATACACCAGCGGCCCCGAACCCTTGACCAAGGGGGCAATCGCCTTACTCTCCGCCACCAGGGAAGGTCCGATAATCGCAACAACTCCGTCTCCGATGAGTTTGCCCGCTCCTTTAACGGCTTGTTCCGGACTGCTGGCCGTATCATAGGGTACGACTTTCAGAGGATGTCCGTCAACCCCGCCGCCCTCATTCACTTGCTCCGCCACCATATTCGCGGCTTTAAGTTCCCCGTCTCCCAGCCAACTGGCTGATCCGGTCTGCGCCGTCAGAACACCGATCAGGTAAGGCTCCTTGGCAGCATCTTTACTGCCCTGGCCCGCCCCGGCGGAACCCGCACCACAGCCGGACAACAGGACTAAAGAGATAATCAAAACCCAGGTGAGCACGACCTTTTTTCGCAGCATATACAATCCTCCCTTTTAAGCACTTATAACAATTCCTTATCTCAAATACCATAAGGAAACTTACCTTTTTACCCGTTCTGTACCTCAGCCTGTTCGCCTCCGGTCACAAAAGCAGTACCCCAACGGCGGGTAAGACTATTTTCAATCCCGATCAAATCGAGTATTCTGGAGACGTGGTGCCTGACCAAATCGTCCAAACTGGCCGGGTGATTATAAAAAGCCGGCATGGGCGGGGCCATAATCGCTCCGGCCCGGGTCAGCCTGAGCATATTCTCTAAGTGAATTTCACTCAGGGGAGTCTCGCGGGGAACCAGAATCAGGCGTTTCCTTTCCTTCAACATGACATCGGCCGCACGTCCAATGAGATTATCCGCATAACCGTGCGCAATCGAGGACAGGGTTTTCATACTGCAGGGAGTGATAATCATTCCATCCGCTCCAAAAGAACCGCTGGCAATAGGGGCTCCCTGATTGCGGTAATCGTGGTAAAATGTAACCATCCGTTTAACCTGCTGGGGAGTATATTTGGTTTCCAAAGCAATTGTTTTTTCTGCCCATGGACTAATGACCAAATGGGTTTCACACTCTTCGATAGCATGCAATGCCTCAATCAGCTGCACGCCATAAGTAGCCCCCGTGGCCCCGGACATTCCGATAACTATCCGTTTCATTTAACCGTCTCCTTTCAGCATCATGCTTTTGAGGCTTTCTAACTATAGCGTTATTACCAGCAATTACCGTACCAAAAAAAGCAGCCTTTTTCCTAACGGTCAGTTTCCCAAAGTGAATGTTTCATTTTAGAACCTAAACGGTTGCAAAATTGAAGAAGGACTTGAAATATTGTGTATATAATTCAGAAATATCAGCCCGATTATGAAACATCATGTTTCATAATCGAAACCTTTGTTTGAGAAGAGCCAGGACTGCTGATAAACCTTGTTTTTCTATCCCACAAGTTTTGTTTAACAAATGAAACAAAGATTTCGGAAGCAAATTTCCAACTATGGGGGAATGTTGCATGAAAGAAAAAAATATCATACACCTTCAGGGAAGCGTCCAATCCGGTGTAAACCAGGCCGTCTTTTTTACCCAACTGGAATGGGTCAAAGAACAATGTGCCGAATTCACAGGCTTTACACCGGTTCCCGGCACTTTAAATGTTCAGATCGCTGATTCAAGTGTCAATGAATGGTTATCTCTGGTTAACTCCTGCCAAGTATTATTAAAACCCCCAGCACCTGATTTCTGCCCGGCTTTGCTTTTGCCCTGCCAAATATCCGGGAGCGAAGGATCGTATGAAGCAGCGGCCGTCGTGCCCTTGGTGGATGGCTACCCTCAGACCCTTGCCGAAATTCTGGCGCCGGTTAAACTTCGCGGGCACTTAAAGCTCAAAGACGGGGATGCAGTCAAATTGTCTTTCCTTGTCCCTTAAGGCTTCCGCATATTTGCGCGGAGGCTGTCCCACTTTTTTCTTAAATACGCTCATGAAGTGTGAGCTGTCTTGATAACCCACTCTTTCGGCGATCTCCTCTATGGAATAATCCGTGGTGCAGATAAGTCTTTTGGCGGCTTCGATACGGGTATAAGTGATGTAATTGTATAAAGTCTGGCCTGTCATCCGGTTAAACAAACGGGCTAAGTGGTAGGGGCTAAAGTTTACCAACCGTGCTAAATCACCTAACTGCAACGGGTAGCTATAATTGTGCTGAACATACTTTTTGACAGCTTCGATGACACGAAAAGCATCTTCGTGATAATGTTGGCTAACTAATTGCTGCAAATGCGCAACCGCTTCACGCATGAAATCATAAACCTGGACACAGGTCTGAAGCCCCAGCATCTGCCGGTGGATTCCGGCCATATCATTCAAATATCCTGCTGCCGGAATCCCGATTTGCACCCCTTTGCGCGCAAAAACCGCCAATAGTTTGAGTGAGTAAATTTTTAGCCAAGTAATATCTTGAAACTCGTCATACACCTCATAAAGCAGGTTGGTACACAACGAACCGGCAATCCGTACATCTCCGCCCAGAATGTAGATCCAAGCATCTCTCTCCCTCTGGATCCGTTCTTTTCCTTCGGTCTGATTTGATTCACGCCCGCCATGTTCTAAAATAATTGCCGTTTCCTTAAGGCGTTTGTCCCGGGCATAATGACCCGGTGTAATCCCTTCCCAACGCTTAAACAGTCTGATGAAATATCCGGTATCATGGAAACCGGTCAGACGTGCAATTTCAGCCACGGAAAACTCCGTACCGGCAAGCATTTTCTTGGCTTCCCCTAATTTAACCTTTAAAAGGTACTCATTAAAACCAAGTCCCAATTCGGTCATTAATACCTGGCGGATGCGATTTGAGTCCACACGTACAGCTTCCGCCACCTCTTGTATGGTTAGGTCCCGGTGAAAATTGGCCTGGATATATTTTTTGATTTTGCTTGCTAAACGCTCGTCATCTATTTGAACATTGACTGCCTGCGCCAAGGAATTTACAGTACGTATGAGTACAATGCGCCATTGCTCGACCGCTTCTTCCTTGTCAGCGGCTTCTTTCCCGTCAGCGGTTTCTTCTGTTACAGAGGTTAAGGCCAAGTTTAATCCATCGAGGATGACTGGAAGCGGCGCTCCAACCTGCCACGATTTATGATAGAGAACCAGGCAAGCTTGAATCAGCCAGGATTTTAGCAAATGGTAGTCACCGCGTGCGAGCTGCATCATCTCGTAGAAAAAATGATTGACCACGGTTTGGGACAAGCCTGATTCCCCAGACAAGATATGTTTGCGCAACTGGTGTTCGAGGTTGACCGGATAACAAAAAAGAGTGGTTACTGCGGGTGCACCGCGTTTGTTTGCTTTACGCACGAATGCTTCCCCCTTTACCCCAAGTGCCAGGCACGAATAGTTCAAGCTTAAAAAGCTGAAGTTACCACATCTAGCAGGGCCGGCCTTTTTTGGACCTTTACCACTTGCAGAACCCGTTCAAGGGCAGGGGCCAGATCCGCCGGATTAGTGACCGGACCTTCTGCATATACCCCAAAGGATCGGGCCAAAGCCGCAAAATCGACTGCCGGATCTTGGATGAGCGTACCCTCGGCTGCCTTTCCTAGTGAACGGCCTCTCTGCGCCGCTACCTTGTTTTGGTGATCAACCGAATTATAATAACCCCGGTTGTTATCCATAATGATCAGAACCGGAAGCTGATAGTGGGCAGCCGTCCATAAAGCCGAGGGAGTGAACAGAAAATCTCCGTCAGCCTGCAAATCCACGATGACCGTGTCACTGCCTCTGTAAGCCAAAGCTGCCCCCAGGGCTGCGCCCAGTCCATAGCCCAGTCCGGCGCCGCCGCTGCCCCCCAGCCATTGCTGAGGCTGCTTCAATTCCCACAAACGCTGCACCCATCCCTTTAAGGAGCCGTTGGCCAGCACGTAATCTACATCTTTAAGCATCTCACCCACCTGCAAGGCCAGGAATGCCCGGGTGATATCCGGTCGTTGCCCGTGGGACTCGGCCGTTTCCAGCCATGCCCGGCGCTGAGACAGGTGAACCCCTGTCAGCTGCTCTCTCTTCTCCAGCCGCCATCCTTCAGCGTTCCCGATTTTCTCTTTCTTTTCTTCAATAAGGTCCCGGCATGCTCCCACCAAGGCCGGCAGAGCCTGGCTTACGGAAGCGCTTAGCGACAGATCCGCCGGCTGAAAGCGTTGGTAACCTTGGACCCAACTGTTTCTTTGCATCTCTTTCAGTCCAATATTGATGATCTTGGCACCCGGAGACAGGATAGTCCTATCCGAAGTCTGTGAGCCTTCCCCCGGGTGGAGGGCGCCGTAGAGATCCTCTACCTCGAGAGCCAGGACTAGATCGGCTGTCTGCAGCACTTGGGCATTAAGCCCGCTTAAATTGAGCCCGTGGGCTGTGGGGAAATTGAGTGAGCTCACCCGTTTCTGCGGTTCAATGACCGGCATGCTCAGGAGTTCCGCCAACTGTATTAGCGCATCAAACGCCTGAGACTGGCGGCCCACCTGGTCCGCGACGGCCACCGGATTCCCTGCGGCTACTAAGAGGCGGGCTATCTCCTGCAAGGCCGGCCCTGGAATCTGAGGAGGGACAGTAACTCCGGTCATCACTGCGGTCCCCGCCTCAAAACCTGTCTCATCCACTTCCTGCTCCTGGATTCCGGCATCGAAGCAGATATAAACCGGCCCCTTAGGTTCGGTCATGCTGACCCTGTATCCCCGCTGGAGGGACTCCCTGACACCCGCGAGGCTATAGGGCTGATCATCCCATTTGACATAGTCCCGGACCAAATTACCCTGAACTAAGGCCGTATGAATCCAGTCTATCCCCGGGCGCCTGCGGGTGGTATCCATGGGCCCCGTCCCCCCAGCACCAGCATCGGCACCCGGTCACACCAGGCATTGAATATGGCCATACTCGCGTGCATCAAGCCCACCACATTATGGGTAAACACAGCCATCGGCTTGCCCGTGGCCTTGGCATACCCGTGCGCAATGGCCACCGCTATTTCCTCATGGAGGCATTCAATGATGCGCGGGCCTCCTGTGTCCTGACGCCGGATTAAGGAATCATGAATCCCTCTAAAGGTTGCCCCCGGATTAAACGCGACATATTCAATCCCCAGTTGGGTGAGATAGTCCACGATGACATCGGAGCCATATTGTTTTCCCATATTCCTTCCCCCCGAACGTTCGTACCCAGTGAAAAAATCCTGCAGTTGCTCAAAAAGACTTTGTTTCTATTCCAGCGATCTGTCCGGTTTGAGCTTGACTTCCGTTTTAATTTATTAAAAATTCATTCCCGCCCGGGATGCGGGCGCTCACATGCCCGCTGAAATCCATCAGCCCATTCCCCTCAAGCAAGCGGATGCAAGCAGCCACCTCCCGGCGCAGCCGGTCTTCGTCCGTCAACTCTTGGTCCGTCAACTCTTGGTTCAACAACTCTTCGCTCATATGGAAACTCCCATCTTAGAATGTAGCCCGCAAAAGGACAGCGAACAGGACATAGTCGAAAATCCCCATCCCTACAGCCACCAAACCGGATTGAAGCCAGGAACGTTCTGATTCCAATTTAATAAACAATAAAAGCCAAACTGGTACTGTAATGAGATAACTTACATAACGGAGCATGACTGCAAAGAGAATTAACCAGAGAAGAAGCCGTATAAGCTTCAGGTTTTCCTTAAAAGCCGCACCGGACCCTGACCCTGATGCCGGTCTTGGTTCACTTTGCGCAGGCTCGCCGGAGCTTGACTGCTCTTTAACCCGCGCCCGGTTATCCCCTTCTGATTCGGTCTTGGTAAAAAATCCTCTCTGGTTCATGAATTTCATCCGTTTTTGGAAAAAAGGGATATTTTCACCCAAGAAAAGGAGCATCGTCAGGAAAAACATGAGGACGCTCAGGAGCTCCGGCGCAAACCGGGCGCGCGGATTATACGTAAAGGAGACAATGAACATGCCTGCACTGAGCGCAATTAAGAACAGTTCGAAGATAGCATTCCCCTTAAGCTTCATACATTTCACCTTCCTTCTTGGCCTTCCGGATACGGTCCTGGCGGGCTTTGATAAAAGGTGTCACCAGCATGACCACGGTTACCAGGAACAACCCCAGGGAAATCGGGCGTTTGAAGAATCCCTGCCACCCCATGCTGCTGATGGTTTGATGATAGGTTTGCTGGAACATGGTGCCCAGGACTAGGGCAATGACGAGCGGCACCCGGGTAAAGCCGTATTTGTTCATGAAATAGCCAATCACCCCAAAGACCAGGGCCAGAATAACATCCTCCAAAACCCCGTTGGTGGCGTAAGCGCCCATAAGCGCCAAAGCTATAATTACGGGCGAGGTCAGCTTGACCGGAAGCAATGTCAGCTTGGCCAAATACCTGGCACCCAGAATTCCCAGCACCCCGGCCAGGACATTGCTGGCAACCAGGGCAAAGATCATAACATATACAATCGTTGGGTTATCCAAGAGCAGTTTGGGCCCCGGCTGGAGGCCGTGCAAAATTAAGGCGCCCAGGAGCACCGCTGTCTCGACGCTGCCGGGAATCCCGAAGAGAATGGTCGGCACCATGGCCCCCCCGTCTTTGGCGGTATCCGAGGCCTGGGGCGCAATAACCCCGCGGACATCCCCCTGCCCAAAATGGGGGTTATCTTTTGTTGTCTGTACGGCGTGCCCATAGGCCAGAAAGTTAGAAACAGACCCCCCGACTCCCGGGATAATGCCGATAATGACACCGATCACTGAACAACGGATGAACAGCCACCAGTGCTTGAACGTCGCCATAATTCCTTCCCAAACCCCGCTCCCTACATTCCCGATTGCTTTGTTTCCGGTATCCAGATCCCGGCCTTTAATCATCATTTCCAGGCTTTCGGAAATTGCAAAGAGCCCGATGAGGGCGGGAACGATTTTGATCCCATCATACAAATATTCAAATCCCATCGTGTACCTTACGGAACCTGTGACCGGATCATAGCCGACGGTCGAGAGCAACAGGCCGAAAACCCCTGCCGCCAGTCCCTTCCAGATTGAGCCCAAAGAAACTACGGCGATCACGGATATCCCCATAAAGGCCATCATGAAATATTCCGGATAGGAAAAAGCCAGAACCACCGGTTTGCCTAAAGGAATTAAGACAGCTAGGACAACCACCCCGAACAATGCCCCCATAACCGAGGAGCTGGCGCTGGCTCCCAAGGCAAACCCTGCCTTCCCCTGTTTTGTGAGCGGAAAACCGTCGAAAGTGGTGG
This sequence comes from Paradesulfitobacterium ferrireducens, assembly GCF_017310645.1. Lineage (GTDB taxonomy): Bacteria > Bacillota > Desulfitobacteriia > Desulfitobacteriales > Desulfitobacteriaceae > Paradesulfitobacterium > Paradesulfitobacterium ferrireducens. Next base: position 312,695 of record NZ_JAFLRH010000040.1, on the reverse strand, counting down.
CGGCATTTTGGGGGGTACCCGGAGTGTTAATTAAAATCGCGCTGATTGATCCGCCGAACGGAACGGCCCCCATGGCCCCGATCATCATGGCCATCGCTTGGTTCGGCGGCATGCCAAAAGTCACCGGAGTCAAAAGCGCCAAGGCCTGCGCCCCTCCTAAACCGGGAATAAAGCCAAAGAGCATGCCCAAGAGGGCGCCCAGGGCCATGAACAACGGGCTGGGCCAAGCCATAAAATCCATAAGACCTCGTAAGATGTCCGCCATACACCTAACCTCCTGTCATGCAGTCTCCGAGAAAGAGGGACAAGAGGAGCCGGAAGGGCATTCCGGCTCACCTATGTTGAGGAGGGGAAAAGATTATTTCTGATTTTGGGCGACCAGATCCTTATATTTTCCGAAAACCTTCAGGGAATCTGCAATGATTCTGGCCGCTTCTTCGTCAGAAGCCGGGCGGGCCGGCTGCCCGAATTCCTCCATTTTCTTCATGACTTCAGGGTCTTTCATCGTTTGCTGGAAGGCATCGCGCAGAATCTTGGCGATTTCAGGCGGTATTCCCGGGGTGCCTCCTACCAGATAATCCGCTTTGACAACGTCCAGGAGCTGGCTGTACCCTGCTTCTTTAACTGTTGGGACATTGGGCAGATCCTTATGGCGCTCTGGATAGAAAATAATGATCGGATTGAGCTGCTGAGAATCCACGATAAACTTTTTGAGAGTTGGATAAGGATACTGGACATAATCCACATCCCCCCGGATTGCAGCCATTACGGCTTCTGTGCTTCCGGGGTGAGTGACGAACTTGGCTTTTATCCCCATCTCCTGTAAGGCGATTAAGGAACCCAAGCCGGCAGTGGAAGAGAGTCCAACCACTCCAACTTTTACTTCATCAGCCTTTTTCAAGTCCTCCAGGGTCTTGAACTTGGATTTGGGCGAGAGCGCCCCGACATAGACCGTATCTGTGACCCGGCCGATCCAGGTCATCTTATTCAGATCATAACTGGCTCCCATGATCTGGTTGACCACATTCCCCGGAATGTTGAAAATCCCGATGGTATAGCCGTCCGGCTTGGCCCGGTTCAGTTCCCCGAGCCCGATATTCCATTCTCCGCCCGGCATATTTTTGATAATGATGTTCACTGGTTTAGGCAGGTATTTCGGCATGTACTGGGCTAAGATGCGGGAATAAGTATCATACCCGCCTCCCGGAGATACGGGTACAATAAAGGTGATATCTTTGGTTGGGAAATCAACTGTTTTTCCCGCGGCACCGGCGCCATCCTTGCCGGCATTATCCTTGGCAGCACTGCTGCCGCAGCCCGCCCCCCATAGGAGCATGAAGATCAGCAAGAGCGCAATGGCTGAATGACGCTTTATTCTTTTAGGTGTCACATGTTTTACCCCCTCTTAAATATTAAGTAGGTACCCGAATTTTTCGCGGGCAAGCTTCGTGATTTCCGGGCTTGGGTAATTGACGCGCGGGAATTCGTTGCGCCACTCCCACGGCCTGGTGGCATCGATGACCGCCCGGGAATTGGTATGGTTTCCCTGAGCTTTTTGATCCGGGGAAATACGGGGATCGAGCGGGGTGCTCCAGGCCCGTTTAATGATATCGATAGACTCTGCCGGGTCGGAACGGGTAGACATGGCCCAAATCACAGCCCCTAAGTCCGAGGGATCAATGTCTTCATCCACTACGACCACATATTTCCCGGCATAGGCGCCTACGTGGCACATGGCGGCAATATGTCCGGCCTGGCGGGCGTGGCCCGGGTAGCGCTGTTTAATCGATACCGCCACAAACATGCGCACCCCGCCGACTTCATGGGCCCAAGCGCCGACAATATCAGGAACTCCCGCTTTTTCCAATTCTTCTTTCAGAAGACCGGAACGCACAATGGAACGGTAACGCACTAATTCATCCGGCGGACGGTTCGGGGGGCTGCCTAAGATGATCGGATGATTGCGGTGGTAGATCGCTTTAACCTCGATCACCGGCTCCTCGCGCTCCCCGCTGGCATAATAACCGGTCCACTCTCCAAACGGTCCTTCCATTTTCTGCACATTGGGGTAAGCATACCCTTCCAGCACAATTTCCGCATTGGCCGGAATCGGAAGTCCGGTCACCTTGCCTTCAATCACCTCATACGGTTTGCCGCGGAGGGCTCCCGCCAGTTCGTATTCGCTGGTTCCATACGGAACCTCGTTACAAGCCATTAAATAGAGCAGGGGATCTCCGCCGACAACTACCGCCACCGGGCAGGGCTGATTGCGGGCGAAGAACTTATCCCGGTGTATCCTTCCATGCTTGCCGGGAGAAATATAGAATCCCAAGTGTTTCTCGTCATGCACCATTACCCGGTAAGTGCCAAGGTTGACCCAGTTCTCATCCGGATCGATGGTGATGTCATAACTGCCGGTTCCGATATAGCGGCCGCCGTCATGTTCATGCCAAAGAGGTGTGGGAAATTTCAGAATATTGATGTCATCGCCCATGATGACATTTTCCATGACCGGTCCGGTTTCCACCACTTGATACGGGATCGGTTTTAAGCTTTTCATCCGGTCATTAAAGGCAACACTTAATTCGACCTTGTTCATGGTGGTCGGGAAGCCCAGGGTCATGTTCATGCGCTTGTCGCCGAAGGTATTGGTAATAACCCTATAGCCGGGCTCCACCCCCGGAATCTTGTCAAAGATCACTGCTGGGGAAGGGGTAGAATGGTGCAGCATTTCCGTGGCCATCCCGATGTCCTGCTCCCAGGTAGCCCCTTCGACTACTTTTAATTCGCCCAGCTTCTTAGCTTCTTCAATCCACTCCCGTAAATCTTGATAAACAATCTCGCTTTTTGGGGTCTCACTCATCTTTACAGTTCTCCTTCCTTTCTCTTGCTTATCCTACTGCTTTGGATTACTACTCCATAATCAAGCCCTTAAATCCATAGAGCTCTGCGTTCGCCAGCACTTGTTCCCGGTGTTCCAGCGGCGGAAGCGCGAGCGGCGGGTAATTGTGCTTCTTGGTGGCGTCAATTAAAATTTTAGAGGCGGTTGCCCGTTTGTGCGTTAGCTGCGGTTCATCAGCCGGAGCCGTAGAAGGATCTAGGCGTACGGACGCAGTATCGGGCACGAGCATGCAGTCTTTGGCCGGCTGAACCCGGAAGGACATGGCCCAATCCACCGCAAAATCATCCCAGATGTCGATGTCATCATCTACGATCACCGTGAATTTGCCCAGGGTCGGATCAATGGCCCACGCTCCCCAGGCCACTTGTTTGATGAGCCCGGCTGAACCGTCCTGTTTCACGGAAATCACCAGATAGGAGGCGGCCCCCCCGCTTTCTTTAAGACGCACTTCCTGCACCGGTAAGCGCAGGTCCTCCTTTAACCCTTTGAATAGCCCGGCCTCCCTCCCCACACTCCGGATCAGGCTGCTTTCACTGGGCGGCATCTGGCTGATAAATGCCTGGTAAATCGGGTTATTGCGGTAAGTAATGGCTTTAATCTTGATCTCATAGGCGTCCCCGTCCGGGCCCATATATCCGGTGTACTCCCCAAACGGCCCTTCATGCACCAAGGTATTCGATTCAATTTCCCCCTCGATCACAATCTCGGCGGTCGCCGGAACCAGAAGATCGGACGTTTCACATTTCACCAGTTCCACCGGCTTGCCCCGCAGCCCCCCCGCCACGGAATATTCGCTGAGCCCGTACATGATGCGGGCCACAGAGCAAAGGCCAATGGTCGGATCCGTTCCTAAGACAATCGCTACCGGGGTCGGCCGGCCCAGGCGGTTATGCATATCGACGTGCCGCCGACCGTGCTGGTGAAAGTTCATCATGCACCCTACACGGTCAGATGCTTTAACCTGAACGCGATAGGTGCCGACATTATGTACTCCAGTTTCCGGATCCTTGGTTACAACATAAGGGGAGGTCAGGTATGGGCTTGGATCTTCCCCCACCGTCCACACCGGCACCGGGAACTTAAGCATATCTATCCGGTCTCCAGTCAGAATGTTTTCCTTGCACGGGCCGATTTCTACTAAGATGGGCTCGACCGGATTATTCTGAGCTTCCGTCCAGCGCCGGCTGATGTTATTCACTTCAGTCTCCATGGCCAGGGCATATACAGCCCGGGATGCCCCCAGCACCCCGGCCACTACCGGGATGTCAAAGCCCTTTACCTTATCAAACATAATAGCCGGGCGCCGGGCGGACGGGACTTTTTGGAACAAAACCCGCGCAGCGGCCGCTACCTCCCAGTCCTTATCCACCTCTTTGGGAACGCGGTGAAGCAGGCCGTTTTGCTCCAAGGCCTGAAGATATTCCCGTAAATCTCGATATGGCATACATAGTTCCCTCCTTACTTCTTGGATTAAGCAATAGTTGTACCAAATATGGGATTATTCAAGTGAACTGTATAATTTCAGCTTTGAGTTGTCAGTTTTCGCAAGCAAAAGGTTAAGCCGGCTGCACTGTTGTGTAAACCGGCTTAATACTAAGAACAATAGGTATTCCATATTTGAAACACTAAGTTCCAACCTCTAAACATTTATAGAATTAATTGGTCCAGGTTCGCCTATTCTACATATTTCGCTTCCAATTATGAACTTAAGCTTACTTCTTTGCCACCGCCAAGATCGCATCTTCAATCTGCTTATACCCGGTACAGCGGCATAGATTGCCTGCGATCGCAGCCTGTACCTCCCGGCGTGAAGGGGCCGGGTTCTCATCCAGGAGCGCCTTGGCTGACATCAGCCAACCGGGTGTACAGAAGCCGCACTGGACAGCCCCATGCTCAATTGCGGATTCCTGCAGAGGATGGAGCTCACCCTCCGGAGCCAATCCTTCAATGGTCAGAATTTCCCGGCCTTGGCAGCGAACGGCCAAGATCATGCAGCTCAAGGCGGGTTCCCCGTCGATAATCACCGTACAGGCTCCGCAGGCTCCGGAATCACATCCTTTTTTGGTGCCAAAGAGGCCGAGTTGTTCCCGCAGCACATCAAGCAGGGTCTCATTCACCTTGATATTCAGTTGATGGCTTTGTCCATTGACGTTCAGCGTGATTCTCTCCATAACTGGCCTCCCTACTGTCCGCCCCAATGCAACGCTTGCTGCAGGGCTGATCTCACGTAAATCGGAACCATTTCCTTGCGGTATTTCGGGGTGAAATCACGCAGGTTATTAAGGGGGTGCGCCTGAGCGTAGGCCTGTTCAGCCAATACGCGGATAACATCCTCCCCGATTGTCTGATCCCGGGCCAGCTCTTTTTCAAACAGGAGCGGTTTTTTCTCTACTCCGGTCAGGGCTACGGCAATTTTTTGGGTCTCCTCTTTGACTCTAATTCCTGCGGCTACGCCCAAGGCCGGGTAATCGATGCTCTGGCGCAGGCGCAGCTTGAGATAAACCGCTCCGTCCGAGCCGGTTACAGGCGGCACCATAATCTGGGTCAGCACTTGCCCGGGCTTAAGCGTCAGGGGACGGCGGCCATGCCCGGAGTATAATTCAGCCAGAGGAGATACGCGCTCTCCATCTTTATCAACAATTTTGATCCTGGCACCGAGGACCAGAAAGACCGGCGCCAAATCGCTGCAGAATGTAGCCCAGCATTTGCCGCTTCCCTTGACGGTATGACAGACATCTCCCCCGGCTTTTAAGCAGAGTTCCAAGCCCTTCTTGGAAGCTGCCGAACGATTGTAATAGAGGCAAAGACTGTCCTGGCAGAGATTTCCGCCCACGGTACCCATAGCCTGAATTTGGGCGGTAGCCACCTCTAACGCAGCCTGGGCCAGAACTGGATAAGTCTGTTTCACCACCCTGCTGGCGGCTAAATGCCTTAGGGACACCATGGCACCCAAGGTTAGTCCCTCTTTCGGGTCATAACTAATCTCATCAAGCCCTGGTATGCTCCTGAGGTCAACCAGATAGTGCGGGCGCTTCAACTTTTCTTTGAGAGGCTGTAAAAGATCGGTCCCTCCGGCAATCACTGCAGCCTTCCCGTCCATTTCCTCCAGAGTGGTACATGCTTCCGCAAGGGAACGCGGGGCAACATAGCTGAACTCCGGCAGTCTCATTGACTTTCCCCCTCCCCTCTTTCCTGCATAGCGGCGAGCACTTTGTCCGGTGTAATAGGCAGGCTCTTGATCCGGATCCCGACCGCATTATAGATGGCATTTGCCAAGGCCGGGGGCAAAGGTACATTGGTTGTTTCCCCTACCCCTTTCGCCCCATAAGGACCGTCTTGGTGCTCCTGCTCTACAATAACCGGTACGACTCCGGGCATATCGACGGCGGTAGGGAGCTTATAACTCAGGAATGACGGGTTGAGAACATTTCCTTCCTTAAACTCATAGTTCTCATAGGCAGCGTATCCCAGACCCATGGATATCCCTCCCAGGATCTGACCCTTGACATTGTCCGGGTGAATCGCTTTCCCCGCGTCATGAGCCGCATATACCTTTAAGATTTTGACCTCTCCGGTTCTGCGGTTCACTTCCACCTCGATCCCGTGGGCTCCCAAGAGCCAAAAAACCACTTGGGAAGAGAAATAAGTTTCCTGTCCTTCCGGCATTTCCGGGAAATAGTAACCGCGGCCAAGCACAGTGCCGCTGGAACCGTAGCTTTGACCTAGTACGGCGGCTATAGGCATCACTTTAACCGGATTTTCTTTATCCAGGACTTTGCCATCCGCCAGCGTAAGGTTCACCGGATCAGTTGACAGGAGTTTGCCTGCCAATTGCAGAATTTGCTGCCGGGCGTCTGCGGCGGCGATTTTTACCGCGTTCCCCATGTGAAAGGTCGAACGGCTGGAGGTAGTGGAGGCATCATAGGGGGTATAAGCGGTATCGGGGGTGGCTTTTCTTACCGCATTGAGCGGGACACCCAGTTCCTCCGCCACAATTTGCCTAAGAATTGTTTCCGAACCCTGGCCCACTTCGGTCGTGCTGCTGAGAATGTCTACGGTTCCGTCTTCATTCACTTTGACAAAGGCCGCAGAGCCAAAGGGTGTCTTGACCGCGCGCTCCATGCAGGCAATTCCCCGGCCCTGATTCGGACCTAGGGTCTTGCCCTGCCACTCCATCCGAACGGCCACTTCCTCCAGGCACTTTTTCAACCCTTCTGCATGAATGATCTGCCCGGTCGCAGTATGGATGTCCCCGTCTTGATAGACGTGGCGCAATCTGAGTTCCAGGGGGTCGAGTCCAAGTTTAGCCGCAATGATATCCATTTGGGATTCATAGGCCCAGGAGGTCTGGGGCCCGGAATACCCGCGCATCGCCCCCGCCACCGGGGTATTGGTATAGACCAAATAGCCGTTAATTTTAACATTTGGAATGTTGTACGGACCGGCGGAGGAGATTCCGCCGAAGCGGGAAACAGTCGGCCCTTTTTCCGCGTAGGCACCGGTTGCCCAGTAAGTCGTGACTTCACGGGCAAGAATCGTGCCGCCGTTCTTAACCCCAGTCTTAATCTTGATCACAGACGGGTGGCGGATAATGGAGGAACAGAATTCCTCTTCCCGGGTATACAGCACTTTGATCGGGACATTTCTGATTTTCCAGGCCAGGGCAATGGCACAGGCCTCCGCTTTCAACCCGCCTTTCCCTCCGAAATTTCCTCCGGTATACGGAGCGCTGATTATCCTGACTTTAGTCATGGGGATATGCAGGGCATCCGCAATCTCGATGCGGCAGCGGTAAGGGGAGTCATTGTTGGTCCAGAGGCTGATGTTGTCATCCTTATCGATTAGGCAAATCGAGCCGTGGGGTTCAATGCTGCAATGCTGCTGGGCCGGGGTGGTAAAGGTGTCTTCGAAGATGTGGTCGGCTTGGGCAAAACCTTGATTCACATCCCCCCGCTCAAACTGCACGTGATTCAGGATATTCGTCCCTTTTACCGGTCTCACCAAGGGTTTCCCTTTATAACTCTCCATTTCTTCATGAATGCGGACAGCCCCCGGTGCCGCCGCTGCCACCGGATCGAAGAGAGCAGGCAGTTCCTCATACTCCACTTTAATCAAGCCCAGGGCTTTCTCCGCTGTCTCTTCGTCAACTGCAGCCACTGCCGCCACGCCTTCCCCCATGTACCGGACCTTGCCCCGGGCCAATAACGGTTCATCGGGAAAAGATTCACCGTGAATGAAAGGAAGCTCCTCCCCCGTAACGATCCCTATGATTCCCGGCAATCTCTCCGCCTCGCTGGTGTCAATCATGAGGATACGGGCATGGGCGTATTGGCTGCGCAAAACCTTGCCATAGAGCATCCCCGGAAGTCTCATATCGTCAATGTAAATACCTTTGCCTCTCACTTTATCCCGGGCATCTGCCCGCAGAGGGGATTTGCCCACTGTAATAAACGATTGATTTGAGTTCATAATTGCCTCCTTTCCGCCGCAATTCCTTATTTTTAAAAAATCTTTAATCCTGCCCAAACTGCTCTCTTAGCCGTTTCCTTTGCCTTTACCCGGTACCGCGGCGCTTAACGCCTGGGCCTGCAAATCCCGGTTGGCATACTGAACTCCAGCCCCTAGGCCTAAGTAAAAAATACCGCTGATGACTAAAGCCCTGTCCGCCCCTGCAAAAGTCGCTACAGTTCCCAGAAGCATGGCCCCGGCGGCGGTTACCGCCTTATGCATTAGGTATATCCCCATCACCCGGCCTAAATATTCGGGAGCGGTGCTTAACTGCATGGCGGTCACCACACTGTTGTTATAAGTAATGGTTGCCAAGCCCAGGGTAAACATGAGCCCAAAAGCCAAGAAGGGGATGGTTATTGCTCCCAGCAAAATGAATAAGATACCCTGCAGGACTGCCGCCAGCAAAGTGACAACCCCGCCGATACTGGCCCGGACCGCAGGCCCGTTCATGGCTCCAAGCACTGCCCCAATCCCGAAGGCCGCCATGAGAAAACCAAACGTTTGGGGTCCCCCTTTCAGGACATTGTCCACATAGGCCGGAAGCATACTGATGATGGGCATAATCAGAAAAGCGGATACCATCCCCAGATAAATCAGCATGCGCAGCCGGTTATTTTTCCAAATATACCGGTAGCCCTCGAGCAAACGCTCACAGAACCCCCCCTCTTCCGCCTGCGTCTGTCCCCATTGCCTGGCGGGGATGCGCATGCGCCACACAGCCATCAGCACACCCAGAAAGGTAAGGGAATTTAGAAACATCAGTCCTTCAACCCCGGTGACCGGTATGAGCGTTCCGCCAAGCGCCGGGCCGGCGATACGGGCTAGGTTATTCCCGGTGCCGTTTAAAGAAACAGCACTGGGAATATCCTGGCGGGGCACGATTTCCTGAAGCAGCGCTTGACGGGTAGTCTGGTTTATAATCTGAGTCGTTTCCAGGGTAAAAATAAAGAAAAGGGCCAGCGGAAAAGTGATCGCGCCCGATGCCGCTGTCAGGGCAAATCCCAAAGAAAACAGAAGCGCTGCGGACTGGGTGCTGCCGAGCAAATAACGGCGGTTGTATTTATCCACAATGGGTCCGCCGAAAAAACCAAAGGCCAGGCGTGGGATAATCCCGATAAACGCAGCCAGGCCCAGGGCTGTTACTGAGCCTGTAATTTGCCAGACCAGCCAATTCTGGGCCACCTGCTGCATATGGTCACCTAACTGGGAGAAGGTGTTGCCAAACCAAAGCAAACGGTAATTGCGGTGTTGAAGAGCGATCCACGGACCCTTTAACTTCACTGTCATCGTCCCCTAAATTAAAAGAAAGTCTCAGCTATAATCCCTTCATATAGGGGGATGTGCAAAACCATACCGAAAAAGAGATAGAGCGCTCCCCAGGACACCAGGGAAAAGATCAAAGAAAACACCAGTTTCTCCTGAGACCGCACTTTGAGAAAGAGAAAGAGATATATCGGTATAGCCACTAAAAAGCCGACCACGTACAGAAGAAGAAACAGCCCTACAGCCCAGCTAAAAGAATTTAACTCAGAGAACTTGGCAACCGGTTTGCTTTTTTCCGGTTCATTTCCCTCCTGGTTTTCATGGTCAAACTTGTCCTTTGTCTTCTTCTCTTTATCTTTATTCTCTTTATCTTTATTCTCTTTGTCTTTATTGCCCCTTAGTTCCACCACCAGGCGGCCGATAGTCACGGCCAGGCCCGGTATTGCGATCACCAGAGGCGCCATGCGTGCCCGGGAATTATAGCCCAAGGCAATGATAATCGCCAGGACAAAAACCAGGATAAACAGGATATTAAAAATTACCGTTCCCCTAAACCGCATCGGCATGAACATTTCCTCCCTTCCGGGAAGCCCGCATCCGTTTGATAATCGGATAAACGATGGTGGTAATGAGAATGACAAAGAGCACCAGGGTAATCGGACGGGTCATGAAAGAAATTCCATACAAATCCCAGGCCATATTCAGGTTGACCTCAGCCATGCGCCCAAGAACCAGGCCCATGATGAGCGGTGCTTTTGGATAACGATATTTCTTGAGATAATAGCCGACAATCCCAAACACGAATACTACTAAAATATCTCCCATGCTGTTATGCGTACCGTAGGCTCCAAGGACGGCAAACATTAAAATTAAGGGAACGATAATCGAACTGCGCAGGTAAGTAAGCCGTGCCATCTGGTTGGCCAGCACCAAGCCGAGGGCTGCTCCAAACACGTTCGCAATCGCCACGGTCCAGGCCATATTGAAAACTAATGGCAGGTGTTCGGACAAAAGCTTAGGACCGGGGGCCAAACCCAGGATCAGAAAAGCTCCCAACAAGATGGCCATACCCGAACTTCCGGGGACCCCGAACACAACCGTGGGGATCAAAGCCCCGCCTTCTTTGGAGTTGTGGGCCGATTCAGGGGCAATTAGGCCTTCGATCATCCCGGAACCAAACTTTTCCGGAGTTTTCGAGGTCTGAACCGCGTGCCCGTAAGCCAGGAAGCTGGCGGCCTCTCCACCAAGGCCGGGCACGACCCCGATAATCCCGCCGATAGCGGAACAGCGTAAGTTGAGCCACCAGTGACGAAATACATCCTTAATACCTGTGAGCACTCCTCCGCTCACTTTGGCCGCGCCGTGGGTATCTGCGATTGATCCCCCCTGCTGAGAGAGCTCCAGCATCTCGCTTACCGCAAAGATTCCTATAACCACCAGAACTTGGTTAATTCCGTCCCAAAGATAGAGGCTGCCAAAACCATAGCGCACCACCCCAGTCGAGGGGTCCTGCCCTACCATGGACATCAGAAGCCCTAAAGCACCCACCGCCAAGCCTTTGGCCACGGAGTTCCCCCCAAGGAAAGCGAGCGCGGCTACTCCCACCATGACCATCATAAAGAATTCAGGGGGGCCGAAGGCCATAATAATTGGGCGCACAATCGGTATGATAAAAACCATGAGCAGGGCTCCGAAAACCCCGCCAAAGGCGGATGCTGCCATAGCAATGCCCATAGCCCGCCCGGTCTGCCCCTGCTTGACCAGGGGATAACCGTCAAAACAGGTGGCTGCATTCGGCCCCGTACCGGGGGTATTGAACAAAAGAGCTGAGATGGCCCCTCCAGTGTGGACCACGGCATGCCCGCCCAAAAGCAGGGCAAAGGCAGCATAAGGATCCATCCCGAAGACGAAGGGGATCATCATGGCCAGCATAAAGTTTCCGCCTAAGCCGGGGATAAAGCCCACCACCATGCCGATGGTTGCCCCGAGGAGCATAAACCCGGCATTGGGCCAGACAAACACTTGAGCTAACCCTTGCAGACTTGCCTCAAACACTTCGCATGCCTCCTTTCAGACCCCGCCGTTTGCGGGCAGGTTCCCTAAACTACAGGCATCTGTCGTTCCTCAACCCAGCGTTTATAAGTCTTGCTGGGGGGAACGCGGTCCGTGGGGTCGATAAAGACCTCCACGATGGCCGGCTTGCCGCTGGCGAGAGCCCTTTGGATGGCCGGCAGCAGTTCGGGCTCCTGCTCAACGCTTTCCCCCCAAGCCCCAAATTCGCGCGCCATCTTGGCAAAGCTCGGATACGGATGATCCACTCCGATGAAACGCTTGCCGAAAAGAACATCCTGCTTATGCTTAATATTGGAGTAGATATTGTTGTGGATTACCACCGCTACCGAAGGGATGTTGTTTTCCACGGCTGTCAGTATTTCCGGAAGCACCATCATCATGGCCCCGTCCCCGCTGATGCTTAAAACCTGCCGTTCCGGATAGGCCGCCTTGGCTCCCAGGGACATACAGTACCCGCTGCCCATGGCCGAGAAATCCCCCGGGATCAAATAGGGGTGGTATGCCTCAAAGGCAAAACGGGTAAAGGAACAGGTGCCGCCCGCCTCACTCACCACAATGGCATCATGATCCAAAGCCTGACGCACCGCCTGAATCACATGGGCCCGCCTGATCCTGCCTTCTCCCTCAGCCGTCAGTGCATGGAACTGTTCGCGCCAGGATTTTTTGAGTTCGGCAACCTTTTGCACCCGACCGTGTAAAGACAAATTAGGCGGTACCAATCCCCGGTTGCGCAGTTCACGGGTTAGATCTTCGATGACGGAACGGGCATCTCCCACAATCCCCACATCGACCGGGTAGCTCTTCCCGATCTCCTCCGGATCGATATCAATGTGAATGATGCCTGCTCTCTTCGGCAGAATGTGATAGCCGTAACGGTCGGTGGTGGTTTCCGAGAAAGTGCAGCCAATGGCCAGAATCAGATCCGTCTCCTGGGCGTACCTCTGGGCCGGGGGAGAACCCGTATGCCCCAGCTGGCCGAGCCCCAGGGGATGGTCATCCGGTATAATCCCTTTGTGCGAAGGAGTCGCCGCCCCCGGAATTGCCAGGAGTTCCATCAGTTTGAGCAGGGCTTCGCGGGCCCCCGACCAGATGACACCCCCGCCTGCCAGAACCAATGGATTTTTGGCTTTCTGGATGAGGTCTGCGGCTTGAACGACGGTAGCAGCATCGGCGCGCGGCCGGGCTGCCGCCCGGTAAGCGGCAGCCGCGGGCACCGGCACGTCACTCAAAGCAGTCTGCACTTCCCGCGGCACCCCGAGATAGACCGGACCCTGACGCCCGGAAGTAGCCGTCCTAAAAGCCTGGCGCATCAGTTCCGGGATGCGCTCCACCCGCTCCAGACGGAGGGTGTTCTTGGTGATGGGTTTAAAAACCTCGAGCTGGTCAATTTCGTGCCAGTTGGAGCGTCCTTTTCCCCTGACCGTTGAAGCCACTTCCCCGCTGATAAGAATGACCGGCGAGGACTCCATGTAGGCCTGGGCCACCCCGCTCAGAGCATTGGTCGCGCCAGGCCCCACGGTTACCAGGCAGACCGCAGGTTTCCCGGTGATGCGCGCGTAGCCGTCTGCTGCATAGGCTGCTCCCTGTTCATGCGCTGTTGGAATAAAGCGCATCCCGGGAGTGCGGGCAATGGCATCCGTGATATCAATGCAGGCACTCCCGATTACCCCGAATACATCCTTAATTCCTTCTGCCTGCAGGCATTCCACCAGTATATCTGCCCCGGTGCGTTCTGCCATGATAATCTTTCTCCTTTCTGAAAATTAATCTTTGGCGTTCTTGACGGCTTCGGTGACAATTTTGACGATTTCCGGGGGTTGATTTAAGGCTGTGCTGACGGTTTGGGTCACCTCTTCCGGCGTTACATAGGTCACAGGCAGATTGGCCTGTTTCGCTTTTTGCAGGAGTTCAGGGTCGGTGAGGGCCTTTTTCATGGCTTCGCGCAAGACTTTCAGTCTGCCCTCCGGGATTCCCGGGGTGGTAGCCAAGGGACGGGCTAACCAGGCCTGGGAATTCATGAGCTCGGTTAAGGCCTTTTTATCCGCCGGGCCAATATCGCTGAGCAAGGGAACATCCGGAAGTTCCGGGATTTTCTCTTTACCGATAATTACTAAGGCTCTGGCTTCCTTGTTTTCAATCATATTGCGCATGCTGTCAAATGCACCCACTTGGCCTACGACCTCGCCCCGCATCATCGCCAGGTCTGCTTCCTGCCCGGCGTAGCCGCTGATAAGCTTGACCTTAAAACCAAAAATATTCGATAACATTAACGCATCATTATGAGATGCGCTGCCTACTCCGGCCGTCGCCATCTTAATCTCCTCACTGGCTTTTTTGAGATCATCTATGCTATGGTAAGGGGATTTGGTGCCGACGATCAAGACCCGGGATTCTGTAGAGGCATCTCCCAGCCAGTTGAATTTGTTTAGATCGAATTTAATCCCTTCCATCCCGGCAATTTGGCTCATGATCAAACCCTTGTTGAAAGTACCCAGGGTCAGACCGTCGGGCTTGGCATTATAAATTTCATTGGCCCCGATGATATGCCCGGCTCCCGGGACATTTTTCACGATTACCGTGCTCCCTGGCAGGTATTTCTGCAGGAAGGGGGCAATCAAACGGCCGTAGGAGTCATACCCGCCCCCGGCTTTGGTGGCAACAACGAAAGTCACGGTCTTGCCGTTATAGAAGGCCAGCTCATCCGCTGCACTCGCGGCCACGCCTGCCGCCGGTTTGCTCACCTGACCGTTGCTGCCGCACCCACCCAGGATCAATACCATAGCCATCAAGCCAACCAGAATGAATACACTGACTTTAGGCAATTTCCAGTGTATGTGCCTCATAAGCGCACCCCCTATTTTTCTTCTTTATACCCCGGCGCATTTTCCAGTTGATCGAACCAGTCAAACCCCATGGCTTTAATAATTCGGCTGGTAACTGAAACAAAACGTACCGGTTTCTCTCCGTCGGCATTAAAATGCTGGTGAGCGGTATAGGGCGGGATATAGACAAAGTCCCCTTCTTCCCATTCCACTTTCTGCGGTTCCTTGTGCCAGTCCCAGACATAGGTATCCCCGCAGTCAAAGGCCACGTCCCAGTGCAGGTCATACCCTTTGCCCTCCAGGATGTAAAGCACCTCCTCACTCAAATGCCGGTGCTTGCCTGAGCACTCGCCGCCCTCAATAACCTGCTGGTAGATATCAAGACAGTATTCCTTGGTGTTAAGCTCCTCATTCACCATATGCTTGATCCGGCCTTGCGGGCTGTCCTCCCAGGGCATCTCAGCCGCTTTCACCACTGTTTTTTGCGCGGCATAGGTTTTCCTGAATTCTGCGGATTTAGCCAAGGAATCTTTGTAAAAACTGCTTTTTTCTTGCCCGGATAAAGCACGGGCTGCCTCTTCACGGTCCATAGATAGCCCTCCTTTATTTAATCTTCCGGCTTAAAATTCTCGAAGCCGGGCATGGGGTCCTTTGATGGGTATTCTACGACCTTTTGGTAGATCATGTGGGCAAAGAGGAAGAGGGGTTTGGCTTTCATGACCAGGACCCGGGCCGGTTTGGCTGGGTCGGCATTATAATGCCGGTGTACACAGGCGTTTTCGACAATGCACACATCCCCGGCTTCCCAGTCATACCGCACTTCATCATGGACGTCATAGCCTTTGCCGTCTAAAATGTAGAAGACCGCACTGTTCATATGCCCGTGTTTTTGCCCGAAACTGCCGGGAGCATAGACGTCCAAATGGGCCTCGATCATTTGGGTCACTTCCACGCTCTGAGGATTAATTATTTTTCGTCCATAGAGGCGGGGACCGCCTTTCCATTTCCAGTCCTTGCTTTTATAGACCCGCGGCTGGCTTAAGAGTTGCTTATAAACCTCCCCATACACCCCTTTTAAAGCCCGCACGAAAGTGCGTTCCTTTTGCCAGCGTTCCCACTTCCCTTCTTCGTGGCCATGGACGCCTTCCTTGTCGTCCGCCATATTATCCCTCCTTGCGTTTTTATCCGGAATATTCTGGCATTTTTAATCTAATTTTTTACTCTACTTGTTTCAAGCCGAATCATTTTTTAAACTACTTTTTAGATAAAACTTACCGGGTCTTGGCCGGTATTAAAGCCGCTGCCCCGGCGAAATAGGAAAGAGCCATCAACACAAAAGCAGCTGTAAATCCCAAACTATCGATCACAGCGCCTAAAATTACCGACCACACGGCTCCGGCCAAATAGCTGATGGTGAAGAAGACACTGTAAGCCATATCGCGCGTCTCTTTCGTGGTCACATCCGCCAGCAGGGCTTGAATCTGCGCGCCTTGGGAATAAACCACCAGCCCGAGAAAACTCATGGCAGGCACCAAATAGCTCATATTTCCTCCGGCCAGCAGCAGGGAAAAAGTAGCAGCCGCTGCCAGGACGTAAGTGGTAAGAGCCATGCGCTTGCGCCCGACGCTGTCGGAGATGCGGCCCACAAGCACCGGGCCGGCGACACTGCCAACCATCATTATGGTAAATAAGGTGGCATAATTGACACTGCTAAGATGAAGTCCCTGCTGCAAATACAAGGGTACATACACCATCACAACCCCAATGCCCCTGCCACCCGCAGCTACCACCGCCGCCGTCACCACCGGTCGCACGCTGCGGTCCTTGAGCGTGGAAACCCAGGACTTACCGGCCTTGCCCAATGCATTGCCTTCATCCCTAACTGAACCTCCATCTGTATTCCCGCCGGGATTAGGTCTTGATAAGGGACGTTCCGGAATAGCCAGGGAAGAAAGCCCAACGATGAGCGCCACGACAGAAAAAATGCCCAAAGTAGCTCTCCAGCCCAACAAAGCCACTCCGGCGGTGCCCAGGGCCGGAACCAATAAGGTGCCGGCATTGCCCCCAGCAAAATTGATGGCAAAGGCAGTTCCCCGCATTTTCCTGCCGAAGTTTTCAGCGACCAGGGAATTCCCGACCGGATGCTGGGGGCTGTTGCTGATCCGGGCCAGCACATTAAGAAGGAAGAAGGCTGCAAATCCCCCCGCGAAAGGCATGAGCGCGCAGCTCAGGGCTAATAAGACATTGCCTAAGGTTAGGAGAACCCGGCGCCTCACGGTATGCATGAGAAAGGCGAATATCCCCTGCAGGACACTCATAAACGTGTTGCCCACACCCACCATAATCCCGAGTTGGGCATAGCCGAAACCCAATTCCTGCATAACCGGCGGGTACACAATCGGCATCAAAGCGGAATAGGCGTGGCTCAAAGCATGGGACACTGAAACCAAGGCCAGAGTGCGGATGCTTTTTTTCTCCGGGGCCGTCCGGGACTCAGCTAACGGGGTGGACATCTGATTCCTTCCTCCTTGGCGATCAAAGGGACGGTTCTCTTGCTTCCTGGTGAGTTAGGTTATCTCGGGCCTGGTCTTGACTTGCATGCCCGCCAGTTTGTCTCCGGTAGTATAATGTTCCCCGCGCACGGCCAGGTCTGCCTCATGCTCCAGTTCCGCATCCCACTGTCCCAGAGAATAGCCGTACCACGGTGCCTGGGGCGTAATCGGCGGCAAGCCGAGCTCCTCCCAGATTTCCTTGGCCCGTTCCATATACTCCTGCTTGGGCAAAGATACCGGCGGGAAAGGCTCCTTAAGAATGGCGTTGATTAGGAGGGAGGATTCATTTGCCGGGTCGGCGTGGATCGCCACATCCTTGCTGTCACTGGCTCCGCTAAACGGGGGCGCATGCCCTTTTACCATGCCGCGGACGATATCCACATCCTGGTGGGGCTTCATGCGGTAGCTCATGGCCCACATGACGGAGTCCATATTTTCCGGATCAATGTCTTCATCGACCGCGATCACGATCTTGCCCACTCCCTGGTTATAGATAGCCGCCGCATGGAGAGCGCGCCAGACATCGACCTCTTTCGGTTTCTTCATCTGAATGACCACGACTTTGCGCAGGTTGGTCAAAGGCTCATGCATAGCCACGCGCACGACGCTCTTGATGCTGAGCGCGTTTTTCAGGTGATCCAGGAATAAGGGCTCGTACCCGACTTTTTTGATAACGCTGCTTTCACTGGGGGTTACCTGGCTGATAAAGGAAACCCAGGTCGGTTTAGCTCGGTGGGTGATGCAGGTAATTTCCATAAACGGATTGAGCTGGCGTGGGTGCATATAGCCGTGCGATTCCCCGAACGGGCCTTCCGGCTCCATCACATCGGTCCGGATTTTCCCTTCGAAAACAATTTCCGCTTCCGCCGGTACCACCAAATCTACGGTTTTGCATTTAACCACTTCCAGGGATTCCACGGCCAGACCGCCGGCCACAGCCAGTTCGTCCAGGCCGTACGGGACTTTCTGCACCGCTGCATAGGAGACAACCGGCGGAGCGCCGACAACCAGGGCTGCTTCCAGGGGGATACCCCTTTCCTTGCACTTCTGCCAGTGGACAAAAATGTCCTGGCCTAAGCCGCAGGGGAAGACTCCAATCTTATTGCGGCCCTTGATGTGGCCGCGGTAATTGCCCATATTCTGAACCCCGGTATCGGGGTCTTTGGTAATCCAGTGGGTACAGGTCGTATACGGGGCATTGTCAAAGCCCGGGGTGGAAATTGGCACCGGGAACATGTCGAACCCGCCGCCTTCCCGGGTCAGATCCCCGCCCATATAGACCACATCCTGAACTGCCCCCTGTTCCACCAAGGTAGGCGCAATGGGTGCGCTCATAGCCCGTTTCCAGACGTCCCCGACTTCATCCAGCCGGCACTGCAGCCCGGCGGCATAAATATCCGGATTCCCGGCTAAAGCGGCTACGGCCACGGGGATTGAGTATTTTTTGCCTTTGACATCGGTCACATTTTCAAAGAGAAATGCCTTGCGCTCAGGCTCCGGAATTCCGCCCCGGTATTGCCAGCGCACCAGGGGATGCAGTTCCGTTTCCTTCACAATTTCCTTTTTGACCCTGATTAACAGACCCTTTTCTTCCAGGTATTTTAGGTGCTCCGATAAATTGTGGTAACGTCGCATGTGTTCGCATTCCACCTTTCTTTCGCTTGCTTAATCACGTCCTAAATCCTAAGAATATTGTCTTAGCGGCTGGGTTCGGTGTCAGCCTCACCTCCTCGAAAATCTCTTTTGTTCGTTTTCCGGTTATTCTGGCTTAAAATTCTCAAAACCCGGTAAGGGTTCTTGGTTAGGGTATTCCACGATTTTCTGATAAATCATGTGGGCAAACAGGAAGAGCGGTTTAGCTTTCATCACCAAGACCCGGGCAGGTTTAGCCGGATCGGAGTTATGATGACGGTGCACGCACCCGTTGGAGACAACGCAGACATCCCCGGCTTCCCAGTCGTGGCGCACGTTGTCATGCACATCATACCCTTTGCCCTCGACGATATAGAAGACCGCACTGTTCATATGCCCGTGCTTTTGGCTGGCACTGCTGGGAGCATAGACGTCAATATGGGTCTCGATCATTTGCGTGATTTCCGCACTCTCCGGATTAATGATCTTCTTTCCAAAAACCCGGGCCCCACCTTTGAACGGAAAATCACTGCTTTTATACACTCTGGGCTGGGCCAGGAGTTGCTTGTAGACTTCACCGTAAACTCCCTTGAGCCCGCGTACAAATAATCGTTGTTTCTGCCATCTCTCCCAGCTCAAATCATGTTCATGGGCCTGTTCATGGGCGTGGTCGCCCTTTTCACTGACGGACACACTCGCACCTCCTCAAAACTAAAACTTACTCCTTGCCTGAGCGTATTCATACAATAAATTGTTCTTGTCTGCAGGCAAATTCATTTTAAGCTGACTATAAGAATAGCTCGATCAGCGCCCCTGATTCGAATTCGATTTTGAGCAAATAGACAAAAAGGATATACATAAATGCCCAGGCTCCCAAAGAGATTCCCAGCGATAATTTCCACGGCTCGTTGGAACGAACGCGCAATACCAGCAGGATATAAAGCGGAATCGTCCAAATGAAGCCCAGCAGCCAGACCATAGCCAGCAGGAGGAGAATCCAGGCCGCAGCGATCACTTCCCGGCGCCAGCGCGGGCCGCTGATATCAGGAGCGGATGTTTCATTCTGGTGCGCAATATCATCGGCCTGGGCCTTTAACTCAGCAATCAAATCCTTTTCCGGTTTAATCCCCGCCCGCGCCATAGTTTCTTCAGCAGCCCCAGTCTCTACTCCGTCAAGCCCGGTGGCGCCTGCGGCCGCAATCTCTTGCCCGCCTGCCTTGCGCAGGGCTATTATTCCCATTACGGTGCGCCAGAGAGCGATCGCAAAGGTAGGCGTGGCAATGATCAGGGGAACAAAGCGGGCTTTAGGATTATAGGTAAAAGAGAGAAAGAAAAACATCCCAATTAAAACTGTCATAAATAGATCGAATATCAGGGAGCGCACTTGCTTGTTATCCATCAAGCTACACCCCCAGTGCCCGGCTCTTCTGCCGTTTCTTTCTAATCCAGGGATAAGCCAGGGTGTAAATGATGATTAACAGAATTACCAGGGTAATAGGCCGTGTCAGAAAATCCCATCCATACAGCCTTACGGAGAGGTTCAGGTTTTGTTCCGTAATCTTTCCGAGCACCAGCCCAATGATCAGCGCTGCCCGTGAATACCCTTGCCGATCCATTTCATAACCCAAAAATCCCAGGACAATACTTAGTACCAAGCTTTCCAGGGCGCTGGTGACTCCATAGCTTCCGAGCATCGCGAGAACCAAAACCAATGGAATCAAAATGGAGACGCGCAGCCTGGTAATCAGGGCCATCTTATCCGCCAGCAGTGCTGCCAGGGTAGAGGCGATAATATTGGCCACGATGATGGTCCAAACCATGCTAAAGAGAAGGTCTTTGTTGGAATGCAGCATTTCCGGCCCCGGGTGCAGGCCTACAATGTAAAAGGCGGCCAGGAGAATGGCCATAGCACCGCTGCCGGGGATTCCGAAAGCCAGGGTCGGGATCAAGGCACCGCCTTCTTTGGCATGGATGGCGCTTAAAGGAGCGATGACCCCTTCCACGGCACCCTTGCCAAACTTTTCCGGGTTTTTTGAACTCTGGACGGCATGCCCATACCCGACAAAAGTGGCAACATCCCCGCCCAGGCCGGGAACAAATCCGATCAAAGTTCCGATAATACTGCAGCGAACGACCAGCCACCAGTGGCGGAAGGCATCTGCGACCCCTCTGAGCATCCCGCTCCCTAGTTCAGTGCTGGCGGCATTGGATAGTTTTCCGCCGTCAACCATCATCCGGATAACTTGGGCGATGCCAAAGAGGCCGATAACCGCGGTGGCAAGATGGATTCCGTCATAGAGAAAGAGCTGGCCGAAACTAAAGCGCACGGCCCCGGTGATGGGGTCAAATCCGACCAAAGACAGCATGAGGCCGGCACCGCCCGATATTAAAGCCTTGGAGACTGATCCGTGCCCGACACTGGCAATAAACACGATACCCAAAACGGCCAGCATGAAAAACTCGGGTGGGCCGAACTTGAGAACCAGCTTATCCCCAATCGGGAGAAACAAGGCCAGAAATACCGCGCCTACAATTCCGCCGATGGCTGAGGATGCCATGCCCGCTCCCAAGGCCCGGCTGGCCTCACCCTTCTGGGTCATGGGAAACCCGTCAAGCAAGACAGCCGCTTCCGGTCCGGACTGTGGAATATTTAGCAAAATCGTGGTGATCGCACCGGTGGTGGCTACGACGGCATGGGAACCGAGTAGGAAAGCAAAGGCCTGGGCCGGCGGCATACCGTAAATAAACGGGATCATGAGCGCTAAAGTGAATAAGCCCCCTAAGCCGGGGAACAAACCAAGAAACATCCCGCTGGCGATGCCGATCAGCATATAGAGAACCGTAGGCCAGGCAAAGACCAGCAGCAGCCCATTGATCACATCAGACATATCCACACCCCCTTTTATGTTTCTGCCGGAGCGCCTTGAACCAAGGCGCTCCGGGCCAGGAACACGGACTTAGGCGCCCTGTCTTGCGAACAATTAACCGGCTAAAGCTTTGGTAATGAGGGTTTTTAAATCATCGGGCATTTGCAGGGATTGTTTCATCAACTGCTCGATCTCGGGACCGCTCAAGGGGCTGATCTCCAGTTTGGCCTGTTTGGCTTTGCTTACAAGTTCCGGATCTGCCAAAGACTTGGCAATTGCCTCCCGCAACAAGTCGGCCCGTTCTTGGGGAATAGCGGGCGGGGCCGCCAGATCACGCCCCAGTTCCAACAAGGTGATGAAATTGGCTGCCAGGTCTTTATCTTGGCCGGTGGTGATTTCCGTGGCCAAAGGCACATCCGGGAAAGCGGGATCTCTCTTTAATCCGTAAAGCAGCACGGGGACAGCCTTCTTCTGTTCGATCAGGGGCATGCGGCTGCTGACACTGCCGGAACTGCCCAAGACTTCGCCACGCAGCATGGAGACGTCATATTCAGCCGCAGTGTTATAGCCGGAGACAATATCCATTTGCGGCAGGAACAATTTCTTCGTGACTTCCAAAGTCACGTATTCAGAACTGCCGACGCCATTGGTGGCGAATTTTAAGGTATTTTTGTCCTTCTTCAGATCCTCAATGCTCTTATAGTTAGTTCTAGCATCCACGATCATGACTTTGGGTTCATTGTTTAAGCGGCCGAGCCAGGTGAATTTATTAAGGTCAAATTTTACTCCCGCCTGTTTGGCTGCCTGATCCGCGACCATCCCTACCCCATTAAGGATACCGATCGTTAACCCGTCGGCTTTGGCCAGGTATAGCTCGTTAGTCCCGGTAAGGCTTCCGCCCCCAGGCACATTGCGTACGACCACCGTCAGCCCGGGAATGTATTTGGGAATATATTGGGCCAGAAGGCGCGCGTATTGGTCATACCCTCCCCCGGCGTTGTACGGGACGATGAAGTTGAGATTTTTATCTTTGTAGAAGGCCAGAGCATCTTCCCTGGTGCCCACTTTACTCTGGGTATTGGATTTTTCGGATGCTTGGCACCCGGCCAGGGACAGCGCCAGGGTTCCCACCATGAGGACAGAAACAAAAGTTCGCCAGAATCTGCGCAAGGTATCTACCTCCCTTACTAATTTGCGGTTGTCAGCCGGCAACACGCCTTGCCCGCATTTTTTACTCGAATAAGGAATCTCCCCACTTCTGAAGGGTTTTCTCCCTTAATTCCGGGCTGGACTCCACCACCGCCGGGAATTTGTCTTTCCAATCGTACGGGCGGCAGGCATCGATGATGGCCCGCGAGTTGAAGCCTTTGCTCTCCACCGGAATTCTCGGGTCCAGCGGCCCGCTCCAGCACTTACGGATGATCTCAATTGATTCCGTGGGCTCGGAGCGGGAAGCGATCGCCCACAGCACATCAAAGGTGTTGGAGGGGTCAATGTCGTCATCCACCACGACCACGTACCGTCCCAAATAGTTGCCGGCATGGCTCCCGGCCGCCACCAGTCCGGCCTGACGGGAATGCCCGGGATAGGCCTGTTTGATGGAGACGATGTTAAACATCCGGCCCCCGCCCGCTTCGTGGCACCAGACTCCGTTGACATTGGGAACTCCGATTTTCTCAAGTTCGTCCCAGATCAAAGCGGATTTGACGACACACTTGCTATAGGAATAATCTGACGGGGGACGACCCGGACGGGCACAGCACAGGATGGGGTTATTGCGGTAATACACATTTTTCACCCGGATCACCGGTTCCGGCCGTCCGGCACTGGCATAATATCCGGTCCATTCCCCGAAAGGACCCTCTCCCAGATTGTCCCCCGGGATAGCCTCCCCTTCGATCACGATCTCGGCATGGGCCGGAATCGGAAGCCCCGTGTATTCTCCGATCACTACGTCAATGGGTTCACCCTTGAAACCGCCAGCATAATCGTACTCCGACAAACCATAAGGGATTTCATTGCCCGAAGCCAGGAACAGGAGCGGATCAGCCCCCACGCATATCGCTACCGGGCAAGGCTGGCCCCGGTCGAAATATTTCTGCCGGTGCAGCATCCCGTGCTTGCCGGGGGAGACATAGAAGGCCACGGATTTCTCATCATGCACCATCCCACGGTAGGCTCCGAAGTTGACCCAGCCTTCATCCGGGTCCCTGGTAATCACCAGGCAGGCGGTGCCGATATAGCGGCCGCCGTCCAGTTCATGCATTAAAGGCACCGGGAATTTGAACAGGTTTACATCCTCCCCGCGATCGACATTTTCCAGCACGGGCCCGTCCTGCACCACCCGCGGGGGAATCATCTTCAGGTCTTTTAACTTATCGCGATAGGCCCTCACAACATCGAGATCGCTTTTGGCCTCAGGTAGTCCAAGTGTCAAGGCCATGCGTTTGGGCGAGGTGGTTAAGCCAAAGAGGGTGCGGAAACCTTCCGCATACCCGGGCACCTTGTCAAATAATACTGCCGGGGGTGCCGCGGACTTTCCTTCTTTGTAAATAATCTCGGTAATCGCCCCCATCTCCAGATCCCAGCTGGCCCCTTCGATCTTTTTTAATTCCCCCTTTTCTTCCACTAAATTCAACCAATCACGCAAATCTTTATAGGCCATTTTTACCCTCCTTTTACCCGAAACGGACGTCACTGCCATTAGTTACAATGATTATATCCTTAACTGAATCTTCACACTATTAAAGATCTTGCTCATTTAATTGCACTTTTACCTAAGGCTCTACTTCAGCAGCCCTTTCTCCTTATAATATTTCTCCGCACCCGGATGGAGCGGAATGCTGGTCTTGGCAATGCTCTCCGGGGTATCCTTGGCCATCTGGCTCGGAACCACGGTCTTTAAGTAATCAAGCTGCTCTATAAGGGCTTTGGTAGCGGTATAGGCTACATTATCCGGTAAATTTTTGCTGGCAATTAAAGTTGCGGGTACTTCAAAGGTAGACAGATCTTCCTTTTGGAAATTGTACGTGTTCGCCTTTATGGTCACAGGGAGTACCGGGTACTTACTGATTACATTTTTAATTGCGTTGGCGTCGGGCTGCACCATTACCATTTTAGTTGTGGTGGCGGCTTCAGCCAGCTTGGCTTCCGGGGCAATCTCCATTCCGATCCGGACATCGGCACGGCCGTTTTTCATCAGGTCGAGGGCGGCGCTGCTGGAGAGGTAGAGAATTTTGCCCCCGTTTTTTTCAATATCGGCATAGGTGATGCCGTGTTCTTGCAAGAGAGCCTTGGCCAGAGTCTCCTGGGTACTGTCTTTGGTGTTCACACACAGGATGACCGGCTTAGTCTTCATATCGGCATAGGTTTTAATTCCGGAGCTTTCCGTAGCTATGGTTTGGTAGGTTAAAGGGCCGAAAATGCCGATCGCCCGCAAATCCGGGAATTTCTGTTTGTACGGCGGGTTTCCTTCATAGGCCGCCTTGGCCATGACGCTGAACACAAACCCAAGTTCAGCCTGGCCGGTGGCGACTGTAATCGCATTTGCCCCGTCTTGGCCGGGCTGATACCCG
Source organism: Paradesulfitobacterium ferrireducens (assembly GCF_017310645.1). Lineage (GTDB taxonomy): Bacteria > Bacillota > Desulfitobacteriia > Desulfitobacteriales > Desulfitobacteriaceae > Paradesulfitobacterium > Paradesulfitobacterium ferrireducens. The sequence continues at coordinate 287,498 of NZ_JAFLRH010000040.1, read as the reverse complement.
AAGGATGATCCAGGGGCCACTTTGCGGATAGCTTCCCCGATCGCCTCCCCGATTGCCGACCAGCTTCCGCCCACGGAGCCCCCGGCCAGAGTCACTTTAACCGGGCCGAGCTTATTATCCCCTGTCCCTGCCGTTGACGATTGCTTTGCCGAACTTGAATCAGCCGGAGCCGACGACGGCTTGGCACCACTTCCTCCACTGCCGCATCCGCTTAACCATAGCAAGCTGATAATAAGAACCGCCGCCAGCCATATTTTCTTTGTCTTCATTAAATAATACCTCCTCATGAATAGAGACGTCCTTTTAGAAATCTTCTCAAAGCTTCTTGCTCACCCCCCAACCTTTAACTTTGCTGAACCGATACTCGCATATTGCCGAAAGAAGCTGATCACGATCAAGCCTAAGCCTATGGCGTCTGTAAACAGTCCAGGATACATCAGCAAGAGCGCTGCGGCTATAGCCAACACCCGCTCCCAGACCAACATCTTTTTGCGCAGCCAACCTTCAACCGCAGCCGATAAAGCCACCACCCCCAAGGTTCCGGTGATCAAGGCCAAAATAACCTCGCTGGGCGTCCCTTGGAGAATCAGGGCCGGCTGGAACATGAAGATAAAAGGAACAATATAAGCCACGATGCCGAGCCTGCAAGCCTGCCACCCGATGGCCCAGGGATCCGCCTTGGCTATTCCTGCCGCCGCATAGGCCGCCACCGCCACCGGCGGGGTGATGGCTGACAAGGACGCGTAGTAAGCCCCATCCGTGTTTGCTTCCTGGTCCAGCTCACGACCACCGTGCTCAGGATGGCGATAATTCCGGCATAGACGGGGGTAAACCCCTTAAACAGCATGATAACCAGTATGACTAGCGGAAGCAGGTAATAACTCTGCTTTAACACCGCTTTCAATGATTCAGTGTCGATGCTTGTGTCGGTCAGCGGATTGGTGCGCAGGGTATGAAAATGCACCTGCAGCAGAATTCCCAGGTAATAGAAAACGGCAGGGATGATGGCGGCGACTGCGATATCCGCATACGGAATCCCGGTCAGTTCAGCCATAAGAAAAGCTGCCGCCCCCATCACCGGCGGTACAATCGCTCCCCCGGTGGCGGCGACTGCGGTTACTGCCCCGGCATATACGGAATCATACCCGGCCCGTTTCATATTGGGGATCGCAAATGAGCCCACCGTAACGGTATCTGAGGTCGGGCTGCCGGAGATCATGCCATATAACCCGCAGGCGATGGCCGTCACTTTGGCTTGCCCGCCCACGGCTTTGCCCGCCGCAGCGTTGGCCAGGTTAAAAAAGAATTCCCCTCCTCCGGAAGCATCCAGAAAGATGCCGAAAGTTACAAAGACAAAAATATAGGTCGCTGCGGTTTGCAAAGGAGAGCCCATCACTCCGTTCAAAGTATAGGACATTTGGTCGATGAAGCCCGGCAGGGATATTTTTGTATGGGAAAAAGCCCCCGGGAGCAGATGCCCAAAGACCGCGTACAGCACCGCCACCAGCACGACGCTTGTCAGGCCCGTGCCAAACGTACGGCGGCAGCTTTCAAAGGATATGACAAAAATGACCACGCCAAAAAACAAATCCGCAGGGGAAAGCGGACTGGCCATGGGCCAGCGCGTCAGAAAATATTCACTGTGGCTCACGACATAAATCCCGGCTGCAAGGGATAAAAGGATCAGGATGATATCGGGAACAGATGGTTTCTCTTTGCTCGTAGGTCTGGCCCCGTGCAGAATAAATACGATAGGGAGCATTAAGCTCAAAAACGCAACCCCTAAAATATAGGGATTATGCCTCAAGCGGGTGAGAGCAACGAATTCAAAAACTGCGGTCATCAGAGCCAGAGCTATCGCGGCATAACGCCAAAACCCGTCAGGTTTCCGGTGCCTGCCGGCCTGCAGCAGGCCAAAAACTGCCTTCATCCAGCGCATCTAACACTCCTCCTTTCCAAGTTCTATGGATGGACAGATTCCGTAAACCACTCACGGGGCAAGTCATTCCCTTTGCCCCGGGCCTCAGCCTGAGCGAGAATCAAAGACCCAACGGCTGCGAACTGCAAACCCAGCCCGTCATTGTTATAAAAACAAGTCACATCCCCGGCCTTTTCCCTGCCGGGAACCCGTCCGGAGATTAGGTCCGCCAAGTTCGGGAACTTCTCCATCCGGTACTTCTCCTCCTGCCACCAGCCACTGTTCTTAAAAACAGCAGGAGTACCGGTCACGACATTATCCGGCTGGCTTTTATCGTTGACATGAACCACCACCCGGTCACAGCGGTCAAGCACCACCCCGTCAATTTCCTGCGGCTTGATAAACCCGATGTGCACTCCTTCCTTAAGCCACTCCGGCTTGATCACGGGGACCATGGAAGACGTGGCCGCCAGAATGATATCCGCCCCCTCCGCACATTCCTCAGGAGAATCAACCGCCCGAACAGAAATCCCGTAGCGAGCCGCCGCTTCCCGGGCAAAACTTTCTCTACTCTCCCGGCGCAAGCTGTAAACTTTCACTTCTTGAATCGGCCGCGCGGCCAGGGCAGCCATCAAATGCGAACCCGCCTGCCACCCGGCTCCGAACAAGGCCAGCGTCCGCGCATCCGTACGCGCCATATACTTAATCCCCAAGCCGCTGCTGCCGCCCACTCTCATGCGCTGCGCCACCCCATCCGGGAAAATCGATAACAGTTCCCCGGTCTCCGTGCTGAATAATAAGATGAGCCCAACCCAACGCCCTCCGGCCAAAGGGAGTTTTACCCGGCACTGGGTTCCTTCAACGAACGGATGGCTGATGATATCGGATTTGATGCGCAAAGCCTGAATCCGGCGGGAGGGCCACGTCCCGCCGGTGTGCTTGAAAGCGTAGTACGCATCCTCCCGCCCGCAGGGAGCGAGATTATCCCTTCCGAGGGAATATAAAGCACGCCCCGCCGCCAGATCCTGATAGGCCTCTTCCAGCACAGCCATACAATCCGGCATATTCAGCAGCTCGCTTATTTCTTCGTTACTGAGTACAAGCATGTATTAGCCTCCTTTCGGGAAATTTGCCCGCTGGCACGGTCACTGGTAATACCTTGCCTTTTTGGGTCTTATTATTTAAGCCGAACCTGCCGTGCTGCGAGTTTTTCTCCGGTTAGGTAATGTTCCCCCCGGACAGCCAGCCGCGCTTCTTCTTCCAGTTCCTCATCCCATTGTCCCAGGGAATAGCCGAACCAAGGTGCCTGGGGTTTTAGGCTTGGCAAGCCCAACTCATTCCAGATTGCCAAGGCCTCTTCCATATATTCTTTTTTGGGGAGGGACACCGGGGGAAAGGGTTCTTTCAGAATGGCGTTGATCAAGAGAGAAGAGTCATCCGCCGCATCGGCCCGTTTGATTTCTTCTTCAATACTCCCATGATCGAGAAACGGGGGCGCATGCCCTTTAACCTTGCCCTCAATAATCCGGACATCCCGGTGGGGTTTCATGCGGTAACTTAAGGCCCACATCACCGCATCCATATTTTCCGGATCAATGTCCTCATCCACCGCGATCACCAATTTGCCAAGCTCCTGACGGTAGCTCAGCACTCCGAACAAGGCCCGCCATACCTCGGCCTCCTTGGGCTTGCGCATTTGGACGATAATCACTTTGCGCAAATTGGTCAGGGGCTCGTGCATCGAAACCTTAACCACACTGCGCAAATTCAGGGTACGCTTCAGGTAGTCAGTGAACAAAGGCTCGTACCCAACTTTCTTGATGACACTGCTTTCACTCGGAGTCACCTGGCTGATAAATGAAACCCAGACCGGCTTCCGTTTATGGGTGATGCAGGTTACTTCCATAAAAGCGCTTAAGTGGCGCGGATGCATATACCCATGGGATTCCCCAAACGGTCCTTCCGGTTCGAGCACATCCGTGTGGATTATACCCTCGAAGACAATCTCCGCATCGGCCGGAACTTCGAGATCAACTGTCCTGCATTTGACCATTCGAATCGGTTCCCCGGCTAAGCCTCCGGCCACCTCCATTTCATTCAGTCCGTACGGAACCTTTTGCACCGCGGCATACGAAACCACCGGGGGCGCCCCCACCACTAAGGCTGCCTGCAATTTTCAAACAGGAAAGCCTTGCGTTCAGATTCCGCAATTCCTCCCCGAAACTGCCAGCGCACCAGGGGATGCAAATGCGTATTTTTGTTAATAGCCCGGGTTACCCGGATTAACAGTCCCTTTTCTTCCAAGTTCTTAAGATGCTCCTGGATGTCCGGATATTTTCTCATCTTGGACCACCGCCTGTCTAAGAGAATCTTTTTTTGGCATACACCGACCAAGTTTACAGCATTATATCCTCCGCTTCCCCTTCCCACAATTAACAATCTTGCTCAAAAAATGGGATTATCGTTCCCAGAAAATATCCCCCGGGACAAATCCCGGGGGAAGAAAAAAATTATGTGCCAACGGCAGAGATAGTGAGGCGGACGGTATCTTTTCCGTGTCTTAATTAGCAGCGGCTTGGAGAGTCCCAGTTCTAATGCGCACTCATTGAGAGCGGATTTCTATTCCGCAGAAATTAAAAAGGCGGAAACCCTTGCTAAAGGGTTCTGCCGCCTTTCTCCAAAATGGAAATTTCTATATTGACTATATACAGTTTAAAATTTATGTTAAACTATAGTAAGGAAGGTAAGGAATTTCAGAAAGGAGTAAGATAAATATGAATATGGAAGTTTCGCGGGTTACGTCAAAAGGGCAAATCACTATTCCCAAAGCTGTCCGTGAACGCTTAAATTTGACTGAAGGAGATAAAGTTGCCTTTATTGAAAAAGACGGAAATATTGTTATTACCAAATCCAGTATTATAGCTTTACGCGATTTTTTTGATTCCATAAGTAAAGAAGCCCAAGATAGAGGGATAACCGAGGAAGAATTGTTAAATGACCTGGAACAAGTCCGGGAGGAATTGTGGAATGAGCAAAAAAAGTAACAGCTTTCGCGTTTTCGTTGATTCTAACGTATTAATTTCAGCCATGCAATCCCAAACTTCAGTTTCTAGAAGGTTATTATTCCTTCTAGCCGAGGAACACCATCTTATTATTTGTAGTTATTCTATTACGGAAGTATCACGAATCATAAGTAGGAGATTTCCAAACAAACTAGCGGAATGGGATCGTTTTTTAACCCAGCTTGAATTTGAGTTAGCGTATACGCCTTCTGATATTTCCTCTTTCCCGACGCCGTACATTCGAGATGCCAAAGATATTCCTATTCTTGTATCTGCTATCCTTGCACAACCTGATATCTTAGTAACTGGGGATAAAGATTTTCACACACAAGAAATCAAAGAACACTTTGCCGTGTATACGCCTATTGAATTCCTTAGAAGCTTTAACGGCGAGATGAATCAATAAGGAACATGAGAGGGGGAGTTTTCTTGTCCTCGAATCCGAACATAGAGAAGCAACAGCCATTATGGACCAAAGATTTTATACTGATCACCTTGGCCAACTTCTTTATCTTCCTCGGCTTCCAAATGCTTCTCCCCGTCCTGCCCGTTTATGCCACCAAACTCGGTGGCACTGACGCCTCAGCCGGGCTGGTCGTTGGAGTTTTCACCCTATCTGCGGTTCTAATGAGACCAATCGCCGGGCGTTTGCTGGACCAGCACGGGCGCAAAGGCGTGTATCTCAGCGGGCTGGTTCTGTTTCTCTTATCTGTGATTGCCTACCATTGGGTGCCGACCGTTTTGATCTTGCTTGTTCTCCGTTTTATCCATGGCTTCGGCTGGGGCGCGGCCAGCACGGCTTCCGGCACCATCGCTTCGGATATTATCCCCAAAGCCCGTCTCGGTGAAGGTATGGGTTTCTTTGGGCTGACCAACTCCCTGTCCATGGCCTTGGCTCCGGCCTTGGGTTTAAGCATCATGAAATGGTCCGGGTTTGACACGGTGTTTATTATTTCGACGACAGCAGTCATCATGACTATACTTCTTGCGTTTCCAATAAAATATCACACACCCGACCGGGGAGCCTCACCTCAGAAGTCAAACATGTTTGAGAAGGCTGCCTTATTACCCGGAGTTGTCATCCTCTTTGTAACCATGACCTACGGCTCCGTGGTCGCTTTTATCGCTCTCTATGCCGACTCACGCGGAGTCCAGAACATCGGCTTGTTTTTCACCGTCTATGCCATCGCCTTGATGGTCTCCCGCCCGGCTTTCGGTCGCCTGGCTGACCGCAAAGGGTATTCCGCAGCCATCATTCCCGGTATGCTCGGCGTCCTAGCCACGATGCTCATTCTCTATTTCTCCGCTTCTTTAAGCGCCTTTCTCGCGGCAGCAGTGATCTACGGCCTGGGATTCGGAGCGGTCCAGCCTTCCTTACAGGCCATGGCCGTACGCACAGTTCCCCCGTTTCGCCGCGGATCGGCCAATGCCACGTTTATGGTCGGGTTTGATTTGGGAATTGGACTGGGGTCGATGATCTGGGGGGCAGTCGCCGAACTTACCGGGTACCAGGCGATTTATCTCTGGGCCATGGTTCCGGCCGGGATTGCGATTTTGCTTTATGTGGGGTTTGGGCGAGCGAGGGAAAGGCAAAAACATACTGATTAGATGAGTGTGTGTTCCTTAAGGAAGTATTTTGTAAGTTTCATTATTATAATCGTCAATAAGATCGACTAGTTTTAATACATTTTCCTTATTCTCTCCCTTAATGTATACAAGCGTTTGACCGTTCTTTTTCTTAATATTTATGTAGTTTTTGTCTTTTGCTTGTAAATCTTTAAAGTAATCTTAATAAAAAGGGGCAGGAGCTGACTCGGGGTAAGCGATTAATACAACCATTTCGGCATTTTCGACTAATGGTTGTATTAAAGAATTCCTAGAAGAAAAGCCGGAAGCATTAAGTTTTATACGAAGTTTTTCTGATTCTTCTTGTTCACCTAAAACTATTGTCTTTTGTATCGTTGGTAACGAAGGTAATATCCAATCATGATTTTCAAGTTGGTTCCCATTAACCTGCCATTGTCCGTTCTTATTTCGGAGGTATAAAGTTCCTTTATAAGTTTCAGTGTAGTCAGGTTTGATTATTGTCGATATATTCACTTTAACTTCATAACTAACATTTGCTAAGGTTTCACTGGATAATTGTATCGAACTTAAGTTCAAATCTAAAACCCTCTGAATTAAGTTAGCACCCGTAGTTGCGGTTAATAAATCAGAAAACCTTTTCGTTAATTCTTCTTTGAATTCAGATGTGACATATTGTAAACCTGGCATTTCTCTTGTCATTTGGTAATTAAACTCGAAAGAATCAGTTAAATATTTTTGCGATACTACTTTAACCTTAGATTCTTCTGTTGAAGAAACACTACAACCGGCAAGAGTTATGATGATAGTAGCTATTACAATCAGGCGTAAAATTTTAAACAATTCCCTTTTCCCCCTTCTAACAATATAAAAAATAATTCTACATAGTAGTTCGAAATTCCTGTGAATTATGAAAATATCAAAAAGTAAGGAATAAGGTTTTCTCTAATTCATAGCTCGAACATACTCGCAAAATTACTTCGCAGCTAAAGTATGTAGCTTGCTATTCAAAAGCAAAATTTTCATTTACAAGTGGTGCCGCATTGCGGCATGGGAATCTGATATGCAAAAAAACAGATAACTATAAATTCTTACAGCTATCTGTTTCCTATTATGCTTATGAATATGCTATCGTAACCTTACCTTAAGAACACAGTGTATCTCTTCACGAATAAATAACGAGGTTTCCCCTACATTATTTTCCTGTCGTAATCTCTTTAATCAGTTTTTTCATTTCCGGAGTCTGATTCAAAGCGCTGCTTACCAATTTGCCGGTTTCTTCCCCGTTCATAAACTCACTAAAGGTTTTTTATCCGCAGGGGCAATGTCCCTCAGATACGGAATATTATCGAGCTTCTTCCCAATCGATAAGACAGCGACCGCCTCCTTATTATCTAGCATTGACTGCATAGAACTTAAGGTTCCGATTTGCCCGTCAATCTCACCACGCATCATGGCCAAGTCTTGTTCCTGCCCGCCATACCCGTTAATTAACTGAATATTTAGTCCTAAAATATTTTTTAGAAACAATGCATCGTTCGTGCTGGAACTTCCTAGTCCTGTTCCTCCAAGCTTAACCGCTTTGTCCTTTTTCATATCCTCGATCGCTTTGAAAGAACTATTGGTTCCGACGATGAAAACCCTCGGTTCACTGGTCGCATTGCCCAGCCACGTAAACTTATTTAAATCAAACTTAACCCCCTCTTGGCCTATCAGCTGGGTTATAATCAAAGCCTTATCAAAAGTTCCTATGGTTAAACCGTCGGGCTTCGCTGTATACAAATCATTGGCGCCGATAACATGGCCGGCCCCCGGAACATTCTTGACAATGACCGTACTTCCGGGAAGGTATTTTTGCAGGTAGGGAGCTACAAACCGGGCGTACGTATCATAGCCGCCCCCTGCTTTTGTGGCGACGATAAAAGTTATGGTCTTGCCGTTAAAGAACTCATAGTCCGCTTTGACCGCAGTGTTCGCTGCCGCTGTTTCTTTCTTACTTTCACTTTGAGTTTTATCCGATGCGCAGCCGGCTAGCAGCAGTGACAAAATCAAAATTAAAACCAGAATTTTCGAAATATTTCTTAGATGTTTTCTTATCATTTTTTCACAACTCCTTCGTAAATATAGTTTATTTACATAAATTAAATTTTATCGTGTCAATCTTCACGCAAACAACCTAAAATCTTATTTTCCCAGGGAATCCAGCAGCATCCCGAACCCTTTTATAGGGGTTTGAATCTTTAATGCTGCAAAAGCATACCAGAAAGTGGCCAAAGTACTGCTAACAGCCGGTTTACCCATATCTCTTTCCAAAACATCGATAAGCCGTATGGTTGGCCAGCGTCCGCATGGCATATATACACAATCTGCGTCCTCTGCCTGGTAAAATGCTTCTTTAGCCAGCTGATAAGAAGCATATTCCGGTAAATTACCGATAATCGAATTTTTCTTAATCCCCAATCCTTTGGCGTATAAGACGGTAAACCCGGCCTCTTCCAGAAAGGCCTTCGTCTTAAGATTATGTTCCTCTTCATAGGGGGAAGCAATTGCTACTTTTCTAATGGAAAGACTTCTCATGGCGTCCACGGCCGCACAGATTGTAGTCTGGACCGGAACCCCCAGCTCATCCTCAAGCTTTAGGCATATTTCCCGCGCCTTTTCATACCCTTTGCCCGAGAATATCGGTCCACCTCCCAGCAAAATTACATGAGCGCCGGCTTCAACCAGGTCTTTAGCCGCAGACTCAAGCTGTTCATATTGCTTATTGAGGTCTTGTTGATCCAGTTTCCTGATTTGCCCAGTCGTGTTGAGAAACATCACCCCGTCCGGCGCTAATTGGTAAAATTCGTGGACCATGGTATCCCCGCGGGAAGGGGATATATGCCCAATCCGGGCGCGCCAGCCATACATTCTGTCCACCTCTCCCTAACAAACCGTTATTTATTGAACTTAGCTTGCCGACAAGTTCGGGGTAAATACTAACCTTCCGGATAAAAATTCGGGAATCCCGGCACCGGGTCTTTGGACGGGTATTCCACAACCTTTTGAAAAATCATATGGGCAAATAGGAAAAGCGGTTTCGCCTTAAATACAATCACTTTGACAGGCTTCTCCGGATCACTGTTGAAATGCTGGTGAACCGAGGCATTGTCTACGATACAGACATCCCCTTCCTCCCAGTCATACCGCACCCCGTCATGAATATCATAGCCTTTTCCTTCCAGGATCACGAACACAGCACTGTTCATGTGGCCGTGTTTTTGTCCGGCTGAGCCCGGAGCGATTACGTCAATGTGGCCCTCGATCATCTGGGTAATTTCAACACTTTCCGGGTTAATCACCGCCCGGTGGTAAAAACGGGGGCCCCCTTTCCACTTCCAGTTTCCGCTCTTGTAAACCCGGGGTTGTTCCAACAGCTGTTTGTACACCTCACCGTAAACCCCTTTAAGCGCCCTCACATACGTTCGTTCCTTTTTCCACTGTTCCCACTTTTCTTCTGCGTGAACATGCGCCTTCTCTTTTTCTTCCCTCATAGGTGCCCACCTCCACATTGTTATTCCTGACTTGACTTCTCTTACCGATTAGAAGTGACGATTCAATATAAGTCCTTTACGATTGCATCCAAGCCGAGATTTTGTAAGGTATCCGGCTTTGGCCTGCCGGATATTCTGTCCCAGCCCATCAGCTGGTAATACTGATCCAGCGTTTCATCCCAAATCTTCATGACATCCTTGCCTTGGGCAGGACCGTCTACCGGGACTGAACCATATCTTGGGGATGGGTATTCAACATCCGGCCTGATTCCATGCCGCGAATTAAATGCCCGCAGCAAAGTAACCACTCTCAGGGACATCCTAAACGCTTCTTCAGGAGTATAATCCCACCCGGTCACCGCCTTCAGCATCTCAACCAGGTGATCAACCCCGGCCGAAGTCATGGTGCGTGTCGGAAACATACAAACTACTAACGAATCCACAAAATTTCTGGGCTTTCCATGCACAATTCCTTCGGCTAGCGCGGCCGGGGAAAAGGCATCGGGAATATTCAGGCCAATGCTCTCAATCGTCCCTGTACCGGAAGTCGCCGCGTCAAACATTTCAAACCAGCGTGCCCGGTGATCATGTCCCCGGGGAGCATACCCTTTCTTCAGATATACAGCTAAATTCTTCGCTTCCCCGCCAATGCTTTCTGCGGCCCGCATCACCCCCTCGGCCAGAAGATTGCCAATCCCTTCCCGTTTGGAAATTTTAGTCAATAAGGAACGAACTGCTTCCACGTTGCCCCACCGTAATTCCAGGCCATCCGTATCTTCCACACTTAGAAGTCCCCGCTCAAAACACTCCATTACAAAAGCCGTCAGCCAACTCGCTTCATTACCGTCGAAACCCAAGCGGTCGCATAGATTGGAAAGCATCACCACGGCTCCCGGGTCGCTCTGGCCGATCAGGGTTCCCATCCCGGCAAAAAGCTCGTATTCCGGCTCATCCCCCATAAAACCCGTATAAGGGCCTTCGGTTACTTTAATGACATGGCAGTGGCCGCTGGGGCAAGCCCAACATGAATCCCGTTTTAACTCAAAGCGCTCCCGGTAATATTCACCTCCCAGCTTCAGGTACTCTTGCCCAATCACATTGGACGTTAGATTCTTATACGGAAGCAGACCGGTGTTAAAATACAGCCCAAGCAGGTGGGAGGTGCCCCGGTTGAACGTTTTCCCGCTTTTGGGGTCATTTCTGGTTTGCTCAACCATAGACCGGGCTAGTGCAGACATCCTTTCCGCATCATGGATCGCCGTCTTATAGGCTCCACGTTCGACCGCGATGGCTTTTAGTTTTTTGCTTCCGAGTACAGCCCCAATTCCGTTTTTGGAAGCAACATGACCACGATCCCCGACGAGAGCGGCAAATTTGACCAAGTTCTCCCCGGCCGGCCCAATACTGAAGACACTGGCTTTAAGACCCGGCCTTTGAATCAGCTCTTTGACCTTTTCTTCCGATGCCAACGTATCAAGCCCTTTCAGCAGCTCGCCTTCCCGGATTTCCACAATGCCATCGTGTAGGTAGAGATAGACCCAGGAAGCGGAGGATCCATGGATGATCAAGCCGTCAAAGCCGGAGGTTTTTAAATACGCGCCCAGAAAACCGTTAGCCTGGGTGGAAGTCGCACCATTGGTCAAGGGGCCTTTGGTGATCACTGAAAATGCCCCGGCCCCGGCCAAGTGGGTACTGTTTAAGGGGCCTCCGGCGATGACAATGTGATTCTCGGGACTGTCCCACACAACTCCCGGCTGAACCCGGTCATATAATAACCGGGCTCCGATTCCGGTCCCGCCTAAATAATCCCGCAACATCTTGTCCGGTAGCTCAATATAGTCTACTGAATGATTCGTCAGATCGACCTGGGCCCAGCGCCCTGCATAACCTAACACCTTATCACCCTCTTCGATAGAATAATCTTCTCTTTAGCCGCCGAAAATTGCCGGAAAAATGTAAATTTGGTCTCCCTCGGCCAAGGCAGTTTCAAGATCCTGAAAGACATTATTTAACAGGAAGAAAACCTCTCCTTCCGCGATGCCGAGTTGCCTCAGCAGCATTCGGACCGTAGACCCCTTGATGACTTCTGCCTCCATCTTCTTTCCGGAATCAGGGCCGGTCTTTACGATGAAATTTTCCATACCGCCGTAAAATTTAATCTCAACTTTCATAGTTTCATGGTTTGGATGCTGGCTTCGGACTTTAAGGTTTTATGACGGCTCCAATTCTTAGTCAAAGCTGTAAGAATCATAACACTGGAAACTCCTTCCAGCACAATATTGGTAGAAGCCGCCAGCAAGATACCACCCAGGATGTAAAGCGCCCGTTCAAACCGGGTTAGCTTGCCGCCGATATCAAAATAACCGCTGAATCCAATAGCGCCTACTCCCAATCCCACAATTGCGGTCACTACGGAGTGAAGAACTTCTAATCCTCCTCCCTGCATGACCAACCCCCTGTTGAATATCATGGCGAACGGAATAATATAACTGGCCATGGCCAGCCTCATCGCCGTAAGGCAAGTCTTTGCCACGTTGCTCTCAGCAATGGAAGAGGCTACATACCCGGCAACGGCAACAGGCCAGGTGATAAACGAATATAACCCGGTCCAGAGAATAAAAAAATAAGCAATCGTTTGCTCCACCCCGGCTGCTTCCAGGGCTGGTGCCACCAGAACCACCAAGAGCAGGAAACTGGCTGACCAGGGTAAGCCCATGCCCAAGATATAATTGACGATGGCCGTGAACAGTAGAAGCAATAACAATGAACCGTTGGAAACATCAACTAAAAAACCGGAGAGTTTAACACCTAACCCTGTAAGAGAAACTACGGCTACCACACACCCCGCTGCACCGGCAATTCCAATAATTGACACCATTGATTCCAGCACGGTATTCTTCAAAGCGTTATAGATTTTTTTCAGGTTCAGCTTTTCTTTGCCGAACAAAAGGTTGGATATAATCAGGGCTGCAATGGTAATTAAAGCCGATAGAATCGCGTCATTTTTAAACCAGAGGAGTTCGACAAAAAACACCGTCATCGGAATGGCATAATACCAGCCCCCTAATAAGGTCGAGCGCAGATCCGGCAGCTTTTCCCTTTCAATTCCTACTAAATTTAGCTTTGCTGCCTCCAGGTCAACTTGAATGAATAAAGTCATGTAATAGAGCAGGGCCGGTATGATGGCCATGGTAATGACTTGGCGGTAAGGAACCGACAACATATCTGCCATAATAAAGGCTACCGTCCCCATAATCGGGGGCATAATAGCCCCCCCGGTGGAAGCGACAGCCTCTACCGCTCCGGCAAACTCGGCCCGGTAACCAAGTTTTTTCATTAACGGGATGGTAAAAACCCCCGTCGTCGCTACATTCCCTACCGCACTTCCTGAGATCATGCCAAAGCCCGCGCTGGCAAAAATCGCTATTTTGGCCGGGCCTCCTCTGACGTTGCCTACTAAGGCATTGCTGATGTCTATGATGAATTTGCCGAGCCCTGTTTCCGTCAGAAACTGGGCAAACAACATATAAACGGCAACCATGGTCACGATGGTGCGGGCAATCACGCCGTACATGCCATCCGAAAAAAGATAGAGATGTCCAATGATCCTTGCTGTACCAAACTCAGCGATGTTCAAAGGGCCAGGGATGTAAGAACCTAGGAAAGCGTAGGCTACAAAGATGGCGGCGATAATGGTCAGGGCTAAGCCAACCGTTCGCCGGGCGCCTTCCATAAACAGCAAAATAGCGGCGAAACCCAAGACAATTTCCCCTGCACTGGGCAAACCCATCGTTGTCACAATCCGTTCGGCGTTTATCATGACATAGGCGCCTACTAGAATACTAAAACCGGCTAAGATCAAGTCATACCACGGAATAGTACTATTCTCTCCGGACTTTGTGGTGCGCTTACGCAAAAAAGCCTGTGCCAAAATCAAGCCACTGGTCAAGGCCACAAAACCCATGGGGAAGATTTCAAAATAATCCGAAAATAAATCAAAGAATCGCACCGTGTATAACACGATAAAAACCGTAGTCAAAGCAGCCAGCCAATCTGCAACCTTCATGACGCGCTCCATTAACACCGTGAGCACCTCCATCATAAGCAGGAGTCTAAACGGGGGCAGGGTTAGCCCTGTCCATGGCCCTCCTGCTAAACTGCGTTAAACCTATTTGGCTTTAGCCAGAACAGATGCCTGAGCCTGCTCCAGGCTAGGATTCCATACTTTCTGCTCGTTTAAGTACTTGATGCTGCCATTTTGATATGGAACTACAATTGGAGAGCTTTTTACACGGTCTAAAGTCACTTCTTTAAATTCCTTACGCCCGCTGATCAATTTGTCCTTTTCCTTAAAAATGATATTGACCACATCATAAATCGTCTGCTCGCTGGTTTTGGCTGATCCTAACAATAGAAAGTCATAGCCGTACATCGGAATCTTCTCAGATAATCCGACTAAGGGGTCGGGACCGTATGAAGTGGCATATATGGGGCTGTAAGCGCTTTGTGCCCGTTTCACGGCTGACTCATCTGTCGGAAAAACAATTAATTTAAGCGGATCTTTCTGGTGCAATTCGGCCGCCCGGCTTCCGCCAGGGGTCCCGGCATAACCGTCACTTCCCCTATTAGCCACTTTTTCGATTGCCTCCCCAATTTCTGCGACAGAAACTACTTTAGTGTCTTCGAGCGTTAAGTTCGCAGATGCAAGAATCGCGGATAAAGCTTTCTTATAACTGGGCGTTGAGATCACCGTTGCAATTCTTTTCCCTTTTAGATCAGCAGGAGATTTGATGCCGGTCTTATCCGCAACAGTTACAGTGAAATAGGATGTATTCAGCGGTATGATCGTCCGAATGTCTTTAAAAGGAGGTGACTTGGAGAACTCGTCTGTACCCAAAAAAGCTGATTCGGCGTTTCCCGCCGTGGTAATGGTCAGGTCAACCTGACCGCTCCTTAACAATTCAAGCTGTTGGGTGGATCCCCCCGACGGTTCAGCCGTAGCGGGAATCCCGGCTTTGCTCAGTACATCTGCCATAGTCAGAGCCATGCTATAACTGGAACTCGAAAGAGAAGCGCCGGCAATCCGCAGGATTTTCCCTTGATTTGACCCTCCCTCCGAGCCGTTCTTGACCGGTGATTGGGCACTGTTGGCCGGCGCTTGGGCCGTGGATGAGGCACAACCTACTAGCACCATCGAAGCACAGAGCATTAGCGCTAGCGTTTGAATTAGCCTACTTTTTCTTTTAGACATCTAATTAACCTCCCCGTTTAACATTGATAAAAGGAACGGTTACGAGAATACAAGGACTGGCTTCTAGAATACGTCCCCGGCGAATTTCCGCTTCACATACTCCTTGATTTCGATACTGTATTGGATAGAAGGCGGGAATTTATCTTTCCAGTGGTAAGGCTTGCAGGCAAGTATTAGGGCACGGGAATTATACCCCTTTTCCTCAACCGGAATAACCGGATCAAGGGGACCGCTCCAGCACTCTTTGACAATCTCAATCGCGCGTTGGGGATCAACCCTGGTGGCCAAGGCCCAAATGACCTCGTCAAAATTATAGGGATCGATGTCCTCATCTACCACAATCACATAACGGCCCAGGTACGCTCCGGCATGACATTGCATCGCCAGCATCGCTGCCTGTTTGGCATGCCCGGGGTAGCGCTGCTTAATGCTGACCACCGTAATAAAGCGGTGCTGGTGACAGGCCACTCCTTGAATGTCGGGAACACCGGCAGCCTCAATCTCATTCCAGATCTGGGCCGCCCGCATCAGCTCGTAAGCGTGTCCGAAATCGTTGGGCATAATGGCGGTCGTGGCTCCGGTAATAATCGGGTTATTCCGGTGGTACACCGCCTTCACCCTGATTAACGGTTCCGGGCGGGAATGACTGGCATAGTACCCGGTCCATTCCCCGAAGGGGCCTTCTGTCTTGGCTTCATGAGGCAGAGATTCTCCTTCGATGACTATTTCCGCGTGGGCCGGAATAGGCAGCCCTGTAACCTTACCCTCAATCACCTCGACCGGCCGGCCCTGAATTCCGCCGGCATAGTCATACTCGCTGACCCCATAGGGGGAGGGCATGATTGAAGTGACAAGGAGCAGGGGATCTTGCCCGAAGGAAATGGCTACCGGGCACGGCTTGTTCTGCGCGAAATACTTATCCCTATGAATCCGTCCATCTTTCCCGGGCGAGACGAAGAAAGCAAGGGTCTTGTCATCGTGAATCATCACCCGGTAAGTCCCCAAGTTAACCCAGCCTTCATCCGGATCACGGGTTATGGTCACACTGCCGGTGCCAATATAGCGTCCCCCATCCAGGTGATGCCATAAGGGAGTGGGAAATTCCCATAAATTCACGTCATCCCCCAGGTGCACATTTTCCATGACACTCCCGGTAGCTACGAACTTCGGTTTGATGGGAACAATTTCTTTGCTCCGTTGGCGCCAAGTCTCCACAAACTCCCGGTCACTGGGGCTGGGGTTCTGATTCAGGGTTAAGGCCAGTCTGCGCGCTGAATTCAAAATATTCGTCAGCACCCGGTAGCCTTTCGGGTATCCGGGAATGCTATCAAAGAGCAGGCATCTTTTGTCAGCCGGATTTTTAGCCACCAGATCTGAAATCGCACTGATCTCCATGTTCCAATCCGCACCCTCGACCGTTTTGAGTTCACCGTAAGCCTCTATTTGTTCCAGCCAATCACGCAGGTCTTTAAAGCTCATTCACCTGAAACTCCCTTCCTTTTTGTTTTTTTACCTCCAACCTTTATAGCTTTGCTCGAAGATTTCAATCAACTCAGACTCCCTGGCCTGGCGCAGATTAAATTTAACCTGGGATCGACTCATGGCTATTTTAGCCATACGGGGGATTTCCGATTTCGGTACGATCTCTTCCGTCAGCCGGTCCGGAAAATCCACTATAGTATAAAGTTCCTTAATCAGCTCAATGGCTTCCCGTGCCAAGGACGCTTTGGTTCCGGCTTTTTTCCCGCCGCCAAGGGCTAAGGCTAAACGGGCAAATTTATCCTCACACACCGGCAGGTTATACTCCATTACATACGGAAGGAGAATGCCATTGGCCAGTCCATGTGAAATATGGTAAGACCCTAACGGTTGGGATAAAGCATGCACCAGGCCCAGTTTGGCATTGCCGCAGGCGATATTGGCCATGGCACTGCCATATAACTGGAAGTTTATGGCTTCTAAATGGTCGCTATAAGCTGCTGCCGGCAGGTTTTCGACCATTAAGCGTAAAGCCTCGTAAGCCACCGCATCCGTAAGGGGTGTTGCCAGGTTGGTGCAAATAGCTTCCACTGCATGGGTAACGGCATCCATTCCGGAAATAATCATTTGTCTCGCCGGAAGGGTTCTCAGAAGCATGGCATCAAGAATTGCAACCGTGGGATGGCAAGCCCAGCCGCCAATCGTCATCTTGTAATTCCGTTCCTCATCCGTAATGATTAAAGCGGCGGAAACTTCGCTCCCCGAACCGGCCGTGGTCGGAAGGGCAATGACCGGCAAGGGCGGTTTTTTAAATTGTTCAAACCCTTCGTAGTCTTTGATATTCCCCCCGTTGGTCGCAACTAACGCGATTGCCTTGCCGGCGCAGAGCGGGCTTCCTCCCCCGACAATGACAATCCCGTTACAGAATGCTGATTTTAGTTGTTCCTCCCCCTTGGCTACAACTTGAGTTCCGGGATCCTCCGGGACCTCGTCAAAAATCTCATAACCGAGACCCGCCTTCTCTAAAGAACGCAGGACAGGTTCCAAAACCCCGGCTTTTCTGATACCGCTGTCTGTGACGACCAAAACCCTGGTAAGCCCGGCCTTTTTAGCTTCCGCACCGGTTTGCTCCGCCGTCTGATAACCCCAAATTATTTTGGTGGGAAGAGTAAATAAAACGGACTTGTCAAAATTCATGATTTCACCCCCTCGTATAATTACGATAAATATACCTGCCAAAACCTCTCGGCCCGACGATTTCTCCCTTTTCCATGACCACCTGACCCCGCACCATGGTTAAGATTGGCCAGCCTTTAAGGATTTCACCTTCATAGATGGAAAAATCCGAATAAGACAATAAATTCTTGGCCTGCACTTGCCGTTCCAGTTCTAAATCAACAATTACCAGATCAGCATCCGCTCCGACTTGAAGGGTTCCTTTCCTGGGATAAAGGTTAAAAATGCGGGCTGTATTGAATGACGTGATCTCCGCAATCTTCTCAAGGGACAATCCTCTCTTATGATAGCCCTCACTTAAGAGAACCTGCAGCAGTGTGGTACTGCCGGGAAACCCGGGCGGGCTGTCCCAGATGCTGACCATTTTTTGAGTCTTGGTAAACGGAACATGATCGGTGCCGACCGTATGAATCGAACCATCCTTAAGTCCTTGCCACAGCGCTTCCCGGTCCTGCTCATGCCGCAAAGCGGGATTGGCCTTGGCCAGTTTTCCTTCTTTAGCCCGCAGCGTATGGGTAAGATAATGAGTGCATGTCTCTACGTACCTGACTCCCTCTTTCTGCCGCCACTCCCGGACTATCTCCAGCCCGGCTGCCGAGCTTAAATGAACAATATACACCGGGCATCCCGTTTCCCGTCCCAGGAAAAAAGCCCTTTGAATACTTTCCGCCTCGGTGAATCCGGGCCTGGCTTCCGACCATGCAGCCAAATCATCCCGGCCCGCTGCTCTAAGAGCAGGCTTAAGGGTATCAATAATCTCTACATTTTCGGCATGTACACAAGCCACCCCTTGGCCCATGTGAGCAACCTGTTGAAACCCCCGGTACATAAGGCCGTCATCACAGCCAATGATTCCCATGGCCCGTCCTTCTTCTCCTTTGTAGGCCATGAAAAACTTAAAAGAGGATACTCCGTAATCTTCAAAACAGCGGCGGAGATGATCCACCTGTTCGCTCAACATCAGCCCGAAGTGAAAAGCGACATCCACATAAGCGCGGCTTTCCGCTTCTTCCTTCATCACAGGGAACATTTCGTCGTATAGGCCCTGCCGCCGCAGGTAGGTAAACATGGTGGTGACTCCACCCAGAGCAGCGCTCTTGGTTTCCGTTGCAAAATCTTCAACCCTGTTTCCTAACGCCAAATGGGAATGGGGTTCGATGACACCCGGTAAAATATGATTTCCCCCGGCATCAATCACCTTGCCCGCCGGTAAATCCACCCCCGGATCCAGCAGGGCTGCGACCTTGCCGTCTTTAATTCCCAGGGCTGCCTCGACGATCCCTTGCGTGGGAATCACCAATTTTCCATTCTTAACCAGACAATCGAACAGTTTTTTCACCCCCTCTGCACTTACGCAGCCTTTACCAATTCCACTTAGAGGATACTGAAATTCCTTTTAACATCTCCATCAGAGCCGGCAAGTTGCGTTCCCGGTCCTCCGGCGAGGATACCCCCACGATCGGGAACGGCTCATAGGGCCTGGTGGCATCGATGATCAGTCCCCCGACCTGCTGGGCTCTTCCCGAGTAATACCCCTTGGCTGCCGTATCATTGGGATTGGTCATGGTGTTGACAATCTGCACACTCTGACGGGCATCCACCCTGGTCACGATAGCAAAGAAGATTTCCCCCAGGTCATAAGGGTTAAGGTCTTCATCGACCAGAATAACGTGTTTCACCCGGTCCGAACCCAGTTGATAGAGGGATAAGGCAATATTGGACGTTTCCGCCGGGGAACTGGGTTTAATTGAAACGATCAACGTCTGAATGAATGGAACAAAAACACTTTTGACACCGGGAAAACGGTGCTTCAGAACCTCATAGGCATCTGCGGCATAAGTAAGGTTGGGGATGATATGGTCTTTGGGAATGACTCCCTCCAAGATAGGACGCGAACGCATATTAATAGCGGAAAGCTTAAAGACATTCATCTGGGAGGCCGGTGCGTAAAAACGCCAGGCATCACACCATTGACCGACTTCGGCCATTTCGTTTATATCGATTTCACCTTCTAAAACCACTTCGGCATCCGCCGGGATTAAAAAGTCTTTGCCCCAGGTAGAGGATTCCGTTACCCGCAGTGGCTCCCCGGTTGCAGCATTCACAATGCCGCTGATGCCGTTGTATTCATCGAACTCGAGGGAATAGCTGGTACTGGCTGCTGCATAAAATGCCGGGTGATGGCCAAGGACAGCGATAGCCGGCATGTTCTTTCCTAATTTCTTATAAGCCTGATAGTAGTTGTAAATATGACGCGGCGGGTAGAAGCGTACGGCAGTGCGTTTGGAATCAAGGCATTGCCCGCGGTGCCATGAAAAATTATACCGTCCGGTCTCCGGATCGCGTACTCCCCAAATAGGAGTTAACCATCCAGGCCTCGAATCATAGATTGCGTTGCGCCAGATCGGAAGAATATCTAATTTGGCGTTATCCCCTGTTAAAACCACTTCTTTAACAGGAGCCGCCCCGGTGGAGATTTCCAGCGGGGGAATCGGGTTTTGTTTCCCTTCATAATGCTTTAGCACCACATCAAACGGGGTTGACTTACTGATATCGAGGCCGTAAAGAAGGCCGACCCTGCGAAAGTTGGACATGTTGACGTTGGTAAAATATCCCGGCCAACGTGACCCGTCCCAAGCTTTCACATTGTCAAAAACCACCCACGGGAACCGGTTTTTTTCCGCTAATAGTTCCTGCCAAGCCGCATGATCGCACTCCTTGGGATCAATGGCTACGTTCGCCCGGACGACCTCTTCGGGGTAATGTTCCTCTAGAAAATCCAAACAACCTTTAACATCCCGCAAGGGAATCACCTCCGAAAAAAATTACGATTTTTACATTTTTATCCTAACAAATAAAAAGGATTTTGGATAATTCTGAATAATTATATAAATATAGATTTCTTTCTATGTTTTAGATGATTTCTGAGGGAGGGGCTATGAATATCTATCAGTTTCGAGTCTTCTGTTCCGTCATAGAAAATAAAAGTTTCACCCGCACAGCCCAGGATTACTGGCTGAGCCAGCCTACAGTGAGCGCCCATATCAAAGCTTTGGAAGATCATTTCCAAGTTCGGCTTCTAAAACGGGGACGCAAAGGAATCGAAGCAACGGAGGCCGGATTGCTCGTCTATCAAGCGGCTAAAAAAATAATCCAGGAACTTACTAACCTGGACTTAGGGCTTACGGAATTAAAACAGCATATTTATGTCAAACCCGGGACTACCATAACCGTAGGGGCCAGTTCCACCCCCGCCAGTTACCTGCTTCCACCGATAATCATGCATTTTACCAAGACTTATCCCTCAATCAGATTTTCGATTCAGGCCAATACTGCCAGTCAGATTATCCGCTTTCTGAAAGAAGGTTCGATCGACCTCGGCTTTGCCCAATGGGAGGAAATTGCCGAAGAAGTCAGCAAAGAAGTGATCGATACCAAAGACTTGGTTGTCGAATTCCTTCACCGGGAAAACTTAGTGCTCGTAGCTTCCACCCAAAATAAAGCCAAAATCCCGGTTCTGAAAGGAGGAAATGTCCTTGTTCCCTCCGACTTGATGTACTTACCTTTAATTTTGCCGCCTCCAACCAGCCCATTAAGAAAGAATATCAATAGGCAGCTGCGCGATTACCCACTCCATATTGTGATGGATCTGGGACCTGCCGAGGCTCTAAAAAAAGCCCTTTCTACTTTTTGCGGAGCATCGATTTTAAGCGAAATCAGCGTCAGGGAAGACATACAGCGCGGAGAACTTTTTCCTATCACCCTGGAAGGGTTTAGCTTATACACACAATTCGCCTTATTGCGGTACAGGCACCGCGCTGTCCCCGCCATCACGAAAGAATTCGTTTCTTATATGGAAGGTCGGCTGAAGTAAGTTAAAGTATTAATAATACGCACCGTGTGCGCATACATAAATAGGACTTTGTAAGGCAAAAGAAAAGACGGCGAATTATCAGAAATGATTCTACCGTCCTATAAAAAGCGTGCCCTATCCCTGCCCGTGCATCCGCTCAGCGGCGGTCTGCACGGCCTTGACAATCCGGACATATCCGGTGCAGCGGCATAGATTCCCGGAAAGGGCGTGGCGGATCTCTTCTTCATCAGGGCTCGGGTTTAGATCAAGCAAGGCTTTGGCTGAGAGCACCATTCCCGGAGTACAGTAGCCGCATTGTACAGCTCCTTCTTCCACAAAGGCCTCTTGCAGCGGGTGCAGCTGCCCCTTCTGCTCCAGTCCTTCGATGGTTATGATCTCATGCCCTTCCGCTCTGGCCGCAAGCACCAGGCAGGAATTGACCGGCTGGCCGTCCATGAGAACGGTGCAGGCGCCGCAATCCCCTTCATCACACCCTTTTTTGGTCCCTTTTAGCCCCAGGTGGTCCCGCAGTACCTCAAGCAGGGTCTTCCCTTCCTCACAGACCACCCGCCGGTCATGCCCGTTCACATGCAATATCAATGTCTTATTCATGCGCATTCCTCCCTGCGGCGCTTTCAATGAGAGCGAGACCGCACCTTTTCACGAGCACTTCGGCCATCTCCCGGCGATACTCAGCCGAAGCGCGTTGGTCATCGAGCGGACGGGATAAAGCTGCAGCCGAACGGCCGGCTTGTTCAAGCATTTCACTGGTCCATTCTTTCCCTTCCAAATAAGAAGCTGTTTCCGGAAGCAACAGGGGCGTGGGAGCAACCGCCCCTAAAGCCAGCTTAACGTCCTGCCAGTGACCTTGTACCCGTCGCGCCGATAAGGCGGCAGCACAGATGGAAATCTCCAGTGCCTGACGCCGGCCGAGTTTGAGGTAGACCGAGGCTGTTCCCGCTAAAGGTTCGGGAACGGTGATGGCTTCAATGATTTCCCCATGCCTAATGGAAGTCTTGCCCGGGCCTAGGAAGAAATCAGGCAGCGACATCTGACGTACCCCGGATGAATTTCTTACAATGACTTGAGCGCCCAGCGCCAAGAGGGCGGAAGCCGAGTCTGCAGCCGGTGAAGCATTGGCGAGATTGCCAACCACTGTTCCAAGATTGCGGATCTGGGGTGAGCCTACCAGGGCACAAGCTTGAGCTAATGCCGGGAACTTTTCTTTGACAATCGGGCTCTGAGCTACCCGGACATGGGTCACTAAAGCCCCGATAGATAATCCTGTCCCTTCTTCATATGACAGGCAGTACAGGGACGGGATCCGGTGAAGGGATAGAATGGCCTCAGGCCATATCAGCCCTCGTTTTATTTTAAGGAGCAGGTCCGTACCCCCCGCCAATATAGGCACATCGGCTGCTGCCAGAAAGTCCAGCGCTTCGTCTATAGTCGAAGGTTCGAGCAGCTTAAATCTCATGCCTGTCACCCGCTTTCTCCCCGGCCTGTCCTTTCTCCCCGGCCTGTCCTTTCTCTTCCCCACGTTCCCGGCCAACCTTCCGTGTTCGCTTCTCATCCAATGCCTTTTTAACTTTTTCGGCTGTTATGGGCAAATCGAAAATCCTGACTCCCGCCGCATGATAAATGGCGTTGGCGATAGCCGGGGCGGTGGCCGCGATGCCCTGCTCCCCGATCGCCTTAGAACCGAACGGACCCGGTCCGGGTGAACCCTCCAGCAGATAACTATTAACGCTGGGCGCATCCGGAGCGGTTGCCATTTTATAATCCGCCAGACTTTGCACCTGCGGGCGGCCGTTGACCCGCGGCAGTTCTTCATTGAGGGCAAAACCCATCCCTTGCACGACTGCTCCTTCAACCTGGGCCTGGACTGCTGCGGGATTCAAAGCCTGCCCGATATCATTCACCGCAGTCACCCTCAAAACCCTCACCTGACCGGTATCCGTGTCTACCAGCACTTCCGCAACCTGGGCTGAAAAACAAGTGCTCTCCCCTTTTTCGGCTGCATAACCCCCCCGGCCCAGAATAATGTTCTTGCTTCGCCCGGACCCGGCCATAATCTGGGCCATCGTGCCGGAATTTCCTTGGGGGCTTTTGAACAATCCATGGTCATAGGACAATTCACCTTGGGTACATCCAAACTGTGCACAAGCCAGCTCCCTGACCTGATTCAGGGCATCCTGTGCCGCCAGTCTCACCGCCTGTCCCGTGACGTGCGTAACCCTGCTCGAGCCGCTCCCGTTATCATACGGGGCCATGCCGGTGTTCCCGCCCCGAAAGCTGATCTTGGCTAACGGAAGCCCCAGCTCCTGCGCGGCGATATGCCGCAGGATGGTCTGGCTCCCGGTGCCGGGGTCCGTTGCCCCGCTGATTACCGTTGCACTGCCGTCCGTATGGATTGCCACCACGGCCGCAGAGCCTCCCAGTCCTGTCGCGCGTTCCGTCAAGGCCATCCCGATACCATATTGATATGTCCCGAGGGACGTTTTCCAATTCGCTTCTGGTAATTTGTTCTTACCGGAAATATACTCAATTTCTCTATGATCGCTGGATATTGCGGGAGGAACCGTCGTTTCCTGTCCTTTCTGTCCTTTCTGTCCTTTTTCTTCTTTCTCCCCCCTATTTTTCGTCCTACCCCATTCCGAACGTTCCACGGCTAAGTCCAAGGTTTCCAACGCATTGATTCCCGCCCACTTGAGCCCGCTCGGGGACAGTTCCCCCGGACGCAGGACATTAAGCCGGCGGAATTCATACGGGTCCAGGCCAACTGCTTCTGCCAGCAAATCGGTATGGGATTCAACGGCAAAGAATACCTGCGGATCCCCGGGAGCGCGGCAGTGCCCCGCCGGAACGGAATTGGTGTAGACCGCATAGCCGTCGATCAGGGTATGGGGAATGCGGTAGGCCCCGAGGGCGCGGCGCAGGCCGCCCACCAAGGGATGGGAATTGGCCCCGGCATAAGCCCCGCTCTCAAACACCACTGTGGCCTGCCGCGCCAGCAGCCGCCCATCGTGCTTCAACCCGCTTTTAAGGGTAATCACCGTCGCATGGCGCGGGTTTGCCGCCAGCAATTCCTCCCGGGCTGTCATCACCATCTGCACCGGCCGGCCGCTGGCTTTGCTTAAATAATAGCAGACAGGTTCATCCATCACTGCTCCTTTCCCGCCGAAATCTCCCCCGATGAAACCATAGTTTACCTCGATATCGGTTACAGGAAGGCCTAGTACCTTCGCCAGCTCACCCCGCAGCTGAAAGGGGGCTTTGTTATTCGTCCATACCCTGACCCCTTTGTCCCTCCCGGTCTGCACCAGGGTGAAATGCGGCTCCAGGTAGCCCTGGTGCACAGTTTGGGTGCGGAAAGTATGCTCGAGAATTATATTCGCTTCGGCCATCCCTTCCTCAACGTCCCCAATTCCGTAACGGGCGTGGTCGCCGATATTCATCATTTCCAGCCCGGGTATTTTCTCCAGAACCCGGTTATGGCGATAGTTGCGGCGTTCGGGATGCAGCACCTGCGCCCCTTCCCGCATGGCTGCCAGCGGATCTGCCAGCACCGGGAGTTCCTCATATTCCACTGTAATCAGGGACAAAGCCTCAAGAGCAGTGTCCTCATCCACGGCCGCCACCGCCGCCACCTTTTCCCCCGCGAATAAAACCCTGCCCCGGGCCAGCACCGGCTGATCAGCCACCCCATTGCCGAAGCGCACGTTGGGGATATCATCGGCGGTAATCACCGCATGAACCCCCCGCAGCTGACGGGCCTTAACCGTATCGATCCTGACAATTCTGGCATGCGGATAAGGACTGCGCAGCACCTTGCCTTCAAGATGCTGCGGCAGCTCAAAATCGGCGGCGAACACCGCTTCCCCGGTCACTTTCTCCCAAGTTTCCCTGCGTATTAAAGTAGCACCGTTTCTCATCTCAGCACTCAAATCTTCGCCCCCTCTTTACTAAATTCACTCTCCAGGATAACGCAGACTAAATATGCTCAAAGTGTTTAAGAAATAGAAATTTCTTAGTTAAGAAAACGTAACTCGAATTAGAAAACAGCCTTCCCATAGCGCTCACAAAATAGCACTTAGAAGGAAGGCTTGTTAAAATAAACTTCATTTTGTAACAAAACTAAATATTAACCTAACCACATATACGACATAGGCTACACACCTGACTCCTGAATTCTGACTCCTGAATTCTGAGCTAATATTTTACTCCAAGGTGGGTCCTACGCAATAACCTTACGTTCCACCAACCCCTGGAACCGCTCCTTGGACATCCCCATAATCTCGCAGAAAAACTCCTCATTGTGCTCGCCCAAGAGCGGGCTCGGCCGGTCGATGAGCGCCGGAGTCTCAGACAGCTCAAACGGCGGCCCCTGGAAATGGAAAATCCCCATCTCCGCATGTTCCAGCCCGCGCCAGATGTTACGGTGGGCATACTGCGGGTCGGAATAGACATCCCGGATGCGGTTGACCGCCCCGGCACGCAAACCCGCGTCCTGAGCCTTAGCCATTAGTTCTTCCGGGGTATACTGTGCCGTCCAGAACGCCATCTTCGCATCTAGCTCATCCTCATGCTGCTTGCGTCCGAGCAGGGTGTCAAATTTTGCGTCCGCAGCCCAGACCGGATTGCCCATGAGCACGCGCAGCTTCTGCCATTCCTCATCGGAAAAAACGCTGAGGGCGCACCAGCGGTCCTCTCCTTGACAGGGATACACCCCGTGAGGTGCGGCATAATCACAGCGGTTGCCCGCGCGCTCCCACACCCGGCCGTTCGCATTGTATTCCAATATAATCGGGCCCAGGAACTGCAGCCCGTTTTCATACTGGGCTAAATCGATATATTGCCCTTCTCCGGTACGCCGCCGGTGATCCAGGGCTGCCAGAACCGCTATCACCCCGTAGCCCACCCCGATAAAATCAATATACGGACCAAAGAGCAGGGAAAGCGGTCCATCCGGGAATCCAGTCAAATAGGTAAAACCGGACAAAGAAGTGAGCTGGGAGCCAAAGCCCGGGTGGCTGGCATGCGGGCCGTCCGCGCCCTGGTTGCAGGTGCTGAGCATCACTAAACCGGGGTTTATTCGGCTGAGTTCCTTATAGCCGAGCCCCAAGCGGTCCATGGTTCCCGGCGTAAAATTCTCGATCACCACATCAGCCCAGGCTACGACTTCTTTGGCTAAGTCAATTCCGCCCGGGGCCTTGAGATCAATCGTAATATCGTATTTATTGTTATTGCACACCGCAAAGGTACCGGAGCGGTTCACTCCGGGAATGTTTCCAGCAAACGGGGGGTACTGGACGCGAAAGCCGTCCGGCCTCCCGCCGGATTCGATGTGCACAACGGTAGCCCCAAAGTCAGCCAGATGCTTGCCGGTGACCGGCCCTGCGGCATAGGCGGCAAATTCCGCGACTTTAAGTCCGGCTAAAGCCTGTCTGTTCATCCTTCTCCCCCCTTAGATTACGCCGCTCTCTTTCAGTCGTACCAGTTCAGCTGAACTCAATCCCAGTTCTTCTCTATACACTTCCTGATTGTGCTCGCCAATGAGCGGGGCCCGCCTTCTGATCCCGCACGGGGCGCCCGAAAACTTGCCGAACCCTCCGGGATAAGTGATCTTAACCCCTAACTCCGGATGCTCGATTTCCTGCCAGAAGCTGCGGGCTTTAAGCTGCGGGTCAGTGACAATATCGGCGGCTGTGGCCACGGGATAACCCAGCATTCTCCGTTTAATCGCATTTTCAAAAAATTCCGCTTTGGTTTTGGTCGCCAGGAAAGCGGCAATGGGCTTCTCGATTTCATCGATTTCCTCCTGGGTGACCGTGGCAATGTTAAATGTATCCCATACTTTATCCAGCAGAAACTGGGGCGCCATGTTATCTTCTTGCATCCAGGCGACCAAAGCCTTGTTGGTGGCGCGCCCCGCTACCCCGCCATACACAATGAAGTTGATATACCCGTCGCGGCAGGGATAAATGGCCCGCATTTTGGCTCCGGTGGTGCTGCGCCCGGTAATAAATTCTCCGTCCCGGGTCAAATCCTTCTCCAGGACATCCCAGTTAGCCTGGGCCGGAGTCACCGCCCACAGGCAGCTGGCTTGCCCGGATAAATCCACATGCTGGCCCCGTCCGCTTACCCCCCGGTAATAGTTGGCAATCAAGGCTCCCATGGCGGCGCTCATTCCCGCCCACATATAAGACTGAGGCACAGCCACCCGCACCGGAGGACGATCCGGGCTGCCAAACAAGGTTAAAAGCCCACTCGCGGCCATGATTTCCAAATCGGAAGCCCGGTAGTTGCTGTAGGGACCGCTCAGGCCGAAGGGGGTAATGGATACTAAGATTAGTCCCGGGTTAAGCTGGTGCAGTTTCCCGTATCCCAGCCCGATTTCCTCGAGATAACCCGGCGGAAATCCCTCAATGATAAAATCAGCCTTTTCGGCCAGGCGCAAAAACAAATCCCTCCCGGAAGGCACTGTAATATCTAAGGTAATGCCGCGTTTATTATTGTTATAGGTCCACCATGTCAGGCTCTTTTCCGGGTGCGGGATATCATGGTAAAACGGCCCAATGTTGCGCCCCGGATCTCCCCCCGGCTTCTCTACTTTGATTACATCGGCTCCCAGGTCGCCCATAATTTTTCCCGTCAGCCAACCAAGTTCATCCGTGAGATCAAGGACCCGGTATCCTTCCAGTAATCCCTGCTGCCCTTGGGAAGCCATAACCACCACCTCCAAGAGAATTTTAAGGAAAAAAGATTAAAGGGATATTGTTTTTCGTGATTGACGGTGGAAGCAGGGAAATCCCTGCTTCCAGTCCTTCGAATACACTCCAAATAGATTTCAGGCTTAGATGCCCTTTAAGGCCAGCCACTTGGAATACGGATTGGCGGATTCCAAAGCGCGTTTGATGTCGTCTTCCTTAAACCACTTGCTTAAGTTGACCTTATCCACCGGATATCCGGCCCGCTCATAAGCCCACTTGAATTCAAACGGAACGGTGGCATCTATGGCGATAGCACCGGAATACTTGGACTCAGAACGCACCCACTGCGCCCCGGGAGCAGCTGCACTGCGCTCTGCCGGTTGGAAGGTCTGGCCCATGCCGCCGGCAGCGATGACCTGGATATCCTTATCCGCATCAACCCGGGTAGACAGAGCCCACAGCACATCCTCCGCATTATAAATGTCGACGTCTTCATCGACCGCGATAGTTAAGCGCAGTCCTTGGGAAAGAGCGGCAGCTGCAGCCATGATATTTTTCTGCCAGCCGTCATCCCGCTTGCGGCGCTTCCTCACTTGGAAGATAACACCGCCCCAGTCTGTCATGCCCAGCGGGATATGGGTGTCGATCACGAGTCCGGGAACGATGCGCTCGGCCAATTCGAAGAAGGTGGCTTCCCGTACGGAACAGTCAATGTAGTGGTCATCATAGCTGTGGACAGCCAGCGGATAATAGATGGGCTTATCCTTGCGGTGGGTAATCCCAGTCACTTGGAACTTATAGGTACGGTAGGCTTTGCCCATGTAGCCCGACCACTCCGGATGGAAGGGATAAATCCCCTGTTTTTGGTCTTTCTCGGCCAGCGGGCTTTCCCACACGTGCTCCGTGGTGTCAAGATAGCCTTCAATGACGATTTCAGCTTGGGCAATGGAGTAAGCATCAATGGTCTTACACTTGACGATATCAATTGGGGAACCTTGCATGGCCCCGGCCACACCCAGTTCATCGCAGCCTTTGGGGAGAATGGCGTACATAAAGCCGCTGCCGGCCATCAGGGTGCAGGCGGGGGGAACGCCCATGTTAATGGTCATCGGAATGGGGCCTTTTTTATACCATTCGGTGGCAATCATATCTGTATGGGAACCCGGGGAGATTTGGAAGCTGGAGAAATCTTTATTGTCGCGGAAATTCATCCGGTTATAACTGATATGAGTGCCGCCCCAGAAGTATTTGCCGGTGACTAAGGTATTGCCGCCGCCCAAGGTCCGGCCCGGGTCACTCGGGGTGTGCTGGATCATCGGAATAATCGGCCAGACATCGATATTTTCCGTGATCACCATTTCCTGGCAAGGAGCCTCATCCACCACGCGCGGAGGAATCGGGTTATTAAGGGCATTGGCAATTTTGAACTTCATCTTGCTAATGTCATCCACGTCGAAAATCTTGGCCAATCTTTCTCCAGTGGCAAACAAGTTGGTAAACAAGCGGGCATTGGGATACCCTTTCACATTCTCAAACAGAAGGGCCGGTCCGCCTTCAAACGATTTTTGGATTCCGGTTAATTCCAATTCCGGATTAATGTCCACGTCGGAAACCAGCAGTTCTCCTTCTTCATTTTTGAGATACTCTAAGGTGCTTCTCAGACTGGTAATGTCTTTTTCAGGCATGTTTTATCCTCCCTTTGATTAAAAATTTTCTATAGAAAACTCAGCACGGTCTCTCATTGCTTCTATGGCAATGACACTAGCCAAGCTCCCAGACACAATATCATTAAAGCTTAAGCGTGCGCAGCAGTTCCGGCACCTGGAACGGAAGTTCCGCAACCAGAGCCCCGGCAGCCTTCAGGGCATTGACCTTGCTTTGGAAGGTCCCTCTGCCCCGTTCAATAATCGCCCCGGCATGGCCCATGCGCTTGCCGGGCGGCGCGTTCTTGCCTGCGATATAGGCAATGACCGGCTTACTCATGTCTTTGATGTACTCCGCAGCTTCCTCTTCGGCATTGCCGCCGATCTCTCCGATAAGAACGACAGCCTTGGACTCGGGATCCTCCTCAAAACGCTGGAGCATATCAATAAAGGACAGTCCTACCACCCGGTCGCCGCCCATCCCCACCACCGTGGACTGGCCGTAGCCGGCCTCCGTCAGATTCGCCACGATCTCATAGGTCAAGGTCCCGCTGCGGGCCACAATGCCGATAGGTCCGGGCTTAAAGTACTGGTCAGGCGGAATTCCCACTTTGCTCTTTCCCGGTGAAATAATGCCAAACGTATTGGGCCCAATCAAAACGGCTTCCCGGCGCCGGGCAAAATCCACCATTTCCATCGCGTCGTGCACCGGGATATGCTCCGTAATCGCCACCACAACCTTGATTCCCGCGTCCATCGCCTCCAGGGCGGCATCCTTGGCCAAGCGCGCCGGAACGAATAAACAGGAAACATTGGCACCCTGCTCCTGAACTGCTTCCGCCAGGGTATTGTATACCGGCACATTCTCAATCGCCTGGCCGCCTTTGCTGGGAGTCACCCCTGCGACCACCTTGGTGCCGTATGCCAGCATGCGCTTGGTGTGGAAAAGCCCCTGCTGTCCGGTAATTCCCTGAACTACAACCCGCGCTGTCTCATCCAATATCACTGCCATTCCTTCACCCCCTCTCACGCAAGCTTCGCCAGCTCAACCACCTTCATTGCCGCTTCGTTCATGGATTTATAGGCTTCAATCCCGCATTCGCGCAGAATCCGCAGCCCCTCTTCCTGATTGGTGCCCACCAAGCGGATCACGACCGGGACTTCGATCCCTTTTTCCGCTTTCACTTGGGCAAAGGCTCCTGCCACATCATCACAGCGGGTAATTCCGCCGAAGATATTGATAAAGATGGCTTTCGGCTTGCTGATCAGCAAAATTTCCAAAGCCTTGGCTGTCGCCTCTTTATTGCTCCCTCCGCCCGCATCCAGGAAATTGGCCGCCCGGCCGCCGTGGTATTGAATGGCATCAATCGTACCCATAGTAATCCCGGCCCCATTGGCCATAATCGCAATATCTCCGTCTAATTCCACATAAGCCAGTCCCAGGGCATTGGCCAGTTTTTCATTCTCAGTTTTTTCTTCAACCCTTGGCAGCTCCGGATGTTTGGCCAGGGCGGAATCATCAATCGTGATTTTGGCATCCCCGAGCACGAAATGATCCCCGCTCAAAATCAGGGGATTAATTTCCACCAGTTCCGCGTCCTTTTCCCTAAAAATTAGGAAAATACCCGTAAGAATGCGGGCAAACTCCGGGAAAAATTCCGCCTTCAGGCCCAGACGGTAGCTGATTTCCCGGGCATGATAGGGCTGGATGCCCAAATTGATGTCTACGTGTTTCTTGACGATCCGATCTTCCGGGACTTCTTCAATATCCATGCCGCCGGCTGCAGAGGCGATCACCACCGGCTTCCCGGCCCGGGCATCAATGGTCACAGCCAGGTAGTACTCCTGGTCAATCTTCAGCTTCTCTTCCATCAGCAATTGGTCAACGGCTAATCCCTGGATGCTCATGTGCAAAAGCTCAGCGGCAGCATGCTCCGCTTCCTCGGGGGTATCGACAAACTTAATCCCACCGGCCTTGCCCCGTTTGCCGGACAGAACTTGGGCCTTAACCACTGCTGGACTGCCAATGGCAGCAAACCCTTGCTTGGCCTCTGCGGCACTCTTGATCACAGTCCCTTCGGGAACCGGCAAGCCATAGGAGTTAAAAAGTTCTTTACCCATGTATTCATATAATTTCAACCTTATCCCCCCTTTCCGGTCTACCTTTTCTATAGAGCAATCTTTGTACCAATCTCATGTCTCCCGGCCTGAATAGCAGAATCCGGTACCCGAAGACACTGTTTCGCGCCTTGAATGGCGAACCATCCCCGGCAATAGAAAATAGCACCTTTCCCAAAACAGAAAGGTGCTATTCAATAGATGAAACATAATGTTTCAAATATAGAACCTAAGGTCTCATATCCCGTATTTCGATAAATAGGCTTTTCATTTTTGAGACATGAATTTATATCCCTATTGAGGCAGATTCTTTATTCCTCAGAATAAATCCTTTTTTCCCCTTCCAAGTGGCGGATTTCCTGCACATCCTGCGTCACTTCCACCACCCCCCGGTACCTGCCTTCTTGGTCCCGGACCGCGAAGTATTGGATATAGACAAACTTACCGCCTAACTGAATCCAAAAATGGGCCGCATCCCGCTTCCCGCTGCGGAAATCCTCCACGATCCTGTTCACGATATGCACGCTGTCCGGGGGATGACAGTTCTGCACCTGGCGCCCGATAATCGCCTTCGAGCGCTGGAAAATCCGTTCTTTGCCCAGGGAAAAATAACGGACGCTGTTATGTTCATCCACATAGGTAATATCTACCGGCAAATGATTAAAAATCAGGCTGATTTGTTCCGGAGTAAGCACCCCGGTCTCGAAGGCGAGAGGCTTCACTGATTCTGCTTCCGCTCCTGCATCTAAGGTTTCTCCCGCCTCTGTGCTCGGCTTTAGATAGGTTCCCGGAGCAATGGGTTCGGGAGGCACGCTGGCTGTCCAACCCTGATCCGGCTCAATCAAAGCGTAGCCGATGTCGGCACTCTGCTCGGCAACAGCAGCCCATTCCCATTCAGTTAAAGTCTCCAGGCTCATCGGAAAGAGGATATTTTCTTCCTTATAGATCATATCCTCGATCGCCTTGAGCATAGGCTGGGCCGTCCGTTCCGCTACATTGTGCAGGGCAGTCACATTGATGTCCCCGACTTCGGTTAGGGTATTTCTCACTTCTTTCAGCTGCTCCCGAATGTCATCGTGGATGGCCCACATCACCTTGGGCGGTCCGCTTACGCCATGCTTTTCCAGATAGGCAAAGAGAATGTTTTCCTTGCGGCTGTAGTGTTTTTCAATCTCGGACAACTGCCGGTGTAGTGCCTGCCATTCCTGGACAAGTATATGCATTTCATCTGCAGAGGACGCGGCCAGAACCCGTTCAAGCACCGGTTTATATTTTCCGATCAGTTCGGTGAGCGCCCCGTTTTCCTTGCGGAAGGTATGCACCGGGTGTCCGCCCTGTTCTTCCGGCCGTTCTTGTTTCTCCAGACCCTCTTGAAAGACGGCCACATGCACATCACACAAAGACTTGACCTCAGACTCCGGCAGACCCTCCTGAATAAGTTCCTGTTCCAGTTGCGCGATTTCCGTCGCCCCTACATCCGATATTAGATCACGGAACCGTTCTTTCAGTTCCTCCGGACTTTTCTGGCGGTGGATATCCCGGATAATTTCCTTTAAAGTTTCCCTGCGTGCACGCCGTTCATCCTCCACTGTGAAACCCTCTTTTTCCAAACGCTGCTTAACCTCGGTCAGAGAAAGGTCATTGCGCTCGATTCCTTCCTTAATTGTTACCTTCCGGCCTAAGGTCTTGCGCAAAAGCGCATTCCCGGCTCCGGCCAGCCCCAAGTCCGAAAAGACCTTAATCAGTTCGGGGTATTCCTCCGTTAAATTATATAAGGTCCGGTTTAAGTCAATTACTTTATTTTTTCCATTCACAGCCATCACCCGTTTTAGTATAGGCAGGGGGGTAATTCACTATGCATGAAACGGATTAAAGCAACTCGTTAAACACTAAGTTAGAATTAAAAGAAATTGTAGCACCCGCTATTATCTGGAATATACTACCAATAGAACAGGGGGGATGCAATAATGTTCTTCAATAAAAAATCTCTTAAAACTCAGCCCAACCAGCCAAAT
This sequence comes from Paradesulfitobacterium ferrireducens, assembly GCF_017310645.1. Classification (GTDB taxonomy): domain Bacteria; phylum Bacillota; class Desulfitobacteriia; order Desulfitobacteriales; family Desulfitobacteriaceae; genus Paradesulfitobacterium; species Paradesulfitobacterium ferrireducens. Next base: position 253,093 of record NZ_JAFLRH010000040.1, on the reverse strand, counting down.
TCGGCCGGGCAAGAGCAAGTCACCGTGCCGGAAACCAATACAGCTGAACTAACTGAAGCTCCAGCAGCACCTACAAATACCACGGGCGTTTTCGGCAGAATGTTCTTCCGCAATCAAAAATTCTCTGGGCCGGAGACATCATATGAAAATGAAGCTTGGGCACCGGAAACTGAATCAGTGGGGCTCTTTCGCAAACACAGGGCCATCGTCGAGGAGCAGGCATCCTCATCTTCCGGTCCCCAATGACCCTAGGGCCCAGTTCCTTTGAACCGGGCCCCCTTCCTTTGGGATGAAATATGCTAACGCTAAGTTTATTAAAGTTGGGGGGTAAAGAATGAATCCATATTACAACTATAGCGTTTCTTCTCCCCATCTTTTCCGGAGCGCTCCCACACGCGCTTCCTACCCGCAAGCACAACCGCACCCACAACTCCAACCATACGCCGCTCCTAATACAAATCCGCTTTATTCTTCCGTTTCAAGGCGGTCGCAAGGTTGTGCTCCTCCTCTTCCCATTTCTCCTTCAAACTCTTATCCGCCGAATTATTCGACTTACACCAATCCTTACTATCATTCAATCCCTTCCACCGGTCATTTGCCTTATTATAATTCATACCCTGGGCAAGCTTTTCCCAGCACACTTCCCCACGCGCTTCCCGCTTCTTATGGCCTAACGGCTTGGCCCGCCCGCCATGCGATCCACTCTATCTCAGATAAAGGACTTGAAGCCATTCTTATTGCGATTCTCATTCTTGCCGCACTCGACCTCATCCTAGTCCGCCCACATAAAGAAAACTTACTGCAGAGGGGGAAGTAACCCCCTCTGCAGTTTAGTTGCACTTATCCAGGGGCTTACTGCCACTTCACATACTTAAAGCAGAAGCCTAGTGGCAGTTAGCCATCGGGTAAAGAAAACTTACTTCAGAGGGGCGAATAGCCCTTCTGAAGTTTAGTTGACTTATCCCTCACCAGGGTAAGAATTGGCACCAAATCGTAGATTCGGACAATTCTATACCAGGGGCTTACTGCCACTTTACATACTTAAAGCATCAATCTCTCTCCCATATTCCTACGCCCTTGCTTCCGATACCCGCTCATCATTCTTTAACGTCCCGGACCACTTACCGCAGCGGTCTCCCCAGCGGGCCAGGGTCTCTTGCTCCTGCAGGATTTCCACCACTTCACAATGGTTGGCACAGCCGTTGCAGTCAAAACTGCGGGCCTGGAAGCTGCTTTCCGCCAGCTGCAGGCCCCGGAAGCGGGTCTGCTCTTGTCCCTGCATGCTAACCCTTTCCTGGGCTAAAAAGGCTGCACCCAAAGCACCCATCACGGCGAAGTGCTCCGGCACAATGACCTCTTGGCCTAATTCCTGTTCGAAAGCTTTGCGGATACCGGGGTTAGCGGCCACTCCCCCTTGAAAGAGGATAGGCCCCTGGATGTCTTTATTCTTACCGACATTATTTAAGTAATTGCGCACCATGGCCTGGCACAGCCCGGCCAAAATATCGGGCAGGGGATGACCCAGCTGCTGCTTATGAATCATATCCGACTCGGCAAACACGGAACAGCGCCCGGCAATCCGGACGGGGTGCTCAGCCTGAACGGCCAGCGGTCCGAATTCCTCAATCTCAATACCTAAACGGGAAGCCTGTTGGTCGAGAAAAGAGCCGGTTCCGGCCGCACACACCGTATTCATGGCAAAGTCTACTACGACCCCGTCTCTGAGAATAATGATTTTGGAATCCTGCCCCCCGATTTCCAGGATGGTCTGTACTCCCGGGCGCACCCGCGACGCCGCCACCGCGTGGGCAGTGATTTCATTTTTGACCACATCTGCCCCTAAAAGGGTGGCTGCTAATTGGCGGGCACTTCCGGTGGTTCCGACCCCGATAATTTCGGCGCTCGACCCAATCTGTTCACGCAGGATTTTGATCCCTTCCTGAATCGTGTGCATGGGCCGTCCCTGGGTGCGCAGGTAAAGAGCCTGTACAACTTCGTTGTTCGAGCCCAACAGAACCAAATTTGTACTGACCGAGCCCACATCTACCCCTAGAAAATATCTATTTTGCGTAGACAAGACGACACTTCCCCTCGTTTCCGTATATTTTTCAGAATATCTTTATCTAATCTTCCTCCATGCTGACAACCGTTCCTTAGCGATTAATTTCCCCTATTGAACTCGAACTGTATCCGGACTTATTTGACAATCCGATCCTTTTGCGTTCGATCATGTCTAGAAAAGCCTCCACCCGTGTGATGACACCGGCTTCCCCGCTGTGTTCATCAAGGGTCAGCACCATATAAGGCTTATGATGGGTACGCGCCCGGCGTGCCAGCATATCCTGGGTCATGGAATCCGTACCGCAGCCAAAACAGGAAAGGTAAATGACCCCATCCACATACTGATTGATGGCGTATGAATGCCCAGCCCCCAGAAGACGCTTGCCCTGACTCCAGAAGAGGGGTTTGCGCAAATCCTTCAAATGATCTTCAATCTGGACTTGCTCCACATTTTCCATGAATACGAGCTTAGCCTTAGCCTTTAATTTGGAAAGCAAATTAAGATTGCCATAAGACTCGTATGTTAAATACGGATGCCCGATCAAGGCAATCGTCGGCAGCCGTTCTGAAGACGTCAAGTGTGAACCGCCGTACGACCCCAAGCCGGCGTCGGAAACACCCTTCCCATCCGGCTTGCCCAGGCCTTCAAAATACCTCATACTCTCTTCGAAACCCTGCCCCGAGCGCCGCATCTCTTCATACACCTGCTGATATTTCTGAGCTTTGGCAAAAGCCCTGCGGGCCTCACCTTTACTCTTGCCCAGCTGCTCACCCAACTTTTCCAGAGCCTTCTGCACCTGGGCTTTACCTTCCCGCCAGTTAATATCGACGCTGATGACCGGCAACCCTTCCGGAACGGAGGCCAGGACACTTTCCGGAAGACCCAGGATTTTCGGGCACATATAGGTCTTTTTCTCGATGCTCACCATCCGTGGCAGAAACACTGCCTCAACATCGGATGGCAGAGACGCCAGATGTCCGCTTAAAAGCTTGATTGGCAGGCAGGTTTCATCGCTTGCCTTTTTTAATCCTCTTTCCAATACTTCCCGGTTGGTCCGGGGAGATACCTTTAACTCAATCCCCAATGCTTCGAAATACCCCGCCCAAAACGGAAACGTGTCATAATAAAACATTGCCCGTGGAAACCCGATTTTCAAAGGATCACCTCTTGCATTATTCTTTGCGCCCCTCAGGCTGCCGGATGCGGTCTTTAGGCTTTAAGATGCTGGGACGTTTGTTCTTAATAGGCACCGGTGAGCGGACGATAATTGTCCCTAACGCCTTTAGATCTAAAGGAATGAGCGGCCACAAATAGGGTATCCCAAAGGACTTGGTTCTAAGCAACAAGAAAAAGACTAAAAGGATTCCAATAAAGAATCCGGTAAAGTTGAAAAATCCGGTCAAAAGGATGAGAAACAAGCGGACCAGCCGGTTAGCCTGAGCCAATTCATAGCTAGGGGTTGCAAATGAACCCACCGCCGAGAAAGCGGCATACATGACCACTTCCGGCACAAAGAGTCCGGCTTTGATCGACACCTCACCCATCATAAAGGCAGCGATTAAACCTAAAGCCGTGGCCAGAGGAGACGGGGTATGAATAGCTGCCATCCGTAAGAGATCAATGGCTAAATCTGCGATTACGACCTGCTGGAGCAGCCCGACTTTACTTTCTTTTTCCACTCCCAAAAACTGAAGCCACTCCGGTACCGCTTGCGGATTCAGAGCGATTCCGAGCCATAGTGGAAGCAAAAATACCGAGATAATAATTCCAAGAAACCGAACCCAGCGCAAATACGCACCAACCACAGGCTCCTGCCGGTATTCCTCGGCATGTTGGACATGGTGCCAGTAGGTGACCGGGGCAATCATGACCGAGGGCGACGTATCCACAATAACAATCACATTACCCTCCAGTAAATGAATTGCCGCTACATCCGGACGCTCCGTATAGCGTACGCGCGGAAAGGGATTCCAAAACTTGCTGCCGAGAATGAACTCTTCCACACTTTTCTCGGCCATGGGAATCCCGTCAATCTTTATTTTCTGTACCTCCTCGATGATTTCCTGAACCATCTGGGGGTTGGTGACATCTTCTATGTAAATCACACAAACATCGGTCTTTGAGCGGCTCCCTACCTGAATCAGCTTCGTACGCAGCATTGGATCGCGCATGCGGCGGCGGATTAAAGCCGTGTTGAAGACCAGCGTTTCCGTAAAGCCGTCCCTTGACCCTCTGGTTACCCGCTCGATATCCGGCTCTTCTGAATTGCGGCCGGGATAGCTGCGTAAATCTACAATAATTGCCTTGGGCTGGCCCTCAACAAAAATAGCCATCGGGCCGGAAAGAATAAAATAGATCACCTTATCCATGGTATCAATTTCAGATACTTGAAGGTTGATAATCCGGCCCTTTACCAGCTTATCCAGGGCGTTTACCACCAAGTCCGCACGCTCAAGCTCAATTAAGGCGTCCAGAACCAAGCTCACAACCTGGGCATCCACCATGCCATTAATCGCATAGATAGCGACTTTTTTGCCGCCAATCGTCATTTCCCTCAGCATCACATCAAAACTCTCAGGAATACCGAATTGCTTATTAAGGAAATTCACGTTTTCCTGATAGTTTTTGCTCACCGGCATATTCTTCTCACTGGGTGCATCCACTAACGAATCCCCTCCTTTCAGCAGTATTCAGTACTCAGAATTCAGTAATCAGTAGATGATCATGCCACGCTTTGCCGTGCTCTTAAAAGTCCAGCTAAAAAGACCCACGATTAAGCTATCTCATTCTGACTCCTGACTCCTGTCTCCTGTCTCCCGTCACCCTTTCGGATTAAACGTCACCGACACCAAATACCCGAAAAGCACTGCCGCCGCAATCCCGACTGCCGTAGCCTGCACTCCGCCGGAAAAAGCCCCGATCAGCCCGGTTTGACGCACAGCTTCCATAGCCCCTTTGGAAAGGCTGTAGCCAAACCCGGATAAAGGAACCATGGCCCCGGCTCCGGAGATTTTTACCAATGGAGTATACCAGCCGAAGGCTCCCAAGATGGCCCCGCCGGTGACAAAGACTACCATCATATGAGCAGGAGTGAAAGAAGGCTTGGTCAGATCCATGAGAAGCTGACCGATTACGCAAATAAGCCCACCGACAATGAACGCCGGAATCACCATTTCAAACATTGTCTATGCCCCCTTTACGCCTCAATCACGACTGCATGCCCGATTCCGGGAATGGACTCCCCTTGCTGCTGGGAAGTCGGACTGTGTAAAGCTCCGCTTCCAACCAAGAGAACCCTCTTCAGTTCCCCGGCCTTTAACCGCTGCATGATATTACCCGCAAATACCACCGCGGAGCAGGCGCACCCGCTGGCTCCCGCATGCACGTCTTGGTTTTTGTCATAGATTAGCACCCCGCAATCCGTGAATTCGGGTCCGGAGGTTATGCCGCTGCGTTTTAAGAGTTCCTGAGACAGGGCCAATCCAACCATTCCTAAATCACCGGAGGCAATGAGATCGTAATCCTGGGGCTTTCGATTAAGATCATTAAAGTGATTTACTAAAGTGTCAGTTACAGCTGGGGCCATCGCTGCGCCCATATTGGCGGTATCTTTTTCTCCATAATCAAGCACCCTGCCGATGGTAGCAGCCGTAATTCTCGGCCCAGCGCCGCTCTGCCCCAGGACCAAACTTCCCGCACCCGTCACTGTCCACTGGGCACTCATGGGTCTTTGCATTCCCTGCTCTGTAGGCAGGCGGTATTGGCGTTCAGCCGTTTCATGATGGCTGGATACCCCCACCAGAACATTGCGTGCGAACTGGCCGTCAATCAGCATGCTTCCAACAGCCATACTTAGGGCCATGGTTGAACAAGCGCCATAAAGCCCTATGTAGGGCAAGGCCATGGTACGGGCGCTGAAATTAGAGGAAATGATCTGATTCAGCAAATCTCCGGCCAGCATATAATCCACGTGCTCCGGATTTAGCCCGGACTGCTTCAATGCCCCTTGCATCGCCGTTTCCAAAAGCTTACTCTCTGCCCGCTCCCACGATTTTTCACCATGTATATTATCTGTCCAAACCTCATCAAAGGTTGTACCCAGGGGACCCTGACCTTCCTTTGGACCGACGACAGTATACGAAGCCAAAATGACCGGCGGCATGCCAAAGACCACCGTCTGATTCCCAACACGCTTTAAGTTCAAGCCGCATCACCCCCAGGTCTAGAAAATTAGAAGCAGGTAATAAATTAAACCTACAAGAATTGAGGTGGAAATGCCATAGACCAAAACCGGTCCGGCCACCATAAACAGACGTGACCCTACCCCGGCCACATACCCCTCGCGCTTAAATTCAAGGGCCGGGGATACGATGGAATTCGCAAATCCCGTGACCGGAATAAAGGCACCCGCCCCTCCAAATCTGGCAATCTCGTCATATACGCCCAAACCGGTGAGCAAGGTTCCCAAGAAAATTAACACGGCTGTGGCAACGGTCTGAGCCTGGGTCAATGCCATTCCGCCCATAACCATCAGATTAATCATGACCTGACCTATGGCGCAAATTAGGCCCCCGATGAAAAAAGCCCGCACCGTATTCTTCACCACCGTAGGCTTGGGTGTAAATTGCTTACTCAGATTCTGATACTCATCCGGAGTCACTCCAATCGTCGGCTGACGCAGATTTTGGCTGGCCATTTTGTCCCTCCTCCTTTCCAATGCCGTTTTCACGTTAAGGAAAACTAATCTTTAGTATGATTCTGGAACCGGCGGTTTATACGTAAATATTTTCCTGTAAGGCTAGCAGGAAAATTATGGATGTCGTCGAATTCTTTAGGGAGAATTGTTCAACAGGGGGAGTGACCATGCAGTTTGAGAAAAAACTCGAGCGCCAAACGCTGCTTTTGCGCTTGAAAGGGGATCTCGACTTAAGAACGGCCGATTCTTTGCGCGTGGCAATTGACACCGAGATCGACAAGCGGGGTGTCCGCACCGTTATCCTCAATCTTCAGGACGTCCAATTTATTGACAGCTCAGGTTTGGGAGTTCTGCTCGGCCGCTATAAGAAACTTTTACCTTTAGGCGGCAAGCTGAAAATCACGAATGTCCCGACTCATATCTTCAAAATCATGGAATTATCCGGTCTGCCGAAAATCATTAATTTTTATCCCGATGAAACTCTGGCATCGGAAGAAGGAAGGGGAGCTTAAAGGATGAAAAGCAACCAGTTAACGCTTAAGTTTACCAGTCTCGCTGAAAATGTAAGTATTGCCCGCATGTTAATCGCTTCTGTTGCGGCCCAGCTCGATCTTTCCCTCAACGATATCGAAGAGCTGAAAGTTGTCGTTTCAGAGGCTGTTTCCAATGCCATTATTCACGGGTATCACAATGAACCCGGCCATATTGTCCATCTAACCCTGGATATTGATCCCGAAGCCCTAAAAATCACAGTCAAAGACAACGGCTGCGGTATCCCGGACATTGAGCAGGCACTGCAGCCGGCTTACAGCACGGATCCGGAGCGGATGGGGTTAGGGTTTGTGTTCATGCAATCGTTCATGGATGATCTTCAGGTTGAATCCGTTGTGAACAACGGCACCACGGTCACCATGGTGAAGTTTCTTGACCGCACCAAGCCCTCCTCGCATTAGGAGGAAAAGATATGATCCAACGCTTAACAGAAATGAACCTGCCCCGTTTCCCACTCCTCTCCGACGATGAGATGATGAAGTTACTCAGGGCGGCGCGCGAAGGAGATCAGGAAGCCAGGGAAAGATTAATTAACTGCAACCTTAAACTAATTTTTAATCTGGTGCAACGCTTCGCCCACCGCGGGTATGAAATCGAAGACCTTTTTCAGATCGGCACCATTGGCCTCATCAAAGCGATTGACAAATTCGACTTTAGTTATGGAGTTAAATTCTCCACTTATGCCGTGCCCATGATTATCGGAGAAATCCGGAGATTTTTGAGGGATGATCATCCTGTCAAAGTGCCCCGCTCCTATAAAGAATTAGTGTACAAAGTAAACCGCGCCCGTGATCAGCTGTCCGCCACGCTTGGACGTGATCCCACCATCGGAGAAATCGCGCAGAATATCGGAGTGGACCGGGAAGAAATCGTGGCTGCGCTGGAAGCGGTGCAAAGCCCGACCTCCATTCACGACACCCTTTACCAGGACGACTCCGATCCAATTTACGTCCTCGACCAGTTGACTCAGGAAAAAGACCAGGAGAGCAGCTGGTTTGAAAAAATTGCGCTCAAAGAAGTCCTGGATAAACTCCCTGAGCGGGAAAAGAAAGTTCTGCTCATGCGCTTTTTTGAAGACAAGACTCAGAGCGAAATTGCAGCACAACTCAAACTTTCCCAGGTCCAAATCTCGCGCATTGAACGGGCGGCCCTGCACCGCATCCGCCAACTGATGCAAGTACCCGAGCCGCCGCGGAGTTCTTAGAGTGTGGTAGGAGATTCTTAAAAACCGAGCACCGATTTTAAAGTTTGGGTTAACTGCTGATACAACCCTGCACGCGGGACTGCGGTTTCTGCGACTAAGTTTACAGAAGCCTGCACTTGATCATCCAGGTAAAGCAAGATTTCCCCTACTTTTTGCCCTTGTTGCACCGGGGCTGTTATTTCTGGGTTAAGCTTCGTCTCAACCCAGAATTTTTTATCTTTACCCTTTTCCACGGTCACTCCCAATGGTTTTTCGGTTACGGCATTGATCACGGCCCCATTCCCTTTGCGCACAAGTACCGTTCCTTGTTTCGACTTGGCGGGGGCAAATTCTTTGAATGTATATTTAGCAAAGCCGTAATTATAGATTTTCATAGACTCGGCAAAATGCCCCCGGGGTTGAGGCACACCCATCACCACGGCAATCAGGCGCAAGCCGTCCCGCTCCACGGTTGAGGCCAGGCAATACTTGGCTTCATTGGTCCAACCGGTCTTGAAACCATCCGCTCCCTGATACCACCACAAGAGCTTATTGGTATTCCAGAGCTTAAATTGGCCGCCGCGCAGGTCATATTCTTTCATGCTGGTTAATTTTCGGATCAGTGGGTATTTCAAAGCTTCCCGCCCCATGACAGCCAGGTCATAGGCGCTGGTATAGTGTCCGTCAGCCGGGAGGCCGTAGCTGTTGACAAAATGAGTATGCTGCAGACCCAGCTCCTGAGCTTTTTTATTCATTTCTTCAACATAGGCTTCGTGGGTGCCACTGATATGTTCAGCTGCCGCAACACAGGCATCATTGGCAGATCCAACCGCAATCGCAATCAGCATTTCTTCAAGGGAGAACGTTTCTCCGGGTTCAAGATAGATTTGCGACCCTCCGAGACTGCAGGCTTTCTCACTGGCTGTCACTTTATCCGTTAGCTTTACTCTCCCGCTCTCAATCGCATCCGCCGCCACAAGTAATGTCATGAGCTTGGTGACACTGGCAGGAGGCAGTTCTTTATGAGGATCTTTTTCATACAGAATTTTGCCGGTCGCGGCATCCATTAAAATAGCGCTGGTCGCCTCCGTCTCGATCTCGGCCGCAAATGCAGGCTGCACCGCTACCCCGAGGTTTAAGGCAAGCACCAACGCTAACATGACTGCAAGCTTATTGCGCATCTTACACCCTCCTCAAACAATTGATATGATTATTATTCCCGGAAACAGAAAATCTATCGAAAAAAGAAAAAAGCCGGAGTTCTAAAACCTCCGGCTTACCGCTTTACTCGCATGGAGACCGTGCCAATAGCAGGGATGCAAGAATCCCCACGGCTTGCGATAGATTTTATGCTTCAGCACACACCCCTGTACTGGTATTATTCCCGCTTCTTGGCACTTATCCTCAAATTCCGGAGCCCAGGTCTGCTCCTGAAACCAAATATATTTCGCCCCGGCCGCCATTGCGTCTTCCACCAACGTAGGAGCATCCGGCGGTAGGAGACAGGGAACAACCACATCCACTTTCCCTTCCAGCTCCTTCAAACCGGCATAAAACTTAAACCCGTCCAGCCGCTTGATTCCAGCAGCCACCGGATAAACCTTACATCCAAATTCTTTTAAGGTTCGCCAGACCTGCCAAGCGTGTTTATGGCGTTTGAACTTTTCTTCGCTGCCCAGGACCGCAAAGCTTTGGGCAGTTGTCAGCCCTTCTGCCAGAGTATATATCTTCTTCTCGCGTGCCAAAAAAGACACCCCCGCGTAAGCTTTCTCCTACACCATACGCGGGGGGACAGAGAACTAGACCTAAAGTATTACCTCTGCGATTAGCGGTTTATGCTCAGGAGGCTCCGCTCCCAGCGTCACGGCTTCGCGGGCAAGGCTTAGGCCCGCAGCCATTTTCTTCTCGTCCGCACTGTAAAGCTCCAGCAGCGTTTCCCCGGCTTCTACCCATTTTCCCGCTTTTTTGCGGACGATCACACCCGCTCCCAGGTCAATGGCTGATTCTTTGGTTTCTCGCCCGGCACCGAGTACCATCGCCAGGTTGCCCACCGTCCGCGCATCCACTTTCTGGACATACCCGGCTTGAGGGGCCGGGAAGGGCACCCGCTCAGCGGATACAGCTAACCTTTTCTCCTGTACCGCTTGCACATCCCCGCCTTGAACCTTGACAAGCTCAAGGAACTTCTCCCAGGCGGCTCCGCTTTCAAGGGCTTCCCGTACAACTTCTATTCCGGCTGCGGCATTCGGGGCTTTCTCGCCGGCAACCAGCATCCAGGCGCCAAGTTCCAGGCAAACCTCAACTAAATCCGCCGGGCCTTGACCCTGCAGGGTGTCGATCGCTTCCAAAACCTCCAGGCTGTTGCCCACAGCCCGGCCCAAAGGCTGCTCCATATCACTTAAGAGTGCAACCGTCCGCCGTCCTAAGGAGTTCCCGATCTGCACCATGGCCTCCGCCAAGGTGCGGGCTGCATTCAGGTCTTTCATAAAAGCGCCGGAACCATATTTGACGTCAAGCACGATCCCCTGCGCCCCGGCTGCAATCTTTTTGCTCATAATGGAAGATGCGATCAGGGGTATGGAATCGACCGTGGCAGTCACATCGCGCAAAGCGTAAAGCTTTTTATCCGCAGGCACCAAATTCCCGGATTGGGACATGACAGCGAGCCCGATCCGCTCGACCTGGGATAGAAAGCTTGCCCGCTCCAGTTCAACTTGGAAGCCGGGAATGGATGAGAGCTTATCTATGGTGCCGCCTGTATGCCCCAGCCCCCGGCCGGACATTTTAGCCACCGGCACTCCACAGGCGGCAACCATCGGCGCCAGGATTAAGGTGGTTTTATCTCCGACTCCGCCCGTGCTGTGCTTATCTACGAATTTGCCTTCAAGGGTGGAAAGATCAAGCTGTTCCCCGCTTTCGGCCATCGCCAGGGTTAATTCCGCCGTTTCTTCCGCATTCATGCCCTGGTAAAATACAGCCATCGCCCAGGCTGACATTTGGTAGTCCTTAATTTCTCCGCCGACATATCCGTCAATGATAAACCGGATCTCCTCGCGGGTAAGCGCTTTCCCATCTCTTTTCTTCTCTATCAGATCAACCATCCGCATATCTCTATCCCCAATTCTTTCTACAGTACCCTCAGCAGCGCCTGCATAAAGCGCACAAACAGCTTCTCAATGCGCTCGGTGGTCTCGATTACCTCAGCATGCGAGAGCTTCTGCGGCAAAATCCCGGCCGCCATATTGGTAACGCACGAAATCCCCAGTACCCGCATTCCGCCGTGATTGGCGACAATCACTTCCGGTACGGTCGACATCCCGACAAGGTCCGCCCCAATCGTCCGCAGGTAGCGGATTTCCGCCGGGCTCTCGTAGCTGGGCCCGCTTAAGGCCGCATAAATTCCCTCTTGCGGGGTGATTCCGAGTTCCTGCGCCAGGGGCAGGACTTTTTGCCGCCATTCCAGATCATAGGCTTCACTCAAGTCCGGAAACCTGGGCCCCAAGCTTGAAAGATTCGCTCCCCGCAGCGGATTTTCCCCCATTAAGTTAATATGATCCCGGATTAAGACCAGATCACCCGGCCGGTAAGCGGGATTTATCCCTCCGGAAGCGTTGGTGACGATTAAGCCGGTGGCGCCTAAGACTTGCATCACCCGCACCGGGTAGGTCACTTCCTGCATGTTATACCCTTCATAATAGTGAAAGCGCCCCTGCATGGCGACAACGCTTTTCCCGCTGACCTTGCCGAATACGAGCTGCCCGGCGTGGCCTTCGACCGTAGAAATCGGGAAATGCGGAATCTCTTTATAGGGAATTACGGTTTTCTCGTCAATTAAACTAGCAAAACCGCCAAGTCCTGAACCGAGAATGATCCCAATCTCCGGCATTAGATTTGTTTTTCCAACTAAAAAGCGGCGCGTTTCCGCCAACCGGTTCACTTGCTCCTGCTCCGGCAGCATAATGATCACACTCCTTTTGAAATTCGCTCTGCAAGGAAGCTTGCCTCTTATAATATAACATTATTTTAGAGTTCAGTTATCTGCTTATTGATCGAAAGAAACTTTTCCCCCAGGGAAAGGCTTCCGTCTCCAGATACTCGGCTACGGTCGCTCCGACATCGGAAAAAGTGTTCCTGATTCCTAAATCAACTCCCCGGCGCAGCTTTTTCCCATAGACCAAGAGCGGCACATATTCCCGGGAGTGATCCGTGCTGGAGGTGGTCGGGTCGCAGCCGTGGTCCGCCGTGATGATTAAAAGATCATCATCCTCCAAGTTATGTAAAATTTCCGGCAGCCTGCGGTCGAATTCTTTCAAAGCTTCGGCATACCCCTCAGCATTATTGCGGTGCCCGTAGAGCATATCGAAATCCACCAGATTCGTCATGATCAAGCCGTCTTGGTGCTCCATCATGAATTCCAGGGTCTTGTCCACACCCTCGGCATTGCTCTTACTGGGCTTATGTTCCGTAACACCCTGGCCGTTAAAGATGTCGCGGATTTTGCCAACCGCCTGCACAGCCAGCCCTTTCCGCTGCACATAATCAAGCAAAGTGGGGTGGGGCGGAGACACGGCAAAATCATGGCGGTTGGCGGTGCGGGTGAAATTCCCCGGCTCACCCACAAAGGGTCGGGCAATCACCCGGCCGACCTTCAGCTCCCCCGCCAGCATTTCCCGGGCTATGGTACAAATGCGCATTAACTCCGGCAGCGGAATCACATGCTCATGGGCTGCAATCTGAAACACGGAATCGGCCGATGTATAGACAATCGGTTTCCCGGTTTTCATATGCTCGGGCCCTAAGCGCTGGATAATCTCCGTCCCGGAAGCCACTTCATTTCCGATCACCCGGCGTCCGATCTTTTGCTCAAACTCCGAGATAAACTCCGCCGGAAACCCTTGCGGGAAAGTAGGAAAAGCCTGCTTGAGAATGACCCCGGCCATTTCCCAGTGCCCGGTGGTTGTGTCCTTGCCCGCGGAAGCTTCTGCCATCTTGCCGTAATTCCCTGCAGGCTCTAAAGCCGGCTTCACCCCCTGCAGCGGCTTAATATTCCCTAAGCCTAACTTTTCCAGATTGGGCAGAGTAAGCCCTTCCTGCACTCTAGCGATATTCCCTAAGGTATCGCTGCCTTCATCTCCATACTCGCGGGCATCGGGCAAAGCTCCGATTCCCACGCTGTCCAGAACGATCACAATCGCTCGACGTCCCACGAAATCCCTCCTTAACACTAAACCAACCCGCCCTAAGTCCCCCGCCTCTATAGGCGGCGGGTGCCAAAGGGCGGTTAAGTCCAGTATGGACTCGACTAACATTCAGTGGGACTTGATTTCCCCTCTGAATGAAGTCTCGTTCAATCCGCGCGCGGGTGCGCTTGCCGGAACACCTCCAGCAGGCGCTTGCGCGTCAAATGTGTATACACCTGGGTAGTCGCGATGTCGGCATGCCCAAGCATTTCCTGCACAGACCTCAGATCCGCTCCGTGCTCCAGAAGATGGGTGGCAAAGGTATGGCGCAGCATGTGCGGGTAAATATTTTCCTCGATGCCGTGGCTTTTGGCCCAGTTCTTAAGGATCAGCCACACTCCCTGGCGGGTGAGTGCCCGGCCATGGGCATTCAGAAACAAGGTCTCAACGCTTCTCCCTTTGGTCAAGAGCGGGCGTGCCTTCCCCAGATACCTGCGCAAAGCGGCCACGGCTTCTTCCCCCAGGGGAACAATCCGCTCCTTTCCTCCCTTGCCGCGGCATTTAACGTACCCAAGCTCCAGTTCAATATCATTTATCCGCACCGTGGTTAACTCCGACACTCGCAAGCCGCTGCTATAAAAGACCTCCATAATCGCCCGGTCACGGACGGCTAACTCCCCGGCCTCAAGCTTGTCAGTTAATAGTTTGTCCATTGTCTTCTCAGACAACACCCTTGGGATCACTTCATTTAGTTTAGGGCTGGTTAAATAGGGCGTTGGATCATCCGCACGTAATCCTTCCGCCTCCAGAAAGGCAAAAAAACCCCTCAGCGCAGCCGTGACCCGTGCCACTGTGCGTGCCGCCATGCCTTCTTTCTTTAGTTCCAATAGGAAGACAAACAAATCATTGGCATCACAATCACCCGGGTTTTTGCCCTTGCGCTCCAGAAACTCTTCCAGCCGCCGCAAATCCCGGGCATAGGCTTCACGGGTATTCTCCGCCAAACCCCTTTCCACATAGAGAAAGTTCAAATAGCTTTTGAGAAGGCTCGAGTGCTTCATGCTTATCCTCCCCCTGCCAGTTAAATTCTACACGGGAAGGATTTTTTCCTGTTTTTCCTTTAACGTTCATTCCCGGTGAACAGATGAAGCACAAATTCACTTAGGGGCAGCTTTTCCACCCGCATGGGATTCCCGCTTGGCTTTTCTTCATCGCGGCCGACAGAACCCAGCCAGGTGTTGGCAATCCCGGCCAGCTTCGGCAAGAGGACGGCCAATAATAAAAGCAGCAAGAACACTCTGCCAACGTAAAGAATCACCTCGCGCACTCCGGCTTGACGCATCCCTCTCCCCCCCATCCATAAGAATTTATGCCGGGAAAGCACGTCTCAAGCCTTCTACTTCCTAGGAAATTAGTGACAAAAAAAACTCCCTGCCACACCACAGCAGAGAGCAAAAAACTTAAAAACGATCGTACCAGGCACTCTTCCTTACTTAGCGAACCGTTCGAGCAGAGGAGCGTCGAGAGCGTAGTCGACGAAGCGTGAAGCCGCGCCACACGTTAGTCCACGGTGTGGACTAACGCCACTTGCGCCCGGCAGGGCATTAGCAAGTGGATTTCAATCCAGGTATTACCCAAAGGTTTGGCGCGGTAGCAGAGTCGACAAGCGAACAGCTCCGGCGCGTGGTGAGCGGGTAAAGAAGAGTGCCGGATACTTTCTCATTCTTTACATCAGCGCTTCCTCCAACGGGGTGTAAGGAATATTGAGCGACGCGGCCACAGCCTTATACGTCAGTTTGCCATTAATCACATTGACTCCCTTGCGCAACGCCCGGTTTTCGTTAATCGCTTTCAGATAGCCTTTATTTGAAATTTCCAGAGCATAAGAAAGGGTCGCATTGGTCAGGGCAAAGGTCGATGTTCTGGCAACCGCGCCCGGCATATTGGCCACACTATAATGGACCACCCCGTGCTTGACAAAGGTAGGATCACTGTGCGTGGTCACCCGGTCAATCGTTTCAATGCTGCCCCCTTGGTCAATCGCCACATCCACGATCACACTTCCCGGGGTCATGCTTTTCACCATATCTTCCGTGACCAGGCGCGGAGCGCGTGCACCCGGAATCAGAACCGCCCCCACCAATAGATCAGCCTGAGCCACAGCGTTGCGAATGTTATAAGTATTGGACATGAGCGTTTTGGCACGCCCGTTAAACAAATCATCCAGTTCGCGCAAGCGCTGGGGATTCTTCTCCAGAATGGTCACATCCGCACCTAAGCCGACTGCCATCTTGGCGGCGTTGGTTCCCACAATCCCACCGCCCACAATCGTTACATGAGCGGGCGGCACTCCTGGAACACCGCCTAACAGCACCCCTTTGCCCCCGTGGGGTTTTTCCAGGAACTGGGCTCCGATTTGGATGGACATTCTTCCGGCCACTTCACTCATCGGAACGAGCAGAGGCAAGGATCCGTTATCCAGCTGAATCGTTTCATAAGCGACGGCCACAACCTTGTTATCCATTAAAGCTTTGGTTAGTTCTGGTTCAGGTGCGAGATGAAGGTAAGTAAATAAAATCTGACCGTCTCTAAAGAAATTATACTCTTGAGCCAGGGGCTCTTTGACCTTAATCACCATATCCGCGCCCCAGGCCTCAGCAGCTGAATTGACAATCTGAGCACCGGCCGCCGTATACTCCTCATCCCGGATACCGCTTCCTTCCCCGGCCGACTTCTCGACCAGCACCTTATGTCCGGACTGAACAAAGTCGTGCACTCCGCCCGGAGTGATTGCAACCCTGTTTTCGTTATTCTTGATTTCTTTCGGACAGCCGATAATCATTTTAACTAACCCCCTATTAGTAAATTATAACTGAAGTGATATAAAAAACAAAAGGGAGCGAACACTCCCTTATTTTCTGCGTAAAAGTTAAAAGTCATTCAATTTCCTATAAAACATTTTTAAGAATTACCCGAGAAACAACCGCACCCCCAGCAAAGAAAAATACCCCTGTGTCACTCCGGCGGCTACCGCACCCAGGGAAACCAAAGCCGCCGCCATACTGTAATAAAGAAATTCCCCCCTGAGGGACTGACCGCTGTTCTTTCCTCTTAAGAGCAAAACGGAAAAGACGGTCGCCAGCCCTGCCCCCAGCAGCAATAGAGGTATTACGAATAAGGACGGGATGAACACGGACACCAGGGTCAAAGCCAAACCGAGCAAGCCTTTAGCTTCTATGAAAAAACTAACGGTAAACCCGAGAATAAAGCCACGGGTAAAGACGATCAAGTAAATCAAGGGGGCGCCGATCACCGTGAGCCCCAAGACCCAGATTCCCGCCATCATAATAAACGTATCCCTGGCCAGTTGCTCCAGGAAGCCGGAATCTAAGGCCGTCGGCTGGCTTTGGAGCAAGGAATCCAAAAATTTCGCCAGCTGGCCCTGTTCCGAAACCCCCAAAGCCTCTACCCCAACCGCTCCAAAAATCACTCCCGCTAAATAAACACAGGAAAGCGTTAAATAAATCACCCAATACTGCTTGATATGCTCCCCCAGCTTCGTCCACATGGCCTTTTGCTCCTCCCGCAGGTTTCTAGGACATGTTTATTCAGAGCCAGGGAAAAGTATGTCCACAGTTTACATTTTGACATGCCCGAAAATACCGCCCCCGCCGGGACTGAAATTAAGCTCTCCGGAGCGGGCTTTCATAATCCAGTAAGCAGCTTTCTCCCCGCCTGCCCGGGCCAGATCCCCTTCAGGCGCATCATGCAGTACAGCCATTTCCGTGCCGAAGGCTTTCAGTAAATGGGCGTAGGTCTTAGGTCCAATCCCGGGAAGCTGGCTTAGCGGCACCTGATAGTGGTAGCGGAAATCATCCGGAGGAATTCTGTCGGCAATCACCCGCAAACGGTCCAGGACTCCCATGACCACCTTGCTGCTGCCGCAGCGGGGGCAGGTTAATCGGGGCGGTTCTTCCTCCACTACCTGCTCACACACCAGACAGTAGGTACGATGATATTTGCCGACGATCGGAGGCAGACCATAGTTGCCCGTGATTTCCCCGGCCCTGCCTGCGAACAGGTCTTCCAGTCCCTGAAAGGAATTGTCTCCCAAACGGAGGGCGTTATACTCGCGCGCAATATTAGGCAGGGAATGGGCGTCGGAATTACTGAACAGCTGCACCCCTTGCAGTTCACTTACAGACAAGGCCATAGAGCGGTCTGCACTCAAGCCGATTTCCAGCGCTTGGGGAAGCACTGGCAGAACCTCGGCCAGACGGCGGCAGCAGTTCCCGTAGATCCCCTTATGCGGGGTGAAGGCATGGGCCGGAAGCCAGATCCCTCCGGTCTCCTGTACAATCTCCAGCCAATCCGGCACGGCTAGATACGCCCTCTGCGAGCTTAATTGCAAGTTCTTGACATAGGGGCTTAAGCGTCTGGCATAGCGCTCAAGCTGCTCAAGCGCAGGAAAAAAGGCCAGGAAATGAGCGCTGCCTGTTCCTGCCTTCAATTCAATTTCCGTCCCCGGGATGAGCGTCAGTTTGCCGGTTGTATACCCGCCGCCGCTGTGCGGATGCAAGACCCCTGCACTGAGGAGTGCCGTCAAATCCCTGCGTACGCCCGGAGATTGGGCATCAACAACTCCAATTAGTGACAGGCCTTTCACTTCCTGGGCTGTCTCGATAATATTGGGCAGGCTCAGAGATTTGGCGGCGGTTATTTTGACCGCTCGCCCATCCAGGCTCTGCCCGATATGTATGTGCAAGTCCGCATAAATCACTTGAGTTTCTCCTGTACTAAGAGTATTCCAAGAGCGGTTTTACCGTCATTAAATTCCCCTTGAGCCGCCATGGTCAAAGCCCTGGACCAAGGAATACTCTCCACCTCCAGAAATTCGTCTTCATCCTGGCGCAGGGGATCGTACACCAGGTCTGTGGCGTAGAAAATATGAATCACTTCATCGGTATAACCCGGGGTCATATAAAAAGTCCCCAGCCGTTCGAGACTCCCGCGATAGCCTGTTTCCTCACGCAATTCCCGTTCGGCGCAAGCCCTGGGGGATTCTCCCGGGTCCAGTTTTCCGGCCGGAATCTCCAACAATTCGCACCCGGGAGCATAGCGGAACTGGCGCACCAACAGCAGCTCTTCCCCTTTCAAAGCCACAATAGCCACGGCCCCCGGATGACGCACAACTTCCCGCATAGACTCCTGTCCATTGGGCAGTTCCACCCGGTCCCGTTCCAGCCGCAGAATGCGTCCCTCGAACAAGACTTCTCCGTCAAGGCGTTTTTCTTTCAAGTCCATACCGGTAACTCCCCCTAGGTTAAAAGTAAAAATCCCGCTCTCCCGCCGTAATCCGCCCAAGTCTTTCTACGGTGAGAGCTCGGATACGCGGATCGGCGATCTGCTCCAAATGGGCCTGAATCGTTTGCTCCCCGATCCTTTTTAACTCGGGAGAAGCGTAGTCAAGTAAAAACTCTTTAAAAGTCAATATTGCATTGGGCTGGCACACGTTCTGGATTTGCCCGCTTTTGGCCAAAGCCATAAAGCGGTCACCCGTCCTCCCCTGACGGTAGCAGGCAGTGCAATAGCTCGGGATAAATCCGGCCCGGCACACGCTCTGCAGGGTTTCGTCCGGTGTCCGCACGTCTTCCACCGTAAATTGCGGATCAAGCTGCTTAACCAGCTGCTTAGCATGTTCCTGACTATAACCGCCGACGCCGGTGCAGGAGCCCGCACTAATCTGAGATACACCCTGATTAATCAATTCATCCCGTAGTTCAGCTTTTTCCCTTGTGGATAAAATGATTCCGGTATAAGGCAAAGCCAAGCGCGTAATGGCAATCAGCTTGCGGAAATCATCATCCTGAACCAAGGAGAATTGTCCCATTTCCACTCCCTGGGCCGGTTTTAGCCGGGGGAAAGACACGGTATGCGGGCCCACGCCAAACCGCTCTTCCAAATGCTCCGCATGCTTAAGCAAGGCAATCAGCTCAAACTTATGATCATAAAGCCCGAACAAAATCCCTAAGCCCACGTCATCAATGCCACCGGTCATGGCCCGGTCCATGGCCGTCGTATGCCAGTCATAATCCCGTTTCGGGCCGGACGGATGAACTTTGGTATAGGTCTCCCGGTGATAACTTTCTTGGAACAGAATATAGGTACCGATTCCCGCCTCTTTTAATAAACGGTATTCATCCACCGTGGTGGCCGCGATATTGACATTGACCCGGCGAATGCTTCCGTTTTCCTCCTTCACCTGATAGATGGTGCGGATGGCCTCCAGGACATACTCGATGGGAGCCTGAACCGGGTCTTCCCCACATTCCAAGGCCAGACGCTTATGACCCAAACTTTCCAAAATCCTGACCTCGTCCGCCAATTCCTCCATACTCAGGCGGCGGCGGTTGAGCTCGTTCTGATGGCGATACCCGCAATAACGGCAGTTATTGACGCAAAAATTGCTAATATAGATCGGAGCAAATAAAACCACCCGCTTGCCGTAAATCTTCTCTTTAATCACTGCAGCCAGGTGATACATGCGCTTTAAGAGTTCTGAATCCGCTAATTCTAAGAGCACCGCCGCCTCTTCAGCCCTGAGACCTTTTCCGTGTTCCGCCTTGTCCAGGATTCTGTGCGCTTCCTCCGGACCGGCCACGCGAGCCTGCGCCAGAATGTCCTGAATCTCAGACTCGTTGATAAAGTCTGCCCGTTCTCTTTCCAAGAAATCCTCATCTCCTACAGTTAATATATTACTCAAGACTGTTCCCCAGTAGCCTTCGTACCTCCGGGAACGGGGATAAGACTCGCGGAAGTATCCCGTGCAGATAGGCGATGCACACGCCGTAGTTGACGATAGGAACTTGGGCCTGTTGAGCATGCATGATCCGGGAAAGCATCTCGCGCTTATTAAGCATACAGGCGCCGCAGTGCACGATTAATCGGTAGGATTCTAAATCCGGCGGGAGGCTCGTGCCGCTGGCCCAGGTAAATTCAAGGGTTTCTCCCACTCTCTGCTCAAGCCAGCGCGGTATTTTCACCTTGCCGATATCATCATCCGTGCGGTGATGGGTGCACCCCTCGGCAATCAAGACCCGGTCACCGGGCCGCAGATCAGCAATCGCTAACGCTCCCCGGACTAATGTCCCCAAATCTCCTTTGGCGCGCGCCATTAAGATCGAAAATGAAGTCAGCTTGATTTCCGGAGGAGTCAGGCGCTCAACCAGGGGAAAGACTTGGGAATCGGTAATCACCAGCGCGGGTTTGGGTGAGACTTGGGCCAGCAGTTCCTCCAATTCGGTTTCTTTGACCACCAAGGTCCAGAGATCATGATCCAGCAAATCACGAATGGTCTGGACCTGGGGCAGAATCAGCCGTCCTTTGGGAGCCGAGGCATCAATGGGGGTAACCAGCACGACCAGCTCCCCTTTAGAAACCAAATCCCCAGCCAGTACCGGTTCATCCCAATTCCGGGGAGCGTGGGCGATCATAAGCCGGATCAGTTCTTCCATTCCTTCGCTTTCAGTAGCACTAACAGCCGCCCATGGAATGCCCAGGCCGGCTTTGAGTACCGTCATTTCCGATAGAATCAGCTGATCCGTTAGATCGATTTTATTTAATACCCCAATCACCGGGATCTTTCGTTCTTGGCAACGGCCGATGATTTCCCGCTCATAATCCCCTAACCGATGAGTTAGATCTCTATTAACGCTATCCACAACTAAAAGCACCAAGTCTGCCTGGTCCAGCACCCTCCAGGTTCGGGCGGTGCGCAGTTCCCCTAAAACTCCCTCATCATCAATCCCCGCTGTATCAATTAGCAATACCGGACCCAGCGGCAAAATTTCCATTGCTTTAAAGACCGGATCGGTCGTTGTACCCGGTGTCTCTGATACCAGTGCAATCTCCTGATGAGTCAAAGCATTAATTAGTGAAGATTTCCCGGCATTACGCCGTCCGAAAATCGCAATCTGAAGCCTATTGGCCCGCGGAGTGTCATGCATCCAAAAATGCCCCCTTATAACAAGAGCCGCTTAATAAGCGGCCGCGAAAATTTCATCGTGACATCATGAAATTAAAACAGTTTGGACATTCTCAGCTTATCGGCAACCATGGCAATGAACTCGGAATTTGTAGGCTTTCCGCGGTCGACATTGATGGTATACCCAAAGAAGCGGTTCATAAAATCCACATTTCCACGGTCCCAAGCCAGTTCAATTGCATGCCGGATCGCTCTTTCCACCCGGCTGGGCGTGGTTTGATATTTTGTGGCTATCATCGGATAAAGTTCCTTAGTCACTGCTCCTAAAAGAGCAACTTCCTGGACTACGCTTACGATGGCATCGCGCAAGTATTGATAGCCCTTCACATGCGCAGGAACACCCATTTGATGAATCATGCGCGTGACTTCAACTTCTAGGTTTTTGCTGGACATTTGCGGCAAAACCGAATTGGCAACGGCAGGGTTAGCAAAACCAGAGCTGTTAATGACACGATTCAGGGACGTTGCAGGATTAGATACGAAATTTTGTTCGTAAAGCTGGCGAATCCGTTTACCTAACGTATCCAAATCAAAAGGCTTTAATATGTAATAATCGGCTCCCAAATTCACGGCACGCTGAGTCATACTCTCTTGGCCAAAAGCGGTTAAGATAATGACGTGGGGTTTGTCAGCTTCATTCTGGAGCCGTTCCAACACCCCTAACCCATCCAAGTGAGGCATGATTATATCCAGCACAACGACATCCGGTGACTCGCGAAAGATCAAATCTAAAGCTTCGTTCCCATGATAGGCTGCCCCTACCAAATTCATATCATCTTGTCTTTGTATGTACTCTTTCAAGACTTCAACAAATTCTCGATTATCATCGGCCACTAATACGCGTATTGACCTATCCATCCTATTGCCTCCCTTAAGTGGGTCCTATCCTGTTAATGTTTCGACAATTCTTTCTT
The DNA here is from genome assembly GCF_017310645.1 of Paradesulfitobacterium ferrireducens. GTDB lineage: Bacteria > Bacillota > Desulfitobacteriia > Desulfitobacteriales > Desulfitobacteriaceae > Paradesulfitobacterium > Paradesulfitobacterium ferrireducens. Next base: position 230,462 of record NZ_JAFLRH010000040.1, on the reverse strand, counting down.
TATTCCTTCTGCTTTTAGCTTAGAAAAATGTTTTTATGGCAAAAAAAATTGATTCTAATTTAAAAAAAGACTGTCCAACCTATTTTCTTGGACAGTCTTATACCTTTAACTAAGCCGCTTCGCTTCGTTCGAGGATTCCGGATTCCCTTAACATGTTTTGCATAAAGACTCCATATCCTCGCAAACTATCGTTAACAAAAACATGGGTCACTGCTCCAATTAGTTTACCATCCTGCACAATCGGACTGCCGCTCATCCCTTGAATAATGCCGCCGGTCGCTTTAATGAGTTCCGGATCGGTCACTCGGATGACCATATTTTTCGCGTCCGTACGATGGCTTAAAATCCGTTCAATGTTTACATCATATTCCTGGATGCGGTCTCCCTGGATTACAGTATAAATCTTAGCCGGTCCTTCTTTAACTTCCGATTCCCATCCTACCGGAATCGCCCTTTCAAAATAAGGATTGGAAATCTGACCGTTTAATACTCCAAAGATTCCGGTCATGGTATTTTTTTCGATACTGCCACTGAACATTGAATTCGTATCAAAGGAACCAACTTTTTCCCCGGGGTGACCCCGGCTTCCTTTTTCAATCCCATAGATCGATGAGTTTACAATTTTCCCATCCGCCACTTCGATTCTCTGATTGGTATCGGCATCGTTGATGATATGACCTAAGGCACCATATTTTCTGGTGACAGGATCAATAAAGGTTAAAGTTCCAACTCCCGCGGCTTCATCTCGAACGTAAAGACCAATCCGATGTCTCGAGGTTTCAGGACAATAAACAGTAGCGACACTTTTTTCTATAATTTCTCCCTTATGCTTTAATAATAACCCCACTTTTCCTTGACTTGCGCCGGCTTGGTGAATCGCTTCGGCAACTTCCTGATCGGAGTGTACCTCTTTGCCGTCAATTTTTAAGATAACGTCTCCGATTTCTACTCCCGCCTCCTTAGCGGGATAGCGTTTTTTTCCGTCTTGACCCATGACAGGAGCCTGACCAACAATAATCACTCCTTGAGTTTGAAGACTGACTCCAATGGATTGGCCGCCTGGGATTAACATTAAAGACGGCATCACTTCAACTTTATTCGTTTTTAAGGGAAAGATTCCGAACAGCTTATAGGATATTTCCATGACTTGGGGCCGGTTTACCGTGCTCACACTGGCTGCTTCAGCGGCTGATACCGGTACAACCGAGACAATTTTTGAAAGCATTCCGGAAACTTGGGGAACTTGGCCAGGCACAACCGGGACTTGAGTCAGATTCAAAATTCCGGGAGCAAAACTGAGGAAGGTACAGAGAAGGATGCTGAGAAGAGCAATGGTTCTTCTGATCTTCATTCTCTTATCCCTCCACCTATTTTTCTCCCCATTGTTCTTCCATTTCCCCTCGAATTCTTGCATTTTTGTTTGTTTAACGAAACCTAATCTTAAAATGTCCAGATATCTTTGATTTCATCCTCTAAAATCCGTTCCACGTTTTCTAGTGCTTTGCTAAATTCCCATAAAAAAATTGAGCCTTAACGCTCAATTTTAATCAACTGCCTCTTTGCTAACTTCGTTATTATTATTCTTAGAATATATTTCAAAAACTATAATTCGAATTTGAACCAAAATGCTGCAAGAGCTCAAGCGCGTGCTGCCTTGTAATCTCCTCTTGTTCCCCGCCCAGCATGCGGGCTAGTTCCTGAACCCGTTCCTCCACGGTTAATTTTTTAACATGGGTTCGGGTACGGCCGCCTGATATGTCTTTATAAATTCCGTAATGCTCCTCGGCAAAAGCAGCAACCTGGGCCGCGTGGGTAATACAGAATACTTGTTTATAACAGGCGATTTTACTCAGTTTTTCTCCGACTTTAATTAAGGTACGCCCGCCAATCCCGCTGTCTACCTCATCAAAAATAAAGGTGCCTACCGTTTCGACCTGGGCCAGCATGCTCTTAAAAGCCAGCATCAGGCGCGAGATTTCTCCGCCGGATGCAACCTTGGACAATGGTTTGAGCGGCTCTCCCGGATTCGCACTGAAGAAAAACTCAGCGTCCTCGCTGCCGCTAAGTCCCGGCTCAGTCCGTTCGCTGAAACGCACTTCTACTTTACTTTGTTCCAGAGCCAAATCCTTTAGTTCACTTTCAAGCCCGCGTTCCAGCAGCAGGGCCTGCTCTTTTCTGGCAGCACTGAGTTTTTGGGCCCAGTGCTCGTATTCCTTAAGCTGCCCGGCTTTTTTCAAAGCGATCTCTTCCAGCTTTTCCTGCATATGCGTGATCTGATCCAGTTCTTGAGCCAGTTCAGAGCGCGTTTTCAACACTTCTTCTGCCTGATTCCCGTATTTGCGCAGGCGGTGGAGCTGGTTTAACCTGTCTTCGATCTCATCCAGCCGTCCGGGTTCAAAGTCAAAACTCAATTGATAAGCCCGGATTTGATCAGCCAAGTCTTCGACGGTGTAATATACATTCTCCAGCGATTCAAGCAGACCGGTGCAGCTTTCGTCTATGCGCACCAGTTCCTGCATGAATTTGTGCACCTGCCCCAAGATGTCATAAGCCGCCGGGGTACCCTGAGCCCCCCTGTAGAGCAGCGCGTGGGATTGTCCCACTAGGTTCATAATCCGTTCCGCATTGCTCAGGCGCTTCTTCTCCTGTTCCAAGATTTCTTCTTCTCCCGGAACCGGGGCGACTTGGTCGATTTCCTCGATTTGATATCGGAGCAAATCCTCGCGCCGCTCCCGCTCCTGCTCGGAAAGCTTCAGCTCCTGTTCTTGATGCACCAGTTCTTTATAGGAACGGGCTAAGGCCCGAACCTTGTCTAATAACTCCTGTTGCTTGGGCCCGCCTAAAGCATCCAGGAGCTTTAAGTGATTGTCCGCCCGCAGTAAGGACTGCTGCTCCATTTGCCCATGAATGTCCACCAAGTTGTGACAAAGGGTTTTATAAAGAGATAAGGGCACGGAACGGCCCTGAATCCGGCAGATATTGCGGCCGGAAATGTTCAGCTCGCGAAAAAGGAAGAGCTGGCCCTCTTCTGCCGGGTATCCTTCACTTTCCAGGTAATCCATGACTTCCGCAGGCAATTCTGCAAACACACCTTCCAGGCGGGCCTGTTCTTCCCCATGCCGGATCAAATCAGCGCTCCCTCGGCCCCCCAGCAGAACGCCCAGGGCATCGATCAGCATGGATTTTCCGGCACCCGTTTCCCCGCTGAATAACGTGAGGCCTTTGCCGAAAGTCAGCTCAACCTTTTCCATTAAGCCAAAATTCTCGAGGCGCATTTCTAAGAGCATCTCAATCTCCCCTTACAGCAGCTGGTTAATCCGTTCCAAAACCGCGGAGACGGCTTCTTTGGGCTTAATCACCAGGAGAATGGTATCATCCCCGGCCACGGTGCCGATGACTTCTACCCAGTTGCTGTTATCCAAAAGGGAGGCTAAGGCATGGGCATTGCCCGGAATCGTACGGATAAGCACCAGGTTTTCACTGTCATTGATTGAGACGACCGTTTCCCGAAGCATGCGTTTCAGGCGTTCATGGAGGTTGGACGGGTGCTTTTCACCCGGAATGGCGTAGCGGTATTCATCATCACTGGTGGGAATTTTGATCAGGCCCAATTCCTTAATATCGCGGGAGACTGTGGCCTGGGTGACATCAAAACCCGCTTCCCTCAGTTTTTCGGCCAACTCTTCCTGAGTATGGACCGGTTCCTTGCTAATCAATTCTTGGATTTTCATATGGCGGCGGGCTTTCATATGCTCAATCCTCTCCGATCTTTTGCACAAGCACCCATGAAGGCGCTTCTTTCTTCTGATTTAAGTAGTTTCCGGCTAAGACACTGTACTCTTTAGGCGGTAAAGACTGAAGCAGGGTTTCAACGGCTGCTGCCTCTGCCCCGGCCCCCGGATGCCCCCGGTACAGGGTCAACGCCAGCACCCCGCCCGGCTTCAGCCGTTTGAGTACAGCCCGGATAGCTGCAAGGGTTGAGGCGGGCTCAGTCGTAATCTGATGGTCACTGCCGGGAAGATAACCCAAATTAAACACGGCTGCCGCCAGTTTGTCCTGAACGACTTGGTCCAGGGCAGCGTGGTCGAGCAGATATAGCATGACTCTGTCCTTAAGCCCGTATATCTCAAGAAGTTGGCCGGTTTCACGTATGGCCTCTTCCTGAATATCCAGAGCATAGACTTTTCCGGCAGCGCCAACGCACTCGGCCAGAAATACCGTATCGCGCCCGCGTCCGGCCGTGGCATCAAGCACGACATCCCTTTCTGCAATAAATTGCTTTAAGAGCAAGCGCAAAAGCCCCTGAATATCTTGAATCCTTTGAATGCGCTCAATCATGCCAGCGGTCCCTCAATTTTTCCCGCACCACCCTGGGGAAGCTCCGGCTACCCAAACGAATAAGCAAAGCCTTAAGGGCAGAGCGGCGGATGCAGATGGTTTCTCCGGGATGCAGCACCAGGTGATGCTGGCCGTCGAAGGTTACATCACAGGTACGGCCCCGTGCTAATAGAATTTCAATCTCTTCTCCATGAGATACGACCATCGGCCGGGCCGACAATGAATGAGCGGCTAAAGGAGTAAGTATAATCGCTTCCACATCCGGACTCACTACCGGTCCCCCGGCTGAGAGAGAGTAGGCCGTTGACCCTGTGGGCGTGGCTACAATCAAACCATCGGCCGGATAGCTGACGGACGGCTCTCCGGATAAATTGGCCTGTAAGGTTATCAGCCCTTCTGAACTTTCGCGCATAAAGACCACATCATTTAAAACCGTGGTGCTGAAGCTGCCCTCTCCGCTTCCGCGCAAGCTGGCTTCCAGCATTAAGCGTTCCTGCACCACAAAGTCTTCCCGCAGGATTTTCTCCAAGGACACAAACACTTCATCCCGCTCAATCTCACATAGAAACCCCAAGCGGCCAAAGTTAACCCCCAGCACCGGTATGCCTAAGGGAGCGGCTTCCCGCGCCGCTTCCAGAAGGGTGCCGTCCCCGCCTAGAGAAATCAGGAAGTTAACTTTCTCGCGCGCACCTTCCTGCCATTTGGGAACAACCTCCCACTGGCGTGACCGGAACCAGTGCTTGAGTTGGAGGGATAAGTTTTCAGTTTCGGGCTTGCTTTGATTGGGCCAGAGGCCGACAATGTTCATGGATGTCTCCTTAAGGTAATTTGGTGGGATGGCCAAGCCGCAGCCCCGCTCACCTGGGTGCCGGATGCTCGAACAGCGTGAAGCTGTTCGCCGAAGGATCGAGTTTGTTGGCTTCGCTAACGCATCCGAAACCCTTCTGCTTTCTGCATGTGCGCCGCGTTATGTGCCGTCCATGGCACACGCGGCATCAGTCCCGTTAGTCCTTGCACGGACTAACGCACTTGTTTCCGTGGACTAGTCCCGTCGGTGCGTTTAACGCTACGCCAACTGCACTCGCTTAACGCTCCTCTGCTCAGACGGTTCGCTAAGCAAATGCAACTTCCTGATTTTATTCTTCTAGTGGGTGCTGCAAGTCTAAGTAGTTTTCTGATGAGCCTGATTGACTAGCTCATCTAGGTTGTTTCTCCAGTCGAAGGCAGGACCGGGGGCTGGGGTGCGGGTGAGCCAGGCGAGGAATTCGATGTTTCCTTCCGGGCCGCGAATCGGAGAGTAGTCGAGGCCGCGCACGCTGAAACCCTGGTGTTCGGCTTCTGTCAGCACGTCGTATAGAACTTGCCGCTGGACACTTTTATCCTTGACGACACCTTTTTTTCCGATATGTTCGCGCCCGGCTTCAAACTGGGGTTTAATCAGGGTCATGACTTGCCCGTCCGGTTTGAGGATGGCGGCCATGGCGGCAAATATCTTGGTGACGGAGATGAAAGCCACATCGCAGACGACCCAGTCCACCGCCTCCGGCAACGACTCACGGTCGAGATAACGGGCATTTACCCGTTCATACACCACTACGCGCGGATCGGTGCGCAATTTCCAGTCAAGCTGCCCATAGCCCACGTCGATGGCATACACTTTTTGGGCTCCGTTTTGCAAGGCACAGTCTGTAAACCCGCCGGTCGAGGCGCCGATGTCGGCCACCATCAACCCGTTAAAGTTTAAGTTAAATACTTCTACCGCTTTCGCCAGCTTCAAGCCGCCCCGGGATACATAAGGGAGACTGTCTCCTTTGACTTCCAGCAGAGCACCCTCCGGGACTTCCATGCCGGGCTTGTCCGCTCTCTGCCCGTCGATATATACCAATCCGGCCATGACCGCGGCTTTCGCCTTTTCCCGGCTTGCGGCCAAACCCTTTTGCACTAACAACAAATCCAATCGCTCTTTCCCTTTGCTCATGACCTGGCAGCCCGCCGTCCGACATGCAAGCGTTCAGCCGCTCCCAGAATCCCTTTCACCGAAAGTCCGTAGGCCTGGTGCAGTATCGGGATCGACCCCTGATCCACAAACCCGGGATAGCCTAAGCGTTCTACGGCAACCCCGCTTAACCCTTCGTCAGCCAATATTTCAAGCACAGCACTGCCCATGCCTCCGCTTAACACGTGATCCTCCACGGTGATAACGTGTTTGGTCAGGCGGGCATAGCGCAAAATAAGTTCACGATCAAGCGGGTTCAAATAGCGCAGGTTAATGACGGCGGCGTCGACCCCGCGGTGACGCAGCTCATGAGCAGCCAGTTCACAAGTGTTAACCAGGGGCCCGACCCCGATGATGGTTAAATCCCGTCCATCCCGCACAACTTCCCCTTTACCGATGGGGATCCCTTGAAAGTCCTCATCCAATTCAACGCCCTGCCCTGTTGAGCGCGGATAACGCACGGCCGTCGGCCCCTCGTGGCGCATGGCGGTATAGAGCATATGACGCAGCTCGTTCTCATCCTTAGGGGCCATCAAAACTAAGTTCGGAATCACGCGCAGAAAGGAAATATCAAAAACTCCATGGTGGGTTGGGCCATCATCCCCGACAACCCCGGCCCGGTCAATAGCCAGCACGACCTTGGCACCCTGGAGGCAGACATCATGCAATACCTGGTCATACGCCCGCTGATAGAAGGTCGAGTAAATCGCCACCACTGGTTTCATTCCCGCCAAGGCCAGCCCGGAAGCAAAGGTCACTGCATGCTGCTCTGCAATCCCCACGTCAAAAAAGCGCTGAGGAAATTCCTTGGCAAACAGCCCCAAACCCGTGCCCGTGGGCATGGCTGCCGTAATCGCGACAATCTTATCATCGCGGCGGGCCAGCTCACACAAAGCATCCCCAAAGACCTGGGTATAAGTCGGAGGGGAGGATTTCTTGGGAATCTCACCCGTTTCCGAATTGAACGGCCCGACCCCGTGAAACACATCCGGGTTGTTCTGGGCCGGTCCAAATCCTTTCCCTTTGCGCGTCACCACATGGACCAGAACCGGTCCTTTTTTCTGCTTGGCCAGTTCAAAGACTTGCTCCATCAGCATCTGATCGTGCCCGTCAATCGGGCCAAGGTAAGTAAAGCCCAGCTCTTCGAATAAAAGACCTTGTACTAAGAGGTATTTGAGGCTGTCTTTGGCCTTTTCCGCTGCTTTCGCAACTTTAGAGCCGATGCCGGGGATCTTTTTGATCATGGTTTCAAGATCGGCCTTGCGCTTGTCATACCGGGGGTCTGTGCGCAGGCGGTTAAGATAGGAGGACATGGCCCCAACATTCGGAGAAATTGACATCTCATTGTCATTGAGAACCACAATCAGGCTCGTACCGTTATGTCCGGTATGGTTCAAGGCCTCATAAGCCATACCGCCGGTCATGGCCCCGTCTCCGATGACCGCGACCACATGATAGTCATCCCCGGTCAAATCCCGCGCTTTGGCAAAGCCGACTGCCGCTGAAATCGAGGTACTCGAATGTCCGGTTTCAAAACAATCATGCTCGCTTTCCGCCCGTTTGGGGAAACCTGATATCCCGTGATAGAGGCGCAGGGTCTTAAAACTTTCGCGCCGTCCGGTTATCAATTTGTGGACATAGGTCTGATGCCCAACATCCCAGATGATTTTGTCCTTGGGACTGGCGAAGGTGCGATGCAAGGCCAAGGTTAGCTCCACTACACCTAAGTTAGGGGCCAGATGCCCGCCATTGGCGGCGACCACCCGGATCATTTCCTCTCTGATTTCTGCGGCCAGCTGTTTCAGTTCGGCATATGTGAGCGCCCGTAAATCCTGGGGTTTATGAATTTTTTCGAGTAGGCTCATTTTTTCTCCCCCTGCGCTTTTTGGGCTTGGTCAACGTCCATCCCGTAAGTTTTTCCACCGTTGCAATCAATCTTCCGACTAAGGCAATAATTTCATTGGCCTCCTGAATCGCAAAGGTTTTCCCGGCCGCCTTGCCTGTGATCGTCAGAGATGCGGCCAGGGCAAGCATTCCCGTATTAAGCCAGATTTCATAGGTTGACAACGCCGGGGAGTAGCGTATCAGATCTAAAACAATGGTAGCCGCAGTGACGCCGCTAAGGGTACCGGCCACATCCCCGACAATATCATTGGAAAAATTGGCCACGACATCCGCATTGCGAATAAGATACACCGCTTGCTGGGCTCCAAACACCCGGTTCGCCGCCCGCGCATGGTGCGGGGCTTCGGTGGCCGCAGTCGCTGCCATCCCGATAATGTCGAACAGAATCCCTGTCCCGATCACTGCCAGCAAGAACACTCCTGCCGCCAACAGTGAAGAATGGCGTACCAGCAGTTCCGAGCCTATCCCGACCAAAGCAGCGGTCAGGAAGGTGCCGACAAATATCAAGAGCAGATGCTTCCATCCCTTTGTTCTCTTAGACCCCAATCACTACCCTCCCAAAATCATGCCATCAAACCATCAAGCCAGCAAGCCCACAATCGTTCCCAGCAAGGCACCCCCAAACACTTCTAAGGGAGTATGCCCGATCAGCTCTTTCAAGCGCTCTTGGGCCAGATCAGAACTTTGATGAAAACGTTCGACCAGCTGGTTGATGACTTCCGCTTGTTTTCCCGCTTCCCGCCTAACCCCGGCAGCATCATACATCACAATGAGGGCAAAGACCGCCGCCACGGCAAACAGGGGGGACTGCCAGCCGGAATACTTCCCGATTCCCAGGGCCAAAGCAGAAACCATGGCTGAATGGGAACTCGGAAATCCTCCTGAACTTAAAAGCAGAGCCAAGTCCAGTTTTTGCTGAATTAATAGATTAATCCCAACCTTTAACACCTGGGCAATAATCCAAGCCGTAAGGGCTGAAAGGAGAATGGTATTGTGCAAAATGCCAGGAAAAATGGTCATGTGAAACTCCTTAGTGTTGACGTTGTTCGATGTAGTCTGCAAAACCGTTCAAGAAAGCTGCATTTGGGCCAAGCCCTTTAAGGGACTGTTTCGCTTTCGCAATTTGCTTGTGCAGATGCTCTTTGGCACCCTCCAGACCAAGCAAGGAAGGATAAGTGGCTTTGTGCCGGCGCAGGTCACTGCCAACCGTTTTCCCTAAGAGTTTACTGTCTCCTTCGATATCTAAGATGTCATCTTTGATTTGAAAAGCGAGTCCGAGAGCTTGGGCATAAAGGGTAAACGCTTCGAGCTCCGGCTCTGACCCCCCTGCCAGAATGGCGCCTAAGCGGGCGGAAGCGACCAGCAAAGCCCCGGTCTTATCCCGGTGGATTTGTTCAATCTCTTCTAGAGTCAGGCTCCTATCCTCTCCGGCCAAATCCTGAACTTGCCCGAACACCATCCCGCTTTTGCCGGCAGCTGCCGCCACTTCCCTTAGGACTCGCAGCTGGCGCTCGGGCGCAATCGGCAACGGCTCAGCCAGGAGCTCAAAGGCATAAGTAAGAAGCGCATCTCCGGCCAAGACGGCGATTCCCTCCCCAAAAACCTTGTGGTTGGTTAGTTTGCCCCGCCGGTAGTCATCATCATCCATCGCCGGGAGGTCATCATGGATGAGGGAGTAAGTATGAATCATTTCCAAGGCGCACGCTGCCGGCAAAAAGTCTTCCGACTTCCCGCCCAAAGCCGCTCCCGATGCCAGGGCCAACACCGGCCGAATGCGCTTGCCCCCGCCTAAAAGGGAATAGCACATGCTTTCACTTAAGATACCCTCACCCCAGGGTAAGTTCTCAAGATAATTTTCTATCATCTCCTGATAAGACCGATACTGATCCACGAACATTTTCAGGCTTCATCCTTCCGCATGCTTGTAGGCGTTTTGTTTTCAAGGCTAGAGGTTGGCTTTTTCTACCTTCAGCCCCCCGTCCGGACCTTCAAGCAGTATTTGCATTTGGGCTTCCGCTTGGTCCAGCATGCGGTTGCATTCTTGCACCAGCTCTACCCCTTCACGAAAGAGGGCCAACGCCTGTTCGAGCGGAATGTCCTTCTGCTCCAGGCTTGCAATAATTTGTTCCAAGCGCCCGACGCCTTGCTCAAACCCCAGTCCACCCTTGGTAGGTTTTCCTTGAGCCTCTATCTGAGTCTTAGGTTTTTCTTCTTTCACTACTAATATATTGTCTAAGGTATCCACAACCTCAAGCTGATCGGATGAGTCAATCATTTCCGTTAACTTCAGATCTTGATTCTCCTTAACGCCGTTCGTAGCCGACGCATCATCATTTTCTATTGTCCCGAAGAGTTCTTGCTGAATCTCTTGTCGTTTCGCGCTCACGCTTCATTCTCCTTTGCCAGAACTTGGCATTTAAGGGATCCTTCCCCCAAACGCACTCTTACTTCCGTCTGCACTTCCACTTCCCGGACAGAACGGATCAGTTTCCCTCCGGCATCATAAGTCAGGGAATAACCCCTCCCCAGGATCGCCAACGGACTGAGAAGATCAAGTTTAGCAGCCAATAGCTTTAGTATACCATTTTTATCCGAAACAAATCTAGTCATGCTGCCGGTAAGCCTGTCTGCAAGTTGGTCCAACTGCTGGCGGTTTTGTTCGACGCGCCAGAAAGGGTTGGCCAAAGGGCCTCTCCCTGCCAAAAAATCAAGCCGCTGCCGTTTGCCGGAAATTTGGGCGGCCATAGCTTGCTTTAAGCCCTGGGACAGCAGGTTTACTTCAGCATAAAGGTCGCTTAACAGAGGAACCGCCAGTTCAGCGGCAGCGGACGGGGTCGGTGCCCTTAAATCGGCCACAAAATCGGCAATGGTCACATCGGTTTCATGCCCCACGGCAGAGATGACCGGAATTTCAGAGGCGGCAATCGCCCGGGCTACCTCTTCCGTATTAAAGGCCCACAATTCTTCTAAAGATCCGCCGCCCCGGCCGACGATAATGACATCGACCCCGCCCCAGCGGTTAAGACGCCCCAGAGCCTGCGCGACTTCCCGCGGAGCCGCCTCTCCCTGCACGGCCGCCGGGGCTAAGACCCAGGAGAGCCGCGGATTGCGGCGGCTAAGGATATTAAGCACATCTCTTAAAGCAGCCCCTGTAGGACTGGTCACAATCCCGAGGCGGCGCGGCACGCGCGGAATGGGTTTTTTGCGGCTTTGCTCAAATAACCCTTCGGCGGCTAAGCGTGCTTTCAGCTGCTCAAAAGCCAAGTACAATGCCCCTACACCGCTGGGCTGCAGTTCTTCGGCATACAGCTGAATGCTCCCGTCACGTTCATACATGCGCACTCCGCCGCGGGCCAATACTTTCATCCCGTCTTGGGGCATAAATCCAATCCGTTCCGCCCTGCTTTTAAACATCACGGCCTTAAGACTCGCATGCTGATCCTTCAGAGTAAAATACCAGTGGCCGGATGGCCGGTGGTTTTTAAAATTGGATATTTCCCCACTGACCCATAAGCTTTGGAATGTCCCCTTTTCATTCAAGGTGCGCGTAATTTCACTTGCAAGCTCAGAAATCGTCCAGATTTTCGGCACACGATCACCTCATGTCCATCATACACAAAAAAGGGCGGTTATGGCAAGTTTCAGCTGATTAGCAATATCGAAGAGTCGAAAAGTAAAGACTTTCAATAAGCTTTACTTATTGAACGTCTTGCAATAATCTCAACTTAGCTTAACCAAACCTGGACACTTAATAAATTTGCATATTCACCTGTATGATCAAACCAATAATTGTAATCGTACGAGCCGGAGTTGAGTCCAATGATTTGAACCTGATGCCAAGCTTCGGTTATCTGATCATTATCTTGAAAATCCCAGTTATAATAAGATGCATAATTGGTTGAAGAAAGGGATTGATAGCCTGAAGCATAAGAAACAGACCCTACCCAATAGTCCTGGTTTACATACCAGTGGGTTCCTAAGGATGAAGGATTTGCAGCCCAGACTGATTTACTTCTATTACTGAAAGCAGCAGTATTGTCTATTAGAACTGCCCAACTTAAACTTTGTGATGTTCTGGCTAAATCTGCATAAACCGGATCATATGTTACCACTGTTACTGATGCTGAATAACTTCCTTTTGTGCGCACGTTGTGCGCTTCATATACATTTCCCAGAAATCATCGCTCCTGCGATGCGATGTAAGACAACCGACTAACCTCATGCGAAAGCCTCTGGGGGACAACAGCATGTCGGTAAAGTCAGGATCAGAAAGCAACTGCTGTCGAGTAGCCTGGCGAGTCAGGCCATATATGGTAAAGCCTGTGGGCTGAATCCGGGTCTGTGGCTGTGGAACGCTGCCGGACGTAAAACACCGGTATCAATGGGTATCTCCAATATAAGAAGGATTGGGGATAAGCAGGCCTATTGACGCACCTGCGATAAGCAGGGTAACGACCAACCGGATACCTACGTATGGAGACACTATATGGAGCTGTCAAACGTGACCTGCCTAAGTGCCGTTCTTGGCATATGGCAGAGAGCCCTAACAGTAGCCTAACACACCTGCCGCTGATAATGACGTGCCCTTTCTCGGATATATCATCCGCAAGGGCTCTGTCAAAGACAGCAAGAAGGGGCGGGTTACTTTGCTAATCCGCCTATTTCATCCCATAAACTAACTTATTATTCATTTTCGCCTTTGCTGCAGGGTTTAAGATTTCACGCAAATCACTTCCTTTCTGCAATTAGTGAAGTTTTGCAAGGTTTTTGAGTTAGATGATTTATTCGGTCTCACTCTCTATTCTCTAAAATAAACCATAGATCATTTCGCAAAATATTTGACTATGCCGTCAGAGATTTTAACCGGAACGAATATATAATGAGAAATATTCCCAAGGGCAAAAGCAGAGGACCAAAACACATTATCCCTAAAAAGGATATAGCTAGAAGGATTAAGGCAGGAATGCCAATCAGCATAACTTTACGCCGATATATCCCTATACTCGACACAATGGATAGTAAAAATATTCCAATGGGCCAAAGTAGCAAATTCCACGCTTGGTGCATAATAGCATAATCAAAAACGCTAACTGATACACTTTTACCGTCTATATATCCAATATACCCAGACCCCCATAACATTCGGAAACCGATAAGCAGGGCGAACAAAATAGGCAAGATTACAAAAATCCATCGTTTCAAAGTTCCTCACCTTCCGTTAAGATTAATTTGCTCTAACAAATTGTTCTCTTTCAGTTTATGTATCTTATTCATAGTAATGCTTTTTGCCATCTCATCCCTACCTTTGACAAATTGGTTTTTGCTAGAACAAAACCCCCAGCTGTATTTATGGAAATACAGCTGGGGGTTCTTCTTTTTAGGCTATGCCGCTAGCGTTGCTACAGCCTGCTTTGCACGACTTCCACGGCCTCTGCCGCCAGCTTGGCGGCCTGTTCAAACATTTGGGCCCGTTCCGTTTTGACCTTCTTCTGGTACAACTCGTCTTTGATTTGAGGCAGGTTAATATCCACGCTGAACATAGCGGATTTTAGGGCGCTCTCTGCTAAATAAGCAGCTACACCGACATCGCTGATCGCTCCCTTGTTGCCGATAGGAGCTAAAGCATGGGCCAGCTTTAACACTTCAAAGCAGTTGCGGGCAATGCCAAGCGGGGTATCGGTTGCTGAAACCAATACTTCCTGCATCTTTGCTGCCCTGGCAGCTTTTTGTTCATCGGTATCTTTGGGGAGTTTGAGGACTGCCATGAAATTCGAAAACTCGGCGATATCCTGGCTCAACCCTTTTTTCAGGGAATCAAGCAAGGCTTGCCCTTGGCCCAGAATCTCCTGTACTTGCGGTTCCACATCTTTGTACTTTTCTTTGCCCACCGTTAGGTTGGCTACCATACAAACCATGGATGCCGCTAACGAGCCTACGTAGGCGGAGACGCTGCCGCCGCCGGGAGTCGGGGCAGCACTGGCGGCCTGGTTTAAGAATTCCTCAGTACTCCATTGCCAAACATCCATTACTTACCCACTCCTTGCAGTTTAATTCCCTTCAGCACATTCTTCATGATAAGGGCTGTGGTCAAAGAGCCGACTCCGCCCGGGACCGGGGAGATCATGCCGGCAACTTCCTTAACCGCCTCAAAATCCACATCTCCGCAGATTCCGTCTTCCGTCTCATTAATACCGGCGTCAACCACAATCGCACCGGGCTTAATCATATCTTTCTTAACCAGCTTTGCTTTGCCGACAGCAGCCACCACGATGTCTGCCTGACGAGTGAATGCTCCAAGATCCGGGGTCCGGGAGTGACAGATCGTAACCGTGGCATTGTGTTTTAGAATCAGGAAGACAAGCGGCTTGCCAACGGTTTCTCCCCGGCCGACTATCACGACATGCTTTCCGGAAATCTCCACGCCGGAACGAAGCATGAGTTCAATACAGCTTTGGGGAGTGGCCGGGAACAATCCCTCTTCCCCGCTTAAGATGTACCCGCGGTTGATGGGGTGCACTCCGTCCACATCTTTTTCGGGGAGAACCGCTTTCATCACGGTTTCTTTCGAAATATGTTTAGGCAGCGGGAGTTCAATCATAATCCCGTGTACGTTTTTATCTTGATTTAAGCGCTCGATCAGCCCAAGCACTTCCGCCTCAGGAGTGTCTCCCGGCATAGTGAAAAGTTCAAAGGCTATCCCTAAGTTTTCGCTTACTTTTTGCTTGGATTTGGCATAGACCACGGAAGCCGGGTCATCCCCCACCAGGATAACCGCCAATTTAGGATTGACACCTTTTTCTTTCCACTGTGCCACTTCCTGTTGAATCTCTTCTTTCAGAACTTTGGATACTGCTTTCCCGTCGAGTAATTGAGCCAAAATCAGTTCACTCCTTCCACATAATCATATCTCAGTTTACCTCAAGAGGATCACTGTATGTAAGTGCCGGGCCAAAGGCCCGGCACCCATTCCGAGCTGCAAATTTAGTATGGTACCCTATTTCTTAATTCTTGCTTTTGAGATAAGCATCAATGGAAGCAGCTGCTTTCTTGCCGGCACCCATGGCCAGAATGACCGTAGCTGCACCCGTAACGATATCGCCGCCGGCAAAAACCCCAGGCTTGGAAGTAGCCAGAGTTTCTGGATCGGCCACAATATTGCCGCGCTTATTCAGTTCAAGTCCGGGGGTAGATTTGGTTACGAGCGGGTTCGGTCCTTGACCGATGGCGACAATCACGGTGTCCACTTCAATTTCGAACTCAGAACCCGAAATCGCTACCGGGGAACGGCGTCCGGATGCATCCGGCTCGCCCAGTTCGTAGCGGAGACAGGTCATGCTCTTAACCCAGCCGCGCTCATCTCCGTGAATCGCCACCGGATTGGTCAGCAAGCGGAATTGAACCCCTTCTTCTTCCGCATGCTCAGCTTCTTCTTTACGGGCTGGCATTTCTTCGCGCGAACGGCGGTAAATAATCGATACCTCTTCGGCCCCTAAACGCAAAGCGGTACGGGCACCGTCCATGGCCACGTTCCCCGCGCCTAAAACCGCCACCTTTTTCCCGACTTTAACCGGGGTCGCATATTCCGGGAACTTGTACCCTTTCATCAGGTTGGTCCGCGTTAGGAACTCATTGGCGGAGTACACCCCGTTTAAGTTCTCGCCGGGGATGCCCATGAAGTAAGGAAGCCCGGCTCCGGTCCCGATAAAGACCGCGTCATAGCCGTTTTCCATTAATTCATCCACAGAAGTTACTTTACCCACCACTTGGTTGGTCAGAATTTCTACACCCAGCTTTTCCAGGTTGCCGATTTCTCTTTGCACAATTTCTTTCGGAAGACGGAACTGGGGAATCCCGTACATGAGTACTCCGCCCGCCACATGCAGGGCTTCAAACACAGTCACTGCATGCCCCGCTTTGGCCAAATCCCCGGCACAGGCAAGTCCGGCCGGGCCGGCACCGATGATGGCAACCTTCTTGCCGCTGGGCTGTACTTTTTCAACAGTACCATCACCGTGCTTCATTTCATAATCGGCGGCAAAACGTTCCAGACGGCCAATGGCCACCGGCTCCCCTTTAATACCCAGGATACACTTGCTTTCACATTGGTTTTCCTGCGGGCAGACGCGGCCGCAGATCGCAGGCAGAGAGTTTTTAACTTTCAGGACTTCGGCCGCTCCCAGGAAGTCCTCTTCCGAGACCTTCTTGATGAAATCCGGAATCAACACTTCAACTGGGCAGCCGGTGCGGCAGAGAGGGTTCTTGCACTGGAGACAGCGCTGAGCCTCCTCAACCGCCATTTCTCTGGTATATCCTAAAGCAACCTCGTCAAAGTTATGCGCCCTTTCCTGCGCGTCTTGGCAAGGCATTTCATGACGCGGAACTTTCAGTGCCATTAGTGATGCCCCCCTTCACACTCAAGTCTGGCTTTAGCGCGGTTCTCTTCATCTTTGAAATACGCCAGGCGCTGCATCGCCAATTCCCAATCGACCAAATGCCCGTCAAATTCCGGACCGTCGACACAGGCAAACTTCGTCTCATCCCCAACGCTGACGCGGCAGGCTCCGCACATCCCGGTGCCGTCAACCATGACCGGGTTCAAGCTGACAATCGTCTTAATTCCTAAGGGACGGGTATAGTCGCATACGGCTTTCATCATGATCATAGGACCAATCGCCCAGATAATATCTACTTTTTCCCCACGGTTTAAGACATGGGCCAACCCGTCGGTGACAAACCCTTGAATGCCCATACTGCCGTCATTAGTTGCAACCACTATTTCATCACTGGCTGCCCGCATTTCATCTTCCAAAATCAGAAGATCCGCACTGCGGGAACCAAGAACGGAGATCACTTTATTGCCGGCTTCTTTCAAAGCCCTGGCAATCGGGTGAACCGGAGCAATTCCAAGCCCGCCGCCGATACAGACAACGGTGCCGTATTTTTCAATCTCGGTCTTCACGCCCAAGGGACCGACAAAATCAAGGAATGCGCTTCCTTCTTCCATTTGGTTGATGAGCGCCGAAGAATAACCTACGTCTTGGATTACAATCGTGATGGTTCCTTTTTCTCGGTTGAAATCCATCACAGTGAGAGGAATACGTTCGGATTTCTCATCCATGCGTACAATGACGAATTGGCCAGGCTCAGCCTTGGCCGCCACAGCCGGTGCTTCGACCTCCAACAGGACAATCGAGGGGGCCAGCTGTCTTCTTTTGACTACGCGGTACACTCTACACTCCTCCTTGTATTGTTCTTGACATTCCCCGGATAATCTGTTAGGACTATGATGTTTTCTCTGATAAAGGGATCTTAAAGCTGGTACAGTTTTTAGTATAAACTTGGCCTTGAAAAAATAGCATAAAAAACTACGTAGATAAGAGCATTATTTATAGTAAGCACACCGAAAAACGAGCCTAATTCGGAAAAATCGGCTCGTTTTTGATCCCTTAACCACCTTGTCTATTATAACACATTTTTTGATTTTAAAAAGAACTAAATGAGAAAAAAGATTTAACTCTCTCCCTTGTCAAAAAGGCTACCCCAATCGCATTGTCACGGCTCCAATTGGGTTCGGCCCAGTAAAGCCGAGGCCGATTACGATGGCTACGTAATTTGGCGTATTTAGATAAGCGGCGCTCGATTTCAGCGCGCACAAAACGGTTGGCCGCCACTCCGCCCACCACCAGAACCTGCCCCAGGCCTGTGTGTTCCATTCCGGTTAAGATTAATTTACTGATTGTGCGGGCGACACACCCTTCCACCGCCCGGGCTACATCTTCCGGAGCTGTTCCTTGTTCCAACAGGCGGCGAGCCGCCGTCTCCACCCCGGAAAAACTCACCTGAAACCCCTGAACCGAAGACGGCAGCATAGTCTCCGCACCCGGGCCCGCGTGCCGGGCCAGCTTTTCCAAAGCGGGACCGGCCGGAAACGGAAGACCAAGCAGCACTCCAACCCGATCCACAAACTGCCCGGCATGGAGATCAGTGGTGCCGCCGAGAATCTCAATCTTGAGGCTGCCCGGTTTCTCTCTTTCTACCAGCAGGAGTTCGGTTGTGCCTCCGGAAAGATGAACTGCCAATATCTTATTAGAAAGCTCCTTCGAAAGACCGCTGGAATAAAGTCCTGCCGCTGTATGCCCTTCCTGGTGTGTGGTTTCAAAGAGAGCCAGTCCCCGGGCGCTGGCAATGGCCGCAGCCACCGCGTACCCGGCCGTAAAAACCGGCATATATGAACCTTCCTGAGGGCGCGGCTTTAGACTCACACCCACCCCGCCCAGTTCCTTCCACAAGGCCGGCGGCACTTCCCGCACCAGCAGAGGGAGGTTCCGGACATGCTGAAAAAAAGCAGCTGATTGGGCCAAGCCCGTCTCCCCCTGCGCAACATCAAGGACACGTCTCGCCTCCCAGATCAGCCCGCTTTCATCCACAATCGCCAAAGATGTTGTGTAGACGCTGGTGTCAATTCCCAAGTAGTTCATGAAATAGGATCTCCCTCGAAACCTTGAGATAAAACTTAAGACTCTAGCTTCCCGCTCTTGGCTAACAGCTTATCCAGAATTCCGTTGATGAATTTGGCCGATTCCGCTCCGCCGAAACGCTTGCCTAATTCTATGGCTTCATTCAGGCTGACCGGTCCGGGAATATCCGAACGGTAAAGGATTTCAAAGGCTGCCAGGCGCAAGAGATTACGGTCTACTCCCGCCATTCTCTCAATTTTCCATTCCGGGGCCAATTCTCCCAACCTGCGGTCGATTTCCGCCAAATTCTCCAGAGTCCCTTGAACAAGTTCCATGGCAAAAGGAATACTGGTCTCAGGCACGCCGAATTCTGCGGCCCAGTGTTTGACGACGGCCTCCACATCTTGAGATTCTTTAGTTAAATCCAGCTGGAATAAAACCTGTAAAGCCGTCTCGCGGGCCAATCTCCTGCTCATCTTCTGCCTCCTGTTTGTGTATTATTCACTATCCGGTCAAGCCAGGCGGGCAAATCCCGGTGGTCATCATGGCGTTTGCCCAGAAAAAAGCCAACGGCAACAAACAAGGCCAAAATAAGCGCCTGCCAGAATCCGATGAGTACGACTAAAATTCCCAAGAGAAAGCCTGACCCTGTGCCGATGAGTTTCCCGGGGTGATTTTCTAAAGCCCAGAGAAAAAACCGGGAAATTTTCTCTCCCAATCGGGCCCAAAAGCTGCTCATTTCACCCGGGCCGGGCGCATGTTTTCATGACTGCGCACCAGCACCTTCACCTCGGCTACCCGGATTCCCGTATAATGCTCGACATCTTCCTTGACTCTCAGCTGCAACTCCGCAGCCGTTGCCGGGATCACTACTTCCGGGTTAAACTGGCTGACAACCGTTATCTCCAGACCGTCCTCACGCGGTTTAAGGCTGGAGGAAACACTCCGCACCCCTTGGACACTCTGGGCACCTTGACTGATAATCTCCTGGATAGCCTCCTGGGTTACTCTTACTTCCCCGTGACTGGAGAGGGTATTAAAGACCATGGCAGGAACTCCGCGCGGGCGGAAAAAAAGTAAAAGTCCGGCCAGCAAAAGCACTAAAGCTGCGGCAGCGCTTTCCCAGGTATTATACTTTAACCAATCCAAGCCTTCGACAAGCACCGCATACGGCCAAATCCAGCCGGTGGCAATCGCGAAGATCCAAGCCGCAATCAGTACCAGCAAAGCCCCAATGACATATCCTAACATTTTGACACCTCTTTCAGAAACCCCCCCTGGCTTGCCAGGGGGGGTTATTGATTACTTCAGTCGGTGTTCTTCTTCGGTTTTATCTGGCAAGGCCCGGAAGTTTACACCCTGTACATGTACATTGACTTCGACAACGGCCAGTCCGGTCATACTCTCAATCGCATCTTTCACCACTTCTTGAACTTTGACCGCGACTTCCGGAATCGATACCCCGTATTCCACAACTAGGAAAAGATCCACCGCGGTTTCTTGTTCCCCGACTTCCACCTTAACCCCTTTGGCTAAATTCTTGTTGCGCCCGAGCATGTGCGCCAAATCACCGACAAAGCCGCCGCTCATACCCGCAACCCCGTCAACTTCAGAAGCAGCCAACCCAGCGATGATTTCCACCACTTCATCCGCAATCCTGATTGCCCCCAGCGTTCCTCCCATTGCCTGTTTCTCCATGCCGTCACCTCTTTTACCGAATTTAACCAAATCATTGCTATAACAATTATAGCAGAATAACGTATGCCTGGCAAAGGGCTTATTCCCCTAAAATCCGGCGCTGAATAAAGTTGGTGTACACTTCTCCCCTGCGGAAAAAGGCATTGTCCAATACTTTTAGGTGAAAGGGAATGGTTGTAGGCACGCCTTCCACCACGAATTCCTGTAAAGCCCGCTTCATGCGCATGATGGCTTCTTCCCGGTCAGCACCCCAGGTAATCACTTTCCCAATCATCGAATCATAGTAAGGAGTAATCGTATACCCCTGATACACGGCACTGTCCACCCGGACTCCCGGCCCCCCCGGCGGATGGTAAATTTCCACGGTTCCGGGCATCGGAATGAAGTTCTTATCCGGATTTTCCGCATTGATCCGGCACTCAATCGCCCAACCCCGGATTTGCACATCCTCCTGAGCAATGCTCAGATGTTCTCCGGCGGCAATCCGGATTTGTTCTTTTACCAGATCCAGTCCCGTCACTAATTCCGTGACCGGGTGCTCCACTTGAATCCGGGTGTTCATTTCAATAAAGTAATAATTCCCGTGCTTATCCAGCAAAAATTCAATCGTACCGGCACTGTAATAGTTGGCAGCCTGGGCCGCTTTGACCGCGGCTTCTCCCATCTGCGCCCGCAGCTCGGGAGTTAAGGCACTGGATGGAGCCTCCTCTAAAAGCTTTTGATTTCTTCTTTGCAGGGAACAATCCCGTTCCCCTAAATGAATCACATGCCCGTGCTTGTCGGCCATGATCTGAAACTCGATGTGCCTAGGCTCTTCCACATATTTCTCGAGATATATCTCGGAATTGCCGAAAGCCGCCTGGGCTTCAGCCTGAGCCGCCTGAATGGATTTAGCCAGTTCTTTGGAATTCTGGGCAATGCGCATTCCTTTGCCCCCGCCGCCTGCGGAGGCTTTAATCATAACCGGATACCCGATATCCGCCGCAATTTTGGAGGCCGTCCCGACATCCGTAATTAACTCTTTCGATCCCGGAACGACCGGAACTCCTGCCTCAATCATGGTTTTGCGCGCTTTGGCCTTATCCCCCATGATCTCAATGGCGGTGGTTGAAGGGCCGATAAAGGTGATGCCGCAGGACTCGCAGATTTCAGCGAAGCGCGCATTTTCAGCTAAGAAGCCATATCCGGGGTGGATCGCATCGACACCCGTCAATTCAGCGGCACTGATAATATTCGGGATATTAAGGTAGCTCCGGACGCTGGGAGCCGGGCCGATACACACCGCCTGGTCCGCTTCTCTCACATGCAAGGCATCCCGGTCCGCTTCCGAGAACACCGCTACGGTCTCAATCTCCAATTCCCGGCAAGCCCGGATGATGCGCAGGGCAATCTCGCCCCGATTCGCAATCAGGATTTTTCTAAACATCCAAATTCTCCTTATTTCTGAATCTTGAAGAGGGGTTGGCCATACTCAACCGGCTGCCCGTTGTCCACCAATATTTCTACGATCTTGCCCTCAACTTCCGCCTCAATCTCGTTCATCAGCTTCATGGCCTCAATAATGCAGACGGTTTGCCCTTCACGCACATGCTGTCCCAACTCCACAAAAGCGGGGGCATCCGGAGCGGCGGCCCGGTAGAAAGTTCCCACCATCGGGGAAGTAATGTAATCCGCTTCATCGAACTCTTCCTCTGCCGCTACTGGGGCAGCCTCCGAGCTAATAGTTGGAGCAGACTGCACCGGGGCGCTGACCGCAACCGCAGCCGTTGGAGCTGTCACCGGGAGAGCGGCAGTGATGGCGCTTCCTTTACGAATGGAGACTTTTACCCCTTCACTTTCCAGGTTAAGTTCTGAGATTTCTGTTCCATCTATAATTTTAATCAGTTCTTTAATTTCATTTAAGTTCATTTTACTTGAATCCTCCTTTGATCTAAGGGTCGCTGCCGGCTTCGGCGCGGAAGCCGGTACTGAAGCTGCACCCGCCATGCCTGCTTTACCTGGTGTGCCCGCTGCACCTGCTGCACTGGCTGCTGCAGCCTGGGAACCGCCTTCCTGCCTCTCTTCCAAGAATTTCTTGGCCACCTGGGGAAAGAGCGCATAGCTGAGGACATCTTCCTTCGAGAGGGCGAATGAGGCGCTGTCCCTTTCCGCTTTGGCCAAACCGGGTTCGAGCAAATCAGCAGGCCTGACGGTCACCACTTCATCATCCCCGATGATTTTTTTCTGAACCTCCGGACTAATCGGGGCAGGCGGGCGGCCGTACAATCCCCGCACATAATTCTTCACTTCTCCAGGCACTAATTTATAGCGTGCCCCGCTGAGCACATTTAATACAGCCTGGGTACCCACAATTTGACTGGTGGGAGTGACCAAAGGCGGATAGCCCAGATCAGCCCGCACTTTCGGAATCTCGGACAGGACATCATGAATGCGGTCAAGGGCCTTCTGTTCTTCCAGCTGAGAAATCAGGTTGGTGATCATCCCTCCCGGCACTTGGTGCTCAAATACCCGCATATCGGAAATCCGGGTAACTCCCCGCTCAAACCCTTTATGCTTGCGCAGGTTCTCAAAATACTGGGCCAGTCTGAACAACTGTTGGATATCGAGCCCGGAGGAATACTCGGAATCCTGCAAGGCTCTGACAACGGTTTCCACCGGGGGCTGGCTGGCCCCGAAGGCCAATGATACACTGGCGGTGTCAATCACGTCAACTCCGGCTTCAGCTGCTTTCAAATAAGCCCCGACTGCCATCCCGCCGATATAGTGGCTGTGCAGCTGGATCATTACCCCCAGTTCGCGTTTGAACAGAGATACCAGCTCATAAGCCTTGAAGGGCGTCAGCAGCCCGGCCATATCTTTAATGCAAATCGAATCCGCACCTAATTCCACCAGCTCGCGCGCCGTCTCCAAATAATGCCCGATGGTATGCACCGGGCTTACCGTATACACCACCGCCGCCTGGACATGGGCTCCGGCTTTTTTGGCGGCCTTCATCGGGACCACCATGTTGCGCACATCATTTAAGGCATCAAAAATACGGATGATGTCAATCCCGTTTTTCACGGACAGCGAGACAAACTCCTCCACCACGTCATCCGGGTAATGCTGGTACCCGACCAAAGACTGCCCCCGCAAGAGCATCTGGAGCGGAGTTTTGTGCACATACCGCTTAATCGTACGCAGGCGCTCCCAAGGGTCTTCGCCCAGGTAACGCATACAGACGTCAAAGGTCGCACCTCCCCAGACCTCCAAGGAGTGATATCCTACCGCATCCAATTCCGCTAAAACCGGCAGCATGTCTTCCGTGCGCATCCGGGTGGCCCATAGGCTTTGATGGGCATCTCTTAGGGTAGTGTCTGTGATCTTAACCGATTTCACTGCCCTTCTCCTCTCTTATGTTTGATACAGTGTTTTTGGTCTTAGGAGTGAATTTTTTCACCTTGGGAAACAATTCTATAGCCTACTAAACAATAGATGGAGTCAGAAACTCCATCTCGAAGTAAGTCTTCTTTATTATATGGTTGAGAACGTTCTTTTTCAATTCAATTGAGGGAAGTATACAGTATTTGTGATTCTAGAAATTTTAATAGTTCAATGAATGGCCCGTTTCTTAAAGCTTCCGCCCATCACATCATGTACGTCCGTAATCGTGACAAAAGCATTGGGATCGGTCTCGTCAATAATTGATTTTAATTTCGCAACTTCCAAACGGGTTACTACGGAATACAAGGCTCCTTTGGCTTCTTTACTGTAGCAGCCTTTTCCTTCCAGTCTAGTCACTCCCCGGCCTAACCGGGCCATTAAGCGTTCAGAAATCAGTTCCGGATGATCCGAGACAATCATCACGGCTTTAGACTCATCCAACCCTTCAATGGTCAAATCAATCACCTTAAAGGCAATGAAATACGCTATCAAAGAGTACATCGCCCGGTCCCAGCCAAACACGAAACCGGCACTGCTCAGAATAAACAGGTTGAAGAACATGACAATTTCCCCAACGGAAAAGCCTGACTTCTTCGAGAAAATGATGGCGACAATTTCCGTACCATCTAAGGATCCTCCGTACCGAATGATGAGTCCTACTCCAATGCCTACGATAATCCCGCCGAAAACGGCTGCCAGCAGTTCATCCTGGGTCAAACCGGGTACCGGATGCAGTACGGACACTCCGATCGCAAGCCCGGTAACCGCGAAAGCCGTGGATAAAACAAAAGTTTTCCCAATTTGCTTGTAGCCAAGAAGGAGGAAAGGAAGATTCAAGACAAGGATAAAAATCCCTAAGGGTTGACGGAAGAGATAGCTTAAGATAATGGAGATCCCGATGATTCCGCCGTCAATAATATTATTGGGAACTAAGAATATCTCTAGACCTATCGAGGCAAAGGCTGCCCCTAAAAGCAAAAAGCTGTATTTTTTGAGGTAGCGCCAAACAAGTTTTTTCTTCATTAGTTCCTCCTATCTTTCTGCATGTGTCCCTTACAATTATTTTATCAGTAAATGGAGTTCCTAACAACTTAAGAAAATTTTAGGAGTCGGACCCCCGGTGTATCGATGTATCAAGAATGAGAAAAAGCCGCCCACTCATGGCGGCTGTTTACTAAAACTTGCGGGCAACCTTTTTTCCTAAGACAGATATTTCGTGACGGTCTTCAACAGCTCTTCCGGGCGGAAGGGCTTTACAACAAAATCAAGGGCACCGAGTTTTAGTGCTTCCCGTACCATGTTCTCCTGAGCAATCGCGCTGCACATTACAACTTTAGCTTTAGGCTCAAAAGCAAGAATTTCTTTCAATGCCGCCAAGCCGTCCAACTCAGGCATGGTAATGTCTAATAAAGCCAGATCAGGCTTATGCGTTTGAAAAAGGCTTACAGCCACTTTTCCGTTTTCCGCTTCGAAAATTTCCGTGTAACCTTGGCGGGCTAGGATTTGCCGAATCATCAAACGCATAAAACTGGCGTCATCGGCTACGAGAATAGTGCTCATACCCGGGTACCTCTCTCTCTTGATTTAAGCAGCGAAGGTATCTACTTTGAAATTGCCTGCAAGAATAATTTGCCTGTTTTCATTCATGAGATTAATATAGAAGATTCGTGCTCAAATCAAAATTTCCTTCCCAATCTCTAAAGTTCTGTATCCATTAATCCGGTGATGAGGCCCGTACATTAACACTGAACTAACCCGCCCTAAAGTCCCCCGCCTTAAATGCGGGTGCCAAGGGCGGTTAGGTCCAGTATGGACTCGACTAACATTCAGCGGGGGTTTAATCCATCCTTCAGCGCAATAGCGTAAGGTAATGGCTAAGCGCTTTCGGCAAAAGTGTCCACAGGACACTTTCGTCTCTGAATGAAGTCTCGTTCAATAGCGTAAAGAAATCCAAATCTGATCCCCCTTGATTTTGGTTACCTGCTCAGCTGCATCGCGAATAATCTTTACCTCCTCTTGCCTAAGAGCCGGTGCATAAATCACAATACTCACACTATCTGGGCTTACATTGGCGATCACGTCCTGGAATCCCTTGATTTTAAGAAGGTTTTCCAGCTCCCCTTCTTTTTCAATTTTATTGCTGAGTTCAAGCCATTTTTCCTGAGCCTGCCGCCTTGTTCCTTCCTGAGGGGAATTCAAAAGCGCTGCCAGCATCGTTTTATTTTCCTGACGGACATTTTCCCTTTGCAAACGATAGTTGACAAAATAGCTCTGCCCCTTGCCTTCCGGCTGGATAATCTCACTTTCAAACACTATATCAGGAGAAGGTTTAATACTTTCATTATTAAAAAGTCTGGCATTGACGGGCAGGCTGTTCTTCTCGGGAGAACCGGGAACCTCTTCTTTTTGGGCTGCCAAGGCAAACAGCCCTGCCACAACCAGAATTGCTGCTACTGCAATAACCAAGAGGATGCTGCGCCGCCCGATAAACATGATCAGCGGCCGTTCGATCTTGGCCATTTAGACTCCTCCCATCGGCTGCACCGAGATTTTAGATGCCGGAATGTTAAGCAGAATGCGGGCAGAAGAGTGAATGGCCTCTCTGATCTGGGCATTGCGCGCTCCTTCCGCCACGATTAAAACCCCGGCGATCTCCGGTCGCGCTTCCATCACAATCGCCGGCTGCGAAGCCCCGTTGGGAATGACTACCTGGTTATTTTCATTGACCTCAGTCGTTTTCCGGGTACCGCTCTCTTTATCGGTTTCTTCACTGGTCCGTTTGGTTACATTTTCATTGCGCACATACTCGCTTTTGAGGCTGGTTTCCAAAGTTACGGTCACTTGCACTTGACCGACGCCCTCGATACGGGCAATGGTCGCTTGAATTTTATTTTCCAACTCTTTTTCCAAGGCATTCAGTTTGGAGCTCTGGGCGGTCTCCGGAGCCGTTTTAAGCGGAGCGGCAGTGGGTACGGCACTGTCCTTGCTAAAGAAAACCAGCCCGCCCGAGGCCGCCACGACCACAGCGGCGAGAACCAGCATCATGAGCTCGCGCGGAACCGGTTGAGTTTTTTTATCACTTTTCCCTTGATCCTTTTTCAGCTCTTCTTTCTTTGGGTCTTGTTTGTCTTTCCCCCAAAAATTAAATTGATTCATAATCTTGCTCATAGCTCTTCCTCCTTTTAATGGTTTTCAATTGTCTATACTCGATGCCTATTCGTCCACAATCACCTTGTCTTCCGGCAGCCCCATAAATAACGCGACCTGCCGCCGCACTTCCCCTGCCCGCGCGGAAAGCTCCGGTGAAGCCTCTCCGATCTTCACCGGCTCAATCGGCCTCACTCCGTCCAGCTTAACTCGGATCCAGGCAATCCGTGGCTGTTCGGTCAGTCCCTTCGCGCCCTCTTCAAATTCCACCTCTACCTGGGCGTCACTTACACCCTTTACCGTCACCACCAAAGCTTGAACCTGGTTCACAATGATTCTCCGGAACTGCTCCTGCACCGCATTCTGACCTGCTTTCACTTCCTGTCCGTTGGCCATGACCGGCAAATCCTGGGAGGCAGTCATGTTCCAAGCCGGCACCCCCATGGCCAGCGGAGCCCGCAAAAAATCAGTAACCGGTCCGAGTACGGCAGATATGACGAATAAACCCATCACCAGTTTCACAAAACCGCGCATTGAGCTATTGGGCAAGAGCATTTCCAGAAAGCCTGCCAACAGGAGCACCACTGCCAGGTTGCGTACTAAGTTCTGTAATGTTTCCATGATCTCTCCAACACCTGCCTAATTAACGCAGCATCAGGATCTAACGCAGCATCACGCTTAAATTTCCGGCCCCGACAACCACGGCCACCATGACGAAAAACATAATCCCTACTGTGGCCACCGAACCGGATATATAGATCAGGCTTTTAGCCATAGTCTGGAGACTGTCTGCCAAATACTTCTCTCCTAGCGGCTCGATCAGGGCCGCCGATATGCGGAAGGCAAACATCATGGCCAAAATCTTGACGATCGGGCTTAAGGTGATGAACGCAATCGCAATAATCGCTACAATCCCCAGGGCATTTCTGATTAAGAGCCCGGAAGTCACCACCAGCTCCACCGCATCTTTGAAAAATTTGCCCACGACCGGAATCAAATCGGCTGAATATTTGGCTGTGCGTAAGGCCACTCCGTCTGCTACCCCGCCGGTCGCCCCCTCTATAGCCATAAACCCGATAAACAGCGTCAAAGTCAAGCCCAGACTGATTTTCCCGATAAATTCCATAAACCCGGCCAATTTACTGACTTTGAACTGTTCCGAGATATTATTGAATAAATGCAGCACCGCACTGAGGAAAAAGAGAGGGAGGACCACGGTTTTAACCAAGGTAGCCAAAAAAGTGAGACTGCCCATGACCAGCGGCTTAAACAAGGCGGCTGTCGTTATATTCCCCATGGTTAAAAGCAGGGTCAGCATCACCGGGAAAGAGGCCTGCATCAAACCAACCATTTGATCGATCGCACCCCGGCTCATCTCCATCGTCACTTGAAAGGAAGCGAGAGCGATTCCGAGCAGCACCAGATAGGCCATCATCTCGGACATTTTCCCGATACTGCCACCGAAAGCGGACTGCAGTTGAGTCAGGACAGCACATAAAACAGCGAGAATAAGCAATTTCCCGATTAAAGGCCCGGTATTCAGAATTTCACGGGTTAAAAAAGTAAGCAAAGCTTTGCCTAATTGATCCGGCTGCCAGTTTAACTTTCCCGCCTTTACGTCCTCGAACATTTGGCTTAGAGAAAACCCGGGCAAAGACTGCTCGACATCCGCGTCAATTTTCTCCAGGAAAGCCCGGATTTGAGTCAGATCGAGTTCCTGGGCAATATCCACACTTTCGGATTGAGTTTGTTCTCCAGCATAAACCGGTGGCGGGGCAGTTGTCCCACTGAAAATCAAAAAAAAGAAAAACATTACGAGCACACGAGCCATTTTTTCACCTCACCCCAAAAGCCGGATCAAGGATTCCAGAATCGCTGTAATGATAGGAATAGCTAAGATCAGCACCGTCACCTTGGCTGCAATCTCCACTTTACTGGCCAGGGCCCCTTCCCCGGCATCCCGGCAGATCTGGGCCCCGAATTCTGACACATAAGCTATTCCCACAATCTTAAGCACAATCAGTAAATAATAGGAGCTAATGCTGGCTTGGTCAGCTAAGTTTTGCAGAAGCTCGATGATGATCTTGATCTTCCCCAGGATAAGCAGAAAGATAGTGACTCCGGCAAGAATCGTTAATTGGAGGGCGATTTCCGGCCGGAACTGGCGCAAGACAACGCCAATTACTGTAACAATCAATGCTAGGCCTACGATTTGCCAGATATCCACCTTGCGTCCTCCTAATATAACTGGAATACGCTCTTAACCAAGCTAAACAAGTCAGAAATCGACTGCACAACAATGTAAAGCGCGACCACTACACCTAAAATGGTCACAGCCTGTGCCATTTCCTTACGTCCTGATTCATTGAGAAGCATGACTAAAATTCCAACTAAAATCCCGATTCCGGCTACCGTCAGTACAATGTTAAAACTCATACCCTTCTCCTCCTTGATGTTCCGTATTTAGACAAGAATAATTACGACTGCGAGCCCACAGAGAAACCCGAGATAGCTCCACATTTTCCCCTGTTTTTCCGCCCAAGCCCCTGCTTGTTCCTGAAGCAAGGTAAGTTGTCTCTGCACCAGCTCCAATTGTTTATGCTGCTGTTGGCGGTCAGATTGCCCCAATCCTTTACCGACGTCTTGAACCACCAGCCAATCTTCTTTATTCAAGGCAAACTGCCCCTTTTGGGAGCGGATGGCACCTTTCCAGGCCACGGCAGCACTTTCTCCATTTAACAGCCGCTCCTTTAGCTCAGCAAAAAATCCCTGCCAAGGTTTTTCCAGGCGTTCTTCCAAGGTCGCAAAAGCCTCCGGCAGCGGAGTCGCCCCCCAGACAATCTCGGTATCCAAAAGGGCAAGAGCGGTCAGGAATTCCCGCAGTTCCTGGGGCCTGCGTTTAATGCGGGCTGCTATAATGAGGCCGATTCCGCCGCAGCCGGCGATTAGCCCTACATATCCTAGAACAAGCATAGATTCCTCCTCTTAATCGAGCTATTAACCGTTCACTCTGTTCTCGTGTAAAGGTTTCTTCCGTTCAAGGTATCATAGACCCCGGCGATTGTTCCCGGCCCTTGCTCACGGTTTAAGAGCACTATCCGGGAAAACACCTGTTCTTTAAACAAGCCTGCCAAAGTCGGCCTCTCAAGGGCTTCCTCACGGGAAGAGGCGTGAGCGGTCGCTAATATTTTTACTCCGGTTCGAATCGCGTCAGTGAGCGCCTGGACATCATCCACATGCCCCAGTTCATCCACTGCAATAATTTGGGGAGCCATTGAACGCACCAGCATACTCATGCCTATCGCCTTAGGGCATCCATCCAAAATATCGGTACGCGGTCCAAGATCATACGTCGGAATTCCCTGGTGCATCCCCGCTAATTCTCCGCGCTCATCCACAACTCCTAAGGTCTGCCCGCGCAAACCCAACTCCGGGACACCTGAACTTAAAAAGCAGATCAGGTCTCTCAGCAAGGTGGTCTTGCCGGCCCTTGGCGCCGAGAGGATAAGGGTATGACACAACTCCCCGTCCGGTTTAAGAAGATAAGGGATTAACTCTCTGGCCCTGCCCCTGATTTCCCGCGCCAAACGGAAGTTAAGGGCCGAGATGTGCTTCAAGGTCTGAATTTCTCGCCCCCGCAGCACCGCCTCTCCCACAACTCCGACTCTATGCCCTCCCGGGAGAGTCAAAAAACCTTGTTTCAGTTTTTCCTCAGCCGCATACAATGAGCTTTGGGTCAGGCGTTCAAGAGTCAAGGCCAAGTCTTCATGGGTGATATAATAAGCCTCTTTCTGGCGGCAAGGATTTCCGGAAGCATTGAGGAAAATATCACCCTTACACCCTTGAAGCAACAGAGGTTGTCCGATCCGCAGCCGGATTTCCTCGATATCAGCTGCAGAAATCCTAGAGGTATGGGCGAAGATTCTGCTTAAATTCCCTCCAAACCAGTGAGCTATCTTTATCCATTCAAAAGGTAAGGATGAATTAACATGCAGCAACAACCTTTGTCCCTCCTTGATAGAAAGGTATGTTCCTAAAGTCAGTTTTAGACATGCTTTACTCCCAGAATCTCCATATTTAAAATAGAAAGGGCCTGGTTCTTAATACCAGGCTCGGGGGCGTTGCTATAGCTCGAGCAAAATCGGCAGTATCATCGGCCGGCGCCGCGTCTTCAGCCACAGATAACCGCTGAGGGATTCGTAGACTGCGCTTTTCAAGGTGCCCCATTCCCAGTTATCCCGACTGAGCTGGGCTTCCAGAGCGGAAGCGACCACCTTTTTCCCGCCTTCTACAAGCTCCCCGGCACCTTTCATAAAGGTAAATCCCCGCGAAATAATATCCGGTCCGGAGGAAATCTTGTAGGGGTTGCTTTTGCTGAGCACCGCGACTACGACCACGACTCCGTCCTGGGATAGCTGCTGCCGGTCGCGCAAAACAATTTGTCCCACGTCTCCGATGCCCAACCCGTCAACATACACGCTTCCTGCCTCCACGCTTTCCCCAAGATACAGCTCATCCGGAGAAAGCTCGACCCTTGAACCCAGCTCGGTAATGGCAATCTCCTTGTCACTATAGCCCAAAGAATGGCCCAGCCGCCGGAAAGCCGCCTGGTGGCGCACCTCCCCGTGATGCGGAATCAAAAACCTGGGTTTTGTCAGCCGGACAACCAGTTTGATCTCATCCTGGCTGGCATGCCCGGAGACATGGACCTGCGCCAGGTCTTTGCTTACCACTTCTGCTCCAATCTGGTACAGGCGGTTGATCGTACGCCCTATCAGTTTCTCATTTCCCGGTACAGGAGTCGCAGCAATAATCACCATATCCTGCGGCATCACATTCACTTGCCGGTGATTTCCGGTAGCCATCCGGGTTAAAGCGGCCATGGGCTCACCCTGGCTGCCCGTACTTAGAACAAGCAAGCGCGAAGAGGCGATTTTAGCGGCATCGGCACTATCGATCAGGATGTCATCCGGCACCTGAAGATACCCTAATTCCCGGGCTACATTAACCACTTGCTCCATACTGCGCCCGACAACGCTAACCTTGCGCTTGTAGTGCTCGGCGGCGTCAATCGCTTGCTGAATACGGTGAACATTGGATGCGAACGTGGCCATAATTATTTTCCCTTGGGCCTTGCCAAACCAGTCGTGCAGGGTACCTCCCACCACTTTCTCGGACATAGTCACGCCCGGCCGTTCAGCGTTGGTGGAATCACAGATCAAGGCCAAAACCCCTTCCTGACCCCAAGCCGCAAGCCTGCCCAAGTCCATCTCTACCCCATCAATTGGAGTATAATCGACTTTGAAATCCCCCGTATAAATCACCCGTCCAACCGGAGTGAGCAGGGAATAGCCCAGAGCATCCGGCACGGAGTGAGTCACCCTAAACCCTTCGACCTCAAAATCCCCGGTGCGCACAGGCACCCCGGGTTCTATGATATGTAAATAAGATTCGGGATAGCCGCTGTTTTCTCTAAGTTTCTCCCGGGCCAAACCAATCGTTAATTTCGTTCCGTAAACAGGGATATTCAGCTTCGGCAGAATAAAGGGCAAGCCCCCGATATGATCCTCGTGCCCGTGCGTAAGGAACAATCCTTTAATTTTATCCTTGCGTTTCTCTAAATACGAAATGTCCGGGATCACTAAGTCGATTCCCAAAAGTTCGTCATCCGGGAACTTCACCCCGCCGTCGATGACTACAATCGACTCCCCGTATTCAAAGACAATCAGGTTTTTTCCGATTTCTCCCGTTCCACCCAGGGGAATTACGCTCAGTTTCATAGCAATGAAAAACCTCCTGCACTGGCAAATACATTCAAATCTTGCCCCGCAGAAGGTCATTTAATGCTTCGTAAATTGTACTACTTAAGCGCGCTGTACGTAGCTGCCTGTACGCGTGTCAATAATAAGGTCGTCTCCTTCATTGACAAAGAACGGGACCTGCACCACTGCGCCGGTTTCCAAAGTAGCAGGCTTGGAACCGCCGGAAGCAGTGTCTCCTTTAATTCCAGGCTCTGTAGCCACGACTTTCAGGACTACCGCATTCGGTAAATCAACTCCAATTACATTGGTGCCAAAGAACAAGGTTCCTAAGTTCATGTTTTCTTTCAAATATTTAATCCCGTCCCCGATTTGCTCGGCGGTCAGAGACATTTGCTCATAGCTTTCTGTATCCATCACCACATAATGATCCCCGTCTTTATAGAGGTACTGCATTTCCCTCCGCTCCACATGGGCTTTCGGAACTTTCTCGCCCGCATTGAATTTGCGCTCGATCACGGCTCCGGTTTTGACATTTTTAAGCTTGGTGCGTACGAAAGCCGCCCCTTTGCCAGGTTTTACGTGCTGGAATTCGATAATTGTGAACACATCTCCGTCAAGCTCAATGGTCAGACCGGTTTTGAAATCATTTGAAGAAATCATAATTCCCTTTCCCCCTAAAAAATAGTATTGCAATAAACCTGTTTATCATCTGTAAGTATTTCTCGAGATTCTGAATTCTGAATTCCGACTACTGAATTCTGACTACTAAATTCTACTTATAACTTAGTTTATCCATGTTCAAGCCGGAAATATCCGTGAACGGTTTTTCCTGATTTGTTTGATCCTAATTAATGATTATCAAGTCTTTAGGCGCTTTCGTCAAGACTTCACAACCCTGTTCGGTTACCAGCACCATATCCTCGATGCGAACGCCGCCATAATCCGGCAGATAGATTCCGGGCTCAACGGTCACCACCATTCCCGGTTCAAGTACTCTTTCTTCCCGCGGGCTTAAGTTCGGGCCTTCGTGAATCGCGAGCCCTACGGAATGGCCAAGGCCGTGGCCGAAATACTCCCCATACCCGGCATCCTCAATCAACTTGCGGGCGGCCGCGTCAACTTCCTTCCCGGTGAGCCCCGGCCTTACTGCAGCGATACCTGCCCGGTTGGCGGCAAGCACGGTGTCATAAAGAGCACGCTGTTTCTCATCCGGTTCTCCCAGGCACACAGTACGGGTTATGTCTGAACAATACCCTTGATAAATCGCACCATAATCCAGGGTCAGAAATTCGCCCTGCTGCACCTTTTTTGAGCTTGCAACCCCGTGCGGCATGGCGGAACGCCAGCCGGAGGCAGCAATGAAATCAAAGGACGGACCGCTGGCACCGGCCTGGCGCATCGAAAATTCCAGGTGCAGTGCGATCTCTGCTTCCGTTTGGCCGACTGAGATAAACTGCAGAATCTCAGAGAAGGCATCATCGGCAATGCGTACAGCCTCCCTGATTAGCTCGATTTCAGAGGGTTCCTTGACGGAGCGCAAATGGTTCACAAGCTCCGGACGCGAAACAAGACGGGTCCGGGCAAAGTTTTGCTCCAGCTTGCCGTATTCTTCAAAGGTAACAAAATCCCCTTCAAACCCCAGCACTTCAATGCCCTGATCCAACTCAGCCAACGTCTTAAAGGGCTCATTTCCGATTTTAACGACTTGGAATTCCGGAGCTTGAGCCGCAGCTTGCTCCAGATAGCGGAAATCGGTCAAGAGAAACGCTTGATCCTGGGTAATTAAGAGCATCCCCGCGCTGCCGGTAAACCCGCTAAGGTAGCGCCTATTTTCAGGGCGCATACACAAAAAAGCGTCAAACTTTTCCGAAGTCATTTTTGTGCGAAGTTTGGTTAGACGGCTCATTTTTTCACCCCCTGACCTTGAAGCCAGCGAATGGCATAATCCATCGCCAGGACATAGCTTTCCGCTCCTAAGCCGGAGATCTGCCCGCGGCAGACCGGGGCAATCAGGGAGCGCGATCTAAACTCTTCCCGGGCATGTATATTTGATAAATGCACCTCAAGTGCGGGGACATTCACTCCGGCAATCGCATCGCGCAAAGCATAACTAGTGTGGGTAAAAGCCCCGGGGTTAAGAATAAGAAAATCCTCTGGGGTAAGGGTATGAATCCAATCCAAGAGAATTCCCTCGTGGTTGGTCTGACGGCAATCTGCTTCAAATCCGGCCGCCTGTGCCATCTCTTTCAAGCGGGCGTTAATTTCTTCTAAAGTTAAGCGCCCGTAATGTTCCGGCTCCCGGCGACCCAGCAGATTGAGATTCGGACCATGGAACACGCTTATTTTTTGCACGCAAACCACTTCCTTGCCACTCACCCCAAAATTTTAACACAATTCCCCGCCTTAGCATAGTCTTTTCCGCGATTAACGGAATTTAGTCACTAAATTTGTATTCTAGCGGAACTGCTGCCCTGGCGGAATGATCATGGTATAGCCTCTATCCGCACTTTCCGTTTGCGCACTGAATCCCTCAGCCGCGCCGGCTTTTGTTGCTCCCTCAGCTCTCTCTGCCCGCCCGGCCCGTTGAGCCGTCTCTGCCCGCTCGGCTTTATCAACGCCTTCGCTCATTAGGCGCGGAGAATGGACAATATTGACATTGCTTAGCATAATCTGCACCTCGGTCGGCCCGTTCGGCCCTGAAGGCTGTATCTGCCGGATTTCAGCCCGGGGCATAATTAAATGGATTTCATGCGGAATTTTGCTCTCCCCGATGCGCTTGACTTTAAACTGGACTCCCGCAATCTCCATGGCGATTTCATCAAAGTGCTCCCCGGCGAATTCCTCTCCGGCGGCTGTGCTCATTTGGGCATACTGCTCTTTATTTTTTAGCTCGGCTTTAATCTCAGGCATCACTACTTTCTGCCCCACTTGCAGCATCACCGGGTCCAGGTGGGCATTGGCGCGCACCCAGTCCTCACACGTACCCCCTAAACGCCGGGCTAAGAGAAAGAAGTTGTCCCCAGGCTGAATGATATATTCCCTGCGCATACGCATCCCTCCTTATCCAGATTATGGAATAAGGAGAATGTCCTGTGACAGGTTGAAAATTTGGCGCACCAAAAAAATACACCTCCGTTTGGGGTGTATTAATATAACGTCAAACTGGCCTTAATGTTTTCTCATCATAGAATACATTTCTTAAACAAAACTCCCTCGGCGCAGAAAAGATCCTTCTGATCCTCTGTAGACTCTCGTTCTCCACTCCGGGTGTATAAGGATCTTGTAGCTTTAATTGATCTGAATAAATCCATTCATACAACTTTGCCTTAGGTTGCCTGTTCCCAACATATTCGATAATTGCCGCTAACTTCGTTAGTTTATCCACTTCTTCTAGTGTCAATTGACCGATCTGGGCGGGGTCAAACCAAAGCATTTCAAAGTATTTCTCATAATCAGGAGAATAAAGATCAATAAGTAAATTCGTCACGGCTAAGTTAAAATCTTCTGCTTTAATTATACCGAGAATTCTTTCCATGACATTCTTAAATCCTTTCCAACATAATTCAAAAACATCTTTTGCCGGTCTCCTAAATTTTTTCTTCCGATATATTTGTCAAAGATACTTAAGACTTGCTCGAGAGTCTCTAATTTCAGATATTTTATCAAATACTCTGCATCACTAAAATCTCGATAGGGTTCAGTCCTGGCTGATAATATTTTCATGGCAAGCATTTGTTCAGCACTTGGTGCCAGAACCCTAAGATTTTTAAAAGCGTAAATTTCGTTTAAGTTCTCTTGTTTAAGGTATTTTAAAGGTTCCTTAATATCCTGATTGATCCAATCTTTATGTAAATCGTAGGTTTCAGCTATATCGGCTAATATGTTGTCAATAAGCGGTGAAGTTTCGAATAAAGCATCAATATCTCTTGTGGCGGGTCGGGCATCAAAACAGGCCATCATAACGGTTCCCCCATACAGGTTTAACGTTAGCTCTAATCGATTCTCTTCAAGTTTTTGATCCAATACCTCTAAAATCTCCAAAAAGAGCTCCTTGGACACTTTTTCTATGCTCATCATTTCACATCCTTTGTACCATAAAACGGATACCAAATATATCCTCCAAATACTATTATATCAAATCTTAGTCCAATTGCATACCTACAAGGGCTCATTCCCAGTCGAGTCGAATCAGTTGTTTTGCAGTCAATGAAGTAATTTCTTTCTCGAAATTTAGCGACATTCGGTAGAATGTCAAGGATTTTGTATTGTGACTATCTTTATTTTAAAAGGTATACTTAAAGAAAAGGGAAACCGATAGTAACGGCAGACAGGTTAAGAACGTAATAGGAAACTCTTTATTTAAGGGAGAGGTAATTGCTACGGGGACGTCGCTTTACGGCTATGTTCAGGTTTATGACTCCTATTTGGATGCGACAGTTACCTATATGCACATTGGTGAGCCAAAAGTAAGTAAAGGACAGTATATAATGGCCGGCGATCCAATTGGTTATCAAAGTTCTTCGACGGGGCATACGCGCTTTCAAGCTGTAGACGGAAAAACGACTTCTATCCCTGCAGCAAGCTATAATACGCTGTCAACCCGTAGCCCCTATAGTATTATGACTTGGTATATTTATTAAAGAAGGGGGCACGCCCCCTTCTTTTAAGTAAAAGGGCGGGAGAGTATATGAAAATCTGGCGATACGCTTTACTTATTTTAATAGTATTTACTTCGGTGTCATGCTCAGCCAATACTCCATCACCTTCAAATAACCAAGAAGCCAATGTGAATCATGCTAATTCAAATCAAAACCGTCCAATGGAAACAGAGAAATATACGGTTGAAAAAATTGAATTCAGTATTACTGATTTTCGTCCGCTTTTTGTTAAATTACTTGATGATCAAAATATGGCAGTCATCCTAAACAATAAATTTCCTGGTAAACCACACTCAGAGTTAATCGATAGAGTTTATATCTATAATTTAGAGACGAAAAATAAATCTCTGGTATTCGAAGGAAAATTTCTCGGAAATAATTGGATAGCTAATTTCAAACAAACAAACCTAGGCAATTTTCTCATAGAAGGAAGTATTTCGGCATTAGAAATTGAGAAAGATACGTTCAAATTAAAGGGATTAATACCTTTTCCCCAAGGCACTTATGAGGAGGACTCCTCACACGATCAATCCCAAGTCTTATATAACAATGAAGGCGGCCTCTACTTACATACTCTGAATTCTCCCTCATCCCAAGATACCTTAATTTATAAAAGAGATACCAGGGAAAATCAACCGGTACCTACAAAGCCACTTTGGTCTTTCGATGATAAGAAAATCAGTTATTTTCTTTACAATCACGCAAATCAAGCTCTCAATCAAGTGCTGATCTTAGACCCTATTAGCGGAAAACAAAAATCGTTTACTGTGAGCAACTTAGAATCTGGCTGGTGGTTTGATGATAGTAAACGGTTTGTGACCTTTAGTACCGGGGCAGTTATTGGTTTAATTCCAAAGATCACGGTAATTGATACCGGCAATGACGAAGTCCATGAATATCAAACCACCGGCGATGTCGAAATGGATTCATCTCCTTTCGGAGATCAAGTACTCTATCTTCACAAAGATCAGGGCGAACTTGAAAAGGGTAAGTATCCCCCGGAAAGACTTGTGGTGTTGAATGTGGCCACAAACACTAGTGAAATAGTGACCCCGGATTTCTTAAATATTAGATCATACGCTTTTTCTCCTTCCGGTAATGAAATTATGTTTATTGGCAATTTGACTCCGGGAGAAGATCAAAGTATTTATATGGCTCGTAAGAAGAAATCGTGAAGCAGATACGCTAGATTAAATCCTCCGAAGATCATTTTTCGGGGGTATAATATATTTGCAGGAGCAAATTCCCGCCGGCTTCATCCAAGATAATCTCTTGAACATGAATAGCATAGGTCTCGCTGTTCTCTAACGCACTCACCGCGGCCAGAATCTGCGGCCACTGACCCTTTACCCGAAAACGAAACAAGCCTGCCTCCAACAGGTCCGATTTCTGGGTGCCGCTTTGTCTTTGAGCACTATATTGCTTTTGCCCTTGGGTTAAGTTTTTACTCCCGATATTTTCCATGTTCACACTGGTAACATGGACTCCCTGGGACCGAAAAGCTTCTTCACATCGACCTACAATTTCCGGCAGATCTACAATCCCCGGCGGCAGCTGTGCAGCCTTCGAAAAGTGTGAGGATTTGTCTGAGATAAATTCGGTCAAAGCTATTCTTTCTTGGGTCAGGGAATTAATATCATTCAAAGTCGGCTTTAGCTTGAACCATGCCAATGACAAGAGGGCTAATCCGACGAGAGCAGTCCCTGCCAGCATAAGCTGCCAGGTTAAATCCATTGTTAATTGAATTTTCGGCTGAGCGCGGGATTCATTTCTTTGAAGAAATCGAGGTACTAATGTCAAATTCAATGATTTCTCCCTCCTGCCGGTATGAGGTGAGAATGGGCTGGCCCCAGCCTATCTCTTTCAGTCCTTTCATCACAGCTTCCACTTCTCCCGGAGCGGAAGCTTTTCCTTTTAAATTGAGCCCGCCTTGCTTGTATTCAAGGTCTGTTAAAGCAACCCGGGGGGAAATACTTGTTTGAACTTTTTTTAGACTCTCTCCGACTGGCACGGGATGAAACAGAACATTCTGCCAAGCTTGGGTCAAAGAAGCCTGCTTTTCCTGCTCCTGGCGCATGCGCTCTCCTTGCACTCGCAAGACTTGCACCTCTGCAGCCAAACCGGATTTTTCCCTGATTAAAGGAATAAGGGCTGCGCTCATTAATACCAGAGATATCATTCCAAGGGCCAGAACGGCACGCCCTCGTTTAAGCTTTCTGCGCGCTTGCTCATGCTCGCGCCAAAGATTGAGCCTTTTGCCTTTGGCGCTCAAAGCCTCCGCATAGCTGAAAAGCGTTAGATATGGCTTTTCAGCCCCTTCCCACAGGGGTGCGACCTCTTGCTCCACTAGACGGGCTGCCAGCATCCGGGCCTCTTCCCCGTCCGCAATAATCTTGCGTATTCTGCCCGGGGTTTGTTGAAGCGCATAGTATAATAGAACTCTTCTCACGAACGCGACCTGATCAGAAAGATCGGTATCCACAGCCAGTGTCCGGACAATTTCCGGTATCTTCCCGTGATACATCACAAATTGAATGTGCCCCTGCTCGACGTTCAAATAGACAAGATGTTCATCCGGTTCAAGCTCCAAGGTGTGTCCGAGGTGCGCAATGGGCAGACCAACTCCCTGTACCCGCAAACCGGCTTGAACAAGCGGGCTGACGTACGCTTGGGCCAGGGAATCCCGGGCTGCAAGGATAAGAACGTGCCATCTGTTCTCCTGCACGCTCTCATCCAAGGTCAGATAATCATACAGCTTATCTCCCTCCGGGAAAGGAACTTCTTCCTCTACCAGATGCCACAGGGTTTTCGCCCTCAAATGCGGAGCAATCCAGGGCAGGGAGAAATGCCGGATAAAGCCATGCTGAGCGGGAAGGGCAAGAAACACCGGAAGTTTGCTCAATTTGCGGCTCTGTTTCGTCAAGAATGCTCTCAGTGCCGAACTCAACACTTGCGGCTGTTGAATAAGACCTTGGGCAACAACTCCCTCATCTAATTGAACTCGTTCATAAATGACCCAATTCTTATTTAGGGCAATGTCAGATAAACCTTGACCATTGCCAGGTTTTCGTTTGAAAGAAAAAAGGAGCAACCGGACTTCTTGATCCGTAATTTCAACGATCAAACCTTCTTTGTTCAATCTCATTCTCCTTTCTCAGGAGGGAAAAATAACAGACCAATACAAGGCAATGATCCTTTCACCCCAGAGAAGGCTGATCACTGCTCCCCCGGCCAGGAACGGTCCGAACGGGATATGCTGCCTAAATTTCAATTTGCGCAGCAGCAAGAGACTGCCGCCGATCAGTGAACCGAAAAAGCTGGCCAAAAAGACTGCTAAGATAATGAGCGGAAACCCCAGCATTGCGCCTAATGCGGCCACCAGTTTTACATCCCCTAAACCCATTCCCTGGGGATAAATCAGGGCGATCAGCCAAAACAATGCCCCTGCTCCGACAGCGCTGACCAGGCTTACCCACCCGGATGGCCCTCCGGGAACAAAAAAAGCTGCCGCCAAAGCAATCCCCAGCAGCGGCCAAACTAGGACATCCGGCAA
Source organism: Paradesulfitobacterium ferrireducens (assembly GCF_017310645.1). Lineage (GTDB taxonomy): Bacteria > Bacillota > Desulfitobacteriia > Desulfitobacteriales > Desulfitobacteriaceae > Paradesulfitobacterium > Paradesulfitobacterium ferrireducens. Next base: position 189,525 of record NZ_JAFLRH010000040.1, on the reverse strand, counting down.
GGTTAAGGTATCAATATCAATGAAAGTTAAAGCAATGAGAATAGAAATAAAGATTAAGTTCAGACCTAACCGCAAGTTTAAGACCCCCTGATTCTGCCAAGCGGCGGCCAAGAATAAGGCGGCTGTTAATAATTCCACTCCCGGATAACGCCAGGAAATCCGGGCATGGCATTGGCGGCAGCGCCCTTTTAAGAAAAGATAACTAAATACCGGCACTAACTCCCAAGGTTTAAGGAAATGCCCGCAACTCGGACAATGGGAGGGAGGAACAGCGATCGATTCCCCGCGCGGAACCCTGTAGATCACGACATTCAGAAAGCTTCCTATGAGAAGTCCGAAGAGAGCACAAACGCTAGTATAGTAGTAAAGCAATCTTAGGGCACCTCCTAGTCATAACGGGTACTGAACCAATTTGCTTTGGACAAAAGCCATTGGATAGATGGCTAGTTCGCGGATGTCCATAACACTTGACTGAGGTCAGAATTATAGGTGCAGACCTCAGCCGCCGAGCCATCCGTGGTCAGGTAAACCATAATCAGGTGAGTGGGCGTCGTATCCGGCCAGCCGGCAGGAATGGCTTTCACTCCAAATCCTTTGACATCATCGGCCGCCCGCTGCTGGGTCGTTGACTTGTCCAGTTTGCTAATGTATAGCGGAATGAAATTAGGATTAACAATCTCCCCGTTGCTAACCGAGTCATCCATCTCATCGATGGTGGGGTACACCCCGTTTTCTACCTGGTAGCGGTCCAAGGCCAATTTCACCTGGTGCCCGGTGGCAATATCCGCATTGACGCGCGCGGTTTCCCCGGCAGACGTGAGTTTGGGTATTGCGACCGCTGCCAGAACCGCTAAGATTACGACTACAGCCATCACTTCAACCAGGGTAAATCCCTGGTTGTGCTGCTTCTTAACCTCTGATACATTTTTTCCTTCCGGTAAAATAAGCATCCGCCTGTTCTCCTCGCACTCAATCGATTTATCCCAAATGCACACTCGCTTCAAACACCGGGAGCAGTACTCCGACAGCGGTAAGCCCAATTACAAAAGCGAGAACACTAATAAAGGCAGGCTCCAGCATGCGCACCAGCCGTTCCAGCTTTATTTCCAGTTCGCCGCGCTGGATTTTCGCCAAATGCTTAAACATCTCGTCAAGGCGCCCTGTTTCTTCCCCGATCACAATCATTTCAACTGCAACAACCGGGAAAAGACGGCTGGCTCTAATGACCGGTGCCAATGGTTTGCCCTCGTTTACCCCCTGACCGAGGTCATGAATTAACCGTCTCATTTCCAGACTGCGCACACTCTCGGCCGCCAGCCGGAGGGATTCGAGCAAGGGAATTCCTGCGTTTAGAAGCCCGCCGAGAATACGGCTAAATTGCACTAAATCAGCTTCACGGTAGAGGGAACCAAAAAACGGGATCAGTGCTAATGTTTTTTCCATCCGGAGTTTCCAACCGGCTCGGTAATCAAACTGCCCTGCCACTAAGAAAAGGCCGAGGATAGCGGTAAGAATCCATAAAAGGACAGGAATCCGTTTACCCAATCCAAATATGACCCTGGTCAAAAGAGGCAGTTCGGCATCCAGTCCGGAAAACAGTTGTTCATACATCGGAAGCACCCACCAGCTTAAGAGATGGATGATGGCGATGCTTCCCGCCAGTAAAAACAGGGGATAAGCCAAAGCCCCCCGGACTTTGCGCCGGAACCGGTACTCCTGCTCCAATTCCGCAGCTGCTTCCGTCAAGAATTCAGCCAGGCGTCCGGTGCGTTCCCCCGCCTGGATCATGGCCGTAAGGTAAACCGTAGGCGCAGGTGTCAGAAGCTTAAATGCCTCCGATAAATCACTCCCTGATTCAATTTTAGCAGCAATCATTTGCCACTGCTCCCGCTTAGGCTTGTCTTTTTCTTCAAGGGCCAGAATCTGCAGAGATTTTAACAAGGGGATGCCGGCTTCTAAAAGCAAGCCCAACCGGCGGATGACGCTGACCCATACATCCTGTGATTGACTAAAGCTCCCAAGCACTGCCAGCGCCTGGCGCCGGGGAGTAATGCTTACAGGAAAGTAACCCTGTTCCCTTAACCAGGCACGGATTTCCTCCACTCCGCCCAAATGCGAAACTCCTTCTTGCAAGCGCCCGCTTTCATCCACAGCCTTCCAAGCATAGCCTAAGAGCTTCATCGCCTCATTCCTTCAGGGTTTAACATTTTTTCCTGAGCCACCTCCGGGTTGACAAGCCCTTGACGCACCAAGTCCTGAAGTGCTTTATCCATGGTTTGCATGCCTAACTTGCCCCCGGTTTGCAATACGGTCGGAATCTGATGGGTTTTTCCTTCTCTGATCAGATTGCGCACTGCGGCTGTCGCCAGCAGAACCTCAATTGCTGCCACCCGGCCCTTGCCGGAAGCTTTCGGCAAAAGCTGCTGGGACATAACCCCCTGGAGGACTGCCGCCAACTGAACTCGGATTTGCTGTTGTTGATGCGGAGGAAAGACGTCGATAATCCGGTCGACGGACTGTGTGGCATCATTCGTATGTAAGGTACTGAAGACCAAGTGTCCGGTTTCCGCGGCACTGATGGCTGTGCTGATCGTCTCCAAATCCCGCATCTCTCCCACCAAAATCACATCCGGGTCTTGGCGCAAAACCGCCCGCAAAGCGTTGGCAAAGGAATGGGTGTCACTGCCCAACTCCCTTTGGTTCACCAGGCTTTTCTGGTGGGTATGTAAATATTCAATCGGGTCTTCAATCGTCATAATATGACAAGCGCGGTTGGTATTGATGTAATTAATGAGGGAAGCAAGCGTGGTCGATTTGCCGCTTCCGGTCGGTCCGGTCACCAGCACCAACCCTTTATGCATCCGCGCAAACTCCAGACTGACCGGCGGCAGCCCCAGGGTCTCGGGCGCCGGAATCGTAAAGGGGATAAGCCGGATAACCATGCCAAACGATCCGCGTTGGCGGAAGGCATTCATACGATAGCGCCCAACGCCGGGCACACTGTAGGAAAAATCCAGCTCTCCCATGTCTTCAAAACGTTTGAGCTGCTCCGCGTTCATCACTGAGCTCACAATTTCAGACATGACGGCTTGAGTCAGTTTTTCATAATGAAGGGGCACCAGTGAACCATCAATGCGAAAAACCGGCGGGCTATCCACCGTAAGGTGAATATCTGAGCACTTTTTCTCAAACGCTTCCTGGAGAAGACTTTGCAGGAACATCATTCTGTTTTGCCTCCTAATTACTCATTTATCCCTAACGCCAATACCTCATCCAAAGAAGTTAAACCGGCGGCTGCTTTTAACAGTCCATCCTTAAGCAAGGTAACCATTCCTGTTTTTATGGCCGCGCGTTCGAGCGCTTGCGAGCTGTGTTTGGCTAAGACCAATTCCTTGACTTCTTGATTATATAATAAAAGCTCATGAACCCCAATCCTTCCTTGAAAGCCGGTGCCCCTGCATGCCGGACAGCCCTGAGGACGAAAGAGCGTCCCGGCCTCGAGCGCTAAGGCTTTTTGTTCAGCCTCATCTAACATATATTCTGTTTTACATTGCTCACACAATTTCCGGACCAGGCGCTGAGCAAGCACAGCGCTGACGGCGCTGGCCAAAAAATAAGGTTCTATGCCCATATCAAGCAGGCGGGTAATGGCTTCAGCCGCCGTATTGGTGTGAAGGGTAGACAAGACCAAATGCCCGGTTAAAGCCGCTCCAATCGCCATCCTTGCCGTCTCTTCATCTCGGATTTCGCCGACCATAATCACATCCGGGTCCTGGCGCAGGATAGCCCTTAAACCCGCAGCAAAGGTCAAACCAATGCGCGTATGCACTTGAACCTGGCTTACTCCGGCAAGCCTGTATTCGACCGGATCTTCTACCGACACAATATTCAAGCGTTCTGCATTCAATTCCCTGAGCAACGCATAAAGGGTTGTGGTTTTTCCGCTCCCCGTAGGCCCGGTTACGAGAATCAACCCATGATGACGGGTAAGCAGGGATCTCAATTCCTTTTCAACCGGCGAACGCATTCCTAACGCATTCAAAGAGCGGTGTGCTGTTTCGGAGTCAAGAATCCTTACGACCAGTTTTTCCCCATACACTGTGGGCAGGGAGGATACCCGCAAGTCGATATGACGGGCTTTGACGGGCAGCACAATCCGACCGTCTTGAGGGAGCCTTCGTTCAGCCACATCCATCCCTGCCATCACTTTTAGGCGGGCAGTTACGGTTCGGGCTGCGGAAAGAGGGAGACGCCGCTCGAGGTGAAGCTGGCCGTCGAGCCGGAAACGGACGGAGAATTCTTTTTCTCCCGGTTCCCAATGCACATCACTTGCTCCCAGCTCAATCGCTTGCTCTAAAAGGGAATCAACGATCCGGACTGTGGGACCGTCCTGACTTACATGCTCCCCAATATCTGACACCAAGGTGCCGGGTGTCCCCCAAGCGCCGGGGTCTTCTCCTAAACGACCTGGCAAAGAAGACAGCTGGGCCAGTGATGTTTCCACGGTAAGATGCTGACGGATTGCAGCCAAAATGTCCTGCTCCATGGCCAGCATCAGCTTCAGTCTATATCCTGTTTTCAGTTGAACATCTTCGAGGGCACGGACATTGGTGGGGTCGGCGATAGCCAGCTCTAACTCGCCATTTGATACGCGCAAGGGCAACAAAAGATGCCGGCGGGCCAACTCTTCCGGTATCAACCGAACCGCCGTTGGGTCAATTTTGACTTGGGTCAGAAATACTCTGGGTATGTTTAAATATGTGCTTAGGGCATCGGTCAGTTGTTCCGCCGTTAGAAAGTGCAAGCGGACCAGGGTCTCTCCTATTCTCCCTCCCGATCCTATTTGCTCCCGCAGCCCCTTGATCAATGCCTGTTCGTCAATATAGCCATTCCTCACCAGGAATTGTCCAAATTCTTCAACAACTGGTTTTGGGTTAGGCTTAAGTATCGGGTTCTGACCGTTCAATCCTATCACCTGGCTTCATTGCTTGAACAATAGTTCCTAATAATGTAGTTCCTGATATTTGCTCGTAACCCAAACCCCTTCATCTAACTTAAGGTCGGCTTGGATCTTTCTTCTGGCTAAAGAAGCTTGGGCACTTGCCGTGACCTGGTAAGTCCCGTTGACCGCTGCAACCGTGACCACTGTTTGGCCACCCTCCCAGGTGAACGTTCCTCCGCGCCAGGACAGATTTTGCCCCAGTTGATACTTCGCCCACTCAATCCCGGCCTCTGCTGCATAGACAGCCTGCCTTCCCTGGACTTCCCGCTCGGCTACCCGGTTTTCTCCATTGGCTTTGAGATAGATCCCCATCCCCAAGGACACAGCCGTCGTCAGGATAATTAGGACGATTAAACTTGCGAACCCGCTCTGACTCAAGTTGCGGGCACAACGTAAGCGCGCTGCCGGATCAACCCTTCCCACTCCACTCGCTGGCTTCCTTGAGAAGCTTGAAGCCTGATTTTCCATAACCCTGGCTCCACCTCCCTGCATTCCCAGGCACTAATCCTGCTTGCTACCGGATTAGGAACATTTAGATGATCCCAGTACAAGTCAATGATGCCATCAAAGTCCTTATCGTCAAGATAATACTGATCAGGAGTCACCACTGACTCCGGGGGTTGTACCCTTAAAACCCCAGGTTCAACCCAGCGCAAGGCTCGAGCCGTCCGAATTGCGTCAGAGACTGTTTTCCCTGCCGAGACCACCGCATACTGAAGTTCGAGCCGTTCTCGGAGTTCCTTGGCCGTCCGCCACTGGCCCACCAGGAAATAAAGCGCAGTAGACAGAAAAATCCCGGAAATAAGGAGCGCAACCATTACCTCAAGCAACGTCATTCCAGCAGACGTTTTCTTTAACTTATACTGCATGAACTTATAATGCATGAACTTATAATGCATATTTCATCCCCAGCATATCTTCCTATGCATGCAAAACATTAGTCATCTACATAAAACACACTTCTTAAATTATAAGTACGAGCCTTCCCCTGTTCCGGCCAGCTCACCAGTACGTTTATGTAAATAAGGCTGGAAGGAACCTCCCACTCAGAGTTAAGCGACCACTGGAACTTTCCTTCCTGGCCCCCGACACTTTCACCGGGGACTACTAGACCCTGGGCCAAATTCTGGCTCCAGGGCTTGGCTGCCAATTCTTCAATTTTCTTTTGTGCCAGGTTTGCCGCTTGGGTCAAATCCTGCGCATGCTCCGTTTCCCGTACGGCCGATTCTGTTAAACCGAAAAGGACAGCAAAACTCAAGCTGAAGAAAAGAATCGCCATCAGAGCATCAAGCAATACATATCCTTTTGACTTAGCTGTCCGCATATAACTTAATTTCCATCCACAAACCCTGATTTCCTACTTATTCTGCTGGTTTTCTGAATTCTTAATTCCGACTACTGACTACTGTGTACTGTATCTTAATTCTGTCCTCGTTAATGTAATTCCCTAACCTGCCCGATAGAGTTTAACTCATAGGACTGAGTCGGCTCAAACGGATTGACAGGCAACTTTTCGAGATACGGGCCGTTCCAAGCGCTCACTCCCGCAGGGGGCTCCATCAGATCAGCAACTGAACCGGGAAACGCACCCACATCCAGGCGGTAGAGCTGGGCGGCCCCTTCAATTTTCTTGATGTTCGCTTCATCCACATTCCGCTTTATTCCGTCATGTGAGGTAGCAAAGTTGGGCACCGCTAAACGAAGCACCAGACCCATTAGCAAGAGTACGAGCAATACTTCGTACAGGGTAAAGCCCTCTTCTTTATGTACAAATCTTTCGCAAAGCCTTTGCTTCAGTCTTTGCATAGGCTTCCCTCATTTACTTCTATTTTGCTCGGGAAAATCCTGTTTGCACGACAGAGGTTGTCTAATATCGACATAAATCAGGCAAAAGTTGTGCAGTTTTGCATGTTTATATACTTTTTTATTAATTCAGACAATTTTAGGTATCCCAATTACAATACTGCTTTTTCAAGAATACTTAATCTCTCATTCTGAAGCCTATCCGACTCCACCAAAACTTTTAGAGAATAAGCCATTTCACTTTGGACATTAGCCATCTGGGCCAGCTGTTTCGTAATTTGCAGCTGTCCTACCTCCAACTGATTTACCTTTCTGGCTACTGTTTCCAACAAAGTCTCCTGAGTATCAAAGCGCTGATCCATCCCGTCAAAGCGCTGATCCATCCCGTCAAAGCGCTGATCCATCCCGTCAAGGCGCTGTTCCATGGCGTCAAAGCGCTGATCCATCCCGTCAAGGCGCTGTTCCATGGCGTCAAAGCGCTGATCCATCCCGTCAAGGCGTTGTTCCATGGCGTCAAAGCGCTGATCCATTCCGTCCAGACGCGTTTCCACCTTATCGAGGCGCATTTCGACTTTGTCAAGGCCTGTTTCGACTTTATCGAGGCGCATTTCAACCTGATCGAGACGCTGGTCTATCCCATCGAGACGCTCATCTATCCCATCGAGACGCTCATCTATCCCATCGAGACGCTCGTCTATCCCATCAAGACGCTCGTCTATCCCATCAAGACGCTCGTCTATCCCATCAAGACGCTCGTCTATCCCATCAAGACGCGTCTCGATCTTGTCCAGCCGGGCATCTACCGAATCAAACCTCTTGGACATATCCGTTAATTGTTCAAGCACGAGTTCCTGAAACTTATCGTTATCCAAAAGATCACCCCATATCCCTCACATATTATACCAAATATTTTATAGAAACGGGACAAGATATTGCCCCTTTTACCCCGTTTTACCGTATCACTTTCTCCCAAGCACTGAGAATTTCCTCATCATTGCAATCTTTTACAACCACCGCTTGCCCTATTCCTTTGGGCAGGATTAACACTTTGCGGCCGCCCTGGTTTTTTTTGTCCGCTTCCATGAGGTGCAAAAGATTCGCGGCGGATTTATCGTAAACTTCTGTCTTCAGCCCAAAACTTTTCAGCAATTGCACAATTCGTTCAACTTCCGCTTCCGTAATAAAGCCTCGTGCCTGTGCCAGTCCTGCGGCCGCAACGATTCCCAGAGCAACCCCTTGTCCATGAGAAATCCCTTGAAACTCCATCTCGGTTTCCAGGGCATGTCCGAAACTATGACCCAAGTTGAGCAAGGCCCTGATCCCCGCTTCCCGTTCATCTTGAGATACAATTTTTACTTTCACGGCCACGGACCGGGTAACCATCTCGCGCCAAATTCCCTGCTCCCGCTCTTTGATTTGCTCCTGGTGCTGCTCTAAGAAAGCAAACAAGTCGGCATCTGCAATCAGAGCATGCTTTACTGTTTCTGCCAGGCCGTTTTGCACTTCATTCCAAGGCAAACTTGCAAGCACAGAGAAATCAGTCCACACTGCCAGCGGCGGATAAAAAGCTCCCAATAAATTTTTACCGGCCGGATGATTCACAGCTACCTTCCCGCCTATACTGCTGTCCACCTGAGCGAGCAAAGTCGTTGGAACTTGAACAAAGCGAATCCCCCGCATGAAGACGCTGGCAAAAAAACCGGCTAAATCTCCGATCACTCCACCTCCCAGTGCCACAACCAAGGTAGAGCGGTCCACCCCCAGGCGTACGGCCTCTGACGTCAGGCTGCTTAAGCGATCAAGCGACTTTTCCCCTTCTCCCTCCGGAACGTTGATGATATCCACCTTAAAATCTTTAAGACCTTCGGCTAGACGCTCCCCATGGAGCTCAGCAATGACCGGCTGGGTTATGACTAATATCTGGCTGCCTAAAGTCTGGCGGGTTTGAAGGTATTCTCCCAAATCTTCAAGTCTAACACCCAAAAACACCGGATACGGGCGGCTTGCTGCCACCTCAATCTTTTGCAGATTTGCCAAGTTTGTCCTCCTCCTCAAGATAAACTAGAATTTCCTTCTCTACTTCCTCAATATTTTTCTCTGTAGTATCTACAATGTAATCCGCGCGGGCATACGCCGCTTGCCGGGCTTCCCACAGAGCTTCTATCTCTTCCCTGCCAGTTTTGAGCAAAGGCCTGTCCGTACGGTGCCCTACCCTTTCAAGAATTGTTTCTACGGGAGCATAGAGAGATATAACCACACCCATCTGTGCCAAAAGGGTCTGGTTCTCCGGATTAAGTACGGTACCGCCTCCGGTCGCAATCACACAGTTTTCCCGGTCCATCAGCCTTTTAACCATCAGGCTTTCTTCAGAACGAAAACGGGTTTCCCCGTGACGCTTAAAAATTTCGGCTACCGTCATGTCCGTAATTCTTTCGATTTCAAGATCCGTGTCGATAAATTCCCAACCCAGCGTGCGGGCTAAACGTTTTCCGACCGTGCTTTTTCCGGAACCCATAAAACCGGTTAAAATGATATTTCGGACTTTCTTCATAGTGCACCTGTCCTATCATGAAAAGTCAATAACCCTTTGTCAATTTCTCAAGTAATCAGCGTACTCGCGCCAAGCACTCTCCAATTCCACAAAACTATCCGCGCTGAATTTCTCTAACACAGCATCCGCTAAAACCCAGCTCACCACGTGCTCCAAGACTACTTTAGCCGCCGGAACGGCACAGATATCGGAACGTTCAATGCTGGCCAGAACTGGTTCCTTCGTTTCCAAGTCGACGGTTCCCAATGGCTTATATAATGTCGGAATAGGCTTCATTACAGCTTTAAGTATTAATGGCTGCCCGTTGGTCATCCCACCTTCAATACCACCTGCGTTATTAGAAAGCCGGCTATAACCCGACCCCGCTGTATAGACAATCGGGTCGTGCGCCTGGGAACCCGGCAAATCTCCCAACTCAAAGCCGCGCCCGAACGAAACTCCCTTGATCGCCTGAACGGATAAGACTGCCTGGGCCAAGCGTCCATCAAGCTTGCGGTCCCACTGGACATGAGACCCCAGTCCGGCGGGCAAGTTAAGTGCCTGGATTTCAATGATTCCTCCCAGAGATTCCCCCTCAGCCCGCGCCTGGTCCAAACGCTCCCATATCTTTTTTTCCGCTTCCGGGTCACCCACCGACCATTCCGAAGATTCAACCTTCTGCCAATACTCCGGAGTCTCTTCAATTGAAGCGTGGACACCTCCTACAGCCACAACCCGGCCCCGGATTATCACCCCAAGCGCACTTAAAAGCTGGCGAGCCACACTTCCCACCGCGACCCGCATCGCCGTTTCACGCGCACTCGCCCGTTCCAGGATATTGCGCACCTCCGTCCGGTACTTCAAAGCTCCGCTTAAATCGGCGTGCCCCGGCCGGGGAGCGGTTACCTTGCGGCTCTCAAGGTCAGCATCCTCGCGGTAAGTCATGATCTGCTCCCAGTTAACCCAGTCCCGGTTTTCCAATTCCAAGGCCACAGGAGCCCCGGTCGTTTGGCCCCCGCGCACACCGGAGACAATATTCACTTCATCCTGTTCGATTTTCATTCTCCCGCCGCGGCCAGGGCCGCCTTGGCGCTGATGCAATGCCCGGTCAATCTCCGCTTTATTCAGCTTAACCCCGGCAGGAAGACCCTCAATGATGCCGATCAGCTTGGGGCCGTGTGACTCTCCGGCTGTCAGAAAACGCATGTTGTTCGCTCCTTCATCCTGCTTTATTTCTGCATTATTCTTTCTTAACCTATCTCATTCTGTAAATCCTGTTTCATCTATTTCCCATGTGATGAGCTGCTATTCCTCGCGTATCCGGCCTGCCACCGGGGCTACAATCACCTTGCGCTCTTCCCCGTTCTTAGCCCTGAGCAAAATAGTCATTCCAATATTCGGGGTTCCGACAGCATTGAACTGTAAATCTTGGGGTACGGTCACAAAAGAAACCCCTTCCGGCAAACGGATATTGCGCATCTGGGTACCCCCGCGCAGGATCTGGTAGTACCTGCCCTCTTGGAAAAAACGCACCTGATACCAGGTATTCTCAGCCATCGCAGCCTGGCGGGCATCTCTCAATTCTTCCAGAAGCTGAGTGGACGCCTGGTCCAGGCGCGCTTCCTGCAAGTACCCGGGCAGCTTCACCCCTAAGATAAAGGTACTCCCAGCCAGGATGACAAGCGCCAGCATCAGCTCCAGCAGCGTCGCTCCGGAAATACCTGTCCCACGGGCAGCAGCTGTTGCACGGGCAGCACCTGTTACCCCGACAACACCACTTGCACCTACGGTTGGGCAGAGCGTTCCTTTTTCCATTCCCAGTTCAGCCGTCATGAGATTCAACCCTTTCGAGTCCTGCAACCATAACTTCAATGACCGGCCTACTTAGTCCGCAGCAACGGCCTTAGTTAAGGCAGTCCACATTTCCGCTACGGGAGCCTGCTCCCCGAGCCAATACTCCCACGCCAGAACTCCTTGATGCAGCAGCATGCCTAATCCGTTAAGCGTTCGGCAGCCATAGGACTTGGCTTCTTTAAGAAAGAGGGTTTCCGCCGGACGAAAGATAATATCCACGACCAACGCCCGCGGATTAATCCCTTGCAACGAAAATAAGAACTTTTCTCCCTTTAGCCCCACGGAAGTGGTCTGGACGATAAGATCAGCTTGTCCCAACCATGCTCCCGGCACCAGTTCTGCCCAGGAAGCCTCTCCGCCCCGGGCCCGGACCAAGCCCGCCAATTCCTCGGCTTTCCCCGCCGTCCGGTTCAAAATATGTAACTTCAGCCCCCGGTCCGCAAGGGCCAAAGCGATTCCTTTGGCCGCACCCCCGGCCCCTAGAATGACCGCATATTTTCCGTGAGATCGGCTGTCTTTCCCGGCAGCGAGTCCAGATGTATCTTCTTCAATCGAACGCACGAACCCCAGTCCATCGGTATTATGTCCGGTCAGTTTTCCGTGATCTACTCTTACTGTATTGACAGCTCCGGCTTTTTCAGCTTCCGGAGTCAGTTCATGCAAAAAAGGAATGATTTTTTCTTTATGCGGGAGGGTCACATTCCAACCGTCAAATCCTAGAGACACCAACCCCTCGACCGCCTCCTTGAGACGCTCCGGGCTAACTCTAAAGCGCTGGTATTCAGCCTCGATTCCTTTCGCCTTAAAAGCAGCACGATGCATTACCGGGGATAGAGAATGCCCGATCGGATCCCCTATCACTGCAAAGTGTTTCTCCACCAACACATCCCGTCCTTCCATTCTACTAATTAGCTAAAAAGGCAAAAACTTGCCCTATCTAAGACATAAAACGGAATGGCCTAGCCATTCCGTACACACTCTGAAGAAATTCTAGCGCACTTTAGAATCATGGAGTTGATAGCGGGCAAAGTGTTTCATCGCCCATACCAGTCCCCGTTCCAGCTGCCGCATAAAACGGGTTCCAATCCATTCGCGCTCACTGATGGGCAAAACCAGAATGGTCAACAGCCTCATCCTGTTTCCGCCCAGAATATCCGTAAACAACTGATCCCCAATGACCGCCGTATCCTTAAGCCCTGTACCTAAAATATCCATTCCTGCCTGAAAGGCGCGCTGCCTGGGCTTGCTGGCCCTAAAAACAAAGGGAATCCCCAGCTTTTCCGCCACAATCGCCACGCGCTGGCGTTTTTTATTGTTGGAAAGGATACAGGCCCGGATACCGGCTTTTTGCAGCCGCTTAAACCAATCCGCAACTTTCGGCCCTACTTCCACGTCGTTCCATGGGGTCATGGTATTATCCAGATCAATCATTAAACCCCGAATTCCTGCCTGCTTCAGCATCTCGATCTTGATGCTGTCAATGGAATCCACTTGATAGCCGGGGCTGAAAAGCTCAAACATAGGGTATCCTCCAACCGTGTCCGTACCTTACTCTCAAGTACAGTCCGAGGTAAGGGTTGAATCTATTATACCCCAGGAAAAGCGGCTGAAGCAAGGGGATCAATTTACTTCCATCACCACCATGGGACTCCCCACTTCCATCTCGTCCCATTCTTTGACTAATATCTTCTTAACTACCCCCGCCCATTCAGCGGTAACAGACAGTTCCGTTTTCATGCAGTTGATCACCGCCACTTCCTGCCCTTTGTGCACGCTTTCCCCTTCATTCACCACGACTCTAGCAACCAGACCCGGCATATGTGCCTGGACAGTCTTTTCCATGTTATCTTCCTCCCTGCAATCTATTCCATTTGTCTACCCTGAAGTGTACTAAATGGCTTTCAATAAAATCCCTTTATCTTCATATACTGCTTTAATCTTGGCCACGACTTCGGCCGCATTGGGGGAATCCCCATGACAGCAAATCGTATCGGCTGCGGCCGGAATCTTCTTCCCACTGACCGTCGGGATTAATTGTTCCTGTGCCACCATGAGGGCCCTTTCGGCAACTTCCTCCGGCGACCTTGCCTGTTTGTTTCGCTCCAACAGCCAATTGCCTTCATCATCATAGCTAAGATCAACCAGAATCTCGGCAGCCATCCTAAATCCCATGTTCTTGCCCATATCCCAGGCTAAAGTTCCCCGGGGCACATAAATAAGTAATTCCGGGTCAAATTGCTTCACCGCCCCAAGATAAGCTTGGGCATACTTTTCTTCATCTGACACCATACGGTAAAGGATGCCATGGGGCTTGATATGATGCAGCCTCAGTCCGGCGCTGCCCGCAATTCCCTGTAATGCTCCCAGCTGATACAGAGTATCCGCGCTTAACTCTTCCGGCGTGACTTCCATCCTCCTGCGTCCAAACCCCTGCAAATCCCGCAGCCCGGTATGAGCACCCACTGCGACCCCGTGCTGTCTTGCAAGTTGAACGGTGTGATACATCACCAGGGCATCTCCTGCGTGAAACCCGCAGGCGATGTTGGCTGAGGTAATAAACGGCATCACCTGTTCGTCATTCCCCAATTGGTACCTGCCGAAACTTTCACCCATATCCACGTTCAAATCCATACCACATACCCCTTTCCTCTAAGCTACGTTAAGTTAAGGAACTCTCGCTCAGCCACGCTCTTTGCTCACTCCGTGCCTGAATCGCTTCCTCCTGGGTGCAATACTCAAACTTTATAAAATCCCTGCCGATAGTACCTTGACCGATTTTCCATAAATCCGCGTTAATCACACTAAGGGCGCACATATATCCCCCTAAGGTCGGGCCATCGGCCACCAGCAGAATGGGAGTATTACCGCAAATATTGAGCGTACCCCGAATGGCATAAGCGTGGTCTAAGACATTCGAGGGGTGGCTTCCCGCAACTCCTCCATCCGGCCTGGCAAAAGAAAGCCCCTGAGCTTCCTGCAGGCGGTAAGCCGACCGGTTGGAACTATGCTGGATCTTAAAGGGAGTACTAAAGAGAAAATCCATCCCCTCTTCCGTCAAGTAATCCGGAGAGGCATTGGGTCCGGGGATCGCTCTTAACGTCCATTCCCTCACGTACCGGGGCCGGGCACTCTCTTTGACCCTTCTTCCCGCCAATGCCTCAAGCTTTTGGGTGACAGGTCCAAAGCGAATGACATCCCCCGCCTGGAGCTTGCGGCCGTTGTACCCGCCGTAACTGCCGAACAGGCAGGTAGACTTGCTCCCCAGGTAAAGCGGAACGTCAACCCCACCGCCGACCCCCAGATAGGCTCTAAAGCCGAACTCCCCAAAATGGGAGAACTTGATGATGTCCCCTTTTGTTACCTTGACTGATTCCCACAAAGGCAGCGCCTGATTATTGAGCGTCGGTTTCATGTCCGTCCCGGTCACACTGATCACGGTATCCATTCCAAACTCTGCTTCAAAGTATCCCCCGGTAATCTCCAAACCAGCCTCTCCGGGGGAGTTGCCTACTAATAAATTGGCCAATCCGAGCGCCACATTGTCAAAGGCACCGGAGGCTGACATCCCGTTATCCAAATATCCAATCCGGCCGGGCCAATCCTCAACCACTGTTTCAATTCCTCCGTTTAACACGCTTAGCATATCTATATCCCCCCTTTTCTCAAACCTTGGGCGCAATTCTGGTTCCGGCCTCTTGCTTGGCTAGGAGTTCCCCCACCTCTTGCTGCACGGAGCCCGAGTTGTAAAAATCGAGCCAGTCCTTAACCACGAACGTCCCGCTCTTAATGTCATACTCATAGTCTGTTTCCACATGCACATGCTGGTAGATTCTCAAGATTTCTTCCTCCGGAACCTCGAAAAATCTAATCCTGTCACCCGCCCGGAAAAAAGTCGGGTTATCCTTGAACAAGGGATGTTTTTGACTGAACTGAAAGATGGGAATGGTGCGCCCAAACACCTGGTAACCTCCGCCCGTTGGAGTGGGATAAACGTACAGACATGGCCCCCCGATCCCAACCGTCCCTTCCGGCGTCCAGGTCCGGGGCGGGTTATATTTAGGCACTACGATGGCACGCCTCGGATCCAATGGCCAAAAGAATCCTCCGCCGGGCCAGAAGCCATTGCCGCTGTTATACCATTCGGTACTGCAGACCATATTTTTGATTTCAGCCACAGATACCCCGTTGCAAAGAGCCATGTATTCAATGTTATAACCATTGATCACATTGGGGGCATCCGGCCGTACTTCTTTAACATACTTCTGAACGCATTTTTTGGTTTCGCTGTCTTCAAAAGCAATGGGCAAGGTAATTAACCTGGATTCAAATTCAATCTCCATCACTTCGGAAATAGATTCTTCCACTTCCTTGATCTCCCCAATCAATTTCCGCACTGAGAGAACCTCAGGGTCAAAGTGATAGAGATTGGTCCTTATCCCGGGAACGGTTTCGAACAACCCGGGAATTCTTTTACCCTTGACCGCTCCGTTAACCGTTAAGACGCGAAAGGAATCCACCAGATTAAACCTAGGGTTCTCCCCATACTCTACCTGCAGAAAACCATCCCCGGCTTGCCGAAAGAGCACTTGCGGCCGTGAACCGGCTTCCGCCAGACTGTCCAAGATGACGTGATAATCTTTGGGCTGCATCTTCTCTCCCCCTTCGAAAAAGTGTAAAAGGACCGTCCTTTCAACATTGTAAGACCTATCTAACTAACTATTATCAAACAATGAATCAGGGACGGCCTTTATTTCTTAGGCCTGGCAGGCGGCTGCACAGGCGGCTTCGGCACAGCACTGGGAACAGTAAGGCTCTTTATGCACGCAACAAGTTAACATATCCTCCGCAATAAAGGCCTGCCCGCACTTATGGCACTTGACCAAGTGCTCACCGAAATGATTGACCTCGACGACCTCCGCATGAAAGTTCTCTTTGCACTTGCTGGCTTCATAGTATTTTCCTTGAGTAGCCACTGCCATAATAATATGCAAGACAAAGGCAATGACCGCCGCAGCAAAGGCTGAGATGGAAGCCCAGAAACCGCCGAACAGGCCAAAGGCCATTAAAGAGCCAATGCCACTGGAAACCACCAGGGAAACGACGCCCACCGGATTCCAATCACGCAAATGGCCGCGCCGGTGTTCAATGTGAATCGGCCCCAGTTTTAGCAGCCCTTTTACCACCAGCAGATCAGCCGCAAGCAGAGCCACCCAGGCGAACAAGAAGACTCCCTGGAAGGTAAGCATCGGACCCAGATGATCAAGCGCACCCGCCAGCATGGAGATGACTGCTGCCACTGCCGTCACAACCACCCAGAACACCCGGCCCGGTGCGAAGTGGAGCACCCGGGCAAAGAAGTTGGCAAGGGAGAGCGAGCCGCTGTAGAGATTGGTCACGTTAATTCTCAACTGGGTTAAAATGGTATAGATTGCACCCCATACGCCCATAGCCGTCACGAAATATTTCCCAGGATTAGCTTCCCCAAATCGGACGCCGAACCAGACTCCGATTAAACCGCTTAAGAAGAAGGCCACGAACTGGGGCACAAACCCGACCGCAATCACTCCGATTTTGCGTTCGTTCGGTTTAATAAACCGGGCATAGTCCGAAACCAATAGGGCCATAATTCCGACTAAACCATTCATGACCCCGATGGATGTCAATAAGCCGACACCGCCGACCGAACCCCCAGGCGGCAGGAAAGTGAGCCAATCTGAAGAGTGCGGCAGGTTCATGCGCGCCGCCGCGATGATCCCGGCAACCAGAAGAATTACATAAATAGGTACGGAAAACTTTTGGAACTTATCGAGCTGGGCCACCCCATACCAGTTAAGAGGAATAATTGCTAGACCGACCACTATCATTAACAACCATACTGGAATCGCCGGAATATAGGCATTGATGGCATAAGCCATAATACTGCCCTCAATCGCAGCATACATAATAAAGTTAATCGCATAAATAAATGAAGTGATGGATGAACCGGTAAAACCAAGGCCGGCCCCGCGCGCCATCAGATTAACATTCAAACCGTGCTTGGCTGCGGAATAAGCAATGGCCATGCCCAAAATCCCCCCGACAACGGTGGCGTAAATCTCCGCCAGCATCGCATTGACACTGCCGTATGAAATCGCCATCAGGCTCCCCATCTGCATGAAAACCATGGCTGTCGCTACACCCAAAGCTACATTCATGATCGAATACCAGGGCCAGCGCCAATGCTGGGGCACCTTGCGCAGGGCATAATCCTCTTTCATTTCTTGCTTGGAGTCTGCCTGAACTTTTCCTCCCGCCATATTCATTACCTCCCCACTCTTGATTTGGACGCATTCGTTTTAACTCTACCCCTACTCTTTATCTACCCTTATCTTTCCTTTTTGAAAACGGTCGTCGTGCAAAATCTCCTTAGACTTTAGCACTCACCTCCTCTCAGCAGCCCCTTTCAAGCGATCAATGATAACATTTGAACTCCACTTAATATTTCAAAATTTCTGAATTCATGGGCTGGCCTGACCCTGGGAGTTCCTCTACTCCCAGGGTCGGGATCAAATGACCGGATACTGCTTTAATCTTTCCAGTGAGTTACGGTGCGGGTCTGGAGCATTTTCCGGTACTCCTTCGTTGTTTCCGGCAGGACTTCGTACGTCTGCCAGTCAAGAATCACCCCGTACTTGCGAATCACATCCAGGAGTTCGATTTCTCCCTTGACAAACCTTTCTCTCACCGCGTACGGGTCTTCCTCAATCCAAGCCTTGCGGTTTTGCCGGATATAGGCCCGTTCCTTTGCCGTCCCTTCCCAGTCGATCTCATATTCGCTCAGTTCCTCGTCGATGGTCTTGATTACCACTCCGTAATCCTTAGCCGCTCTGGCTACAGACACGTAATCATCAATCACATCTTCCAGCACGAGCTCGGGATCACGCTCCAGCGGATCTCCCAGTCCACCCCCGCCGGCAGACGGCCGGGTAAAGGAAAACCCTTGTTTCACCGGTACATTAGAGAAGATGGTGCCCAAGAAGCGTTCATTCTCCTTGTTGGGATTGAGCCGTACCCCATGCGGATTGGACGGCAGCCCGCCGTTGATCCCCCAGGTAATGGAGCGGGCGCGGTCACAGCAGTAGGACATCACGGCCCGCTCAAGGCTTAAGAGAGTGCCGCCCTTTTCCACTCCGCAGCCCCCGCGGTACTTGCCCGGGCCGCCCGAATCCCGCACAATGGCGTGCACATCCGTTAAGACCGGAGACAGGCGCTCCTGTCCTTCGCACGGCTGCACACTCAAGCCCAGCCCAAAAAGGGGCGCAGTCGCATTGGAGCCGTCTTTAAAGCTTCTGCCCCCGTGGCCGCCCGCCATCCAGTCATACCACATGAAATAGCTTCTTTGCTGGGATCTGAGATCCCAACCACCGATCAGCAAATACTCCAGGTTGAAAGAACAAGCGATGGCCCGCTCCGGCATAATCTGAGACCAGAGACTGAAAATCGCATTCATGATTTTCTCATAACTCCCGGAACAGTACCCGGTAACCGCCGTCGGCCAGGGGGCATTGACGACGGTTCCCTCCGGAAGATAGGCTGTCACCGCCCGGTAAAAACCGGAGTTTAACGGGATTTCCGGGAAAAAGGTCTTTGTCCCGGAAATCACCGCGGAAAAAGAAGCGCTGTAAGCGGAGTTCAGGAAGCAGCCGATTACCGGATTGCTCCCGGAAAAATCATAGTCTACGGTATCCCCTTTGATCGTCATCTTGACCCGGATCGGTACCAAGCCTTCTTCCTGCTCCGGGTCCATGTCGATATAGTCCACCGTTTCCCAGGTGCCGTCCGGCAGAGCGCTGATCTTAGCCCGGGCAACTCTCTCTACGTAATCCTGGCATTCTTGAAAAGCCAGCAGCACCGTCTCTTTCCCGTATTTATCCATTAAGTTAATTAAAATTTGCTCCCCGACCTTGGTCGCTTCCGCCTGGGCCCGCAGGTCCCCCAACCGGTCTTCCGCGACCCGCATATTAGCCACCAAGAGATTGGCCACATCGCCCAAATAACGGCCCTGAGACCAGACCCGGGTCGGCGGGATGCGCATTCCTTCCCCATAATGTTCTGTGGCTGTGATGTCAAAGGAGCCCGGCACCGAACCGCCCACATCCGCCCAGTGGCCGTTGGACAGCATAAAGGAAACCAGTTCGCCTTGGTAAAACACGGGCCGGATGATGCGGGTGTCATTAAAGTGGGTCCCCCCCACATAGGGATCATTCATAATAAAGACATCCCCGGGATGAATATCCCCTTTAAAGGATTCGATCACGGCTTTGGCCGTCAGGTGCAGCGTGCCCACGTGCACGGCCACATCCTGGCTGCCCTGCATCACCGTATCCCCGTTGACATCACACATCCCGGAGCTAAAATCACGGGCATAAATCACGAAGGAATAGCAGGTTCTCAGGATCTGTTCGGACATCTGGTCAACCAGGTTAATAAAGGCATTCTTTAACACTTCAAAGGTTACCGGGTCTAGGTGGTTTACTTGGTCAATGCGATTTTTCTGATCCAATTCGTTTGCGGAATCTACGCGGTTTATCTCGCTCATGCTTATCTCCTCCCCTCTCCGATCTGCATTATAATGTTCAGATACTCATCCACTTCAGCCTTTACACCCGGAGGAACGACCACGGTGGAATCCAGCTGCTCCACAATAGCCGGGCCGTTCAAAGCCGCGCCCGCAGGCAGCTTCTCGCGCTCATAAATCTTGGTCTCGACAAATCCGCCCGCTTCCTCGAAGTAAACGGCTCGGGTACCGGTCAAAGCATCTTCCGCATCCCCGCCTTTAGGATATTGGGGCAGATTCGGCTTGGGCACCAGACCGACGGCAGTCACCCGCAGCACATACATCTGTACATCCTGTTCTTGGCTGGACCAGGCGTATTCT
Organism: Paradesulfitobacterium ferrireducens; assembly: GCF_017310645.1. Classification (GTDB taxonomy): domain Bacteria; phylum Bacillota; class Desulfitobacteriia; order Desulfitobacteriales; family Desulfitobacteriaceae; genus Paradesulfitobacterium; species Paradesulfitobacterium ferrireducens. Next base: position 169,419 of record NZ_JAFLRH010000040.1, on the reverse strand, counting down.
CGCTGGTGCTCGCTATGGAACGTTGCCAGCGTTTCTTCCAAGGAAGAGATCGGCCGCGCCACCGGCACTGTCAGGGAACGCCACTGCCCGGCATAACGCATGTCGGCAAAGCGGAGAAACTGCATATTTTCCGGAGGGGTGCCCTCGGCCTCAAGCAGCTCTTTCCCTTCCCGCTCCAACTCCGCATATACCTTCTCCAAATCCTCAATGCTCACGGTTTTGGCATCGACCAGATAAGTCTTCGAGAGGTCATGACGCACATCCACCAAAAGACATCCCATGGCAGACGTGATTCCGGGATAGCGCGGTACGATCACTGTGGGAATCTCCATCTCCCGGGCCAGGTAGGCTGCATGCAGCGAGCCGCCGCCGCCGAAGGCCACCAGGGCAAATTCACGCGGATCATACCCACGGCGGATGGATATGAGTTTAATCGCGTCGCACATATTGGCGTTCGCCACTTTGACAATCGCATCCGCAGCCTCTACCACACTGTAATTAAAAGGATCGGCAATCTTCTCTTTAATGGCCTTTTCCGCCGCTTCCTTATCAATGGTCATATCTCCGGCCAGAAGCTTGGTATCCAAGCGTCCCAGTACCAGATTAGCGTCCGTGTTGGTAGGTTCTTGACCCCCTTTTAAGTAGCAGGCCGGCCCCGGATCGGCACCCGCGCTCTGCGGACCGTTGCGCAGCGAGCCTCCTTCATCAACCCAAGCGATGCTGCCGCCTCCGGCTCCGATGGTCAGGACTTCGATGCTGGGAAACATGATCGGGTACCCGTATTCAATATCCCATTCCTTGGTCACCCGCACCTGTCCGTTGTACATGAGGGAAATATCCGTACTGGTCCCACCCATATCCAGGCCGATGGCATTGTCATACCCGCACAGCTTGGCAATATGGGCGCTGGCAATAGCCCCGGCGGCAATGCCCGAGCTGGCAATCCGGGCTGCGTAATTCACCACGGTTTCTGCCGTCATAACCCCGCCGCCGGAGTGCAGGACCAAAACTTCCCCATCATACCCCATATCAGACAGGCGGGTGGTCAGTTCTCTGAGATACTGCCCGACCACAGGGCCCAGGACGGCATTGGCCACAGTTGTGCTGAAGCGCTCGTGCTCAAAGATCTCCGGCAGAATCTCGCTGGAGGCACAGATAAATACCCCCGGCAGTTCTTCTTCCAGAATCTCCTTCATACGCTGCTCATGGATGCCGTTGATATAAGAATTAATAAAACAGACTGCCACCGCTTTGACATCTTTCTTGCGCAACAGGCGGGCAACCCGGCGGGCATCCTCCTCATTGAGCGGCTGCACAATCTGACCCGTCGCATCAATTCTCTCTTCCACTTCCAAACGGTCGCGGCGGCGCACATGTGGGGGCGCCACATCCTTATAAGCATCCCACAAATCCTCTTTGGTCGAGCGCCGGATTTCGATCACATCGCGAAATCCTTTGGTATTGACCATGCCCGTCAGGGGAAGATTGCGGGTAATCAAAGCATTCGTGCCCACGGTCGTCCCATGGGAAAATAAGGTCACTTCAGACAACGGCACCCCGGCTTTCTCCACCCCGTTCACAATAGCCTGGGCCGGATTGGACGGAATGGAAGGCACCTTGGTCACCTGAATGTCCCCTGTCTGCTCTTCAAAGATGAAGACGTCTGTGTTCGTTCCTCCGACATCGACTGCGACTCTGTACTTAGCCACTGAAAAATCCCTCCTCACTAAATTTCCGTTAATTTTGCGCCGGTCATAAAAGAAAAACCCTTGGTCTATTCTAAATTTTCTGATATGAGCTCACCGGTTATTTATAGCAAATCTCATACCAATACACTGCGTACGGAAAAATCTGAAATGTATGCTATTTTTAACGCCGGTACTGAATCCGATTAAGTCATTATTGACTCGGTAAATTATTTCCGACTGATTCACCATTGACTTAGGATAAATTCATGTATTCAGTTTCATTCAGTTAAAGGATTAATTGCCTGACTTGCCGAAATATATAGGAAACTTACTTTGGATGATTGCCAAATCATCCAAAGTTTTAGTTGACTTATCCTCGTAGGGGATAAAGGAAACTTTGTCTCCCCCGGAGACTATCGCACCTAAGACGAAAGGAGGGAACACAAATTTGTTAGCCAAGGACTTAATGGATATGGAGTTCCCTCTTTTAATCCCTAAGCAAACCGTCCTCTCAGCTCTCACCCAATTGGCGGAATGGGGAGTAACAGCGGCGCCGGTTTTAGACCGCATGGGTACAATCGGGGTTTTTGAGCTAACCGGACAAGTGCTGCAATATCTGCTAAGCGAACGTCCGGCAGCAAATCCTCACCTTTTTGTAAACGAATTTATGAATCTTGGTATCCCGGTTGCAAGGGAAGATCAAGTAATCGCAAGCATCCCTCCCTCCACCGCTCCGGTGATACCGGTAGTTAATGACAAGGAACACCTCGTGGGCGTTCTTTGGCTCCATAAACTCGCCTTCGCCTTGCTGCAGCAAGCCCCAGCGCTAACATCCGCTAACTCCCCCAACAGCGATGAGTTAAATATCATCATGCAGAGCACGCACGACGGAATCGTAACCACCGATGGCTTGGGCCAAATCCTTAGGGTCAACCGGGCCACTGAAGATATTCTCGGCCGTCCAGCTCAAGAATTGATAGGGAAAAATGTCCGCGAACTGATAGAGTGGGGACTCATCGATCAATCCGCCACCCAAGCGACACTATCGACGCATCAACCAACCTCTTTGAAGAAGACAACATCCACCGGCAAGGAATATGTGGCAACCGCAATCCCTGTCTTTAACCCGGACGGCTCCATCGAGCGCGTGGTGACCAATATCCGGGATATCACCGAACTGGTGGAACTCAAAGTAGCGCTGGAAGATACGAAAACACAGGCTTCGGAATTATCCACAAATCGAGCCCATATGCGTTCCCGCCACATGCTGGCCCACGGGATTGTGAGCAAATCCCCGCAGATGCTTGAGGTTATTGACTTGGCTTTGAAAACAGCCCAATTTGACGCCACGGTCTTGATCTTGGGAGAATCCGGGGTCGGGAAAGAGCTGATCGCCAAACTCATTCACAATACCAGCCAGCGCAAGCAGAATGGTCAGTTTATTAAAGTCAACTGCGGCGCCATTCCCCGCGAATTGCTGGAATCGGAATTTTTCGGGTATGAAGCCGGAGCCTTTACCGGGGCCAAAAAAGATGGGAAACCCGGTTATTTCGAATTAGCCCATCAAGGAACCCTTTTCTTGGATGAAATCGGGGAATTGCCGCTTGACTTGCAGGTTAAGTTGCTGCGGGTGATTCAGGAACGTGAATTTACAAGGCTAGGGGATACACGACCCAAAAAAGTCGATGTCCGCATCATTGCCGCCACCAACCGGGAATTAGAACAGATGGTGAGCCAAGGCACTTTTCGCGAAGATTTATATTACCGTCTGAATGTACTGCCGATTAACATCCCGCCTTTGCGCTCCCGGCCTGAAGATATTCCCGCCCTGCTTACGGCCTTCCTGGAAAAATACGGGCGCAAATACAGCTGCCTAAAAATGTTCGCCGGAGACAGCTTAGCCATTCTTTCCCGCTATCGCTGGCCCGGAAATGTCCGGGAACTTGAAAATGTCGTCGAACGCCTGGTCATCACGGCCGATGATCATGTGATCCTGCCCCAGCACCTGCCCCTGCAGGTATTCAAAGGGGAGCGGCCAACAGTTCCAAATCGTCAGGCAGCTCCGGCCCACCAGGCAGCAATAAACCCGCATGGTCTTGCAGACCGCCGGCTTGGGTATGAGCCCGAAGGAGAGCTAAGACCCTTGCAAGAAGTGATGGATCAGGTGGAAAAGGGAATGATTGTGAAAGCACTGAGTATTTACGGAAGTACTTACCGCGCAGCCAAGGTACTCGGGATCAGCCAGTCAACCATGGTCAGAAAAGCCAAAAAGTATCATCAGAAAACCGAGCGTGTTTGGCACGAGGAATAACTTCGCTTCCGATCGGCAAGGTGCATTACCCGCATCCTTCGCCGCGAAAGCATTACTCTGTGGTTTGCGGCTACGGCGTTAGTCTGCACTGCAGACTAACGTACCACGCGCCAGAGGTGTTCGCTTGTTGATTCAGTACAGCGCCAAACCTCAGGGTAATACCTGGAGTGAACCGTGGCACTGCTTAACGCAGAATCAACTGCGCTCTCGACGCTCTTCTGCTCGGACGGTTCGCTAAGTAATGCCCCTTGCCTGTTTTTCAAGGCAGTAGCATTTCAAATATAACTGTGTTTTGTAAAGAGGATTAAGACGGGGTGAATGACGTGGGATTTCGAATAGGAATTGACATAGGCGGAACATTTACAGATTTAGTTGCAATCAACGAGGACACCGGGGAAGTCTTATCTGTGAAAACACCCTCTACCCCCGGCAATCCCGCCTTAGGAGTTATGGATGCGATCCGGCAATCAGGGATTAAGCCAGAGGACATCTCATACCTCGTTCATGGCAGTACCTTAGGACTTAATAGCTTGGTTGAGCACAAAGAGCAGCACGTGGGTTTAATCTGCACCAAGGGGTTTCGCGATACCTTGGAAATTCGGAGAGTTTGGCGGGAAAAGCTTTTTGACCCGTCTTGGGATAGACCGGAAACCTTAATCCCGCGCAAACTGCGCCGGGGAGTCAGTGAACGGATTGACTGGCAAGGCAATATCCTTACCCCCCTCCAGGAAGATGAAGTCATGGAAGCGGTTCGCTTTCTCCGTGCCCAAGGCGTGCATTCTTATGCTGTGAGCTTTCTTTTTTCCTTTCTTAATCCCGCCCATGAACGGCGCGTAAGGGAACTCATCCTGAAAGAGCACCCTGGGGCCTTCGTTTCTCTCTCCTGCGAAGTATTGCCTGAAATCCGGGAATACGAGCGAACCAGCACCACCGTCCTGAACGCGATGCTTAAACCCATTATGCGCAGCTATATCCGGACGCTGCGCGAATGCTTGCTGGAAATGGGAATTTCCGCTCCCCTGCGCATCCTTAAAGTGAACGGCGGGGTCGTCAACGCAGAATCCACCTTGGACAAACCGGTTGAGGCCTTTGCATCCGGGCCAGCCGGAGGGGTCATGGGGGCTGCCTATTTCGGCCTGAATATGCAGCTGCCTAATCTCATCACCTTAGACATGGGCGGCACCACCACGGATGTCGGGGTAATTCAGAATTACCAGCCGCTCTTTACCATGGAAAAAGACATCGCCTGGAACATTCCCGTACGCGGCTCTATGCTGGATGTCAAGTCCATCGGAGCAGGAGGAGGATCCATCGCCTGGCATGACCGGGGAAAAAGACTGAGAGTAGGCCCGCAAAGTGCGGGAGCCCAACCGGGCCCTGCCTGCTACCGCCTTGGAGGACAAGAACCAACCATTACCGATGCCCAGCTTACCCTAGGGAGAATTAACCCGGCTAATTTCTTAAGCGGAAGTATGTTCCTGGATCAAGAAGCGGCAGCTTCGGCCTTGGACAAATTAAGCATTAACGGGCAAAGCGAAGAAGATACCGCCTACCAGATTTATCAACTTTCCATGAGTGAAATGGCGCAATTAATCCGGGAGATGACCACAAACCGTGGCCAGGAGCCGCGCGATTTTAAACTCGTTTCTTTCGGGGGAGCCGGAGCGATGTATGCCGCCGACCTCGCGGAAGAACTAGGCATCCCGGAAGTGTATATCCCGGCCAATGCCGGGGTGTTCTCGGCCTTCGGCAGTTTATGCGCCGATGTCATTTTGGATTATCTTCAAACCTATTACGTCCCCTTAGCCAAACTCGATTTCAAGCGGGTTGACCGCATCTTCACCCAGCTCTACGAACAAGGAATTGCCCAGATCGAAAATGATTACGGGGAAGCAACCTCACGTTTCACCTATCTCTTTGATCTCAGATATATGGGCGAGGCCTTTGAAATCACCGTACCTATAACTTTTCACAAACACCTGACGGCACTCGCACTTGAAGAAGCTGTCAATCTTTTTCACGCCGAGCATAAGCGTTTATACGGATTCAACCGGCCGGACGAACCGCTGGAGTTGGTCAATTTACGGGTTAAAGTCTTAGTGCCCCAGCCCAAGCCCAGCTTTACCGCCCGTGCTCAGACAGGAAAAGCGGACGCCGCCTTAATAGGACAACGCCCGGTATATTTCCGCAGTATGTTTGAATATGTTTCTACGCCCGTCTATGCATGGAACCTGCTGGCTGACGGCATGGTGCTTGAAGGCCCTGCCGTCATCGAAGACGGGGAAACGACCGTGATCATCCCGCCCCAGCACAAGTGCACCCTGGATGATTTCGGCAACATCCGAATCATTATTAATCAGCGCTTAATGTTAGATACGGATGAAACGGAGAGTACGGAAGATGCCATTACCACCCGCCTGTACCAGATGGAAAAATCCGCCTACATCGAACCCGTAGGCAATGAAGTCTTTCTCAGCTCCCTTGAATCCATCTGCCGGGAAATGGGGAACACCATGCTCCGCACCGCTTACTCCCCTATCTTTGCCGACGGCATGGATTTTGCCTGCGGCATCCTGGATGACCAGGGGGAATTGGCCGCCGCCGTCAATTACTGCCCCGTGCACCTGGCAGCCATGGCTTTGGCTCCGGAATGGGCCTTAATGGAGATCGGATTCAGCGACCTGGCCCCCGGAGATGTCATCCTGACCAATGATCCTTATTGCGGAGGCACTCACATTACGGACTTTACCATTATCAAACCTATTTTCTATGAAGGCAAGCTTATCGCCATGGCTTCCAACCGGGCCCATCACCTGGATGTCGGGGGCAAAGCGGCCGGAGGTTTCCCCGGGGACGCCACCGAAATCTTCCAGGAAGGCATCCGCATTCCTCCGGTGAAATGGTTCCGCGGCGGTGTAGAGAATACGGATATCTTTGACACGCTCTTGTCCAATGTCCGCCTGCCCTGGGTCCAAATCGGGGATTTTCGCGCCCAGCTGGCCTCCGTGCTCACGGCGGAACAACGCATTTTGCAGCTGTGCCGCAACTACGGAATCCCGACCTTTAAGCACCGCCTCAAACGCTTAAAAGAGCACTCTGAAGCCTGGATGCGCCGGGAAATTGAAGCGATACCGGATGGAACGTACTCCTTCTCCGACTTTATCGAAGATGACGGGGTCACAACTCTGGCGCGTAAAATCCAGGTCAAGATCACGGTTGAACAAGACCGTATGACTGTCGACTTCACCGGGACCGCTTCCCAGGCCCGAGGTCCTTTGAATGCGGTTTACGGGGTTACCGCCTCTTCCGTATTTAATGCCCTGCTCCAAATGACCGACCCCAGTATTCCTATCAACTGCGGCCTCTTCCGCCCGGTCAAGATCATCGCCCCCCGCGGCACTCTGGTTAACCCCAACTACCCGGCGGCTACCTTCGGTGCCAATACCGATACCAATCTCCGGATCGTCGAAGTGGTCATCGGCGCCCTGGCCAAAGTCTTGCCCGATAAAGTCACGGCCGCAACCTACGGCACCTGCAATAACTTCACCGGCGGCGGCTATGACCCGGTAAGAGAGAGTCCTTTTGTCTTCTACTTCTTTAACGAGGGAGGTTGGGGAGCGCGCTCCGACCGGGACGGCTTAACCTCGACCTTCAATCCGATCGGAAATTGCAAAGATGTACCGGTCGAAGTGGTCGAGAGCAATTATCCTTTCTTGTACAAGCAGGCCGAACTCCATCCTGATTCTGCCGGGGCGGGCAAGTACCGAGGGGGATTCGGCACGATTCGCACGTTGCAAGTATTGACGGACCAGATCGAAGTCAACGCTGTGGGGGAACGCCATAAACTCAAACCATACGGCCTCTTCAAAGGCAAACCTGCAGAAACTAACGCCTTTCTGGTCACCAAAGCCCGGATTACAGGAACCTTTGCGGAAATTATGGGAGCCGCCTCCCCCTCAAAATTCTCCAACGTGCTTTTAGGTACGGGTGACGAATTTTCCATCATCATGGCAGGGGGCGGAGGATATGGCAGCCCTCTGGACCGGGACCCGCTCTTGGTCCTGGCCGATGTGGAGGAAGAAGTGATTTCCATGGAACGGGCGGCAGAGGAGTACGGGGTTGTCCTTCGCATCAAGAACGAAATGAATATAAACGGATCTAACCACGTTAAATTGGAGATAGACTGGGAGGCTACGGCCCGGCGGCGGGAACAACTGCGGCTAAAACCGCTTGAACATGTGATCAATGATGTGATTGAAGTCGATGAATTATCTTACAGGCTGCGCACGGAGTCTGATAATGAATTCTTAGTTCAAGATAATCCCCTGTCCTTAGAGGATAAAACCGGTGACAGACTAGCCCAAGTGAAAGCCCAGCTTGACCAGGATTTCTGCCACAATAGCTGTCCATATCAAGGACATGCCAAAATATGCCCGATGTACAACGACCAGGCCTTGCACTATTGGAGCATCGATTCCTTTCAACGCTGGATGCGCAAAAAATGTTTACTAAAGGTCAAGATATAAGGCATTGATAAAGGGACTCCGCTAGTCTATAACCTGCGGAGCCCCTTTTGTCTTACCTGCTTTCGCTCATCTCTTCCATTAACTTCTGAATGGCCCTTTTTTCAATGCGCGAGACATAGGAACGGGAAATCCCAAGCGCTTTCGCAATCTCGCGCTGGGTCCGCCGGGGGCTGTTCATTAGGCCGTAGCGCAGCTCCAAAACCAGGCGTTCCCTTTTCGTAAGCTTCTTCACTTTTTCCAGCAGGGCTTTTTGCTCGAATTCATTTTCTACCTGATCGGAAATCGCTTCGGCATTGGAACTGAGCACGTCGATCAACGAAATTTCGTTGCCTTCTTTGTCCACCCCGATGGGATCATAGATTGAAACTTCCCCGCGCGATTTCTTTAAGGAGCGCAGGTGCATGAGAATTTCATTTTCAATACAGCGGGCGGCATAAGTGGCCAGCTTGGTGCCTTTATCCGCATTAAAGGTGTTAATCCCCTTAATTAAGCCAATGGTCCCGATCGAGATCAGGTCATCGCTGTCCTCCCCGGTGCCGTCAAATTTCTTCACGAGGTGGGCCACTAAGCGCAGATTATGTTCTACCAGCTTATTACGCGCGTGGTCAACCTCCGTTTTCTCTTTAACCGTAAGAGTTTTCTTTAGCTTGCTCTTCTTAAGAATATTAAGGTAACGCGCTTCTTCCACTTCGCTGAGCGGTTGAGGAAAGGCGTTATTATTAATATAGGAAACGAGCAGCGTGATTCCTTTAAGAACAGATAGGGCCAGCCCGATCAGAAGTATTTCGCTTAGCATTTCTCCACCCCTTTCGCGCGTTGTCTTAATATTTATGCGCTTAAAGGGGGAATTCTGCTTTTCCACTATTATTTTCGCAAGAGGTACTCGTTATATTTTCCGGGCCTTACAACTTCTACTCACCGAATTTTTTCGGGAAATCATCTATTATGTGATACCGCCTTTGCGAGATGCGAAAGCACTTAAACAAAGTTCTATGGGATACAAGCAAAGTAAGGAAGCAAGATGCACTAACAAGATGTTGTCGTTCAAATGCTCTACAATGTACTATAGGCTGGATTCTCAGCGGATTTCATTGTAATCAGTTCCAAAAAAACGTCCATTACTCCCCCGCAAACCATTCCTTCCTCTGCTGCGGCTTCGTTAGTCAGATCCAGTTTATAGATTCGTGACTGGCCTTCTACCATAAGGGATAGAGCTTCGCGACGAACTTCGGCTTCCGCGCAGCCACCACCAATGGTTCCTACGATATTTCCATCCTGCCTGATAACCATAGCTGCACCTGACTTTTGCGGTGTGGAGCCTTTAGTCCGGCAAATTGTTGCCAACACTACCTTCTCCCCCGAAGAAAGCTGGTTAACTAATTCCCGTATCAACTGAATGTCCAAGTTTAATCACCCTTCCCTTAGTATACTTAGCGAGGTTCCGTTCCCCCTCCGGCGAACCATGATCACCTCTGCCATGATACTTATAGCAATCTCTTCCGGTGTACGGGCCCCGATATCTAACCCGATAGGTGCATATATACGCGGTAATTTTTCTTCGGGATTAGCGTCTTGCAAACTTTCCAACACGATTTTTATTCTTCTTTTACTTCCAATCATCCCAATATAGGCTGCGGGCCGTCCAACACATAATTTAAGACATTCGCTATCATATCGATGTCCACGGGTAACGATTACAACATATGTATTAGGTCCAATCTTTTTTCTATTTATGGTAGACTCAAAATCTAAACAAATAACTTCATCCGCCTCAGGAAAACGATTTGAGTTAGCAAAACTAGGGCGATCATCAACAACAGTTACAAAAAAACCAGCAAGTTTCCCCAACACCACCAGAGGCTTAGCAATGTGTCCACCGCCAAGAATTAGAAGTTCTGAGGGAGGGGACAATGGCTCGATGAAAAGTTCCAACCACTCATTATTTCCAAGATCTTTAATAATTGTTTGGGGTTCGCCTATTTCAAGGCTCTCCCAAGCTGCCTCTAATACTACGGAACGAGCGTAGTCCCCACCCTCTATTGATCCATCATTTGTATTAATCACCCATTTTTCCCCAATCATATCTTTAAACCCTGGACTTGCATTAATAGTAGTAACCAGGGCTTGAGTTTCTCCTCGATCAAATGTACTTAGCATATGTTTAAATAGATCAAGCATGTCTCCCACCCCGCTGTAAAAATAGAATTGCCTCAAGAACACCGCCAGCAACAGCCCTGGCCTTGTCCGAAATGGTAAAACAATACTCCCTATCCCCACGTGGATCGATATCTCCGACTTTCATCCCAGGGAACACCGTCAGTCCCCCTCGTAATAACCCACGGATTACTCCCCCTATTCCAGCCCTTATTAAATCTGAGCCAACTTTTGCTATAGGTTCACCAGGGTTAACCTGGCAGCCAATTTCTTTGAGCGTCTTAAACACCCCGCCCACCGGCGCCCGCAGAACCCGTTCCTCTCTGTATCCGCCGATGTCACCGGGTATTCCCGTATCGGGTGCAGCTTGCCCCTGCGTGATAACCCTGCCAAGGTAATGGCCACGTTGGGTCTCCACCACAGCATGGACATCTACACCGGCTGTGAAGCCAGGTCCTAAACCAATGACCAAGGCTGCATCTGCAATTTTAGTTCCTAGATTCTTTTTGGCCAAAGTGGCATCAATAAAGACCACAGAAGCGAGCTCATCTACTATTGCCCCCTGAGGATCGACAACAACAGCCACTAATCCGCTCCTGGCTGCAGCTACAGCATCGCGGGCAGTCTGGGCAAGGCATGCTGTTACTCCCTCGACGCTATGCTTGGTTTCATAAACTGCTTCCGCAAATGAGACTTGGCGTCTTATCACTGTAGGAGTGGCTAGTTCTGTCATTATCACGGAATATCCGCAGCGAAAAAGTCTATGAGCCACCCCCGTAGCCATTTCGCCGGCGCCTCTAACGATAACAAGTTCGTCCCTTGGCATTTAGCACCTCTCCAATGAAACCCTTTCGAGGTAGGTGTATGACCCACGTCATACACCTACTCGATAGGCATAAATCAAATTGAGTCATACGGTTTAATAATGCATTACTTTTGGGCCCTCTCCACCGCCAAATTGAGCATCCTCTTAACCAAAACTTTGCTAATCTCTTTCCGGTAAATTTCGGTTGATCTCACATCAGTTATTGGATTAATGTCATTAATAACCATCTCCGAAGCCTTTTCGATATTTTCAGCATTAATTTTTTTATCTATCAGTAATTTTTCGACATTCTTTGCCCTTATTGGTCTATCTGACACTGCGCCAAGCGCAACTTTTACATCAGAAAATTTCTCATGGGATATCGACACTTTTACAGCACAATTTACTTTAGCTAAGTCGCTAGTATTTCTGCTTATTTTATGGAACGCTGTTCCATATTCCCCTTTTTCTATTGGAATAATTATTTCTGTTAACAGGTCCGAATCAGCCACATTTAATCCAGGGCCGGTAAAAAACTGTTCCAGAGGAATTATTCTTTCTCCTTTTTGATTAACCAGTTTTACTTGAGCATTAAATACTAACAAGGATGGAACTGTATCAGCGCTTGGAGAACTCCTGCAAATGTTACCGCCAATAGTTGCTACGTTTCTAATTTGTGGTGTGGCGAATACCAAGGATGCTTCATATAGAGAATAGCAGTTCTTCATAATCACATCTGAATTCTTTATTGTATTTATCTTGGTTAACGCACCAATTCTTAACTGATCCCCTACTAACCTAACGTAATCAAGTTCTTTTAATTTTTCAATACTTACTACATACTTAGGGGTGACTGCTCTATGTTTCATTAGGGGAACCAGATCAGTGCCACCCGCTATTATTCGGGTGTCGGTTTTATATTCATTTAGTGCATAAAGTGCTTCCTCTATAGTTGTCGGAGATATCAGCTTAAATTCTTTAATGGTTTTAGTTATTACATGCGGGTAACTCATTTGTTTTCCCCCTCTTTAATTAGTTCTAATACTTTCTCTGCGGTCATGGGAGATTTTTGCATTCTCTTACCGAGAGCGTTGTAAATTGCACTAGCAACAACTGCCGGCCCCGACCAACAACCAAGTTCGCCGACTCCTTGCGCCCCGTATGGCGTACCTTCATGAGGGGGACGGTCTGGTGTTTCTTCGAGAACGATCGTTTTTAAAGGAGGTACGTCTTGCGCCCTAGGAACTCTGTAATCAGTAAAACTGTCAGTAAGGTAGGCGCGCTTATTTTCATCATAAACAAAGTCCTCCCACAAAGCATAACCCAAAGACATTATAGTTGCTCCTTGATATTGCCCTTTTACTACCTCGGGATTAATTGCTTTGCCGGGGCAATTTGCCGTTACCATATTTAGCAGTTTAACTTCGCCTGTTTCAGTATCTACTTCAACTTCAATGCCGGCAACCATAGAGTTTCTTACTTTTTTACCTGGCGCTGTCTCGGGGAAAACACTGCCCGGCTCTCCGGAAGCTCCAGCCGTTATTGATGAAGTAATAAGTTCTGCAAACGGTATAGCCTCTTTTAAGGCATCCGTCTCGGCTTTTGTCCGTACATATGCCATTTTCCCTTTTATTTCAACCTCTTCGGGCTTCACCCCGAGCCTGGGGGCTGCAATTATACGAACTTTCTGTTTTATCTCTTCGAGAGCCTTCAGAAGGAGATGCCCCCCAGTCGTTAACTCTCTACTTGCTCTGGCTCCAAAATAATCATACTGGCCGATGCTTGTATCCCCGGTAAATATATTTACATCTTCCAGTGGGATCCCCATAAATTCAGCCGCTAATTGACACATCGTCATATTGCTGGAATTCCCAAGATCCTGGGTACCCGCCATAATATTAATAGACCCATCTTTATTCATAGATGCTGCCATGCTCATAAAGCCGTCATGGCAAAAGCCACCTTCATATCCAGAGTATACTATCCCTATGCCTCTTTTTTTGGTCCCATTTTCTTCTACCGGTCTTCCCCAACCTTTCCATTTTTTATCCCATCCTAATTCGTCTTTAACTAACTTCATTAGTTTTTTGGAAGGATAGCCCTCTAACTCAGCCCTTGGATACCCAACCGTATTAGCGGTATATGGTAGTGGCGGCATGACATCCCCAGTTTGTGGCATATTCATTAATCTAAACTCTGTAGGATCCATGTTTAATTTTTTTGCAACCTGATCTATGACTGATTCCACACTAAAAACTGTTGCCGGCACCTGAACGCTACGCATTGGCTGACTAGTAAAATGATTAGTATGGACATCCCATCCTTCGAATCTACTGTTATTTACTTTATAGGCAGCTGCCGGATATTCCCCCCAAAAACCGGAATTTCCAAAAAAGTTTCCATACCCTCCAAGATCCGCATACCCTTTAAAATATATGGCTGTAAGTGTTCCATCTTTCTTGGCGCCTATCTTAATGTACTGTTTTGAGAGAAAGCGCTTACTATTGGTCTGCTCTTCTTCCCTGGTAAATCTTATTTTTGTTTTCTTCCCACCGGACTGTTTCGATAAGAGAGCACAAATTGCATGATATCTATTTAAATATTTACCGCCGAAGCCCCCTCCTATGAATGGTGAGAGAACTCTTACTTTGCTTTCAGGCATTTCAAAAACATAAGCCAACCCTTCACGCACCTCATAGGGAACCTGATTTGCAGTCCAAACGGTCAATTCATCCCCAACCCAGCTTGTTATACATATGTGTGGCTCTACAGCCGCGTGTATCTGAGGGCCAACTTCGAAAGTATCTTCCACAATTACATCAGCTTCACTAAATCCCTTATTAATATCTCCCCATTCCAATAAAGTAGGTGCATTTATTCCCTTTTCATGCAGGGGCTCGTATTGCGGTCCGTAAACATTACCTTCAGGGTAAATTTTCGGCGCATCAGGTTTAGCCGCTTCTTCTGGATCAAATACAGCTGGTAAGACTTCATAATCGACCTTAATTAAAGTCAAGGCGTCTTCAGCTATAGATTCACTTATTGCCGCTACGGCAGCTACTTCATCTCCCACATGTCGGAGGTGAGGATCGAGAATATATAATGCCCTGGCACAGCCCCTTGGCATTAACCTATTCGGCACGTCTTTGTAGGTTATTACCGCCTCAACTCCATCTAATTTTTCCGCTGCACTTACATCAATATTTTTTATCATGGCATGGGGGTAGGGGCTTCTTAAAATCTTTACATGTAAATCAGTAGGAAGGTCATCTACATATTTGCATTCGCCTGTTGCTTTTATTTTTGTCTCCTTAGCCGGTATTGATTTTCCAATAACGCTAAATTTTTCAGCCATCTTATTTCCCCCTTAAAGTCTCTGCAGCAGCCGAGACAGCTTTAACAATGTTTTCATACCCAGTACACCGGCAAATATTGCCATTGACAGCTTCCCTTATTTCATATTCAGTAGGATTTTGATTTTTTTCAAGTAAAGACTTAGTAGACATAATTATACCAGGAGTGCAAAATCCACACTGAATCGCAAAATTATCGACAAAAGCTTGTTGAATAGGGTGTAAATCACCATTACTACTTGCTAACCCCTCTATTGTTTGAATTTCCTTACCTTCACAGTTTAGTGCCAGCACTAAACAGGAATTTACAGCCTCCCCATCAATCAGCACAGTACATGCCCCGCATTCTCCGTTACCGCATCCAAACTTGGTTCCAGTAAGACCAAGTTTATCCCTTAAAACAGTTAATAGTGTGTCATTAGAAGCAACAGTCACCTCATAATTGTTGCCATTAACAAGTATGTTAACAATTTTGCTTGATACAGCCTCCATATTTTTATATACCCTCCTTTAGATTTACTGATAGGCTCTCAGCATTCGCCGAGTCCGATGACCCAAGACTTTAATGTTTACTTACCTGATCATTCTCACCTCCTACTCGCGAAACTCTGCTCGCATCTACAGATTGATTGCCAATTCTGCTGCCTCATTAATGGCGTCAATTATTTTGCCAGGTTTTTTGCTATCCCCAATAACATATACTGCAGGCGCAGCGTCTCTAAAATCTGCAGCAAGGCCTTCCCTTGCCACAAACCCTACTGCTAAAATGATTGCGTCGGCATCAACTGCAATGGTCTTTTGATCTTCATCGGAGTATTCCAAGCCACTTTCGGTAATGCTCGTTACTTTTGCAGAGGTAATTATTTTGATATCTTCTTCTTTGATTTGCCTTTTTATTTCAAGTTTGTTAACACTGACTACATCGAAGGCTATTTCCTCCATCATCTCCAAAATTGTTATCCCTTGTATCGAGCCAGGTTCTTCCTTAGCTAAGTACAGTGCGGTTTCAACGCCAACGAGACCGCCGCCTATAATGGCCACCTTTCCTTTGGCTTTCGCCTTGCCGGTAAGGACATCGGAGGCGGTAACAACCTTTCGACTATTTATCTTCTGAATCTTCGGAATAAAATGCTCCGAACCAGTGGCCAAAACCAGAATATCCGGCTCCAACCTCTGAATATCCCCCAGCCTGGCATCTTGTGAGAGCCTAAGGTCAATATTTAATGATTGTATTTGGTGTTTGTACCAAGCAATCAAATTCTTCACATCTTGCTTGAACTTAGGTACGGCAGCAATGGCGGCATTTCCACCTACATTGCTGTTCCTCTCAAAAATAGCGACCTCATGTCCCTTTTGCTTGGCGATTCTGGCAAATTCCATCCCTGCCACACCGGCGCCAACAATAACAATCTTTTTACTTTCGCGAGCTGGATCCATTGAAAAACTGCTTTCCCTGCCGGTTGCCGGATTGGTGGCGCAACGCATGGTCTTGCCCTGAAAGAACCGTCCAATGCAGCCGTCGTTACACCGAATGCAAGGACGAACTTCTTCCAGTCGGCCGTCTTTCAGTTTATTGGGCAAATCCGGATCAGCCACTAAGGCCCTTCCCATGGCTACTAAGTTTGCATCTCCGTTCTCAATGATTTGTGGCCCAACTTCGTGGTTAATACCCCCCACTGAAATAACCGGAATGCTGACAACTTGCTTCATTTCCCTGGCCAAATCGGCTAGATGGCCCCGTTTTAGGTAAGAAGGCGAAATCATGAACTGGTGGGATTCATAGGTGCCCGCTGAAGCATGGATGTAATCAATTCCTGCTTCTTCGAGCATTTTAACGAATTGTTTGCTTTCTTCCAGCGTAATCCCATCAACCAGGTAGTCATCAACATTCAGCCGAAACCCAACCGTAAATTTCTTGCCTACCTTTTTCCTAATCTCGTGGACAATCTCCAGGGGAAATCTTACCCTGGCATTAAAATTTGGTCCATAGGCGTCAGTTCTTTTATTGAACCGCGGAGACAAAAACTGGTTAATCAAATACCCATGGGCTCCATGGATTTCCACTCCGTCAAAACCTGCCTTTTTGACACGTAAGGCGGCTTCTCCAAAAGAGTTAACAATTTTTTTAATTTGTTGAATGTTCAACTCCTTGGCAAATTCCCCGGATTTCGATGGAATCGCGGAGGGAGCCAAAGGAGATTGTTTAATGAGATAGCTCGGAGATTGACCACCTCCATGACATAACTGCATTAAGGCTTTTGCACCGTGAAATTTTATGACTTCAGCCAATTCACTTAGACCAGGTAACAAATTATCACTATATACACCTAACTGACAAACCGCTGCTTTACTTGCTTCTTCGTCTATATAGCTATACTCTACTATTATTGCCCCAACTCCACCTTTTGCTCTGGTTTCGTAGTAGTCTAGTAACCGTGGCGTAACTGATCCATCGGTATTGGATAACCGAGTACTCATAGGAGGCATAACTATCCTGTTTCTCACGGTCATTGACCCCACCTGAATTGGTTGGAATATCTTTGCTGTGTGCATTTTAACCTCTCCTTACTTTATTTGCATTATTAACCTGGCAAACAGTACTTTTTTTTAGATTTACCTTTTGAAAGTTCCAGTCTAATTAATTTGCCTATTTCATTCTTTTTAACGAAACTGGGACATGAACTAAACTCCAAACGAGGAGTACAATTACTCCAGTAAAGCTCCCCCAAATCCAAAAACTAAATAATCCTTCACTTAACATGCTAACTCCTCCTCCTGGGTTCAAAACCCACTTAATTAAAATTATTTAACCCGATGCCTTCACAATAATTGACGTTCTTTAATTGTTAGGTCAACCTTGGATCTGTTGATCTAGAAATATCTGTGTTTGTTCGGATTTTGCGGGAGCTATTACAGACCACAAAACCGTAATGACCGTACCGATGATAGTCCCTGCTAGAGTGGCTATCCCCGGCGATTCAGCAAAGAAAAGATATATTGTCACAATTTCGCCAATTAAAACGGCCCAGAATAAGCCTTGGCGGTTAACGCCTTTCCAAAAGATTGTCAGCATCATAGGTATCCCTAACGGTGCGTAGACTGCACAAGCTAAAAGCACCATAAACAATACTGAAGGTTTAATGACCGCACTGAAAATAATGGCGACTAGAATAGCAACCACGATGTAATACTTTAATCTTGATAATACGATTTGGTTATCAATTGCCTTCGTTTGATTGCGTTCGCGTAAGAGATCGTAGGCTCCTTTTAGCATTGTCGATTGAGCCAATGCTGTTACTGCAACTGTTCCGCTGCCTGCCGCAAAAACCATGAACATCATTAACAATTGAATTATTTTTGGGGAATATAGTGCTGTTAAATAAGGATATATCTCACTGCTAGTAGCCGGTGCGCTAATTTGTCCGGAATTAACCAAGGCAAAACCTATAAAGCCCATTGCTCCTGACAAGGAAGTAATTAAAATTACCCAAAAAAACGCAAACATGTAAGCTCTTCTTATTTTTTTCGGTTGGCTGGCAATCCCTGGTTGGTACCATTCTTGTACAGCCCAACCGGAAAAACCATAGAGTATTGTTGCTAAGAGAAATACTTTTGCTCCTTCAGGGTTCCATAGACTTAATACTTCAGGCTTTGCTAACTTCTGTGCAGACGCGCTTGCATATTGAAGAATTGCTGAAGTTCCTCCGGCACCGTCGACAATAAACGGGATATTTGCTACGACACCTATACTGGCAATAAGCGCGAATATCCAGGAAGCCAAAGCCGTACTCCATAGTCCACCCCTTACGAGATAAATCATCGTAATTATCCCTAAGGCAGCAGGGCCTACCCAATATGGAACAACTCCACCGCTAAGACCACTGATCACAAATCCAGCCCCACTAACATTAAATAAAAGTGTAAGATATGACCCTATCCAAATAATTAGTAGAAAAAGCCAATAATTTTTGTCATTGTAGCGATTTTTTATAAAATCCGTAAGGCTGTCAATATTCAATCTGTCACTGATCTTCTTAAAACGGGGAATAATTAGGCCGACAGCCAACAAGGATAAACCGTACATCGAATACATCCATAAACCACTCGCACCAAAACTAAGACTAGATTCAGCCGCACCCATGGTAGAGGAAGTGAATATCCAGGCTGACACTAAAATTGCCGTGGTCAAAGGCCATGGTAACATGCGCCCAGATACTAAATAACTTTCGATATCCTTAACAACTTTCATTCTAGAAACCACTGCATTAATCACTATAGTTAGTACAATGAATAAAACAATGGCAAAAATCATTTGAAAAACTACCGTCCCTGCATTCTCACTCATTCAAACTCCTCCTCAAGACAAGTTTTTGTGTAAGTTCGATACTTAAAACGGGACAATTAGCTCTCCCCCACTAATTTATTGAATCTTCCGAAAAGTTCCCGGATACTGAAGGGCTTGGTATTCCCCACGAACATCAATTTTGAAAAAGGCGTTGGCAATTCCTAAAATTGTGTGTTCTTTTACCAACGCCTAACCCATCTTTCTCTAAAAATGAATTGTTTCTTGGCCGCTAACTTTTTTTAACGGGTTATTAATGTCTTCAATAAGCTGTTTCATACTTAGTCGCCAATCGTCAACCATGCCTTCTACTTTGGCCCGCATAATCCGTGCACCCAGATTAGCCAGCGTTCCGGTTACATTTAACTCTGCATTGATAACTACTTCCGTTGAGTCCTCACTCAATGAGTTAAGTTCGAGAGTAGTAGTCATACTGACATTGCTTAAAAGACCAATTCCCTCGCCAATTGTATAAGTTACTATGCGAGTAGGGGCTTCCTCTTCAACAATTTTGCTTAGTAATTTAAATTTGGCCTTAATATATGCCACCTTCACGGTTACCTTACTTAAATAAGTGTTGTCCTCTCTGACTTCTACTTCTTCACAGCCTGGAATTGTCTTACCAATGTTATATGGATCAAAAATCACTTCCCAAACTCCCTGAATCGGCACTGGTGTTTGAAAACTGGTCGAAATGTTCATAATGATACCTCCTATTTTGGGCCAAGGAGGGATTAAGTCTCCCTCCTTATAACCCTTTGATTATCAAGCTTTTTTTCTTGATAAAGCTTGAAAGACACGTTCTCTAGTCATTGGCATATCGCCTAAGCGGATTCCTACAGCATCATTAATTGCTGCCTGAATCGCAGGTCCAACTGAAATCGTAACCCCTTCACCGATTCCTTTTGCTCCAAAAGGTCCATCGGGATGATTTGCTTCTACAATGAAGCTTTTAACGTTAGATGGCCCTGGTATTTCCCTCGAAGTCGGAATTTTGTAGTCCATAAAGTTCGGGTTTAAGACCGCCCCATTGTCGAATGCCATCTCTTCGTAAAGGGCAGCGCCAATACCCATGCCAATTCCACCTTCAATTTGCTGCTCACACAATTCCGGATTTATAGCTTTACCCATATCAAATGCACTGACAGCTTTAATTACTCTAACCTCTCCTGTTTCTTCATTAACCTCTACCTCCGCACCTGTTGCCCCGTGAATATAAAAGGCTACAACTCTTGTTCCTTGGCCGGTTTCTTTATCCTCGGCCGAGGCAAATTGATACCAGGTCGCTTTGCCTAGGAGCTCAGCGCCTTGTTTTAGAACCTTACCCGAAGCAAACATTGTTGGAATGAAAAGGTCGCCGAAAGCTATTGACCGGTCGGGTGATCCTTTAACGAAAACCCTTCCGTTAGCAGTTTCAAGTTTTTCAGGTGGAGCCTCGAGCTTTTTAGCAGCCTGTTTAAACAGTTGTCTCTTCGCATCTTCACATGCCAGCCGGACTGCATTACCGGTATTATACGTGGTACGACTGGATATTGAGCCTTGATCATAGGGTGTAATTAAGGTATCCCCAGCTACGACCTTAACCTTATCAAACTCTACGTTAAACTCCTCAGCTGCAATCTGTGCCAAAACTGTTCGTGAACCTTGTCCCATTTCATCAGCGCTGGTTCGAAGTTCGACATAACCATCATCATGTAATTTAATAATTGCACAAGATGAAGTTGGTGCAATACTGTATTTATTGGCAAGCCCAATCCCACGCCCACGTTTCCATGGTCCTTTACTTTCTCCTTTTGGCTGATTGTAACCAATCTCTTCGACTACCTTCTCTAAACATTCTTTGGTGCCATAGCTGTGAGTGGTTTCCCCGCTGACATTAATTTCTCCTTCGGAAAGAAGGTTTTTCCGTCTAAGTTCGACAGGATCAATGTTGAGATGATCGGCTATACGATCCATCTGGCATTCAATCGCCCAGCAAACTTGGTTGGAGCCAAAACCTCTGAAGGCGCCTCCAATTGGAAGATTAGTATAAACACCATAAGAATCCAGTTTGAAATTTGGAACCTTATAGGTTCCTACCGCCCCGAAAGATGCATTGCGGACGGTCAGGTACCCGTATGCCGAATACGCACCTCCATTAAGTATGACTTTAACTTCTCGGGCAACTAAGGTTCCGTCTTTTTTCACTCCGTCCTTAACATAAATAACCGACGGATGGCGAACCGAGGCAGAAGTAAACACTTCCTCACGAGTAAAGGCAAACCGCACCGGCCTGCGGGTTTTCATGGCCAGACCGACGGCAATAGCTTCAGTCTTAATCTCCACTTTTCCGCCATATCCTCCACCGACATAAGGAACGATAACTCGAACCTTGGAAGAACTCATTTGCAGCGCATCACAAAGCATTTGTTTGATTCCGTAGATGGTTTGGGCGGAAGTCCATACCGTAATGTCTCCATTTACTTCGGCTCTGGCCACTGCCACATGCGGTTCCATTTGGCAGTGTTGCATCATGGCTGTCGTAAAGCGATTTTCAATAACGACATCAGCTTGCTGAAAACCGGCTTCAAGGTTCCCATGACGTATTTTGTAATGGTTGTATACATTAGGTTTGTCATCATCAAAAGCAGGAGGGACAACGGGAGAAAAGCTATAACTGCGCAAATCAGGATGAATAATACTTGGTGGATTGGTTTGCATTGCAATCTCGGGATCAAAGACGCCAGGTAATTCTTCATACTCGACATCTATTAATGTCAAGGCCTCCTGAGCAATGTCCTCAGATTCCGCAGCAACCGCCACAACGGGTTCTCCCACAAAACGAACCCTATCAATCGCCATAGTCGGTTCATCAATCAGGCCTGCTCCATGATTTGTTTTAGGCAGGTCAGCTGCAGTCAGGATTCCAACCACACCCGGTAATTTTTCCGCTTCGGTTGTATCAATTTTAATAATTTTAGCATGCGGATAAGGGCTTCTTAGGACTTTCGCCCAAAGCATGTCAGGTAAAAACATGTCATAAACAAATGGCGCTTTTCCGGTAACCTTTTCCAAAGCATCATACCTTTTAACGCTTTTGCCAACAACATTTAATTCACTCATTTATATTTCCCCCTTTCGAACGACTTACTGTCCGATCTTTTCTGCAGCATCTAAGACAGCTTCTACGATTTTGACATAGCCCGTACAACGGCAGATATTGCCATGGAGGCCATCGCGCACTTCTTCTTCTGTAGGATTTGGGTTTTGATCTAGAAGAGCCTTGGCAGACATTAACATGCCGGGAGTACAATATCCACATTGAACAGCTTGTTTATCAATAAAGGATTCTTGTAAGGGATGCAATTGCCCGTTTGTACTCAGACCTTCAACTGTTAATATCTCTTTCCCATCCGCCTGAAGAGCAAGAATGAGACATGATTTGACAGACATCCCATTCATTATGACAGTACAGGCACCGCAGTTTCCGGTAGAGCATCCCTCTTTGGTTCCAGTCAGCCCTAATTCTTCTCTAAGTACATCTCTAAGGTTTTGCGAAGGATAGACCTCCAGATTGTAGGTTCTTTGATTAACGTGAAGCTTTAAAGGGTATTTCATTTAGCTTTTCCTCCTTTATCAGGCCTGCTTGGCACGTTCAAAAGCCGTTTGAATAACATTGCGCAATTTTACCTTTGAAATTTCATATTTGTACTCTTTAGATACATATGGATCCATTCGGATGATTGATTGATCAAATTTAGGATCGATGTGTAATTCTCCCTTGCTTCCTTGTCCTTGTAATTCTTTTTCGAGGTTTTCAAGACGAATTGGCATTTCGCCCACAGCACCGACAACAACCTTAGCCCTAGTAATACCTTTTGAACCAATTTCAATAAAGGCTGCCGCTGAAGCCATGGCCATATCGCCTGCTCTTACAGACTCCTTTTCATAAGCCATTCCGCTCTTTGCCTTAGACAAAGGAATTATAATTTCTTGTAGCATTTCGCTGGCTCTTAATTTTGTCTCTAAATAACCCGTAATAAAACTTTCTAAAGGCATTTCATTTGAGTTGCTCTTGCTGATCACCCTAACTCTTGCACCAAGTACCATTAATATTGGAGCTAAATCTCCGGCCGGATCAGAGTGGGCAAGATTACCGCCGATAGTGCCCCAATTTCGCACTTGTACCGAACCAATTCCGCTAAACACTTCAGCAAATGCGGGTAACTTTTCACGGACTAAAGGTGATTTTTCTATTTGACGGTGAGTGGTTAGAGCCCCAATTTTCAACTCTCCCCCTTCCTCTTTAATATAAGCTCCTTCCTTAATGTTTTTTAAATTAATCAAATGTTCAGGAACTACTACCTTCTGGCGAAGCAGAATCATCAAGCTCTGACCGCCGGCTATTAGTTTTGCGTCATCTTGATATTTGTTGAGAAGGTCGCAAGCCTCTTGAAAAGTTTTTGGCTCGTAATAAAACATGTTCATCTTATTTTAAACCCCCTTGAAATGATTACTTCTTTGTGATTACTTTGTACAGTTCAGGTCGCCGATCGGCAACAATATCAAACTCATATTCTCCTGGCCGATTTATTACATGTTTTTGGTCTGCTTGTGAAGGTATAATTTCAGCCGTGATTAAACTTTCTGCGACATTATCTCCTTCTGCTAAAACCTGGCCAAAAATATTTATGATTTGACTGCGTCCTATGAATCGCACTCCGTTTTCAACTCCAACCCTATTGGCTGCTACAATGAAAACCCTGTTTTCACAAGCCCGCGATTGAAACAGGTGGTTTGGATATGCTTCTGCACCTGTCGGCAAATTCATCGGATTCAAAATAACCTGGGCGCCTTGTAACGCCAAGGCTCGAGCAGGTTCCGGAAAACGTTGGTCATAGCAAATTAACATCCCTATTTTCCCTAATTTTGTTTCAAAAACCGGTAGTTCGTTTCCTTGGGAGGTAAATCTGTCTACGCCTAAGCAAAGGAGATGAGTTTTTCGATATTTACCCAACAATCCTTCAGATGTTATTAGCAGAGTAGTATTATAGACTTTGTCTTTGCTCCGTTCTAGCAATCCTATTACAGCTGAAATTCCGTGGTCGCGACATGCTTCAATTAGACGCTGAGTGCTCTCACCGGGCACTTCTTCAGCTACGGATAAGGCTTCTTCAAAACTCGAAAAATTGTAACCTGTTAAAGTACATTCAGGAAAGACAACGATTTTCGCTCCCTGGCGAGCTGCTAGTCGCAGATAGCCTATACACTTATCTAAATTTAACTGTTTCTCTTTAAAGGCAATATCGATTTGAGCAACTGCTACCAACACACTAATCGCCCCTTATAAGCCGAGTTCCTGTTGGTAAGCCGGTATAAATTTTCCGGTAGGTCTACCAACAATCTTGCCTTCTTTAGCAACCACCTGACCACGAACCATTGTCAGGACCGCGTTCCCTTTGAGAGACATGTCTTCGAACGGAGTGAAATCTGAGATGTGATATAGATTTTGCGCTTTAATTTGAACCGTTTTGTTGAGATCAACAATTGTCAAGTCAGCATCGGCACCTACGGATAATACCCCTTTACGAGGGTGAAGACCAAAAGTCCGCGCATTGTTCAGAGTAATTTCGGCCAATTTTTCTAGTGTCAGTCTGCCTTTGTTAACTCCTTCGGAAAGCACAGCCGGCAACATGGTTTGAACCCCGGCAAAGCCTACCACCGCAGACCAGAATTCCGTTTTATGTTTTTTAGCACATGGAGCATGATCCGAACCTAAGCAGCTAAGAGTACCGTCGTTTAGTCCCTGCCACAGCGATTCATTGTCTTCAGTATCTCTTAAAGGCGGATTTACTTTACTAAGTATCCGATCGGCCCGTTTAGTAAGAGTTAAATATTGAGGACATGTTTCACCTGTAATATCAACTCCCTCAGCCCGGGCGCGTCTTATTTCTTCTGGTCCTTCCTTAACACTCATATGGACAATATATACCGGACAACCGGTTTCTTTGGCAAAAAACGCAACGCGCCGGATTGATTCCACCTCTGAGAAGTTTGGCCGGGTATCATGCCAGTCAATATCTTCCCTGTGTTGTTTTAGAAACTCATCTTTAAGTTTGAAAAAGACTTCAATATTTTCACAGTGGCACAGAGCGCGACCTTTCGGATTCAACTCCGCAATCTTCTTAAATCCGGTGTAAAGAATTCCATCATCGATTCCAACGGCCGGCGGTACTGCCTCGGAACCGCGGTAAGGTAAAAAGAATTTAAATGAGCGAACCCCCATTTGTGCTGCTTCGGGAATTTCTTCAATATTTTTTTCGGAAAAAATCATACCGTGGAAGCAACCGTCCACATATGAACCTCGTTCAAACTTGTGTTTCTGCTCTTCTATTCCTTTTACTAAACTTTCAGGGGCCATCACATAGTTCAGTACCGTAGTCACTCCACCCGCTGCTGCGGCCTTAGTAGTCGGTCCCAAATCTTCTTCGAAGGGCCAATCAGGCCAACCGATATGCACATGAGTATCGATTAACCCCGGAAGTACATGCAACCCGCTAGCGTCAACTGTTTCCTTCGCATCGTAGGTACTGCCCTTTTCATAAATGACAGAGATTCTCCCATCATTTACAGCAATATCACCTTCTACAATTCCCCATGGATAAACTATTTTTCCGTTTTTAACCACTAGATCATGGGCCATAAGTTTTACCCCCTTTTATCATTTGATTAATTATTTTGAATATATCAAAAACCTCTAATGTATTCCTTAGGACAAAAACCAATTTTCGCTTTTCAAAAGTCATCAAAATTTGTGGCAAAGCCCAATTTCAAATCGCAAAAGGCCACGTTTCAATTCTTTTGAAGCCGTAGCCTTTTATAAAATAATTACAAATTACTCCCTTGAGGATTACTCCTATTCATTAAACCCCGTAGTAATTCGTACCCTTTAAATGCCAAAATTATTTTATGTACTTGTTCCTGATTGTCAAAAGAGACCTCGAGTAACTCTTCAATCTTTTTAATCCGATAACTAATTGTATTAGGGTGAGTAAATAGTTTTCTCGCTATTTGGTCGACATGCTTTCCAAAGTTTACAAATTCCTGTAAGGTTTCAATCATTACTTTATGTCTATCTTTTAATAAAAGCTTACCTAAATGTTTTGACACGAATTGCTCTAACCAGCCGATTCCCTCTTTTTGATAAGTATTATAAATCAAGGCATAAATACCCAATTCTTCGAGAGTTAAAATTTGTCCATGTTTATTCAGTAGCCTGGCAATTTCGATATGTTGAGTTGCTTCTATAAAAGCCGTTCTTATTTCATTTACTCCCGTGACTAGACCTGCCAATATCATCGTAAAAAAGTCCGAGTTATTGTCAGGTACATAATTAATAAGCACTTGCTTTATATCTTTAATAACTTTTTCCGACAAATGTCTATCCTGTGTACCTAAATTATCAATAAGTATTAAAGCAAAACGGTCATTAGCCACGACTAAAGAAAATTCAAAATAACTTTTCAGATAGGATCGAAGGGATTCAAGAGTCTTTAGCCGTAGCAAACTCTGCGCTGACGCCACCCCCTTGATTAATACCCCCACATCAATAACTATTCCATAACTAGGACTAGTTAAGTCATAATTAAAATAACCAGCTTCACGCAGTAATTCGCCCTTACTTTTTATACCTTCAACAAGATCTTGCAGAAAGCCCCGTCCAAGCTGATCGTTAATCTCCAATGCCATCTTTTCTTTGAGCAAGGCCATCCCTAAAACCGTTGCAGCTTTATCGATTACCATAAAACCAAATTTATTAATTACAGTATTTGATGAATAAATTGAGATGTAACCCCAAACTTCTTGACCAAGAACAATCGGGGCTACCAGTATATCATGAGAATATCCCCGATTGGCATTTGCTTGCAGATAGACCGGTTCAAGTCTTTTACTAAGACTAGATCTTTCGCGTGCTAAAGTTGGGTGCTTTAATATTTGTTCAATTGGCGGAAAATCTTCCGATAACTCACTTTCCCAGAATACAACCTTCCTCCGGTCTTCTACGCGGACTGGATTACCTACCAGCCTAGCCAATGTTATAATCATTGCCTCAATTGTCTGCCCTTCTAATAATAAGCGCGAAAGTTCCCGGAAGACATTTACAGAGTCCTCTAACAAAATGGTATGGTTTTCTGCAATTCGGCACATTTCCTGTTCCTTTTTTAACCTTTGCTGAAGCTCATCGATTAAACATGCATTGTTAATAGCGACCGCGGAAAAGTCGGCAAATGCCTGTAAAATTTCAATATCTTCTGCAGAAAAGGCATCAACTTCAGAAGAATAAACCGCAATCATCCCTAATGCCTTGTTATCAAATAAGATAGGTACTGCTAGGATCGAACGATAACCGTATTGCCCAGTTTGCTCGCGCCAAGGACCGAAATCGGGGTCCAACTGAGTATCACGCACTAATTGAGGTTCCTTTGTTTTGATCGCTTTTCCGGATGGACCTTTGCTCGTAACTGAATCGTCTATTGTTACTTGAATTTTATTTATATACTCAGTTTCTAAACCGACGAAGGCGTCTGGCCTCAAAAATGTAGTCTCTTTTTTGACCAAGCTTATCCAGGAAAGGTTCACAGAAAGTGTTTGCGCAGCAAGTTTAACAATTTCGCTAAGAACCTCTGAAAGCTCAAAATTTGCCGAAACTTTCTGGAGAGCAAATTGAAGAGACATTAACTTTTTCCTTGTATCTTCTTTTTTTCGATGAATTTTAGCCCATTCTAAAAGTTGACCAAAAAGCCATCCAATACTTTCAAGATCAATAATTTGACTTTGGTTGAACATAACGATTTTTTTGTTACAGTATAAATTCACTAGCCCCAAAAATTCATTCTTTAATCCGTAGATAGGGATTGAACAAACCTGAATCCCTTTGTGATTAGTGGAACTTTGTTCTATAAAATTAACACTGCCTTTTTCCTCAGCGTTTCGAATTAGTTCATTTAGTCGTTTAGGGATACTATTACTACTTTGGTATGAACAGATTTCGGTTAAAGTTACATATGTATAACCCCCATCCTGTTTCAAAAGAATTTCAGTATTTTCAAATAGACCAGAAGAAAATATACTTGCTAGGCATTCCCTCATTAACTCCTCATTTGTAAACTTTAGTATATCAATGCAAAAGAATAATCTAAGTTTTTTTACGATGCTATGAATTTGTTCCCTGACTATAGCCTTTTGCTTATTATGAATCATAGTCGAAATAATATTTGCAAGATTCTGAATATCCCGGTTATAGGAATCGTTAGTTAAATTCCCTCCCAAAATTAACCAGCCATCGATTACTTTATCAGTGCCAATTAACGGATAAATCATAGTTTTCTTTAAACCTACAGAATCCAAATAGGATAGTATGTTGATTATGCCTGATTTCTCTCCACTACTATTAAACTCTTGGATTTCCGGATTAAGGTTCGGAAAACCTACATAATCCAGAAGTTTTATTGTCTCCCTCGATGAAAGCAACCATACTCCGGCAAAATCTAAAGAAAGAAGCTTTTTTAAGGATTCTAAAACCGGCCGCATCTTAAAGTTTTCTGAAAGCTTGCTCTCTAAGGATTCATTTAGTTTAGATACTCGCAAACTATTTCGGAAATCTAACTGTAAGCTATTAACTTTATCCCTTTTCAAAAAACCAGTCTTTTTCTTCATCTATACTCCCCCCGTAGATCGTACGCTCTCGGATAATTTTCCGAGAGCTATTTTATTGCTTCGCGGGTTGTTTTATTCATTTTAGAACAAAATAATAGAAAAGTCTAGGATATTTAGCCTAAAAATACAGCATCTACCAAAAAACCTTTTTTGGGATCTTATGCTAAAAATCTATTGATGTTATAAAAAAGTGACCCCGCTAGGCTTTAGTGCTATAGAGTCACTTTTTTCTTTGTTAAATTACATTGCAGTAAACATTTCCATATTTCGATTCAGCCGCCGGTATATTTTTAACCTAAAGCTTCTAATAAAAAAATAATTACAATTTAGCCAATAACCTTTCCAACTGTATTCAGAACCAAGTGCCAGTGCTCTGTCTGTTCCGTAAGAGCTCTGATTTTTTCAGTAATGTCTTTTACCGACTGTTTCGTTTGATGAGCTAATTTGCGCACTTCGGTGGCAACGACGGCAAAGCCCCGGCCGTGTTCTCCCGCCCGTGCGGCCTCAATGGCAGCATTCAGAGCCAAAAGATCAGTTTTGTGTCGCCACTGACTGAATCAGTTGAGTCATTTTACTTATTTCATGAACATATGTCTGCTGTTTTTCCGAAGCATCAATTAAAGGCATAAAAGAAGATTCGGTAGCCTTGACATGGTCTAGCGGCGAAAATCCCCTTCGAGGATAGCCTTAAGTACAATTTCGAGTTCAGATAATCTGTGATCTGACTGCTTTTCTAGGAAAAAGGGTTCAGTATTTGCCATGTGTTCCACTCCTCTAGTACAATTCTTGTCAGATTTTTGGGCTGCATCGTTGGCTGTAAATGACTTTTAATAATTAAGGCTGAAACATCTGGGCCGGATTGTCTACACCAAAGGAAGCGTTCATGAAGGAAGGCTTTGCTGCGGGTGGCATATCATCGCTATAAAAACCCGTTAGTTTGAGTTCCGCGCGCAATACTCCTTGCTGTTGGGTAAGGTTTACCGCTTGCACAGCTAAATTAGAATTTTTCTGAGCAACTAAGGTAGCAATCATACCCAGTACATTACCCGGCTGACCAAGTGAGGTAAATGTCACGGGTAATTCGATATGTCCTGACTTAACCTGAGGCTCGGCAAAGGCCACTGTCTGGGGATAAACCCCCTTCTCCTTCGCTAAGGCGTAAAGATCAACCATTATCTGGGGCTTGTCTAAATGCCCTGTTGGCTTAGTTTTTAATCCTTTTATTTCTTGCTCAAGGGTCTTAATTTCTTGATCCAGACCCGTTTCATTCTTGGCATAGTTTTGTAAGCGAAGATAATACTCCTGACGCTGAGCAAGCTGCCCTGTCTTCTGCTTAATTACTCTGATTTCCGGACTCAGGAGGTAAGTATAGTAAGCATAAATCAGTCCGAACCCGATGAGGACGGCAAGGGCAATGATCTGTACTTTTTCCTTTTTCATACCTTTACCTCTCCAAGAACTTTACTTCGTACCATTTATCGACTCCTTACCAGGTTTCAGCTTTAGAGTTAAAGCTAACTGCTGTTCCTTGTCTTCCAGAGACACCGTTTTAATGTCCACATTCTCGAACAGACCTGAGTCGCGTACACTGCTCCATAATCTGGCTACATCTACTGGGGTTAGAACAGTTACATTTACATTGAACGTGTTATCCCCTGGCATAGAAAAAGCATTGACCTTGGTCCCCGTGGGTAAAAGCTTACTCAGCTTATCCAGAACCGGCCCGGGATCTTGGGTATTTTTCTTTATGTCAGCCTCAAGCTGTTCTTCTTTCTTTTTCTGGGTTTGAAGTGACGTAAGCTGCTGTACTTTAGTTTCAACGTTGGCCATTCCCGCTATTTGCGCATTGAGCGCGTTTAGCTGCCGGGTTAAATGATATTCCCAGAGCCAAGGTGCGCTCGCTCCGCCCAAAATGAACAAGAAACCTGTTACCAGGGCCACCATCATGAGGGTTGAAGTTTGGGAAATCCGTTTCCCTGAAGCCAAGGCTTGCTGTTTTTGCCAAGCTAATAAAAAATTGAATTCTGTCTTTTGCTGCATCTAGTCCTCCCGCAGAGCCAACCCATACAGGCTCCCATACCTCATCCAATCTTTTTGGATTCCTCGCAATTTGCGGCTAAACTTAGGCCTCCAGCCATGAGGAAACCCCGCCTGTACAGGTACTTCCAAGTTGCTTTCGAATAGCTCGGGTAAGAAACCCCAGTTGGCATATTCTCCCGTTAAATAGACGCGGTCAATGGGTTTACCAAAATGACGGGCAGCAAAAAAATTTAAGAAATCTGTGATTGTACGCAAGGCTGGCATTAAGGTTAACTCAATCTCGGAGCGCACCCATTCCCGAGTAACAATTCCCGGTTCGGAAGCGTGGTCCGCGGAAAGAACAGAGTCCGCAAATTCTTCCAAATGAAGTTCCAGATCTGAGTACAAGAAAAGAACTCCATGCTCCAATAACATAAATTCTGCTCTTCCACTGTTTAGATCTATAATTGCCACGTCTTCGCTTATATGATCGCCGGTTTCTCTCTCTTCCATCGCGTTTTCGGATGCAGCAGCACCTATTTCAACTTTGACCTTGCTTGTATCGGTTACTATTGCCGGCTTTTCTGCTTTCTTTCCGCGAATTGCAGTAGGCGAACCTAGCCTTCCGTAAAGCCGGGCCAGACTGTCTGCGACTAAATCCACAGCCCTGGGCTTAAGTCCAATCTTCTCCCATTGTAACCAATATTTCCCCCACTGGAATTTAGGCAGGGCTGCCAGCAGAATACGCTGGCGTTCCTGTCCGTCTTCTTCAACTTTCTCCAAAATCCGATAGTCCACGATGTAGTCTTCAATATTTAAAGTGAAATACTGATCCACCTGTTCTGTCATTAGTTTATCGAGCTCTTTCGGTTTGAGCACAGGAATCGTAATCATGCGGGTAATGACTCCAGGGCATGAAAGCGCTATTACTAGTTTGGTCAGAGGAATTTTTTCCTGACGCAGCCAAGACTTAAGGATATTGTCCGCATCGGAATTTATGGGGGATTGAGTGCCTTGCTCGATTTGCCCGATGTCAAAATTGGTCTGTTTAATTTCACAGGTCTTGAGCTTTAATAGCTTTATCTCATTCTTACTTCGTGCAATTTTAGCAATAACCCAAGAATCGTCACGCACGACTGCAACCCATTTCCGACGTTTGAACACGTGCTTTTACTCCTCTTGCCTAAATTGTTATGGTTCTTCTTTTTCCCAAATAATGCTTCCGCCTGTCGGAGCTTCTGGCTTCAGGATTTGTCCCCAGACTAAGTTTTCCGAGTAGAAGTCAAAATAAGACGGAACCGATCCTGAGAAAGCCGGAACCAAAGTACACGTAATGTTGCTGCCACCGTTATTGGTAACCGCGATGTTCTTTGTCCCATCGTGAAATTGAATCTGTTCATTAGAAATAGATAAAACATCGGGTTGTCCGCTTAATCCACCTTGGGCAATCGAACTTTCAGAATCCCAATCATTTTTGATAAATTGTCCATTATCCCAACGCTCTAAGACCACAGGTACGGTTACATTCTGCTGAGTATAATAGCCCCCGATCACATGAATTCGTCCTCCATACAGGCTAAATGGCCCGGGAAGTAAACCGGACTTTCCCTGAATCATTGCCTGTACCGCAGTATCCAAGGCTACCCCATCTAAATCCGAAGGCTGGACACTTAAGCTTAATCCTCTCAGGGTTTCCTCGCTGCTCGAACCTTTACTTACTTTGATACTAGCGCTTAAGAAAGCTTCTCCTTCGCTAAATCCCCCAAGCGGTGACAAATTCAGACGTCCTGAGATATCTCCGGTATCTGAGCTAAGCTTTAATCCCCAGCCTGGATTGGATACACTTCCAAGCACGCTCTGAAACTCATCAAAATCCCCGGCATAATTTTCAGTCGTACGTCCATCGGCCGATACGGCCCTCAAGGATACCTTAAGTTCCATTGGTTCTCCAATATATCCCCATAGGCGTTCCTCATCAGGCAAGGAATCATAGGCTGCCCCAATATCTCCTCTGACTTTGAAAATGGGACTCGACGCCTCCGGATTAAACACAAAATGATCAGGAATAAACCGCCCTATTGGGGCTGACTCAGTAACGACTCCTTCAATTCCTTTCATTCTCAGCTTGATAATCCCCACGTCATCGAATTGTGCTTGAATGCGACCAATGCCGGGCCCAACTGATTCCGGCAGATCTTGCATCAGCTTAAAGTCATTCGGATCAACCGTTCCGGTAGAAGCATTTTCTGCAACAAGCTTCCAGCCGGACGACAGGTTAGAAAATGAGAAGTTGGTGTCAATTCCACCATCTGCTTTCAGAGCAATGAGCTTAAGGTAAAATTTATTCCCTGCTTTTAATGTAGGAGCTTGGGTATCAGGGTTTGAGGCATTAAGGGGTTCTTTCAAATCAGCGTCTTTATAGCCCTCGATTTTAAGCGTTCTGGATATAGAGAGAATATCAAACTCATTGCTTTTACCGCAGGTTGTACGCCAATGTTTTGTTTCTTCGTCTTCATCCTTTTCGTCTAGATTTTTTTTATCGTTTGGCTCAGAAAGGAGATTCTCATCCGTATTACTATTACCAATATGAATTTCCCCCTGCACATAAAAGTAAACACGAGCCGGTTTATCATAAGTAACATTTGGTAATTGGTAATACTGACCCTCATCAATATTAAACGGTCCAAACTCTTTCAGGTTTTCATCTGTTTCAGCATTTCTCAGAAAGACCCTGACATTTCGGGCAGCGTTATCCTTAGCTCTTTCACCATTATTGCTCACATACACATAGACTGAAAACGCTTGATTTACATATTTGCCGGCGATGAATATCTCCGGTTTTGGGCCGGATTCCCCTTGATTCCCTTTCCCATCGCCATTTCCTACGTCATCCGGCTTTATATCCGATACGGCAAATGTACGCCCGTTATTTTTGTCACAATCTGAAGAAGGTTTGGAATTATTACCGGAGCCGTTTGAACAACCGGAGAGATATAAACTCAAGATGACAAGAACGACGATTGAAAGCCATATGCCTTGCCCCACTCTTTTCACTTTTTCCACCTCCGTTTTATCGCTCACGGGCTCTCTTTCGGCGGGTACTTATACTGTTCTTTGAGTGTCCTCTTCGTTCCCTGATAACTGCCGGAACTAGTAACGGTAAATGTATGGCCGTTGCCGTCGTCAACCCATTGCACTGTAAATTCCCCCCCGTAATCGGAGCCAAAGGGTGAACTTACTGTCACTGAATCGTTTTGGGGCGGTGGAGTTGGCTGATTTAAGACTTGTGCTATTTCGTAGTTGATTCCTGCTTCTGCTAGATAATATGCTTTGAGCGCTTTTTCCTCCGATGTTTCAAGCCGGGTTTGATACATTATTATAGAAAAAAATATTCCGGAAATGAGGAATAAGACCATGATGACGACGACAGATGTTAGCAGGGCTGAACCCCTTTGGCGCATGTGACACCACCCATTTAAACTTCTATAATCCTAGTACAAACGGGCCCAGGTAACGAGCCGGTAAGACTCCGCTGTCCCCGCATCACCCGCAGTGACTTCAATTTTAATTAAGTGCCGCGTGCCAGAAGAGCTCGCTTCGGTAATACTAAAAACGGAAATCTGATCAGCGATTAAATACTTCTCCGTGTCATCCCGTTTAAACCAAAGCCTCTGGCTGCCGGCTTCCCAATAAACCGTCCCCGCAGGCAAACTCTCCGGGTCGTGAGGGTTTTGTATCACCAGGGCTCTGATGCTGCCGTTTTGACCCGTATCGCTGTAATACACCCCGGTGTCTGTTCCCTGACCGCTATCGGAATAAAAGGTAAAGGCATGGAGCCGGATTTCATCCAGTGTATGCATAAGCGCCGTTCGGGCTTTCTGCTGCAGTTCGTTTTCTTTCAAGGCGGAATTAAACAGGTGAATTTCATGACTCATAAGCTGTGAGGTATAAAGCATCAGAAAGCCAAAGATAGCGATTGCAATCATCACTTCTAAGAGGGTAAAACCGCTTTGTCTACGCTTTCTCATGGCTCAACGATCCTGTATGTATAAATACTTACCGGTGCCGGATTGCCCGTCCCGCTGCTTGTCACCGTCAGGCGCACTTGCTGGAGAGTTACTTTATCCGAAGGTTGAGAATTTACAGCTGTCATATCGGTCTGGACGTTAAAATTACTGAAAGGAGGGCTTGAATCCGCAACATTCTGCTTTTCCACCAAGGCTTCGATTTGTCCGGCTGCATAAAAAAGCATCTGCTGCCTGATCTCCCTTTGAGCCCGGTAGCGGTAGGATACTGCGTCGCTCTGAACCAAAAATCCGATGCCAATCATTAATATCGTTAGCGCAAAAACCACTTCAAGAATCGTCATACCCCGCTGAGATTTCCTCGCTCTCATCCTGACCCTTCTTTCCGCTTAAGGAGCACCCACCGTGACATATCCTGTGCCCGTCCCGATATTGACGAGAATACTCTGGCTGCTGCGGGAACTTGTTAAAGGGATACACGCTGCGAAATCCGGATTGGAACTGCACCCGCTGGCCTGGACAAATCCCCTGAAATCAAAAGCAACTCCCACATTGGAGGTACCCGGAACTGTGATCAGACCGGAGCCCGGCTGAGCCGCAAAAGTAATTCCGGAATCAAAGGTTTGAAAATCACCGATAGGGTTACCGCTATCATCAAAAAGCTGCACCCCGTTATTTAACAAACCGACATATACCGGCTTGCGCCAATCCATGGCAGCCTGTTTTGCATAGCGCAAGCGCCCTGCCACGATCTGGGCCGAGGATTCCAAGTGATACCGGTCACTAAGCACTTGATATTTGGGTACAGCCACTACAGCAAGGATACTGATTACGGCAATTACCAGCATCACTTCGATCAAAGTAAACCCTGTCTGCAGGTTAAGCCTTGTACCTTTTACTTTGCCAGTAAAAATCATGGCAAACTTCCTATCTGCTTAGAAAATATGCTTACTTAACAACATTGGCCATATTGAAAATCGGCAAGGCGATCGAGATAATCATGCCTCCGGCAAAAATTCCAATGAGCACCGTAAACATCGGCTCCACCAAGGCTACCATGCGAGCAATCCCGATTTCCACCCGCTTATCATAGTTATTCGCCACTTCTTCCATCAATTCCTCCAAGCGCCCCGTCTCTTCTCCGATCGACATCATTTGAATGACCAGCGGATCAAAGAACTTTTCCTGGCCAAAAGCCGCGGCCAAAGTCTCCCCCCGGATCACCCGCTCCCGCGCCCGCACCACTGCCAGGCGGGGAACCTCATTGCCTACAATATTTTCCATCGAGTTCAGAATCGGAACGATCGGAATGGACGAGTGCAGAAAAAGAGCGAGCGTCCTCGAAAAGCGAGCGGTCACGACTGCACGGGTGTTCTTGCCCAGAAGCGGCACTCGCAATAAGAAACTATCCAAGTAATAACGGTATTTGGGTATTTTAAAAAGCCGGTAGAGCACTGCCGCCAAACCTGCAAGGACAGCCACCAGCACCAAGCCGTACGACCGTAAGAAAGTAGAACTGTCCACAATCAGCTGGGTAATGGCCGGCAGCTTTTG
Organism: Paradesulfitobacterium ferrireducens; assembly: GCF_017310645.1. Lineage (GTDB taxonomy): Bacteria > Bacillota > Desulfitobacteriia > Desulfitobacteriales > Desulfitobacteriaceae > Paradesulfitobacterium > Paradesulfitobacterium ferrireducens. The sequence continues at coordinate 132,946 of NZ_JAFLRH010000040.1, read as the reverse complement.
ACCGTTTTGGGTCATGAGATCCATAATCTCAGGCAGGATAAAACCTAGGAAAAAGCCGATTAAACCGATCAGCACGACTAACATAATCACAGGATAAATAGCTGCACTCGCTATTTTTTTATGGATAAAATTCTCGCGTTCATAATACTCGGCCATGCTGGTTAGGACCGAATCCAGCATACCGCTTTGCTCTCCGACCGCGACCAGATTGACCAGAAGTTCAGGCAAAGCACCCCGGCTCTCGCGCATCGCCTGGGACAAAGAATTTCCCCGGCTGACGCTGCGGAAGACCGTTTCAATGACCTCTTTCAAACGTTTGTCTTCAGACTGCGCGGCTAAAATCTCTAAGCCGCGCACCAAATTAGCGCCTGAGCGAATCATCATGGCCATTTGGCTGCAGAAAGCTGAGACCGATTCATATTTCACTTTGCCTTTGAACTCTCTGCCGAGCCAATTGCCCCAACCCTTGACTTCGGAGAGCTCGATCATCTGCCATTGGTTATCGGCCAGGATGCGTTTGGCAGCCTCCGAGTCCACCGCATCCAAAACACCGGTCGCAATCTGCATCTGTTCATTGATCACTTTATAGCGAAACTCCATCGCCCTTTCACTCCTGGCCAAGCCTTAATCATTCACATACGTCACTCGCAGCAGCTCATCGACCGTGGTCACTCCCTGGAGCACAAGCCGAGCCGCAGCTTCTTTTAAGGTAACCATTCCTTCATTAATAGCGTATCCTTTCAGCTCATCTGCCGTCACCCGGGTATCGATTAGATTCCGATGCCCTGCTGTAATACGCATTATCTCAAAAATAGCAATCCGCCCTTTATAGCCGCTGTTATGGCAATAGGCGCAGCCCCGGCCTTTCTTCAGCCTGACCTTTTCTCCTTCTTCAAGCCCAAGCAAGCTCATCTCTTTGGGGCTTGCTTCATATTCAGCCGCACATTGCGGACAGATACGCCGCACCAGCCGTTGGGAGATGATTCCGAGAAGGGATGCGGAAATCAAAAATGGCTCGATCCCCATATCAACCAGACGGGTGATGGCACTGGCCGCATCATTGGTATGGATCGTGGACAGAACCAAGTGCCCGGTCAAAGCCGAGCGCACCGCAATCTCGGCGGTCTCATTGTCCCGCATCTCACCCACCATGATAATATCCGGGTCTTGACGCAAAATAGAACGCAATCCGGCCGCAAAAGTCAATCCTGCTTTGGGGTTAACCTGCATTTGGTTCACGCCTTTGAAATTAAATTCAACCGGATCCTCCAAGGTGACGATATTCTTTTCAGGGGTATTCAGCTGATTAAGCATGGTATATAGGGTGGTCGTTTTGCCGCTGCCGGTAGGGCCGGTGACCAGGACAATTCCATATGGCTTGGTACTCAATTCGTCAAAGAGCTCCAGATCCCGGCCTTGCAAGCCCAGGGCACTTTTCTCCAAGATAACACTGGCCTTATCCAAAATCCGCAAGACAACCTTTTCCCCATACATTGTCGGAGTGGTCGAAACCCGCAAGTCGATATTTTTACCGGCTGTCAGGTAGGAAATCCGACCGTCCTGGGGCAGCCGCCGTTCGGCGATATTCAGATCAGCCATAATCTTAACCCGGCTAACCACCGGCCCTGCCATCCCGATATGGGTGCGCATAATCTCGCGTAAGACTCCGTCAATCCGAAACCTTACTCTTAACTCTTCTTCAATCGGTTCTATATGAATGTCACTGGCAAAATTGTTAACCGCGTTCTCGATGATGGTATTGAGGAAACGAATAATAGGAGTCGCTTCATCCTCATTCTCCCCCGCAACCAACCCGGTTCCTTGTGGAAGCACCGCAGCCGTCTGGGCAGCCGCGGCCGACGGGACCACTCCTAACTGCTTGGCATACTCACGGGCGGCTTTCACCGCTTCACTGCGCCCGTAAAAACGGTCAATCGCCCGCAGAATATCCCCTTTCTTAGCCAGGCACGGCTTGATCATCATGCTCGATGCCAGCCGTATGTCATCCAACGCATAGTAATCCGTTGGATCGCTGGTGGCAACCATCAATTGTCCATTGGTCAGTTCAACCGGCAATACCGTATATTTGCGCACCACCGTTTCGGGCAGCATCTTGAGGATTTGCTCCGAAACTACAACGCGGTTTAAGTCAATGGAAGGCAGTCCTAACTGGCTTTGCATCGTGCGCAGGATATCATCTTCCGTAACTAAGCCTTGTTTAATTAAGACCTCACCCAGACGCAGGCCAAGAGTTTTCTGGGCTTTCAAAGCATCTTCCAGTTGAGCTTGGGTAATGGCTCCGCCGGCGATCAGAATTTCGCCGAGGCGTTTCCGTTCCTGGCGTATGGCCATAGGGGTGCCTCCTTGAGATAGAAAAAGGGCGTACGAGACACCCTTATAGTATGCTTATCTGTTAATCCTAATTACTTGGAGAAATATCCATTTCTAAACCATCTATTGGATCCCCGTTTTGATCATACGCAGTTATTGTAACTACCGGAGTTGCATTACTTCTATTATCGAAAACGTATACCTGACCTATTAAATTTGTTTTAGTTACTGTTGAAGGATCTGTAGCTGATACTGCAAGTGCAGCCACAGTGGTCGAGAGAGGATTATTAAGTGCATTGTCACCTGAGAAGATGCCACTTAATTTATTATTTAATTCTGTAGTAGTATCAAGTGTGGATAATTGCAGATTTAGACTTTGTACAGCATTTGTAACAGAACGATAATTCGTTTGAACTCCTGTCAATTTTGCTGACGTTTTTATATTGCCCATCTTCGGCACTAACACCACTGCCAAAATCCCAATCACTGCAATGACGATCATTAACTCGATCAAGGTAAAGCCGCTCTCTTTTTTCCGTCTCATCATTCTTTTTTCCTCCACTCATTATGTAGTCTTCACTTTTCCGAGCCTCGAGCCTACTGTACGGAGACTGACCCTCCCTGGGCCAAAAGGCATAATTTTTGCTGCCCATATTATAACATTCCGAACATTGCCCAATAGTCCTATTGACTTTGAGACTATCTGCACATATTGTAATTGATTTGGGATAGCTCGTCAATGCAGTTTTTAGCTCAACAATCGACGTTTTGCGAATAAATTCGCTCTCTCAACAAGAAGTTCACTTCATTAATCTTAATCCATCAACACAACCACAAAAGGCATGCTCAAGATGGCTTGCCGCAGTTCCGGCCAGCAGTCCTTGGTGGTTTGAATCAAGACTTCCCCTTCCGCTTTGTTCGTCGTCGTTACCGTACCCAGATGCCCGAGGCCTTCGACTAGTTTAGCGAGCATCTGGATGTCTTTACGGCTGACTTTGGCTTTAACAAGTAAATCAGCTTCAGCAAAATAAAAACCAGCAACTGATTTTCCCAAGTCCTGCCTTAATCTTAAGGTATCGTTTTGAGTCATGCTCATTTCCTCTCCCCCTTGGCCCTGCGCAAAATGCTGTTCGGCTCAAGCGGCTTCGGCAGTTCCAGCCTGAGAAGCTGCTGGGCATGGCGGGCGGCTTCGACAGGATTGCCTTCTATATCCCACATTCCTTGCACTTGGAAGCTCCAAGGCTCCCCGTGCGGAGTAAGAACTTCCAGCACTTCCCCGGCCCGGAAATGATTGCGCTGCTCGACCCACTCCGATACTTTCTCCGGCTCAGCCGCCACTCCCACAAAGTCATACTCCCGCACATAGTGGGAGGTCTCAAGGTTATGCGCTTTGGGTCCGGGCTTGCCGAACAAAAACCCGGCGGAGTAGTCCCGGTGGCTGACTTTATCCATCTCCTCCAGCCAGCCGGGCAAACGGGCTTGAAAAGCTTCCTCCCCTTCTTCCCACAGGGTGTCGATCGCCTCACGGTATACTTTCACCGTGCTGGCCACGTAGTGCACGCTCTTCATGCGGCCTTCAATCTTCCAGCTCTCAATATTCAAGGGTTTTAAGAGCGGCAGATGTGGCAGCAGGCAGAGATCATGTGAGTTAAAAATATAGGTTCCACGCTCATCTTCCTCAATCGGGAAATACTCTCCGGGGCGCTTTTCTTCCTGTATGGAGTAATTCCAGCGGCAAGGCTGAGTGCACTCCCCCCGGTTGGCATCCCGCCCGGTGAGATAGTTGCTGATAAGGCAGCGCCCGGAATAGGACATGCACATGGCACCGTGAACGAACATTTCAAGTTCGCCTTTGACCTTAGCCCGCACTAACCCTAGCTCTTTTAATGAAAGTTCCCGCGCTAAGACCACGCGCTCCACCCCATGCTTCTGCCAAAAGCGCACGGTGTATGAGTTGGTGTTATTGGCCTGAGTGCTTAGGTGCAGCGGAAGCTTAGGAGCTACTTCACGGGCTAAGGCCAAGACCCCCGGATCGGAGACAATGGCCGCATCCACCCCTAAGCCCTCAAGCTGCTGCAAGTAAGCCGGCAGTTCCTCAAAGTCCTGTTCATGGGCAAAAATATTGACCGCGACATAAAGTTTGCGGCCTTGGGTATGTGCCAGCTTTACCGCTTGTTCCATTTTTGTGTCATCGAAATTTCCGGCATACGCTCTCAAGCCAAAGGCGCTGCCGCCGATATAAGCCGCATCCGCCCCGTAAGCGTAGGCATATTTCAGTTTTTCCAAATCACCCGCAGGCGCTAACAATTCCGGTTTCATTTCAACGCCCCTCAATTCTCATTTCTCCCCTATGTAAAACAGTGTACTCACGGCTGATACTTCTGCTGATTCTGCAGGTGCTCCTCAAACGTTTTCGCAAACACATGGTAGCCGTCACTCTTGGCCACAAAATAGAAGTAATCCGTCTGCCCCGGGTTTAAAACAGCAGCTAAAGAAGCGTGCCCGGGGTTGGCGATCGGGCCGGGCGGAAGACCGGGATTCAGATAGGTATTATAGGGAGACGGAATCTGCAAATCTTTTTCGTACAACTTGGGCTTAGGTGTCCCTAAGAGATATTGGATGGTGGCACACGACTGCAACGGCATATTGATGCGCAGGCGGTTAAGGAAGACCGAGGCAATAAGCGGACGATCCGACTCATGCACGGCCTCTTTTTCCACCAAAGAGCTTAAGGTTACCCAGTCGTGCACCGACATACCCATTTCTGTTAACCTCGCCGTCACCTGAGGTGTCAGCTCCTGCTCAAAGCGTTTGAGGAAAATCGCCAGAATTTCCGGGGGGCTGCTTTTTTTTTCGATAAAATAGGTGTCTGGAAATAAAAATCCATCCAGGCGGTGTTCTCCTTTGGGTGCACCTTGCACAAAGCTGAACGGAAAGTCATACCCTGCGACGGCCTTCATAAAATCCTCTTTTTTTCCTAAACCCTTTTCCACCAGCACCTCAATCGTCTGAGCCGTGGTATACCCTTCGGGTATAGTCACCCTGACCGCATCCACTTCAGGACCTTTAAGCAGGCGGTCAATGATTTCAGCCGGGCTCATCCCTTGCGACAGGAAATATTCCCCGGCAAAAAGCTTAGCATCGGCCTGGCGGCTGCGAACTAATACCCGGAAGACCAGGGCGCTGCGAATCAGATGCCGTCGTTCCAACTCCGCCGCCACTTTACTGGCGTTCATTCCCGGAGTGAGCACGAATAATTCCTTTTTATCCGACTGTGCATAGGCTTTGCTGGCCGTATTCCACCAGGCACCCATCCCCCCCAGCAAAACCAGGACAGCCAGCATTAAGATAAGAATTTTTTTACCCACACCCATGTTCTCTCTTTCTCCTAATCCACCCCAACCCGCAGAATCCGGTTGGCAGGCTTGTATTCATCCCGGCTTAGAAGCTGGCGGGTTTCATTTCCTTGGCTGTCTTTGACAATGCGCCAGGTCTTTACAATATACCCCTTGCTTCCTGACTGCTCCTGAACCACCTTGCCCGCAGGCAGGCGGGGGTCAGGTCTCTGCTCCGTCTGAAAATCCGTTTCCTTTTCTATTTCATGCTCAAAAGTGATGCTCTTCCCGCTTTTTTTGCCCCACAGGCGGATCGTGAGTATTCCCGGTTTTACCTCTGTGCGCAGGTAGAGAATTCCTTTGGTATCATTTTTAAACTTAAAGTCGATATTCGGGTAATTAACCGTAGCGTCTAATCCAGGATGAACATAAGTTACAGCGACCGCGTGGGGTTTTCTTTCCACAACCGTTTGGTCCGCCAGGAGCACTGTATTATATAAAGTGGAGGAAACCTGGCAAACTCCTCCCCCGGTTCCCTGGACGTATTCATTATTGATAATGATATAAGCATCTTTATATCCGGTTTCGGGAGTTCGGGGGCCCACCGTCTCATTAAAGGAAAAGGTTTCACCCGGTTTTATGATTTTCTTATCCAGGGCTTTAGCCGCTGCCGTTAAGTTGGCTGTCCGGTTTTCCTCTTGGACGGAAAACTTCGTGCTGAATTCCCCGATCACCGAGTCGAAACCTAGTTCCTTCATGGCTTGGGTGGTAACCGTTGCCGGAACTTCCACTAAGGATACTGCAATTTCCGAGGGCAAAGAAGTTAAAGATAGCCCTTCGACTGTGTTTATAATCTGATCAACATTTACCGTAAGTCCGGTTACTTCGGGCTTAATGACAAATTTGTCATCCTTAATGGTATAACTTGCATCCTGAGCCGGGCGTTTAAGGAAAGCCAGCTTCTTATCCAGCGTAGTGCTTGCTTTTAACGCATCTACCTTTAACACAGACGCGCTCACCTGTCCCGGATGATTAATCATTGCATTCAAGGTCTGTTCTAGATTCAGGCCCAATCCGATCTGCTTCCAAGTTACGCTTACTCGCTTATCATTGTACACCAGGAACAGGTTTTGTTCCAGCTTGTCCTCTGCATATTGCGCCAGTTTCGGGCGCGCATCTTTTAAAGAAATATTGCTTAAGTCAAGCTCATCCACCTTGGTTCCTGTTGCTAAGGGAGTATCCTCATTGAGAGCAGAAGAGCCCGCACAGCCGGCAAGATATCCTGACAAAGCTATTAGAATGAGCATTATAGCTAGAGCAAATACAGACTTTTTGTTCAAACGCACAGCTTCACCCCCATTTCTAGTGTTGCCGTAAGCGTTCGATTTTTTGCACGCCAAAATGAAAAACCCGCCTATTTTATTTAGGCGGGTTTGGTTTCTTTTGAACCTTCTTGAGCCTATGTACGGGGTACAAGCCTACTCCTCTTCTTCCTCCAGGTTCTCCCAGGCATCTGCTACTTTTTCCCATTCCTCATCATCTTCGATATCAAGCAGCATCTCGTTTCCTTTTTCGTCATGCCCAAGCTTCAAGATGATGGCTTCATCGGCTTCTTCATCCTCTTCTTCATTAATAGGCATTAAGACGAAGTAGGTGGAACCGTCAACTTCCAAAGTGTCAAGGTGAAGAAACTCGTGATCTTTTCCCTCATCGTCCGTCAGGATGATTGTATCAAATTCTTCTGTTTCATGGGCATGCTCATGGTCGTGATCGTGATTATGCTCAGTCATTCGTTTCACCTCTTATCAAAGATACTGTCATTTTATACCCACAGGTAATGTTTGTCAAATCCCGCAGGCTACTCGGTCATTTTCCTTTTAAGAGCCTGAAGGCGGTCGAGATAACCCTGGAGAATGACAACCGCGGCCATCTTGTCAATCACTTTTTTGCGTTTGGCCCGGGATACATCCGCTTCCAGGAGCGAACGCTGGGCGGCGACCGTGCTCAGCCGTTCATCCCAGAATTCGACCGGCAGTCCAAAGCGTTCACGCAGCACCTGGGCAAATGCTTCAGTCAGTTGGGCCCGCGGCCCAACGGTGCCGTTCATGTTTTTAGGGTAGCCCAGCACCACTTCACTGACCTCATAAGATGCAATGATATCCTCAAGCTCTTCCAGCTCAGTGCGGGAACGCCGGATTGTCGTTATTCCTTGAGCCGTTAAGCGCAAAGCATCGCTCACCGCCACTCCGATGGTGCGCTCCCCGTAATCCAGACCCATAATGCGCAAGCTGATTCCTCCATCTACTGCTTAATGCTTTAACCTTAAGTTTCAGCCAAAAGTCCTAAACAATTTTTAAGCAAAAATGCGGGCACACCCGGCCGCAGTATCCGCACAGCACACAGGCTTCAGCCTTGACCTTGGCCTGTTCCTCCAAATACAAGGCTCCTTGCGGGCAGACCTCCACACAGCGTCCGCACCCCTGGCACCAGTCCGCGATATACAGCCTCCGTTCTCTGGCCTGTACAGCTACCTGCAGCGCCGGCGCAATCTCCTCGCCCGCCAGCAGGCGCAGGTTATAGTCGACTTCGTTCCTGCTCGACATCCCCAGAGCCATGGCTTGAACGCCTTTTACCCGGCGGATAAAAGTAAAGGCTCGCGCCGGATCACGGGCCAGGTGCCCGCCGCCCAGAACCTTCATCGCATAAATCCCGATTCCCAGATCGGCGGCAAAGGAGATGGCCTCCAGCATATCCTCGAGCGTACCGTCAATGATGCCGATGCCCTGGTAATTGAGAATGGGGTGGATCACATCCAGCCCCGGCTGCAATGCCCCGGCCCGCACGCCGGCTACGGCATGGGTCGAAATCCCCACATAGCGCACCAGGCCCCGGGCCTTGGCTTCCAACAGCTCGTCCCAGGCCTCCTGATGCCCGTGCAGGGTGAGAACGCTTTCCTGTTCATGGAGCAGGAAGAAATCCAGCACCTCCCGGTTTAATCCCTTTCGCGCCTTTTCCAGGCTGATGCGCATTTCGGAGCGGGTCACGGCATAAGACTTGGTGGCCACCATGATTTCCGGCTTTCCGGCAAGCGCCCGGGCAATCTGATCATAGTTATCGTATATTTCCGCCGTATCAATCCAGCTGATCCCTTGCTCCAAGGCATAGCGCAGAATTTCCGTCCCTTCGGCGGCTGTAACCCGCCCCTGAAGGGGGGAAATCGCCAGACTGCCAAAGCACACTTCTGATACCATCGGGCCGCTGAATCCTAACTTTACTTCACGCATTGTTTTTCCTCTGGTTGTTTTTCCAAATGTGAATTTATTCGGCTTTTATCTCTTGGCAACTGTGACTTAGATTCTGGTTTTCAGCGGGCAAACTGTATAACCGAGCCCTTCCTCAGAACTTGAGAAAGGGCTCTTTGGCAAGTCCTAATTTAATTTGGTTAGCTTAGATAAGAACGAACAAGCTCTTCCAAAAGCTCATAGCGTTCAAGCTTGCGGATTAAAGCGCGGGCTTGCTTATGGCTGGTGATATACACGGGATCACCGGACATGAGATAGCCTACCAACTGATTGATTGGGTCATAACCTTTCTCCTGCAACGCAGCATACACTTGTTGCAATATCTCCCGGGCGGGTACATCCTCGCCCTGGGTTCTAAACATCATGGTATGATCCAAGCTGTCCATTCAGCCACTCCCCTTTCGAATCCCAACGTCACTAGAATTATATTCCATTCCCAGCTCTAACAAATACTGCCCGCCAAAACTTTTCCGCTTATTTCCTGAGTATTCTTCAGAGCAAACGCGTTCTCCTGCTGCTTCCGGTCAAAATCCATTGTCTTAATACTAACTTAATTCCGGCTTACGAACGGATAAACTTGCGCACGATCGCCGGAACCTGATCCAAGGCCTCTCCGAGCTTGGCCGGGTCTTTGCCACCGGCCTGGGCCATATCAGGACGGCCGCCGCCGCCCCCTCCGGTAATTTTAGCTACTTCCTTAATAATCTGCCCGGCATGAAGCCCGCTTAAACCTGAGGGAGTAACGGCACTGACCCAATTCACTTTGCCCTCGGCCACAGCACCCAAGACCAAGACTCCTTGCTTGAGGCGATCGCGCACCAGATCAGCCATCTGACGCAGCCCTTCCATGTCCGGAGCGTGAACCTGAGCTGCCAAAAGTTGAACCCCCCCAACCTCCGTCACTTTGCTGAGGAGGCTGTCCACTTCGGATTTGGCCAGCCTGGCCTGGAGCTGCTGGACTTCCCGCTCCAAGTCTTTCATTTGCGCCAACAGCCCAATCACCCGTTTGGGCACATCCTGAGGATGAGCTTTTAAGAGGCCGGCCGTGGTCTCAAGCTGATCGTCAAGGGCCCGCATCCAGTTTAGAGATTCGAGGCCTGCGACAGCCTCAATCCGGCGCAGCCCCGCTCCAATCCCGCCTTCGCTCAGAATCTTCACCAGGCCGATCTCCCCGGTGGCCCGCACATGCGTCCCGCCGCACAGTTCCTTGCTGTAATCCTCCATGCGGACAACTCGCACCACGTCCCCGTATTTTTCTCCGAACAAGGCGGTCGCCCCGTCCGCTTTCGCTTCCTCCAGGCTCATCTCCTTGATATCCACACAGTAATTGGCCAAAACGGCTTGGTTTATTTCCTTTTCAACATTCTCTAATTCTTCCGCAGTCAAGGGAGAAAAATGCGTAAAGTCAAAGCGCAGGCGCTCCGGGGTTACAAGTGAGCCGGCTTGCTGCACGTGAGCTCCCAAGACTGAGCGCAGCGCGGACTGGAGCAAGTGAGTCGCACTATGATGCCGTGCTGTCGCCTGGCGGTCGGTCGTATCCACGATCGCCTCCACCGCTTCCCCGGAGTGCAGCACCCCTTGGGTCACCAGGATGCGGTGATAGACCGTGCCGGTTACCCCTTTCTTAACTTCTATCACCTTTCCTTCCGCCCGCGCACTTTTGATCACTCCGGAATCGGAAACCTGGCCGCCGCTTTCTGCATAGAAGGGAGTCTGGGACAAGAAGCAGAGCACTTCCTCTCCTTCCCCGGCGTCTTTCACTTCTTCTCCCCCGGCAAAGAGTCCTTCAATTCTGGCCTCCGCCTTAAGTTCCCCATAGCCAATGAAGGGAGTGGCGCCCAGAGTTTTTGCCTTTTCCGTCAGGGCCGGGCTTTCATTCACGGCCCGCATCTGCTGGGATTTTTCTTTGGCCTGCCGCCGGTGTTCAGCCGCCGCTTCTTCAAAGGAAGGCATGTCAACCTTTAATCCTTGTTCGGCCAGGATCTCTTCCGTCAGCTCCACCGGAAATCCATAGGTTTCATAAAGGTAAAAGGCATCTGCTCCGGATAAAACCTTCTCTCCCTTTTCTACCAGGCCACGCACTTTTTCCTGAAGCATCTGCGTCCCCTGTTCCAGAGTGGCTTGGAAGTTCTTCTCTTCCAGGCGCAGGTGGTTGACAATAAAGTTCTCATTCTCTTTCAGTTCCGGGTAATGGTGAGCATAATTGGCCTGAATGACCTTGAACACCGTCTCTAAGAACGGCTTCTCAATGCCCAAGAGACGGGCGTAGCGTACGGCCCGGCGCAGAATCCGGCGCAGGACATAGCCCCGTCCTTCGTTATCCGGCCTGATTCCGTCACCCAGCATGAACGAGACTGCCCGGGCATGGTCGGCAATCACTTTCAAGGCCAGGTCGTTTTTGGGAGTCTCTTTATAAGAAACCCCGGCGATTTCCGCCACTTTATCAATCAGCGGGCGAAAGAGGTCGGTATCGAAGTTGGATTCCACCCCTTGTATGACTGAAGCGATGCGTTCCAGCCCCATCCCGGTATCAATATTCTGTTTCGGCAGGGGGGTCAGGTTTCCTTCCTCGTCCCGGTTGTACTGCATGAATACCAGGTTCCAGATCTCCAGGAAGCGGTCGCAGTCACAGCCCACACCGCAGTCCGGGCTGCCGCAGCCGCGGCTTTCCCCTAAATCCACATAGATTTCCGAGCAAGGTCCGCACGGTCCGGTCGGGCCGGCTGCCCAGAAATTCGTTTCATCGTTGACGATCCGCTCCGGGTTGACACCCGCTTTTTCAGTCCAAAGCGTTCTGGCCTCATCATCTTCCGGGTAGACGGACACCCACAGTTTCTCTGCCGGAAGCTTAAGCACCTGGGTCACATATTCCCAGGCCCAGGTAATGGCCCCTTCTTTGAAATAATCTCCAAACGAAAAATTTCCCAGCATTTCAAAGAAAGTATGGTGGCGGGCCGTCTTGCCCACAACCTCCAAATCAGGCGTTCTCACACATTTTTGCGCAGTCGTGGCGCGCGGAAAGGGTGGCTCCACCCGTCTTTGGAAATACGGTTTAAACGGAACCATCCCCGCCACCGTCAGGAGCAAGGTCGGGTCATCTTTCGGAATCAGGGAAGCGCTGGGCAGCATCTTATGCCCTTTGCTTTCGAAGAATTTGAGAAACATGGAGCGCAGTTCATTGCCGGTGTACATTATTTTTCCTCCTAAGCCGTGTTAGGACGGGCTGCAGACCCGCTCACCATGACGCCGGAGCTACTCGTTAGTCGGCTCCGCTAACGCATCCGAAACCCCTTTGTCTTACTGCAAGTTAACCGTCGGTGCGTTTTAACGCTCGCCAACGCACTCGTTTACGCTCCTCTGTCAAAACGGTTCGCTATGTCTTCAGCCCGTCCTTGTAAAATTTTTAAGAGTAAATAAGAAAATCCCTGTCTAAAGACAGGGACGGGATTAACCGCGATACCACCCTGGTTACCTTCCAGCGACAGCATGTTATCTCTGTCTTAGTCAGGTCAACTCAGCCGACAGAACCCACAGGGCCAGTCGCTGCACTTAACGCGTGCCACGGCAAGTTTTGCTTGCCCTCGGAACTTAGCTTTCATATTTAGGGTTGAGCTCCTCACACCCGCCGGAGCCTCTCTGAGACAACGCCTGAATACTACTCTTTTCCTCATCGGTTTTAACAATTTTTCTCAAGTATATATGAAATCCGATCTTGTTGTCAACATCGCAGATATTATAATAGTACTGTACAAATCGGCAGATATGAGTGAAGCCACGTTGCTCAACACCGTTCGATGAACATGGAGGACAAAACAGCATGAACGCGATTCACCTGCCCCAAGGAATCACCATCACCCGGATGCTGGCGGCTTTCGAGTTGCAAGTCCTGGATCCGCCCGCCAACTTTAGAGAGACCATCGGTGCCCTGGATATCCAAAGGGTGCATCTAGCCGAGTGTCCGGAGCTCGTTTTACTTTTTCCGGGCTGCACGGTGACACTAAAGCCCAAGGGCAACAACCTGCTGCTGCAAATTGATGTTTCAAATCAGGAGCTACAGCTCCTGATAACCGCTCCGCCGACCGCTTGGCCAACCTTGTGTGCCGAGCTGACAAACTGGTTGGAACGGGAGCAAGGCCGCATTTTAGCTGCCTGTGAAGAATGTTCCCGCAGACTCACTGAGCGCCTGACGGACCGGAGCGCTTTTGCCGCCATCCACGAGCTGCAAGCGATTCTCGGCTATGATGTTTTGATTGTGGACAAGCAATACGCTATCCTGTCTTGGGCAGGCGGGAAATACCTGCCCCCGGACCCCGTTGCTTTCGCCCCCCCGAAACCGTTGTCCCCGCCTCCTGCCGTATCATCGGCCACAACAATCAGCTTATTTGCCGGTTCCTGGGTGGATGCGGCCTATGCCAGTATCCCTTTGACCTGGTGTTCCCTTGCAGGTCAACAGGGCATCCTGGGCTATCTCGGCTTGGCGGCTGCGCCAGGGGCGATCGGCGGTGTTGAGCGTTTCTTTCTGGGTAAAGCCGCGACCCTCTTATTCCTGGAATTGCTGAGGAACCAATGCATTCTGGAAAATGAACGCCTGCACCATCGCGACTTTTTATTTGACCTGCTTTACAACAATTTCGACTCCCAGGAAGTGATCTGCTCCCGCGGCAAGCTCTGGGGCTGGGACTTTACCAAACCTCACCTGGTGCTGGTTGGGGAAATTCAGGATTTTAACCTGCTCCCTTCTGAACGCCGGTGGCTCGACGATTTGGTTACAAGCATCACGCGCACCCTGAACAGTCTTTACCCCGGTTCGATTTGTCTGGAACGCAATAATCAAATCGTGTTACTTTTCCCGCTCAAGGAAATGCTGCCACAATCCCAATGGGTTCCTGTGGCCGAGCAATTGCTCAAGCCCGTTTGGGATCAGGCCCAGCCTGTTTTGGAGAAGCGCAGGCTCTTTTTCGGCTTGGGAAATCTCTATCCATCCCCCCGGGAAATTCACCGCAGCTTTCAAGAGGCCAAGTCGGCTCTGGAACTTGGACCCCTCCTAAACCCGGACCAAGCATTGACTTCCTTCGGGGAATTGGGTATGATGCGCCTCCTGCACAAGCTGGATCACCAGGAGCTGGAAGATTTCCGCACCGAAACCCTGAATCAATTGCTGAATTTCGACCGTGAGAGCAACCTCGAACTGGAGAAGACCCTGCTCACCTACTTTGCCTGCAGTGGGGATCTAAACAAAGCTGCCCAAACACTCTTTCTGCACCCCAATACGTTACGCTATCGCCTCAAAAAAGCCGCCGAAGTTCTGAACCTGGACCTATACCGCCTGGAAAACCAGCTCAACCTGTACGTTGCCCTGAAAATCGGCCGTCTCAAAGCCTTGTGGACGGACTGAAAGCTCACCCATCCGCTCCCTCTGTTTGTGACAGAGGGTTTTGTTTTGTACCACAAAAACGCCGGGTTTTTTTCATTTTAGTGGCCAAAGGAAGAAATACCGACCCGCCGAAATATTTGATATGTGAATATGAGCACATTCATTTGAAAGGGGGGATATCATATGAGTACTGCATGGGTATATCAGCCTAATCCCAAAAGCCTGTTCAAGGGTATGTCCAATATCTTTATGGCGCTTAGCCGCTTCTTTGCCGCAGGCGGAGAACAGATAGCCCGGACTCTGCCGCTCCTGGCACAAGCCTGTGAAGAATTTGCCGCCGCCGATACCGCCTGGCCGGCGCTTGCTGCCACACTAAGCGCTTATGCCGGGGCCGCTGAGACAGAACAAAAACAAATGGGGTTTGAATTTAACCGCTTATTTGTGGGACCGGCTCCGCCTATAGCCCCTCCGTACGAATCCGTCCATCTCTCAGCGCAGCGTTTGGTTATGCAGGAGCAAACCGTAGCAGTCCGCCGCTGTTATCAAGCTGCCGATCTGCAGGCAACCTCACAGGGAGCGGTCCCTGATGATTTCATTGCCACGGAACTTGAGTTTGCCGCCTATCTTCTCTCCCGGGCGCTTGAGGAAAATTCAGCAGGAAACGAAGGAAACAGCCTCCACTACGTGGATTTCTGCGCTACTTTCCTCACAGAACACCCCGGATGTTGGGTTGAACCATTTGCGGCCGCCGTCAATCAGAACGCCCGGCATCCAGTTTTTCCTGCGGTGATGCAGGTATTGCTCACAGCAATTAAAACACCTTTAACCATTGACATTATCTAATAAAGGAGGGCCATTATGCAACTATCCCGCCGCCAGTTTATCGGTTCCGCTGCCGCCGCAGCCGCCGGTGCCGGCCTTTTCAGTTTTGAAATGCTGATGAAGTCCAACCCAGCAGCGGCAGGTGCCACCCCGGACTTCAAGCTGTTTCGCAATGTCTGTCCGCGCAACTGTTACGACACGTGTGGTCAAATTTCCTATGTTCAGGATGGCATCCTGAAAAAAGTGGAAGGAGATCCCAAACATGGCTACACCAACGGCAAGCTGTGTGTCAAAGGGTATACCTACACGCGGCGCGTATACAGTCCCGACCGGATTAAATACCCGATGAAACAAACCCCTCGCGGCTCGGGTAATTGGACCCGTATTAGCTGGGACGAAGCCATGGATACGATCGCTGCGAAGATCCTTGAACTAAAAAAACGTTATGGTTCAACCCTGCCAATCTGTTTTAACAAGTATTCCGGCAACTTCGGCATTGTCCACTATGGGGCCGACGGCACCATGTCCAGCATCGGCTACACGACCCGGGCCTTGGGAACCCCGTGCTGGCCGGCCGGTATCGATGCCCAGACCTACGATTTCGGCACACTATACAGCAACGACCCTGAGGATATGGTTAACGCCAACTATCTCATACTCTGGGGGCAAAACGCCGCCTGGACGGCTATTCACACTATGCCTTTTCTTAATAAGGCCCGGGAACGCGGTGCCAAGCTCGTGGTTATCGACCCCATCCTGACCTCCACGGCCTCCAAGGCGGATCTCTACATCCAGATCAAACCGAGCACAGACGGTGCCCTGGCCTTGGGCATGGCGCGCCATATCGTGGACAACAACTGGGTTGACTGGGATTATGCCCGTGCCAACAGCGTCGGGTTTGATGAATGGATCGATTACCTGAAGCAAAACATTACGCTGGACTGGGCGGCTGACAAAACCGGTGTGCCCAAAGACATCATCATGGAAATTGCCCGGGAATACGCGACCGCCAAACCGGCCGCCATGTGGGTCGGATATGGCATGCAGCGGCACATGAACGGGGGCCAGAACGTCCGGATCATCGATGCGCTGGGGGTCATGACCGGCAACGTCGGCAAATCCGGGGGTGGAGTCAATTACGGACACCTGGAAACATGGGGTTTCAATTATAATGCCATGACCAATCCGGCTCCCAAAGATTCCAAAGGCTTCATCGGGCCGGACGGTAAAGAAGGGGACCGCTATATTAATATCAATAACTTCGCCCACGATGTCATGGCTCAGCAGGATCCTCCGGTCAAAATGCTGTGGCTGGCCTGCCGGAATCCGGGTTCCCAGGATCCCGATACGTCTGCGATCGAAAAGATGTTCGCCGCCATGGAATTGGTGGTCACGGTGGATTCTTTCTTTAATAAGACCGTACAGATGTCGGATATCGTCCTACCCGCTACCACCCATTTCGAGGACTGGGATGTCATGGCCAGCTATTGGCACTACTGGGTTGGGATCAATCAAAGGGCAATTCAACCCCTGTACGAAAGCAAGAGTGATGTCGAAATCGCGATGCTGCTCTCTAAAAAAATGAACGCCCTGGAGCCAGGCTCATGTACCTTCCCCACAAGCGGCACTCCTGAAGAATGGGTGGCTAAAGAGTTTAATCCGGGGATTTATAAGCTGTTAGGAATATCGGACTGGCGCGAACTGCTTGACGGGCCGCGTAAGGCCAAGCTGCCGGCCGCCTCCTGGGCGGACGGCAAGTTCCGCACCCCGTCCCATAAAGCGGAAATCCACAGTGAACTGGCCCAGAAAAACGGGCTTCCCGCCTTGCCGGTTTGGGTAGAGGAAATGAAAGCCCCGGAGCAATACACCATTCGCTTTATGACACCACACCCCCAACATGGCTTGCACTCGCAATTCCAAAATCTGGATTGGATGATGGCCGCCAACCCGGAACCCCAAGTTGAAATCCATCCGAACCTGGCGGCAAAATACGGCATCGCTGAAGGGGACATGGTCAAAATCTTCAATGACCTCGGCTCGCTCACCCTCAAAGCCCATTTGACCCGCGCCACCTCACCCGATGTCATTGTGGCCTACGAAGCCTGGTACAAAGATTCCAATTACAATGTCAACTACACGCTCAAAGCCACGCCCAGCGACATGGGCAAACAGGCCACCGGCAACAACGGACTTGCTTTCCACGACAACTTCGTAGCCATTCAAAAAGCGTAAGGAGGGAGCAAACATGAGTAAACAACTTGGCTTTCTGCACAGTTCGGAAAAATGCGTCGGTTGCCGGGGGTGTGAGATGGCCTGCAAAAATGAATACCAGACCGATGCCGCTCCGCGTTGGCGCCAGGTCTTTCAACTCCACGAAGAGAGGTACTCCCTGCCAACCCGGATGTTTTTTTCCATAGCCTGCAACCACTGTGCCAATCCGCAGTGTCTCAAGGTCTGCCCTGTCGGAGCTTACACCAAAAGAGATGACGGCATCGTTGTCCACAACCGTGACCGGTGTATCGGCTGCCGTCTGTGCACGATGGCCTGTCCTTATGACCGGCCCCAGTTCAATCACGCCAAAGGTAAAGTGGAAAAATGCAATTTGTGCTATCAACGCCTGGACCAAGGGGAAAAACCGGCCTGTGTGGCGGCCTGCATTCCGGGAGCATTAGAACTGGTGGAGATCACGGCCGAGCTTGATCAAAAACTGGGCGTATTAAAGACCTTGCCCGGGCTGCCCACTCCCGCGCTTACCAACCCGTCAATCCGGTTCATCGGGCCCAAACAAGGCAAACAAATTAGGAGGGATTAGCATGGGAACTGTGGAATGGCCTTTGGTATTGTTCACTGTCCTGGGGGAAACATCAATCGGGATTCTCCTGGCCTTGTGGTGGCTTGACCGTACACCTCTCGATGCGGGTCTTTATCGCAAAGCCACACTTACTTCCGGTGCCCTGCTTGGTTTGGCTCTGGTCGCCTCATTATTTCACCTCGGTCATCCGGAAGCCGCCTACCGCGCTTTAACGCATCTCGGTTCTTCGTGGCTCAGCCGGGAAATCCTATTCTTTGTCTTGGCCGCCCTGGCCTGGGTCTACCTCTTCCTTCAAATCAGCCGGCCCAATGGACAGCGCCGTGTGGCCGCAGGGATTGCCGGCCTGCTCGGTCTGTTCGGAATTGTCAGCAGCGCGATGATCTATGTGTTACCCCGGGTTCCGGCCTGGAACAGCGCCCAGACCCCTCTGTTCTTCTTGTTGACCACGGGATTGCTGGGAGCGTTAAGCCTGCTGTTCCTTGGCTGGAAATCCCTCTCCCCTGCTCAAATGGCCGGTCTCATGTACTGGAGCCTCGGCTGCGTTCTGTCCAGCCTGTTTTCCTATATCCTCTACTTTTCGCAGCTCACGGGCATGAGCCCGGAAGGCCTGGCCACCGCCCAAATCCTCACCACGAGCCCATTGTTTTGGCTGCGCGTGATCACGAACTGGGGAGCGCCCCTGATTCTCCTCCTCCCGTTATTCAAGCGCAAACGTTCTTTCAATCCCAACCTGCTCCTGACTTTGCTTGTTGTCAGCGGCATCGGGGAATTCCTGGGCCGGGCTCTGTTCTATCTCAGTGCTGTTGGCATTCATATTTCGGCTTTGAAGTAATCCGTTTCTTGGGGAAAGCGGAAAACAAAAGGGATTTTTCAATGGGTGCCGAATAGTTAAATAGATCACATTAGCCTGATTGCTGCGTAGTTTTTTAACACTTAAGGCTTGAGACTTCGCGTGATTGCGCCAGGAAAAGGGTGAATCCAGGTGTTGGCAAAACATCAGCACATCTGTCCGCGCAACTGTTATGACACCTGCAGCCTGATTAGTACCACCTATAACGGCGTCCTTCTCTCCGTCGAAGGGAATCCTGCGCATGACTATACCAAAGGAAAACTATGCCCCAAAGCCATGAGCGACATTCAGAAAGTCTACAGTCCCTCCCGTATACGCTATCCCATGCGCCAACGGCACCGTTTCAGCGGGGACTGGGAGCGGATCTCCTGGGACGAAGCTTTGGAGCAGATTGCGCGCACAATTCTCCGTCTTAAACGTACGCACGGCAGCACGCTGCCGCTTGCCCTCAATAAATACTCCGGTAATTTTGGCGCTTTGCATAACGCCATGGAGGCGCTGTTTAGCGGAATCGGCCCCACGACCAGAGCGATCGGCTCTCCCTGCTGGTCTGCGGGTGTAGACGCCCAGACCATAGATTTTGGCCGTTTCCGCTGCTCCAGTCCGCTCGATATGGCCCATGCCAAACTCATCTGGCTTTGGGGAGTTAACCCGGCTTGGACTGCCATTCATCAGATGCCGATCATCTTCGATGCCATGGAACGCGGCACCACCGTGGTATGTTTTGATACCCACCTCAGCGCGACCGCTGCCCGTTCCCACCGGTTTATCCAAGTCCGCCCCGGCACGGACGGACTCCTGGCCCTAGCCATGGGCAAAGTGCTGGCCGAGGAAAACCTGCTTGATCCGGATTTGCCAAATTATACTTTAGGGTATCACGATTTCCTGGCCTATCTTGATTCCGAGATCCGTGTCGAGCGCGCGGCAACGATTACCGGAGTGGAAGCTGATACCATCCGTGACCTGGCCAGGGAATACGGGCAAACTCATCCTGCCTGTATCTGGGCCGGTTTTGGTCTGCAACGTTATACGAACGGCGGGCAAACCCTGCGGGCCATCGATGCCCTGGGAGCCTTGGCCGGTCACATTGGGGAAAAAGGCGGCGGTGTGCAATACGGGCATTTCGAAACGTGGAAGTTCTCCGGTTTGGGGCATACCGAGCCATCCCAGGCTAAAGCTAACCCAGTCGTGGGTAAAAATCCAAGCGACCGGGCGCTCAATATCAACAAATTCGCTGCCGCTGCCCTTGCCTGCACCGAACCGCCGGTCCGAATGCTGTGGCTGGCGGGGAGAAACCCGCTGTCCCAGGATGCCGATCTTCACTTGTGGCAAAAACTGATGAACCAACTTGAATTCATCGTTGTGAGTGACCTGTTCCTGACCCGGTCCGCCGCAGCCGCCGACATTTTCTTGCCCGTGACAACGCATTATGAACACTGGGATCTGCACGCCAGTTACTGGCACTATTGGGTGGGTGTCAATGAGCCGGCGATCGCACCGGTCGGGGAAAGCAAATCCGACCTGGAAATCGCTTGGCGCGTATCAGCAAAGTTAAACGAATTGGAACCAGGCAGTTGCACTTTTCCCACCTCGGGTTCCGAAAAGGAAACTCTTTTACGTGAACTGAGCCCGGAGCTGCTCCGGTTGCTGAGACTGCAAAGTCCAAAAGAAATTTTGCTTCAACCGCTCAAAGCCAATTTACCCCCGGCGTCCTGGGCCCAGAGACAGTTTGCGACGCCGTCCGGTCGTTTCGAATTCCGCTCGGAGAAGGCTGTCCAGGCGGGGTTCCCTGCTCTGCCTTCTTATTCTCCCCCTCTTTCCCCTCCCCCCGAGGCTCCTTTGCGCCTGCTCACACCCCATCATTCATCTGCGCTCAACTCCCAGTCCTATCCACCGGATACTATCCCCAACGGCTATACCCTGTATGTCAACCCGGAGCTGGCTGAAAGCTATGGGCTCAACGAAGGAGCGCCAGCCGAGATCGCAAACGACCTGGGAGCAGTGCGGGTGAGATTGGCCTTTGATCTGAGTATTCCACGAGATGTCGTCATCGTTTACCAACACCCCGCCGAATTAAAAGACTCCTGCCTCAATGTTTTGCTCCGCTCACACACCACGGATATGGGAACGATTGCCACTGGGGCACCCGGGCTGGCCCTTAACGAGACTTTTGTCTGTCTCAGACGTCTGACCGGATCGGTTCAGCGGTTGTCCCCGAACCCTTGAACCGCCATGCGACCGGCCCGCAGGCCATCCATGACCCTGCCGCGAAGGGGGCGCTAACATGTTGAAACAACTTGGTTTTGTGCTTGATGCCAACCGCTGCTTGGGTTGTGGTGCCTGTGCCAAAGCCTGTGAGCTTAATCATCACCTGCCCCCTTCCCTGGTTTGGCGGACAATCCGTAAGGTCGAGGATGTTACCCCGGAAGGTATCCGGCGCTTTTACCTTTCCACCGCTTGCAACCATTGTGCCAACCCTGAATGTCTGCGTGTCTGCCCCCGAGGGGCGTATTCCAAGCGCCGAAACGGGATTGTCACCCACTCGCCGGAGAAATGCACGGGATGTAAATCATGTGTGGTCTCCTGCCCTTTTGGGGCACCCAAAATCCATCCCACAACCGGAAAAGCCTGTAAGTGCCAGCTTTGTTACGACAGAATTGAACAGGGCAGCACCCCGTACTGCCTTACGGCTTGCTTGACAGGGGCTCTCCAGCTCCGGGAAATTCACACTTTGGCCTTAGATAACCTGACGCGCCTGACCGCGCCGCTGCCAAGCTTGCGCCTGACCCGTCCCTCGGTATATTTCCTCCCGCCGCGGCGCGTCAAGCTTTAGTTCAAAGACAGCAGCCCGTTTTTTGTACATTTCTACAAAAAACGGGCTGTTTTTTTGTATGCAGCCACAAATATCGTTTGAGGTTAGGTTCATATCTCCGGCGCCACCAGGCGCAGGTAAAAATGCCGGATAACCACCCTGAGCACGGCGGCAACGGGCACGGCAATCAGCATTCCCAAAACCCCAGCCATTTCTCCGCCAGCGAGCAGGGCAAACACAATCCACAAGGGATGAAGCCCAACACTGTCCCCCATGATTTTGGGGGAAATCACATTCGACTCCAACTGCTGAACGATTAATATAACCAGCAAGACCTTTAAGGCCATCCACGGGGATTTAATTAAGCCCAAAGCCACGGCCGGCACAGCGCCGATAATCGGCCCGAAGTACGGAATAAGATCAGACACCCCGCAAATTACCCCGATGAGGAGCGCATATTCCATCCCCAGGAGCTTAACTCCAATCCCGGTCAAAATTCCGACGATCAGCGCCACCACCAAATTACCGCGCACAAATCGCCTGATCACATGGCTGATGTCACGCCACACCCGCTGCCATTCCAGGCGCCAGCGCTGATCTGCCATCCGGGCAAAGCTGGATTCCAGCCGGTGCCAATCCGCCAGGAAGTAGATGGCCAAGACCGGGGACAGGATAAACAAACTAAGAGATGCCAGCAGCTCAGGCAAATGGCTTAATACATATTGCAGCTTCTGGACCAGGTAGTCTTCCCCTTGCCCCAGATGCTGGTCAAAAACCGCAACCACACGGTTGGGCAAGCCGGTGCTGCGAAACGCGCTGCGCATTTCCTGAAACTGTTTGTCCACGGATTGCATAAACTGGGGGAGCACTACGGACAGTTTTGCCAACTCATTATATAGGAGAGGAAGAAGCAAGAAAATAACGAGAGCTAAGACCGCGAGAATCCCCACAAACACTACTGCAATGGCCAGGCGCCTGCTCAAATGATGCCGTTCCAGCCAATTAACCAATGGGGATAAAAGATAGGCCAAGACAAAGGCGGCGATGAATGGGCCCAGGATTTCATGCACTCTGAAAAAGAGCAGGGCTCCGAGCACAAGCAGGGTAATCACGAAAACCCAGCGCCAGCTTTCTTTCCTCACTGCATCCACTCCATTTCGAAGAAAAAAGCGCGCCAAGCGCGCTCATTTAACCTCGCATTTCGTACTCTCCAAGAATGTCTAAAAGCATTTCCTCATTCTACCGCTGTCTGGGGTATCCCCTGATCCATCAGCGGTTCATCCCATGCAACCAGAGAACCGTCTTCCGCCAGGTCGTAAATAACAACCCGGTCTTCCTGGGTCGTGAATTCCACATAACAATCCCAGCAATAATACTGTTCCACACCGACCTTGCCAATGGCACGGCCTCCGCATACTGGACAGTTCATGACAGCGAACCCCCTTTGTTTTCTTGTTCCCAGGGGGCTACCTGGTCATCAACGATTAAGATATCTTTCCCGTCCACCATAACCTGTTGCTGCAGTATAGCTCCCCGGCCATGGATGAGATCTGCAAAGAGCCCATCCGAGACTTCAAAGCCTACAATATGTTGTGCTGAATCATCGAGGAAAACATCCTCAATCGTTCCCCTTGAGTCCCCGCCTTGGGTGTAAACCTGGTTGCCTACCTTCTCAGACCACTTCGTCCCGCTGAGTTCACCGACCGTGTTATCACTCACGGTAAGAGCGTCTTTGCCTACGGCTGCAACGGCTGAGCGTGGTATTCCCTTATTATTCTGGAAAAAGTGCGCACCTTCCAGCAGAAAACCTGTCACTTCATCTGTTTCCTCATTGAAGGTCAGATCCTGCACCCATCCAATCTGGTCTCCGGTCTTTAGGTCAAGCACCGGAAGCCCCACGATATCCCGCGTACGCCGCATGCTTTCCTCCTTGTATTCATTCTTTCTTAACTTAAATCATGCCCAAACTTAGAAATATTCATGCATATATATGGAAAAAAGCCGGGCTTTTTAGCAGAATTCAGACTCCCATACCGCTATGCGGCACCGCTTATGAATGAAAAAAGGCAAGGGGCAATTACTTAGCGAACCGTCCGAGCAGAAGAGCGTCGAGAGCGCAGTTGATTCAGCGTTAAGCAGCGCCACGGAACTAGTCCACGGATGGACTGATGCCGCGGGTGCCAGGACGGCACAAGAGCGGCGCACATCAGGTATTACCCAAAGGTTTGGCGCTGTAGCTGAATCAACAAGCGAACAGCTCGGCGCGTGGTACGATTATCTCCGGTGGAGATAATCGCCGAAGCCGCACAACACCAGAGAATCTCTTCGCGGCGAAGGATGCGGGTAATGCACCTTGCCTTTTTTCTACTTCTTTAAGACTCCCCGGGGATCAGAGACTATTTTTCCACCGCCTACCACTTTATCCCCTTGGTAAAAGACGATGGCCTGTCCGGGGGTGACTGCGCGCTGGGGTGAGTCAAATACCACTTTTACCAGGCTGTCTTCCTCCGGAGGATAGACTACCGCCGGTGCCGGCTGCGCTTTATAGCGGATTTTTCCTTCGACTTGAAGCGGTTCAGTCAGTTCGGGAATCGAAATCCAATTCAAATCCGTCACCCAGAGCGTCTTGGTATACACTTCCAAGTCTTCCCCCAACACCACTTCATTGCGTTCCGGATTAAGGCCGATTACAAACATAGGCTTGCCAAAAGTCACTCCCAGCCCTTTGCGCTGCCCAATCGTATAGTGTATCAGCCCGCGGTGCTGTCCTAAGACTTTCCCCTCTTGGTCCACAAAATTTCCGGGGATTGTCTTTTGGCCCACCCGTTCCTGGACAAAGGACGCATAATCATTATCCGGAACAAAGCAAATCTCCTGGCTGTCCGGCTTGTCCGCCACACCAACAAGCCCCCGTTCCCTGGCCATTTGACGTATATGATCTTTGGTGTACTCTCCCAGCGGAAAGAGGGTGTGGGCTAATTGTTCCTGAGTCAGCATATAGAGCGCATAGGTCTGGTCTTTAGCCTCATCCGCGCCCTTGCTTAAAAGAAAACGGCCGGAATCCGGATCACGCAAGACCTGAGCATAATGCCCGGTGGCTATGTACTCCGCTCCCAGCCCCCGCGCCTTGCGCAAGAGTTCCCCAAACTTGACATAACGGTTGCAGGCCAGGCAGGGATTTGGGGTGTATCCCATTAAGTAAGATTCCGTGAAATAATTGACCACAGTTTCTTCAAAATAGGAGCGAAAGTTTAAGACGTAATGAGGGATGCCGAGCTGAAAGGCGACTCGCCGGGCGTCATCAATCGCCGAGATGGAACAGCAGCCGCCCTCAACTTCGGGTCCGGCCGCTTTCCATATCTGCATCGTCACCCCGATCACATCATAGCCTTCTTCTTGAAGCAAAGCGGCGGCCATGGAACTGTCCACACCGCCGCTCATTCCTACCACTACTTTAGGTTTGTCCGACAGGGTCATACAAATCTATCCCTTTGCTTTTTCTTTTTCCTTATAATTCTTGATGGCTTCATGGAGGGCATCTGCTGCTAAATTGGAGCAGTGCATCTTATTGGCCGGAAGGCCGTCCAAGGCTTCAGCCACTGCGGCATTGGTAATGGTCAAGGCTTCATCGATCGTTTTTCCTTTCACCATTTCCGTAACCATGCTGCTGGTCGCGACCGCGGCCCCGCAGCCAAAGGTCTTAAATTTAACATCCTTAATAGTGTTGCCCTCGATATCCAAGTAAATACGCATGATATCGCCGCATTTGGCGTTGCCTACTTCCCCGATACCGTCCGCATCCGGAATCTCTCCCACATTGCGCGGATTCATGAAGTGATCCATTACTTTGGCAGAGTACATCTCTGTTCACCCCTCTATTGTGCTTGTTTCATCTGGTCATACAGCGGAGACATCATGCGCAGGCGCTCCACAATTTTCGGGAGCTGTTCCAAGACATAGTCTATATCTTCCTCGGTATTCTGACGCCCTAAAGAGAAACGCAGGGAACCATGGGCAATTTCATGCGGCATCCTCATCGCCAGCAGCACATGGGAGGGATCAAGGGAGCCGGAAGTACAGGCTGAACCGCTGGAAGCGGCAATCCCAAGCATGTCCAGACTTAGAAGCAAAGATTCCCCTTCTACGAATCGAATACTGACATTGACATTATTGGGCAGGCGGGAATCCCCCAAGGGCCCGTTTACCTTCACATAGTCAATCTTATCCAGAATTCCCTGCAACAGCTTATCTCGCAGAATTTTTAGCTCCGCGGCCTCGGCCGCCATCCGCCGGCCGGCTAATTCACAAGCCTTGCCGAAACCGATGATTCCGGGTGCATTTTCCGTTCCGGAACGGCGCTTTTTCTCCTGCCCCCCTCCATGAAAGAGGGGAACAAGCCGTATCCCCTTGCGGATATAGAGGGCGCCGACACCCTTCGGTCCGTAAATCTTGTGGCTGGAGACCGTCATTAAATCAACATTCATTTCCTTGACATTAACCGGAATCTTCCCTAAGGACTGAACCGCATCGACGTGGAATAGCACCTTGTGCTCCTGCGCCAGTTTCCCGATATCCGCAATTGGCTGGATGGCACCCACTTCATTATTGGCGTGCATGATGCTGATAAGAATGGTATCCGGGCGGATCGCTTGGGCCAGATCCTCAACCGAGACAATACCTTCCTCATTTACCGGCAGAATGGTCAGCTCAAAGCCGTTCTTAGCCAGGTATTCACATGTATCGAGTACGGCATGATGCTCCACTGCACTGGTAATGATGTGCCTGCCTTTCTTGCGGTAAGCGTCTGCAACTCCCAAAATCGCCATATTGTCCGCCTCGGTGCCGCCGCTGGTAAAGGTAATCTCGTCAGGCTTCGCTCCGATGAGCGCCGCCACCTGGTGCCGGGCTTGCTCTACCGCATTCCGGACCTCTTGTCCAAAACTATGGATACTGGAAGGATTACCGTATTTCTCGGTATAATAAGTCATCATCAAAGATGCCACTTCCGGGTCAACCGGCGTGGTCGCGCTATGGTCAAGATAGACTCGCCGCATCTTCACCCCTCCTAGGTTCTAAAGTTTTAATAGAATAGTGATTGATTGTATAATGTAGGTTGTAATACCCCTCATTGCCTCAGGCTCAATGATTAGATATAGTACATATAGAGCCTGCGGTCTGCTTCTTTTTGTTTCGAGTCCTTGACCATATCTTCCAAAGTTATGGAATCAAGCACTTCGGCAATGGAATCCCGGACTTTCTCCCATACGGTTCTGGTGACACAGTAATCCGCCTTGGAGCAACATTCCGGATCTTCCTCCGCCACACAGTCCACCGGCGCAATCGGCCCTTCCAAGACGCGAATCACATCCCCAATGGTCATCTTACCGGGTTCCCTGCCCAATACATACCCTCCTTGGGCACCGCGCACACTCTTAACCAAACCCGCTTTGCGCAACCCGGAAATCAGTTGTTCCAAGTAGTGTTCGGAAATATCCTGACGCTCAGCAATGCTTTTAAGGGAGATAGGCCCTTCCCCAAAATGCTGGGCCAGGTCAAACATAGCTTTCAGACCGTAACGTCCTTTGGTCGAGAGCTTCACACCCTCACCCCTTTTCGTTTATATTTTTTCTTTTTATAAAAGGACTATTTCTTTTTTGTTTATATCTTATTAAAGTAGTCGGGATTTGTCAAGGCAATTCTTAGCAATATAGTATAATATGTTCTGAGGAATGTTTTTTATGTAAGAAGTCAGAATTCAGGAGTCAGAATTCAGGAGAGGAAATGCATCCTTCCTCGGTAGTTTTCAGTGACGGGGGCATCCGATAAAGACACTTCCGATGAAGATGACTGCCCGAGAATAACAGCGCTGAAGGTGAAACTCATGAGAATACTTATCGTTTTCAAATTCTAACTACTGACTCCTGCCCTGAAAATAGACGAGGGGCAATTACTTAGCGAACCGTAGAGCAGAGGAGCGTCGAGAGCGCAGTTGATTCAGCGTTAAGCAGCGTCACGGTTCACTTCAGGTATTACCCTAAGGTTTGGCGCTGTAGCTGAATCAACAAGCGAACAGCTCCGGCGCGTGGTGAGCGGGTAATGCACCTTGGCTATTTTCATTCATCAGTGGTGCCGCATAGCGGCATGGGAGTCTGACTCCTGAATACTTCTAATAAGCATACTCCAAATATTACTGAAAGGATGTTACTGCCATGGACCTATTCTCAGCTAGTTTTGACCAAAACCAGGTGGCTCCGCTGGCGGAGCGCATGCGCCCGCGCACTCTGGACGAGTATATCGGGCAAAGCCATATTCTGGGCCCGGGCAAATTACTAAGGAGAGCTGTGGAAGCGGACCGCGTAACCTCCCTTATTCTCTACGGCCCGCCCGGGACAGGAAAGACATCCTTGGCCTATGTCATTTCCCAACAGACATCATCCCGTTTTGTCAAGATCAACGCTGTAGCCGCGGGAGTAAAGGAACTCCGTGAAATCATCCAGGATGCCACCGACCAGCTTCACCTTTATGGCAAACGCACCCTGGTTTTCTGTGACGAGGTTCACCGCTTTAACAAAGGGCAGCAAGACGCCTTGCTCCCTGCGGTGGAAAACGGGACCATCACCTTTATCGGCGCGACTACGGAAAACCCGTTTTTCGAACTCAATTCCGCGCTTCTCAGCCGCTCAACACTTTTTAGATTAGAAACGCTGTCAGCGGAGGAAATCCGGCGCGGGCTCGAACTGGCTCTCCACGACCGGGAAAGAGGCCTTGGGAATTATAAGGTTGAAATCGAGCCCGCAGCCTGGGAGCACTGGATCAATTACGCCAACGGGGATCTGCGCCGCGCCCTCAATGCCCTGGAACTGGCGGTACTTACCACCGCGCCGGTGGAAGGCGTCCGCCGCATTGATCTCAAGACCGCCGAGGAGTCGATTCAGCAGCGGGCTTTGCGCTATGACAAGAGCGGGGATTATCACTATGACATCATCTCCGCCTTCATTAAAAGCATGCGCGGCTCGGACCCTGATGCCGCTCTTTACTGGCTTGCAGTCCTTCTGGAGTCCGGGGAAGATCCCCGCTTTATCATGCGCCGGATTCTGGTCCATGCTTCCGAAGATGTCGGCTTGGCCGACCCCTTGGCAATGCTGCAGGCTCAGGCGGCCGCCAACGCTCTGGAGTGGCTCGGCCTGCCCGAAGCCCGCATCCCCATGGCTCAAGCCGTCCTGGCGATTGCAACCGCACCTAAAAGCAACAGTGTCATTGCAGGGATTGACAGCGCCCTCGAATATGTCCGCCTCCATCCGAACGGAGAAGTCCCCCTCCATCTGCGCGACTCCCATTACCCGGGGGCAAAAACACTCGGACACGGCAAGGGGTATCTCTATCCCCACCCCTACCCGGGGCATTGGGTCGAACAGGATTACCTCCCTTCCATTGTCAAAGACCAGGTGTTTTTCACCCCTTCCGGGATGGGCAAGGATCAATTCGAGAACCGTCGGAGAAAGTCGAAAGATTAAGGTTACTTAGCCAAGACCTAAGAGTAATAATTACCACTCAACCTAAACTTTGCTTTAGAGCAACTCGTACGGTAAAAGTAAGAAAATCCTCTGCCAAGATGGTGGGAGGATTTCTTTATTATGTATACTCACTAGGTCAGTCATATTGTTTTGCAAAGACAGTTTCTCCTAAGACATGATTTCTTTCAAAGCTTTAATCAGTTTGGCGGCGTCCTTTTCCCCCACATCCTCATGCGTCACAAACCGCACTTTTTGCGGTCCGAAATCAGTCGCCAAGATTCCCCGCTCACGCAGTTTACCTAGGAGTTCTTGGGCGGTACCCCAGGCCGGATCAACGGAAACGACCAAGATATTAGTTTGCAGGCGCTCTAAGTCTACTCCAAGAAAAGGGATGTTAACGAGTTCCTGTCCAATCTTGCGGGCCAGAGCGTGATCCTCAGCCAAGCGGTCCACCATCTTTTCCAGGGCTATGATCCCTGCGGCTGCCAGAACCCCCGCCTGGCGCATGCCGCCGCCCAGCATTTTGCGCCATTTGCGCGCCCGGGCAATAAATTCCTTGCTCCCGGCCACCATCGATCCGACCGGAGCCCCTAACCCTTTGGACAAGCAAAACTGCACCGAATCAACCGGAGCTGTCAATTCTATTACGTCTACCCCTTGGGCGACTGCAGCGTTAAAGATGCGGGCACCGTCCACATGGACCCTGAGCCCGGCTTCTTTGGCAGCAGCGGCAACCTCAGCCACTTGTGCGGGTGTCCAATAGGTTCCGCCGGCCCGGTTATGCGTATTTTCCAAGCAAAGGAGAGACGTCCTCGGAAAATGAATGTTATCCCCGCGCAGGGCCTTGCGCACTGCTTCGGCGCTGAAAATTCCCCCTTCACTGTCTAAGAGCCTGGGAATTAACCCGCCCAAAGCGGACATGCCCCCAACTTCGTAATAGTAGATATGAGACTCTTTTTCGAGCAGCACTTCGTCCCCTTTGTGCGTATGGGCCAACACCGATACCAAATTGCCCTGGGTACCGCTGGTCACAAACAGAGCCGCTTCTTTTCCTACTTTTGCCGCTGCTAACTCTTCCAGGCGGTTGACGCTCGGGTCCTCGCCGTAAACATCATCCCCTACTTCCGCTTGCGCCATCGCTTCCCGCATTTCAGCAGTCGGCAGCGTCACCGTGTCACTGCGAAAATTGATCCAAGGTTGCTCCATCTCGTGTTTCCCCTTTCCCTTGTTCTTCTGTTGCCCACGATCAATGTTCATTAAGTCGTGCGTATCGTAGCGGTACCAATTTGTGGTCTTGATTGTCGGAATTCACTCCGGGATCACATTTTTAATTGTACTACTATTTCACACGTAACCCCAAGCAATATTTTGGAAAGACTGAAACCTGCGCTTAAATGATTAAGGCCATGCCAGAAGCGGCACAGCCTAATTAATTACGCCATTATCTTACGTATTTAGCATAACGTCCCTTATCAAATGTGTTAAGCGTGGGCATTAAGCATTTTAGCCAATTCAGCCTTCGGACGGAAACCGATGATCTTGTCTACCATCTTGCCGCCTTTG
Organism: Paradesulfitobacterium ferrireducens; assembly: GCF_017310645.1. Taxonomy (GTDB): domain Bacteria; phylum Bacillota; class Desulfitobacteriia; order Desulfitobacteriales; family Desulfitobacteriaceae; genus Paradesulfitobacterium; species Paradesulfitobacterium ferrireducens. The sequence goes on along the minus strand of NZ_JAFLRH010000040.1, from coordinate 102,231 downwards.
AAAAGGCCGAGAGTAGGAATGCTCATGATTCCGTACTGGCTGGCTACCGGGCCATGTTCATCCACATTGAGCTTGCCAACAACAATTTTACCCACATATTCGTCCGCCAATTCCGCCACGATCGGAGCTACCATGCGGCAGGGGCTGCACCATTCAGCCCAAAAATCAACCAACACCGGTTTATCAGAATTGAGAACGTCTTGGTTCCAATTTGCTGTGGTAAAAGTTTTAATGTTTGCTCCTGCCATGCAAATTCCTCCTTAAGTTATACTAAACTTTTCTATGAAAGCATATTGATAATTATTACTTGACAAACTTGCTCAGTACCCCAATCAGTTCTTCGATCGCGTTTTCCTTATTCTGAACATCCACAGCGTTTGTTAAACACTGACGCGAGTGGTTCTCAAACACAATCGTGCCCACTTTGTGAACAGCTGCTCTTACCGCAGCAACTTGAACAAGGATATCCACACAGTTCTTATCGCTTTCCACCATGCGCTGCAGCCCTTTAACCTGGCCCTCAATTTTTTTCAGACGCCGGATAAGATCATCTTTCGAATCTGTATAGGGTGAAGTATCCATAAATATCCCTCCGATACCCTTAGGGGGTAACTCCTTAATAATTATACTGGTAAAGTTTGCTGCTGTCAAACAGTTCTTTGGATTCTTATTTTATGCCAACCGTTATGATTTCCGTCTTTATATGCAATTCTTTCAACTGTTTGGGAGCCACAGTTGAGGGTGCCTGAGTGAGTAAGTCGGTCGCGCTCTGAGTTTTAGGAAACGCGATGACATCCCGGATACTTTCTCTCTCAGCAAGCAGCATGACCAGCCGGTCTAGGCCGAAAGCAATCCCGCCGTGGGGAGGTGTCCCGTATTCAAAAGCTTCCAGCAAGAACCCGAATTTCGAGTTAGCCTCTTCTTCTGACATCCCGAGCAGATTGAACATTTTCTCCTGAACTTCCCGGCGGTGAATCCTGATGCTGCCGCCGCCAAGTTCAACGCCGTTTAAGATAAGGTCATAAGCCTTGGCCCTCGATTTCAGCGGTTCGGTATCAAGGAGCGGCAAATCTTCATCCATCGGCGAAGTGAAGGGGTGATGGATGGCTACATAGCGTTTTTCCGCCTCATCATATTCAAGCAAGGGAAATTCCGTTACCCACAGGAATTTGCGCACTCCTTGCGGAATCAAGTTCAAGCGTTTTCCGAGTTCAAGGCGCAAATGGCCCAACGCATCGGCTACGACTGAATCCTTGTCCGCGACGAAAAACAAGATATCCCCGGTTTCTCCCCGCATATGTTTGATCAGCCTCTGCATTTCCTCATCCGTGAAAAATTTGGTTATAGGCGACTTAAGTCCTTCCTCGGCTAGGACAATATAGGCTAAGCCCTTGGCTCCATACTGGTTGACAAACTTCACCAAGCCGTCTAATTCCCGGCGCGGCATGTCGGCACAGCCTTTGGCGCAAATCCCTTTTACCCTGCCTCCCTTGGCGATGACGTCGGCAAAAACCTTGAAATTGCAGTCTTTGACTACTTCCGCGACATCGATTAATTCCATGCCGAAACGGGTATCCGGCTTATCCGAGCCGAACCGCTCCATTGCCTCCCGGTAGGTTAAGCGGGGAAACGGGGTCTGAACCTTGATGCCCGCCGCTCCGGCAAAGATCTCTTGAATCAGCTCCTCCATCAATGGGAGGATGTCCTCAACCTCAACAAAAGACATTTCCAGATCGAGCTGAGTAAACTCCGGCTGCCGATCCGCCCTTAAATCCTCGTCCCGGAAGCAGCGGGCGATTTGGAAATACTTCTCAATCCCGGAAACCATCAAGAGCTGCTTAAAAAGCTGGGGCGACTGGGGCAAAGCATAGAACTCCCCGGGATGCACCCGGCTCGGAACCAGGTAATCCCTCGCTCCTTCGGGAGTGGATTTCGTAAGCATGGGAGTCTCGATCTCCCAGAATCCCTGCCTATCTAAGAAATTGCGCATAATTTGCGTTACTTGATGCCGGGTTTTGAATACTTCCTGCATCTCCGGCCGGCGCAAATCCAGGTAGCGGTGTTTAAGGCGCAGCATCTCATCCACCTCGACATCATCCTGGATGTAGAAAGGCGGGGTCTTGGAGGAATTCAAAACCTGGAGGGACTCGGCATAGACTTCGATTTCCCCGGTGGGCAGGCTGGAGTTCTCTGTCCCTTCCGGACGGGCACTGACCCTGCCGTCAATGGATACCACATATTCGTTGCGCAAACCCTCAGCCTTGGCAAAATCCGCTCCGATATCCGGGTCAAACACCACCTGAACCAAGCCTGAACGATCTCTTAAATCCACAAAGATAAGGCCGCCGTGGTCGCGCCGCCGCTGAACCCAGCCCATGAGACGCACTTTTTGTCCCACATGCTCCCTTCTTAAAGATCCACCCTCTGCTCTTTCCTGCAGCAATGTCATGCGTTTACACCCTCTCCGAATTTATCTTTAAGCACGGATACAACTTGATTTAGGGCGACTTCTTCCTGTTCCCCGACCCTTAAATCCCTCAGGATCGCCATACCTTTGTTCAGTTCTTCTTCCCCTAAAATCAAGGCATACTTAACACCTTCACGGTCAGCCGCTTTGAGCTGGGCCTTAAGGCTGCGACCTAACAGGTCAATGCTCGCAGGAATCCCGGCTTTCCTTAGTGCGCTTACCCAGGCGAACCCGTGTCTCTGGGCTTGCTGTCCGAGTGCAACAATCATGGCATATCCGGCTTTTTCGAATTCCGGCATCTTGTTTTGTACTTCGATGGCAGCTAAGGCCCGCTCCATGCCCATGGCAAAACCGATGCCCGGGGTGGGCGGCCCGCCGATCTCTGCCACCAGCCCATCATAGCGGCCGCCACCGCAAATGGCGCTTTGGGCCCCAATTTCCTCCACCAACACTTCAAAAGCGGTCTTGCGGTAATAATCAAGGCCGCGCACCAGGCGGGGGTCTACCTTATATACAACTCCGGCTGCCTTCAGTAGTTCCTGGAGTTCTTCGAAGTGGCTCTTGCACTCGGGGCAAAGCATGTCCAAGGTGGTCGGAGCCCCAGCAGTAAACGCCTGGCAGGATGGGTTTTTGCAATCCAAGATCCGCATAGGATTGCGTTCCAGCCGGTCCTGGCAGTCGCGGCAGAGTTCATGGCTGTGCGGCTTCAGAAACTCTAACAGTTTGTCTTTATGCTCAGCCCGGCACGTCGGACAGCCGACAGAATTAATGTGCACTTCCAAGCCCGTAAGCCCTAAGCGCTGATACAGAGTCCACACCAGACTAATAACCTCCGCATCAACGACAGGCTTGTCCGCCCCTAAAACCTCAATCCCGAACTGGTGGAACTGGCGGAAGCGCCCGGCCTGCGGCCTTTCGTAACGAAACATCGGTCCGATGTAGTAAAGCTTTACCGGCTGAGGCCAAGCGTAAAGCTTATTTTCCGCATATGCACGGCAAACGGCAGCCGTCAGCTCCGGACGCAAGGTAATGGAGCGCTCCCCTTTGTCCAAGAAAGTGTACATCTCTTTGTTTACAATGTCAGTCGTTTCCCCTACTCCACGCTGAAAAAGTTCAGTCGCTTCGAACATAGGAGTGCGGATTTCTTCATAACCGTATTCGCGGCAAACTGTGCGAATGGTGTCCTCAAGGTATTGCCACTTCTCCACAGTGCCCGGCAGGATGTCCTGAGTCCCTTTAGGACGCTGAATCGACATGTGCTTATCCTCCTGTTACATTAAATAGTCCAGAATTCAGGAATCAGGAGTCAGTACTCAGAATGAGAAACCGTTTTAGCGATAGAAATAATCAAAAATAACTTCGTAAATCCTAAAACCTATTCTCGGACATTCTGAATTCTGAATGCTGACTCCTGGATACTAATACAAAAAGTTCTCTCCCTTGCTGAAATGCAAGGGACGAGAACTTCCCGTGGTGCCACCCTCATTGACGGAATCACTCCGCCCACTCTTTGGTTGTTAACGAAACCACCCGTACCAAATAACCCTCCTTAGGCTGTCACGCTCTGCGTCTCTCAGGCCGGTCCCAGTCAGTCGGCCCTCCCTGGAAAGAGATGATGCACAGCCTTATCCCAAGGGTTCATAGGTCATTCAGCTTCCCCACTATCATGTATTTTTCATAATATCAAAGGAAGGGAAAGCTGTCAACATGCAAGCGCCTTCTCCTTCGGAAGTCGCATCTTTAGCACAATGTAGGCGATAAGCGCAAAAGCGATCATTCCAACACTGCTCCACTGAGCAGCAGTCCACTGGAACAAATAGCGCGGTCCGTCCCCTCGGAGGAACTCCAGCGCAAACCTACCGCTCGAATAGAGCACGATATACGTGAGGAATACAACTCCGCGCGGCCATGGACGCCAGCGTGACATCATCAGAATCAGGGCAAACACGACCATGTTCCACTGTCCTTCCCAGATCTCAGCCGGCCACAGCGGTTGGCTGCCGTAGGCGGCATAGGCCGGTGTCCCAGGTGGATAGACCAGGCCGAAAGCCGAGCCGGTGGGCGACCCGAAAGCGTCCCCGTTTAAGAAGCAGGCGATCCGCCCCACAGCCTGGCCAAAAATCAGGCCAGGCGCAGCCACGTCAGCCAAACGCCAAAAATCCAGCTTACGCATGCGGGTATAAATCCACCCCGTAAGGAAAGCTCCTGTCAGAGCCCCTTGAATGGCTAAACCGCCATGCCAGAGCATCACAATTTCCTGTAAATTCTCCCTGTAATAAGCCCAGTCGTAAAACAGAACCTGCCACAGCCGTGCCCCCAGAATCGCCCCGATTAAGGCATAAAGCACCAAATCCACCAGGTGCATCCGGTATTCTTTTTCTTTAGACGCCAGGAAATAGGCTACACCCAGTCCCAACACAATCGCCAAGGCAACAATAACTCCGTAAGAACGCAGGGAAAAGCCGCCGACGGTAAAGAGAATCGGAGCCATGTTTGCACTACCTCCTTCAGGTAAATAATGAACTCAGTTTCCGGTCCAGGTTGCGGAAACTTAAGTTATCAAACAAATCAGTAGTTTTTCTTTTGCTACAGGACTCTTCTGGCGCCTAAATAGTGTTTAGACCAGTAACTTTCAGAAAGGCTGTGAATTGCCACACCGTCACTCGAAGCCCCTATAGTGCGGCCTCCCCCGATATAGATCCTGACATCTGAAGCCCCGCGGGCATAAGTAGAGAAGAACACCACATCCCCGACTTGCAGCTGGTCACGGGCAACCGGGGTTCCTACCTTATATTGTTCGAAAGAGGTCCGGGGCAATTTGATGCCTGAAGCGGCAAAGACATATTGCACAAATCCGGAGCAATCAAACCCTTTAGGAGTGGTCCCGCCCCAGAGATAGGGTACGCCGCGCAGGCTGAGAGCCCGTTCGATGATACTGCTGACTTGTGGTGAACCTCCACGGGACAGTTGCGCCGGATTTGAAGCTTTGGCCGTTTGCACCGGCTTGGCGGGCGCAGAACTTTTCTTCGTGCTCCCGGAAGAGGCTGGTTTTGCTTGTTGCTTTGGCTCGCTAACCGAAGCTTGTACAGATGCAGGTGTTTGAGAAGTTGAAACTGTTTTAGAAGCCGAGGTAGGTTTGGTTTCCAGCTCTACCGGGATGGCGCTTTTTAGTGCAAGAGTGGTTACGGCTAGACCCCTGCCCTGTGCAGGGTTTGCTGCGACATTAAGCGGTGCGGTTGTTAAGCTTTCCTGTGGAGATAGCATCCCTGGAAACGTTTGTGTTTGCGAACTGTCCTTACTATGGGTATTGGTTCTAATGATGTTCGCGGCTTGAATGCCTGAAACTGCTGACGGTACCGCGGCTTGGGAAGGCGACAGACTTGTGAGGCTGCTCGAAATCAGCACGGCGGCAAACGCCGTTGCGCCCACCCACTTTTGCTTGTTTGAAAACAAAATTCCTCCACCTTTCTTAGCTTACGAGGTTAGTTGACGGATTCGGGCAGGAAGGTGTAAGCCCTACACGTTAGACGTGATTCACCCCTAAAAAGGCAGTTGGCCATCGGATTAAAATTCCCCCGTTCTAAGGATTGCCTTAGATTCAGCTCGATTTTGTTTGGATCAAATTAGCCTTGCGGCTTTTCCTAGTTTAACAGCCTCATGCGACTATGAGATGAATAAATTGTGAATTTCTTATGAATTTCTAAAGATCCCGGCAACATTTCTCTTATTTTTGTGATAGCTTCTTTTACCAATAAATCGATTTGCTGATCCGTCAAGAGGTCGCCTGCTTCCAGCGTCTTTAAGCTGCTCTCAAAAGTTTCTACCAAAAAGCTGTTAGCTTCCTCGTATTTTTCCCTGGCACCTATGGGTTCAAGCAGTTTTCCGCTCCAGATTCCGTCCATATACTCAAAAATGAAATTCGTAATTTCTCTCATCATTTTAGCTAAAGCTGCCACCTTGGGGTCGGCAATCGAGGTCGTGCCTTCATAACTCAAAGAGGGGTCGGTTTGCAGGCGGCCTTCCTCCTTGAGTTTTTGATAAGCCGGAGTTCCTTTTAAAAGAATCTGATCGTGGTAAAGCACGTTAGCCGTGATCGTAAGATTTTTGAGCAGCTCATTGCGCTTCAGAAATTCATAATTGGTGCGTACATCATCCAGCGATGAATCAGGCTCAAACATGATAAACCCGACATTGGGTTCAATTCCGTGCCGGCGAAGAATCTGGATGGCCCTCTCATTTTGGGCTACAGTGGTCATTTTGTTCAAGCGTTGGAGAGATTCATCCCTGCCGCTTTCCAGACCGATCAGGATATCCCGGAGGCCCGCTTCAACCAGCGCCGCGACCGTCTCCTCATGGATGTCATTGACCCGGGCTTCGATGCCAAATCGAATATTTCTGGATTTCAGAAGGGAAGCCAAACGCAACGCTCTCTCCTGGCCTCTGGGCCCGGGACCGAAAAAGTTGGGATCGGTAAAATAGAAATCTCTTTTCCCCGTTGCAGCAATAATACTGTCGATTTCCGCCACAATATTCTCCGGACTGCGGGCCCGCCAGCGCGAGCCCTGCCCATAGAACGGGTTAATGTAGCAAAAAGTGCACCCGCCGTAACATCCCCTGCTTCCCAGCAGATTGACTTCAGCCATCCGGAGCATGGCTTCCGTGCGGACGGGAAAAGGAAATTCATCCAGGTTTTCTGCCAGTTCACGCCTCCGGGAAACAATTTTGCCGGATTCATCCCGCAGGGCCAGGCCAGGAATGCGTTCAGGATTAATCAGAGCATCTGAAGATTTTTCTGCCTGATTAACCCCGCCGGAAACTGCTGCGGCAAGTTCAGCAAACGTAAATTCCGGTTCACCCAGGATGACGGAATCAACCGCCTGACATTTCCCCAAAATATCTTCGGCCGCCATCGTGGGATAAAACCCGTAAACCGTAATATATGAAGCACACTTCTTTGCTTTGACCTGCTCCAGGAAAGCAAAGAGAGCCGAATCGTTCTGCCAGTGATAGACCATATGCACTCCCAGAAGATCCGGTTTGAAAGCGCTGATCCTGTTGTCAAGCTCCCGGTAGGACAGCCGGTCCAGGAATCCCTCGACAATCTCGACCTCGTGTCCTTTGCTCTGTAGCATACCGGCAACATAACCGGAATGCAGGCAGGAAGAAAGAGGTGTATTGGCGATATCGTTGCACCGTTCTGCACTCACGGTCCGGGGGTGCTCCACTAATAGTATCTTCAAGGTACTATCCTTCATAATCCTGCCTCACTTCCTGCCACATGAACACATTTTGGCATAGATGGAGTGTTTCCAACCGGTATCTTAGGGTGTCAAAAGGTTTGGGGTTGTAATAAACCGGATAAAGCAAATCGGTTTCCTCATCTATAACTCCCTGCGCCTTGGCTATGGCCTCAATCGGGGTCCCAGGTAAAATGCGGATATTGTTCAAAATAATTGTGCCCAGGTTTTTTTTCGCGCTGTACACTTCATAGAGCCTGTCCAGGAGACGGATTCCCTTTTCAATTGTTTTTTCTGTTTCACCGGGTACATTCACCATAAAATGAAAAACACTGAGCACGTCAGTGCGGGCGGTAAGAGCGGCCGCTTTTAAAATGTCCGCTTCACGGAGGTGTTTGCCCAGGATATCCAATGATTCCTGGCACAGGCCATCAGGGGAGAAGGAAAAACATTCACACCCGGCCTGTTCAAACAGGGCTACATTTTTCTCATTCAATTGATCTTCCCGCATAAAACCGTCCCAGCGGACTTTAAGTTTACGGCGCAAGATCTCCCGGCAAATTTCTTCCAGGTGGCCATGGGGAATATTCAGGACAGGATCGGTAAAATGAAAACTCTCAATGCCATATTCCTTGTGCAAGAGTTCCATTTCATCCACCACTGCCGCCGGCGGGCGGCAGCGCAATTTCTTGCCCTGGAGTTTCGGATAGACACAATAGGCACAGTTGATCGGGCATCCCCGTTTGGTCTCTATACCGATGGTAGGAACATAGTTGTTAATCCCCAAATAGAGCGAAGGATCGAGCAGCCTCCGGTCCGGAGGGACATAGCCCGCCATGTCAAAGTCTTTGGCAGGCGGTATCACTCTTATGCCGGAACCGTCCCGCAGGCAGAGCCCCGGCAGCGGGGATGGACTGTCTATGGAAGAGAGAAGAGCCGGAAAGGATGTTTCCGCTTCTCCAACAATACCGTAGTCTATTTCCGGCAACTCCTGCATCAGGCGTTCCGGAAAAAGAGAAAATCCGGTACCGCCGGCAATCAGCCAGGCCTGGGGCCAGACAGCTGAAATCAGGCGAACCGTGACCATAAACGGTGGGATTAGTGAACTGGTTTTGTTGGCCAAAGGATCGATATTGCGCAGCGATAACCCTACGACTTCCGGTTCGAAGGCTAAAAGCTTCTCCTTTAGGGCTCCGAACGGATCGGTAGCCAAATTCATATCGAGAATTCCTACCTCATGCCCATAGCTCTGCAGGCGGCCAGCCAGGGACACAATCCCGATGGGATAGACTTTTTCCTGAGAAATTCCTTCCACTGAAGGAGTTTGGATCATTAAAACACGCACGCTCATTCACTCCAATAGCACGAGTGCAAAATATTTAACGTAATCACCTTGCTGAGGTAAAGTTCTGAGGCTGAGCCCCGCTCGCCGCACTGTCTCATAGACGTCGATACCCGCTCCCTCCATCGAGGGCCGGGCATCCCGTGGATTGCGGCATGTCCCGTCAGTCGTGCAAGTCTCACAGATGGCACACGGTCCGGCCCAATAAGCAAAAGCTTTGTGAAAACCTGCGGCAAAGGCTGCTTTTTCAGCCTGCAATACCTGGCGCTGGAAGGTTCTGGCCGGAGGCTCCCCTTCCAAGAGCAGTGCCTGGGTAAAGTCTTGCAGAACTTCTCTTGTTTTCCCCGGGGAAGGGCTATTGGGCGGGCAGTGAGGTTTTCCGTACCGCTCACAGCCAAACCGGCACTTAAGCTCTGCCCAATCAGGGATATGAATGTTTTCTGTAGAAATAAGAGCAACTTCCCTGAATCCCAGATCCTTAATCCTCGCTTGCAAGCGGGACTTGGCATCGAGACGGAGAGTTCCGAAGTTCTCGGCCTTTTTGGCAGCAAAGATCACAGCCGTATCAGTTGCCAGTGGAATTAGCTCGGTCGTGAAAAGTTTTACCCCGGCCAGTTCTTGCCGGACCCAGGTTTGGGAAAAGATTTTGCCATTATAGGTATTGATGAACATATTCAGATCAAACAGAGCGGCCTTTTCAGGGTAATGTTCCGGGAAAAAATCGTGGATGAGCAGCAGTCCTTCCGTTTTGAGACAATTGGCAGCCCGCTCCAGGACTGCGGGAATCTCTCCCTCTGAATAAGCGTGAATGATATTGGAGAGGATGACCAGGTCAAACCCCTGGTGTTGAACGGGCCAAGGTTCCAAAATGTTAGCGGGACAATAAATTATGCGCTCCCCAAATCCTCTCTTGTCCATCAATTCCCGGGTAAAATCCAAAACGTGAGACAGGTCAAGAACTGTGGCCGTCAGAGCAGGAAAACGCTCCAGAAAACCGGCGGCCATTGCTCCTGAACCCGCCCCGACATCAAGAAGCTTCCCAGCAAGGGGTAACCCCTCGAAAAATGGAACAATCTCTTGGACTTTAGTCCGGGCTACGTTGTCCATCGCGCTGATATACTTCCGGCTGCGCCGGGCTAACTGTTCAGGTTCTTCCTCAGAAGAAGCGTAATTAATCCTTTCACCGGCTTCCAGACACTTCGATAAATCCTGCCAGCCGGAAAAGAGCTGCCGGCGCCACAGGATCGAATCTCCCTGGTAATTGCTCTTATCTTTAACAAGATACTCACTGGATAGTTTGGTATTAAAATAATATGTACCGTCAGCGGTCAGCAACCCCAGAGCGCAGAGGGCATGGAGAAAGCGCTCCAGCCCCCGGGGGTGAAGCTTAAGCGCTTCTGCCAGTTCCGGAACTGATTTTCCGCCAGTATCGAGAATAGTGAAGACCTCAAGTTCAACCGCCGTAAACAGAGCCTCGGAAAACCAATACCCTGCCGCCAGGTCTTCCAGGTACTGGGGCCCGGCCTCTTGAGGATTATGCTTAAAATAGGGCAGGCCCTTCATTATTCTTTCACCCCGGCCGTATCACGGGAAACTCCGGCATCCTCAAAAGTAAGCATCCTCCCGATCACTTGGGCGGAGGCTTCCACCAGGTTCATGGCCAGAGCGGCACCGGTACCTTCACCCAGCCGCAGGTTCAGGTTTAAGAGAGGCCTGAGACCCAGTTCCTGAAGCATGGACCGGTGCCCTGACTCCATGGATTGGTGGGCAGCAATCATATAGTCCAGGGAATGAGGGGCTAACTTTTTAGCCACTAGGGCTCCGGCCGAAGAGATAAAACCGTCTACGACCACCGGTACTTTATAATAGGCAGCTCCCAGAATAATCCCGGCAATCCCGCCGATTTCCAAGCCGCCTACTTTAGCCAGCACATCCACCGGATCGCCGGCATCAGGTTTATTAACGGCCAAAGCCTTTTCAATCACTCTGACCTTGTTCTCCAGGGCTGCATCAGCGATTCCTGTTCCCCTGCCGGTAACCTCATGAACCGGAAGTCCCGAAAAGACAGCAAGAATGGCACTGCTGGGGGTCGTATTGCCGATACCCATATCACCGGTGGCCAGGAGTTCAACCCCCTCCCCCACCAGGTCGCCAACCAGGTTGATGCCGCTCTCTAAGGCTTGCTCGGCCTGGGCACGGGTCATGGCCGGCCCCTGGGTCATATTGCGGGTCCCATCCGCTATTTTGCGGGAGATGATTTTCCCTTCCCGGACCAATTCACTTAAGTCGGCGGCTACTCCCATATCAACCACCAGCACCCTGGCCCCTGCCACCCCGGCGAGAACGTTGATAGCTGCTCCCCCGGCCACAAAATTACTCACCATCTGCGGAGTGACTTCCTGAGGAAAAGCACTTACCCCTTCGGCCACAACTCCGTGGTCTCCGGCCATCGTCACTACTGTTTTTTGACGTACAGAGGGTTTAAGACTCTGTTTGATGGCGGCCAGTTGTTCCGCCAGGTTTAAGAGTTCCCCCAAGCTTCCCTGGGGAATGGCCAAATTGTTCAGGTAGTCTCTGGCCTTCAACCGCCATTCATCGCTTAAAGGTTCAATTCCTTGGATAGCTTCTCTAAGTGTTAAGCCCATGTACATCTACCCTCCCTGGAACTTAAGTATTTGTACCATGCTGGATGGGGATCTGTCCCCATCCATAGTGATTCAGGAAAAGAGTTATGCAATCCCGTAATATTTCGCTGCCACCTGGGCGGCGCAATCCGGTCCGCATACAGCACACTGGTGGTCATCCCCGGTCGCCAGAGCGGATTTCGTTTTTTCCGGATCGACAGAAGCAACGATTTGGCCATCAATATCAAGGGCTACCCGGGCCCGCGCCATTTGCATATCTTGCTCCCAGGCGTGTTTGTTTCCCCGGGCGAGATCTGCGGCATGGGCCGCAATCCGGGCGGCGATAACACCCTCTTTGACATCCTCTTCCGTAGGCAATCCCAGATGCTCGGCTGGAGTCACATAGCACAGGAAGTCGGCACCGGCTGCACCGGCGATAGCCCCGCCAATTGCGGATGTAATATGGTCATATCCCGGTGCCACATCCGTAGACAGTGTGCCTAAAATAAAGTAAGGCGCACCATTGCATAAACGTTTCTGTAGTTGAATGGTTGCCTCTACATGGTGCATGGGCACGTGTCCCGGTCCTTCCACCATGATCTGAACACCGGCTGCCTGGGTTCTGGCAACTAATTCCCCGGCAACGATAAGTCCCTGAACTTGAGCCGCATCCAGCGAGTCAGCGGTAGAACCGGGACGAATGGCATCTCCCAGGCTTAAGGTGACATCGTATTTTTTTAGGATCTCCAGTAAGCGATCAAACTGTTCGTAAAGGGGGTTTTCTTTGTTGTTATGCAGCATCCAGGCGGTAAGAAATGAACCGCCGCGGCTGACCACATCAGTGACACGTCCGCTTCCCTGCAGCCGTTTAAGAACATCAAAATTATAGGCACTATGAATAGCCATGAAGTCAACGCCGTCCGCAGCTTGTTTTTCGATCGTCTCAAACATATCCTCTGCCGTCATGGCAACAATGCTGCCCCGTTGCTCAATGGCTTCAATGGCAGCCTGGTAAATAGGGACACTGCCAACAGCAATGTTGGCTTTTTCCAGACTTAGACGCCTCATGCCGTCAATATTCCCTCCGGTGCTTAAATCCATGAGAGCATCACATCCTGCCTCTTCCACAAAAGCCAGTTTCCTCTCTTCCATGGACAGGTCCTCACGGTTGCTAGAGGTCCCAATCAACGCATTGACTTTGATGCGCAGACCTTGTCCGATGCCACAGTAATTAAATTCTCTCCGGTTAACATTTCGGGGAATAACGATCCTGCCGGAAGCTACTCCTTCCCGGATAACATTGACATCCATACACTCCCGTTCTGCGACTGCTTCCATTTCCGGCGTAATTTTACCCGCCCGGGCTGCTAATACCTGCGTCATTAATATCACCCTTTCCTATAATTGATGTTCGAAACGATAGTCCCCGGTGACGATGGTCTTTGGGGATAGTTTAACCTCTGTAAGTGCCACGCTAGAGCTATGGGGGGTGTTAACAAGTTACTTTGGATGTCCCTAAATATTGTGACACGATGTCCATGGCGCAGTACTTCCCGCACATGGCGCAGCCGGCCACGGTATCATCACTCCTGGTTTTTCTCATATACCCGGCGCGCCCCGGGTCTATGGCCAAGTCAATCTGTTTTTTCCAATCCAAAGCCTTCCTTGCCCGGGAAAGCTCCAGATCCCACTCTGCCGCCCCGGGTAAACCCTTAGCCAAATCGGCGGCATGGGCGGCGATCCGGGCAGCTACCACGCCTTCGTGAACTTGATTGACATCAGGAAGACCGATATGTTCGGCAGGCGTCACATAGCATAAGAACTCAGCTCCGGCCCAGGCGCTGATTGCGCCCCCTATGGCTGCACTAATGTGGTCGTAACCTGCAGCAATATCCGTTACTACCGGTCCGAACACAAAGTAGGGAGCCCCTTTGCACAGGCTCTTTTGCAGGGTCACAGTCGCTTTTAACTGATTCAAAGGAACGTGACCCGGTCCTTTGACCATGACTTGAACACCCGCTTCCCTGGCCCGTCTTACCAGTTCACCAATAACCACCAACTCCTGAACTTGAGCGCCGTCCAGCGAATCAGCCAGACAGCCCGGCCGCATCCCGTCTGCAATGCTGACTGTTACGTCATACTTGCGGGCAATTTCCAGAACTCTGTCGTAGTATTCATACAGTGGGTTTTCCTGCCGGTTATGTAACATCCAGCCGATCAAATGGGAGCCTCCGTAACTTACCAGAGGATCAAGCCTCTTTTCCTGTTTGGCCCGTTCTACAATACTCATGGTAGTGCCACAGTGCATGGCCAGAAAGTCCACACCGTCGGCGGCCTGCCGTTCAATAACCTCGAATAATTCTTCAACTTCCATTTTTACGGATGTACCATACTTTTGGGCAGCTTCAGCCACCGCTTGGTAATAAGGCAGTGTTCCCACCGGCGTACTTGCAGCGGCCAAACTTTCCTTGCGCATAGCATCAATATCTCCGCTTACGCTCAAATCCATGATGGCATCCGTTCCGGCTCCTACAGCCGCTTTAATCTTGGCAAGTTCACTATCCATACTTCCATTGCCGCCGTACAAACCAATACTGGCGCTGACTTTGGTTCTAAGCCCTTTCCCAATACCGGTTGGGATCATGTTTTGGCGCTTATTGTTCCGGGGTATGACGATGGTACCTTCAGCTACTCCTTGTCTCACAATTTCAGGAGCAACCCCTTCGCTGGCAGCTACCTGTTCCATTTCAGGAGTAATCAAACCATTTAAGGCACTGCTTAATTGAGTCATAACAATCTCCTCCTTCTTGTTGTAAAATAAAAAATCCACGCCAAAACAAGGGCGTGGATTTTACCTTCATCCTCACCTAACCGGCCTTACCTTCGAGGCGGTATAGATCATTACAGGCAGGTCTCCTGACTCAGGCTCATCGCTTGATCGCCCCTTCCCCCTAGTGGAGTGGTTATGGCGACAGCTTACCTTTACAGTGGCGGGTCCGTCCGGGAATTTTCACCCGGTTCCCTATTCTCCCATGCGGGCACCTGTAACATTTGAAATATTATATTGCTAAATTAGATTTTAACTAACTTAGTCACGTTGGTCAAGTACCATTTGGACATTAGTACCATTTGGACATTAGCCGCTCCACTGTCAATTTCCAAACTTTTAGCATTCTGGACAGAAATAATTGGGGGTAAAACCAAGTTCGTAAAATTCATACCCCCAGCCACTCATCCAAATAAAACAAACGCTCTAGTGTTAATTTTTCAAGATATTTACCGGTGCGTTCTTGATATATCTCCACTAAGGCCAGTTTGATTAGCAAACATGTTTTTATATTAGGAACAAACTCACCCCGTTCAAGACGGCTATAATATGCCTTTTGCACCCCAATCTTGAGTGCAACTTCATTTTGTGTAATGCCTAATTGATTCCTTACTTCTTTCAAATTATTCCTTAGTTTTCTTTCTTGCATCTTAGATCACAGCGAAATTAGAAACTGATGTTCCTAAATCATTATTTAAGTCCTTGAAGTCTACTACCTCAGAACCAGTTGATTGATTTTGTTTTAACCCCTCTAACATTTTGCCGACTTTTGATACGATTTCATCATCAATGTAAACTTCACCACATAACTTACAAGCATCAGCAGGAACATTTTTAACGTAATAGAGTTTGCCTTTGACCCTGCGTTCAATTGTTTCGTAACTCTTCACCAAATCCCTACCACAAAAAACGCATTTCATTGCAATTCCTCCCTCAAGCTTTTTCCAAACCTCGACTGCCTAAAAAACCTACGTGGTTTCTACCCACGCCAATCAACTTCGCATTGGCTTAAAAACTATCCTTTTATTGTGTCTCTAATTAGCTATTCATATCTATTTTATAGGTTCTTAAGGGCAAAGCCCCCGCCTTAATTGTCAAAGTTACGAACTCTTGTCTTTCCGTCAGCTTCAAACTTCTCGGAGTCAGTAGCTAAATATGCCGTCTTTACAAGAACATATTCGTCATTGTACAGAACTACTATATGGGTATGTGGCTTGCCTGGAACATTAAGGTGAAAAACGAATTTTGGAGACTTAAATCCATATGTCCAAAACATCTCTATCAATTCAAGTGAATCAATCGAATTTTTGATGTCCTCCGTTGACAGGCCATCTGCATCTAACTCTGCCAACGAGTGATTGCTCCATTTTACTGTTTGAGTACGTAGAGACAATTCGTGAAATTTTTTCTTTACCTCGACTTGGCATTTATCTTTAAGTGATTCAAGTAATTCCACCAAAGCACCTCCCTTCTTTAATTTCTGTCTTAAAGATATGATATATATACTTATTTGTCAACGCAATGTATACATATTTGTAAATTAAAAGAGTTGTTCCGTAGCTACTTAAAACTAACGGTGCAACTCTTTCTATCGAAATATCCAACACTTAACGTGCTGCTATGTCACCTAAACTACATCAAAACTATTAAACCAAGTGTAGGGGAATTATTTTTGCAGCTTATTCCGCCTTTTGCTTTTTTATCACAGTGAGCAGCATTTTAAACTGTTTGCGCGCTTCAAGGCTATGCGGAATATCTGACGGCATAATCACCGTTTCGCCCTCTTTAACAGTGAGCGTTTTGTCTCCGATCGTGATTTCCGCTTCCCCGTCGAGAATCTGCACCATCGCGTCCCCAGCAGTCGTATGCGTACTAATCCCTTCCCCCGCATCAAGTGAAAAGAGCGTGATGCTTACTGCCGGAATCTGAGCCACCGTCATGCTTACTACCTGCCCCTGCTGGTAGGCAATGAGCTCTTTAAGATTGAGCGCCTGAGAGAATTCAATATTTTTCATGATGCCGACCATTTTGATTACCCCCTGACAACAGTCTTTATTCTTACAAATCGATTATACTCATCTTAGGCGATAGTGTATGTGATTCGAATCACTATTCTTTAATACGCTGCAATCTTTACATCAACCCGTGACATCTTATTCGGCTGTACCAACAGACATTTTCCAAACTGTACCGTTTTATTTACGCCCAGCTCCAAAACCGGGAAGAGGCAGAAGATATCACTCAGGAAACGTATTTCCGGACGGCTCACTCTCAGTCAATAACGGGGTCCAACGCTGGACGATTGAGCCAAAGAATCAAGAAGTAACCCTACTGCCGGTTTATCTTTTTTCCGTCCCCCCTTGCTCCAGATCCTGCTTGCGCCTTTGGTATTCTTCCGCATCGATTTCACCGCGGGCATAGCGTTCGCGCAGAACATCCAGGGCATCCCGGCGCTCGAAGCCTCCGGTAGGTATACGGTGGGCATAACGCCGGTAAAGATAAACCCCTGCTCCAATGATTACGACCCAGAAAATAAGCTGCATAAGCATCCCTAACAACCCCATCCACCAATATCCGCCGTAATAACCGGCTCCCGGGCTATAACCCCAGCCGTTCATCATATTTCCCCAATAATTCATGGCGATTCCTCCTTTGTTTTTGCTTAGTTTATCAACATTAGCTGAAGTTCATGCAACATTTACGGTACTTTTACCTACTCTGAAAAAAGTCCGCAAGATACCTTGCACCTAAAAAGCGATACGGTCCAATGGACCGTATCGCCGTCAGGTATTGGAGATTAAATTGTTCAAATGCAGATGAGTTTGGTCCCAGTTCGCTAATGCCCGCCGCTGCAGTGGGCGACTTCCCTCAGCATCCATTGTCTCCTAAGCATCATGAACCCTCCTCTCTTCTAGCTTATCTAAAATCTACCGTCCTGAGCCGGTAGAAAATCAGCTCCAAACAATTGCGCGTTCCCCTTTTAACCCATGACCTTTTTCTTCACTATTGGAATGATAATCGGCATGGTGACAATCATCGCCAGAATGAAAACCCAGATTACCCCGCCGATCCTAGCCACAGGAGTGTAGGTGTTTCCATTGACCAAGGTAAGCACCAGGAACAGAAGGGCCAGAGCCAGCGAGAGTGCGGTGTAAATGAGCGCTGCCTGCCTGGCAGCTTTTGCTTCCAGCTCGTTCATCAGAAGACCTCCTCCCTTTAGCGTGCAGGCTGCGGCCGGTGCAGCGGACGCACGCCTGATTGCTCCTGTTCTTTCCGGAAATACGGTCGAAAGCGTTTCAAGAGCAAGGTGTTCATGGTTACGGATACCGAGCTCAAGGCCATGAAGAAGGAAGCCAGTTCCGGGCTTACCAAAAGACCGGTGATCGGATAGAGGATACCGGCAGCCAAGGGAATCCCGGTGACATTGTAAACGAAGGCCCATATCAGATTCTGCTTGATCTTGCGCATGGTGGCCCGTCCGATTTCCAGCGCTCCGACCACATCGCGGATATCATCCTTGATCAGGATAATATCCCCTGTTTCTTTAGCCACGTCCGTACCGGAACCGATCGCAATCCCTACTTCGGCTTGGGCTAAGGCCGGGGCATCGTTAATTCCGTCCCCTACCATCGCCACCTTAAGACCCTTCTCTTGCAGCTTTTTCACCTCGGCCGCTTTATCCTGGGGCAGCACTTCCGCCATGACCGTCTTGATCCCGACTTGCTTAGCGATGGCTTCAGCTGTGCGCCGGTTGTCCCCGGTAATCATGGCTACCTGTACCCCCATCTTCTGCAAGCGCTCGACTGCAACCTTAGCATTTTCCTTGAGGGTATCGGCCACGGCGATAATCCCAGCAGCCTTACCGTCAACCGCCATCAGCATGGCAGTCTTGCCCTCATTCTCAAGTTGCTCCATCTTGGCACTCAAGTCCCCGATATCGATGTTTTGCTGCTGCATCAGGCGGCGATTGCCCAGGAGAATTATCTGGTTTTGGTAAGCTGCCTGGATTCCGTGTCCGGGTATAGCCTCAAATTCTGTCGTATCCTCAAGTTCGAGGCTTTCCTCCTTGGCCCCCCGTACGATCGCTTCCCCCAAGGGATGCTCCGACCGCTTTTCAGCCATGGCCGCCAACCTGAGCACATTATTGCGGGTGAAACCGGAAGTCACATACACGTCAGTCACAGAAGGTTCCCCTTTGGTGAGGGTGCCCGTCTTATCGAAAACAACTGCGTTCAGCTTGCTGCTGGCTTCCACGGCATCGGCTCCTTTGAAGAGAATGCCGTTCTCCGCTCCCTTGCCAGTCCCGGCCATAATGGCGCTGGGAGTAGCCAAGCCGAGAGCGCACGGGCAGGAAATAATCAAGGTCGTCACCGAGAGGAGCAAAGCGAACCCGAACACCCCAACTTGGGCCAAACTGTAGGGAGAGAGAATAAACTGGCTTGTCGGGGAAAAGAAGGAAGCGTAACCGATAAAGAACCAGAAGAAGAAGACGATTAAAGCGAGCACGTGAACTCCGGCGATGAAATGGCCGGCTACAAAATCAGCCAGTTTTTGGATCGGTGCCTTGGAAGCCTGGGCGTCTTCCACCATTTTAATAATTTGGGCAAGCGCAGTTTCACTGCCGACCCGAGTGGCCTTAAACTTAAACGAACCCGTCTTGTTGATGGTGGCACCGGTGACCTGGGAACCGGGACGTTTTTCCACCGGCATGCTTTCCCCGGTGATCATGGCTTCATCGACTGCGGAATACCCTTCGGTCACTTCACCGTCCACCGGAATGCTTTCTCCGGGCCGCACAACCACAATATCCCCGATCTCGACTTCATCGGCGGCAATCTCCACTTCTTCCCCGTTGCGGATGACCCGAGCCGTTTTCGCCTGCAAGCTCATCAATTTGCGGATGGCCTCCGAAGTCCGGCCCCGGGTAAGCGCTTCCAGATAGCGCCCCAGGACGATGAAAGCCGTGAGCAAGGCCGCTGACTCGAAAAAGGTAGCGCCCCGCCCACCGAACCCAGCGTTAGGCCAAAAAGTATTGATGGTGGCGATGATGTAGGCAGCACCAATCCCTGTTGCGTAGAGGAGATTCATATCGGTAGCCCCGCGTTTGAGCCCGTTCCAACTGTGTTTGAAAAACTGCCAGCCGGGGATAAAGGCAATAGGCGTGGTTAAGGCCCACAGAACATACACATTGCCTAAAAACTTGGGCACAAAATAGGGTAAGATCCACATATCGCGGAACATCCCGGCCATAACCAAGAGAGCCAGAGGCCAGGCGATCCACATATTGCGGGCCTGGTACTTAAGCTCCCTGTGCCGGGCCTCTTTCTCCTTATCCAGGGCTTCCTGGCCGCTCAGCTTTTCCGAAGCTTCATAACCCAAGGCATTGATCTCTTTTTTAATCTTGGTTTTATCCGCAGCCCCAGGGTAAAACCTCACTTTAGCCGACTCAGCCGGCAAATTGACGACAACGGAAGTTACTCCCGGCAGCCCCTTGACGGCCTTCTCAACCTTAGCGACACAGGCCGCGCAAGTCATGCCGCGCACGGTGAGCAAGATCTCCTCTTCCGGCACCTCATACCCAATCTCTTGGATGGCTTTGACCATTTGCGGAACAGCCGCCTGATCGCTCGCATAAGCCACAGACGCCTTGCCGGATAACAAGTTGACCTGCACCTCCTGCACACCGCTTAAGTTCTTGAGGACTTTTTCCACCTTAGCCACACAAGCGGCACAGGTCATCCCCTCTACCGGTAAACTAACATGCGCTAACTTCTCGTTTCCTGTCATTTCACTCACAACATTCACCTCCATAAAGAAAACTTGGCTTGCGCTAACCCTCAGGGCGCATGCGGTCGCTTCTCGCCGTCCATGGCTACAGCGACACTAGGCCATCCATGGCCGTCGGAAGCCACGGTATTCAAAACTTCATCCACCACTTGGGTGTCCCCATTTTCCAACCGCTCTTTTACGCATGATTTCATGTGTTTTTCCAAAAGCAGCTTGGATACTCCATCAAGGGCAGACCGGGCTGAAGAAATCTGATTTAGGATATCATCACAATATACCTGACGCTCGATCATGCCCCTGATTCCCCGGACCTGGCCCTCGATCCGGTTCATACGGACGACGAGTTCCCGAATCGTCTTTTCTTCATGGTGACTCTTGCGCCCACTATTTTCTTCGTTATCTGGGCAATCACATGAGAGAAGCGGGACATTTAGAGCTGATTCATTCATTTTGTCTCACCGCCGTTCCCTGAATGTAGGATAGGACCCCACCCTATATTTCTGGGCAAAAAAATTTGACATGGTCATGAGCTGAAAGAGTTGCATCCTTTTTCAGTTAACTACGGAATATCCGGCTTCTTCCACGGCTTGGGCGAGGACATCCTTTGCTGCCGAACCGATTACGACCGCCTCTTTCCGCATTAAATCCACGTTGGCGCTTTCCACGCCCTCTACACTGTTTAGGGCTCTTTCCACAGACATTTTACAGTGCATGCAGGTCATTCCTTCCACCTTCAGCACTGTTATATTTCCGGAATGACTCTCTCCTTGAGCCCCCATATTAACCTGGGCGTGTTGACCATGTTCCATCCCGCCGTGTCCTGCATGCTCACTCCGTGCTTTGCGTCCAAATCCAAACATTTCTTGTTCCTCCCTAACAAATAATTTCGTCAAAACCGTTTTAACCAGGCACCTGAAATTTATTGCCTGCAAATATAGGGTACACCCCTATACTACATTTCGCAAGTCCCAATTGCCGTTAGTTGTGAATATCTAATGAATTTCTAGTGAATTTCTCATGAATTTGCTCGGGTAAAGTGAACAAGTTCTAATTCTAGAGTCTAAGCAGCCAAGGTTTGTCATAGTATTTTGCAAACGATGGACACAGGGAGGATTTTACGATGGAAGAAATCATCCAGTATCTGAATATGAGCTTGGCTCAAGGTTCCTTGCTTTCTTTAATGATTATGTTTGGCGCAGGGCTTGCCCTTTCCCTGAATCCGTGTATGGGAGCTATGGTGCCATTAGTCCTGGGGGGAAACAAGCAAGGCGGGTTGGGACGGTCTATTCTGTTCATGGGCGGGTTTACCGTCACCTTAATGCTCTTAGGTTTGGCAGCTGCCACCCTTGGTCAAGTGCTAACACTGCCAGGATGGTTTTGGACCTCATTTCTTGGGATCTTATATCTCATCGCCGGGCTCATCCTGTTAAGGGTTAGACTTCCCATTACAATCTTCGGTTTTCAGGTTTTCAAACACCAGCGGCCTTCGTTGTTCCGGTTTATCATCAACCGCGAAGGACTGAACCCCGGGGCAATGGGAGCGCTTTTTGGGCTGGCTCCCTCCCCTTGTACCATGCCGGTAATCTTAGCCGTAAGCGCTTTTGTCATGGCCGGCGGGCACCCGCTGTTCGGGGCTTTGGCTTTAGGTTTTTTTGGCCTGGGTCACAGTCTGCCGTTGGCATTCGCTTTCTCGCCTTGGGTGCGTAAGTTGTTCAGGCCCAATCGTTTCACCCGTTATCTGCGTCCGGCTGTGGGCCTTTTCTTAGTCGCCGCCGCGGTCTATTTCTTAGCCACTGGACCTGACTTCTTTGACCATAATTCTATGTCGGTTCATCAGCATTAACGGAAATAACGGAGCGGGTCGACCGCCTTGCCGTTAATCCTCACCCCGAAATCAAGATGAGGTCCGGTGCTCCAGCCCGTATTGCCGACATAGCCCGCAACCTCTCCAGCCTCAACGCGCTGGCCCACACTCACTCCCAGTTTCGATTGGTGCCCGTAAGTATTGGTAACTCCGCCCCCAATATCTATGATCGTAAAATAACCGTAAACATTATCCCAGCCGGCAAATATCACTTCTCCGGAAGCTGCGGCCAAAATCTTCGTCCCGCTAGGAGCCGGTATGTCTATGCCCAAATGCTGTCCCCGCTTCTTGGTTACAGGATTTATCCGCCAACCAAACGGGCTGCTGATTTCATAGTAGCCAGGCAAGGGCCAGGTCGTAATCGTACTGCTTTTCCCTCCTGATTTGCTCCCGGCCTGGAGCTGACGGATTTTGGCTTGCCACGCCTCTTCCTGGGCAGCAAGCTTTTCAACCTCTTCCCACTCTGCCTCTTGTTCCTTCTTAACCTGAGCCAGTAAGGTCTTTTGTTGCTGGAGCTTATTGTCAAGCGTGGTCTTGGCAGCTTGTGCCTGGGCTTCTAACTGAAGGGCCTGGTCCTGAGTTTCTTGCAACTTTTTGGTTCGTTCGTTCACTTCCTGGACGGCTGCACGCGTTTTCTCCAGCAAAGTCTGATCGTTTTCGACCAGCCTTGACAAGTATTCAAAACGTGTAATTAAGTCACCAAGATCAGTCGCCTCAAATAGAATCTCCAAGTAACTGACGGGAGCCGCTTCATAAATCGCACGCATTCTCGCTGCCAATACCTGCCGCCGCTCATCCGCTTCCTTTTGCTTGGCCGCGAGTTCTTTTTGCGCAGTCAGCAATTGCGCCTGGATCTTCTTGGTGGCCTCTTGTTTTTCTTTTAAGTCTTTTTGAGCCAGGAGTGTCTGCGCATCCAGTTCAACCATTTGGGCTTTGATTTTGTCGGCTGTAAAGGTTAGTTGGTTCAGTTTGCTTTGAACCTGGTTTTTCTGAGCTTGAATATCTTTTTGCTGGGCCAGTGCATCCTCAAACTCCGTAGCCCGTGAGGGAAGGGCAGAACTTGACAAAAGAATAAAGCTAAGGATAACAGCAGCGACGAACTTCTTTTTCATATATTCCTCCTCGTGAATATTGTTACTTTGATAACTGTTAAAACGTCTGTAATAACTAATGCCAAAAGAAGCCGGTCCAAGATATGTATAATGTTATTTTAAGATAGACTTAAGTTTTGTTTATGAAAAAGTTATGAAGATCTTATGAATTCCGTGCTTCATAAAAAATTCACAACTTCTTCATTAATAATCACCCGTCAAGAGAAGGCTGATGCAATTATCGCAACCGCCAAGAAGTATATCGGTGTTCGCTATTTATGGGGCGGAACATCACCTAACACGGGCTTTGACTGTTCCGGTTTTGTGCAGTATGTTTTTGCCCAAAACGGCACAACACTTCCCCGAGTTTCACGTGATCAGTACACCGTTGGAACTCCTGTGGACTTCAATAACCTCCAACCGGGAGACTTAGTCTTCTTTTCCATTGCCAAAAACGGGGTTGTTGATCATGACGGCATCTATATAGGAAATGGCCAGTTTATAAACTCTTCCAGTTCCAAGGGGGTTACCGTTTACACGTTAGGTCCCTACTGGAAATCAGTTTACCTCGGGGCTAAGCGGGTATTTTAACACATCTAATTAGTCTAAGATAAACACTGCTGCAATATTGCAGCAGTGTTTATCTTTATCCCAGAAAATACCTCGAATCCGCGCTTAAGCTTAAGTCGATATTGCATTGCTTGGATGCAATATCGACTTGTGTTTGATTCTTAAATTGCGTAATCTCAGTACGTTTTGGAGCTAAGAAAAGGCTATGGTATGGTGCAAATCAATGAGAAGTATTATTATTGTATTGGCATGGTTGTTGCAATAAAGCTTTGTTATGAAAGCAGAGAAATAAGGTGGGCCATAAATGCAACTTCAAGATTATTTCGAATATTTTCGGAAGAATACAATCGGTTACAATCAAGTCTACAAAACGGCTTACGGCAAGGTCCGGATGGTGTATGCTGATTGGACTGCGAGCGGCCGCTTATATGGGCCGATTGAGACTAAAATTATTAAAGATTTCGGCCCTTTTGTTGGCAATACCCATTCCGGGTCAAGTGAGACAGGACAATTAATGACACAGGCTTACGATTATGCCCGGAAGATAATCAAGGATCATGTTCATGCGGATAAAAATGATGTCATCATTACCGCGGGTTCCGGAGTAACCGGTGTGGTCAATAAACTGCAGCGCATCCTGGGGCTGAGACTAAATGAAAAACTGCGCCCCTATGTCAAAATCCCCGAAGAGTTAAAACCCGTAGTTTTTATTACACATATGGAACACCACTCCAATCAGATCTCTTGGCTGGAAACGATTGCAGATGTTAAGATCATAGAACCGGATAGTAACGGGTTAAGCGATCTCAATCATCTGGAAAAATTATTAAGAGAGTATAATGCCCGTAAAATTAAAATAGGCTCTTTTACGGCTTGCTCCAATGTAACGGGAATCCGGACACCCTACCATAAAATGGCCAAGCTTATGCACCAGAACGGGGGTATCTGTTTGGTGGATTTTGCTGCGTCCGCCCCCTATACCCACATCAATATGCATCCCGCCGACCCTGAGGAAAAATTAGATGCTGTATTTTTCTCGCCGCATAAGTTTCTAGGTGGCCCCGGAACATCAGGAGTATTGGTATTTGACTCCAGGATATATTCAAATAATGTGCCTGATCACCCGGGCGGCGGTACCGTAGATTGGACAAATCCTTGGAGTGGACGCAAGTATGTTACTGACCTCGAAACTCGGGAAGATGGGGGAACTCCCGGATTTCTACAAGCCATTAAAACCGCCCTTTGTCTCCAGCTTAAAGATAAGATGAGCGTAGAGAAGATGCTGCAGAGGGAAAAAGAATTAATGAAGATACTTTTCAACGGACTTGGCGGAATAGACGGGCTGGACATCCTGGCAGCTAATGTGATGAATCGTCTGGGTATTTTGTCTTTCTATGTACAGAAGATTCATTATAATCTTTTGGTAAAAATACTCAACGACCGCTATGGCATCCAGTCAAGGGGAGGGTGTTCCTGTGCCGGAACTTATGGTCATTACCTGCTAAATATTGACCAAATAACATCCCGAAAGCTAACGGACTTAATCAACCTAGGAGACTTATCAAAGAAACCCGGCTGGGTTAGATTATCCATACATCCTATGATGACGGATGAAGAGGTGCATTATATCGTCGATGCGGTCAGGGAGGCTATTAAGAATATTTCAACCTGGCAGGATGATTATGTTTACGATCCAAGCTCGAATGAGTTTAGAAACATACGATTCCCGAAGCAAAATATCGTTGAACAATGGTTTGAGAGTTAACCCAAATATTTTCCGGTAAAGAAACAATGAATGTTCGTGAACTTGCCATTAGGCTTTTTCGAGATGCAAAACCTTCCAAAGCAAATAAGATATAAGCCACGTTAAGACAAAAAGACCCACCAGCAAATATCCAATTCCTCCAAAGCTCAGGTTTTGTATCCATCCCCAAATACCGCTGTTTAATCCAAGCTTTGGGCTAATTACTTGCGCCAGTTCGATTAAGCCGATAAACAGCGCTGCAATAACTGAAAGGCCGGTAACCGACAAGTTATAATAGATCTTGCGTAAGGGAGTGGAAAAAGCCCAGTGATAGGCAGTCGTCATAAAAACCCCATCCGCGGTGTCCATTAAGCTCATCCCGGCCGCAAAAAGAACCGGCAGCGCCATGATTGAGTTGACTGGAAGTGACTGTGTGGCCGCATTCGCGGAAATTGCCAATAAGGCTACCTCAGAGGCGGTATCAAAACCTAAACCAAAGAGAAAGCCAAGCGGGTATACATGCCAACTCTTGTTAATAAACCGATAAAGCGGCCGGAAGAAACGGGAGATGATGCCGCGGTTTAACAAGACTTGCTCAACGCTTTCCTCATCGTATTCCCCTTGACGCAGCTTGCAGAAGAACCGGTAAATATCGAACCAAATATAAAGATTAAATAGTCCTATAAGAAGCAGGAAACTTCCTGAAACGGCAATACCAATCATGCTGCCAATCGTTTGGATTTGGGGGATATTCTGCTCCGCCCAATGCATGGAAATGGCTGTAATGATGGCCATGATAATAACCACTGAAGAATGTCCTAAAGAGAAGAAAAATCCTATCCCTGTCGGGTCGCTTTTCTGCTGAACCAGTTTACGCACTGTGTTGTCAATAGCTGCAATGTGGTCCGCATCAAAAGCGTGGCGTAAGCCCAGTGTATAAGCCAGAAAACTAAATCCCAGCAATTGCGGATATTCCCATACACCGGGAAGTAACAAAATCAGTCCCAACAGATGTATCCCGCTTACTAACAGACCATAACGAAGCCATTCCGATCGCGTTGTAACATCTTGCCTGGATATTTGGTTCATGTATTCCACCATCCTCTTTCGTTAAAAACAAAAAGCCATGGAGGTAACCCTAAATCGGTTATGACCTCCATGGTCATGTTTTCTTACTACGTTTCTGTTTAGTTATTACTTTATATTCGACATAAGACTCCTTTTTCCTTCTATCGGTAATCCCCACGCTAATGCGGACGCAACTGCAGCGGCAACTCCGGACAAAATAAATATCAACCAATAGTCTCCAAGCCAAACCCGCAGCAGACCGCCGGCTGCCGCCATCAAAGATGCACCAATTTGATGGGCCATAAAAATGAGGCCATATACAGTTCCAAGCGCTTGTTTGCCAAAAGTGGCACCCGTAATAGTTACCACCGGAGCTACAGTGGCTGCCCAATCCAAACCGTAAATCACAGCAAAGGCGAACAACCCGGCCGATGAATGAAGAACAAATGGAAGCCCAACAAGAGCAAGCCCTCGAAACGCAAACACATAGAGCAAGATTCTCCTGGGAGATATCTTGTCGCTTAACCAGCCGGAAATAATCGTTCCCAGAAAATTCATTGCCCCCATTACCCCGACGATAATTGCAATCATAGCATCAGAAATTTTGTGGTCTTGAGAATAAGGTATCAAGTGGGTCCCGACTAATCCAAGCGCAGTGCCCCCGCAAAGGGCGTAAACAGCAACAAGAAGCCAAAAAGTCCGGTGATGCAACACTTCGGCGATTTTCACTTGAGCAGGATTTTGTTCCGTAGCGGTCGGACCCAGCGCGAGGCTTCCAGCTTCCGCCTTTTCGCCATAGGGTTTCAACCCCACCTCCTCGGGGTTGTTGCGCAGCCAGAACACAGAGAGGATTAATGAAATCAAAGTAACAGGAATCAACACAGTCAACCCTTGGCGCCAGCCAAAACCGGTAATCAATAAAAGCAAGAGCGGTTGAAGAATTACCTGGCCTGTAGATGAAGCACTGTTCAGAATCCCCAAAAATAAGCCTTGACGCGCCTTAAACCAATGGTTAACGACCGGTCCCGGAAGCACCGAAGCCAATCCGGCACTACCCAGACTTATCACAATGCCCCAAAGAATAAACAGTTGCCAAAAAGAATTCATATAGAGTGTCCCTGCCACACCGGCAGCCAAAATAACAAGGCTCCATATGGTGACAAGACGCGGGCCGAACTTGTCAATCAAGCGGCCCACTACCGGGGCGCCTAAACCATATAAAAGCAGGTTGACACTTACAACAGACGAAATAGCCGCCCGAGTCCAGCCAAAATCATTTTCGAGTGGGGTGATTAAGAGCGAAGCAGCAGAGCGGGTTGCAGAACCCATCAGAATTGCCAGATAAACAAGCACTAAAATAATCCAGGCATAGTGTAAAGATATGGGGGAGTAGATTTTACGAGCCATCTTCAGAAAAATCCTTTCCTAAGATTTCTTCGCCTGGTCTAAATACTTCTTTAATATTGGATCCGGCTATACCTTTTATATTTAGGACAATATCTATAACCTGGCCTGATAAGAAGCGAACGGACCAGAAAAGAAGCAAGAGAAACAGGGCACATATTACCGGCAGAAGGCCAAGCACTTCCCGCCGTTTGTCCGGAGCACGAAGCAAAGCGGAAATATACACCGCCTCGCCTAATTCCGGAGCGTAAGGTTTGAAGAGCTCCGCTCCCGGAATACGCAGACCGATGCGCATTCCGCTCCGTTCTTCAGGGCAGGTTTTGACACAGTTCCGGCACTGGAGACCATATTGGCTTGATTCCAAGCAGTTAGGCACCAGGAAGACTAAGGTTCGGCCATTATGAGTTTAAAAATCTTAAGATGCTGATTTTCGACACTAGTAATCTTGAGGCCGGCGTTCTTGACGTTTTCGACAGTCCTCCTGTTTATATGCGGCCCAATCAGCCTTACGGTCAGCGGATCCAAAATATCCATAATCTTTCCCAGCAACGGGCTGTCACTGCGGACGTGTTCCAAAAGAATAATCCGGCCTTCGGGCTTGCAAACCCGCTTGATCTCTTTAAGTCCTTTGATCGGATCAGGCACTGAACAAAATACACAGGTAGCTACCACCGTATCAAAACTAGCATCGGGAAATTCCAGCTTCTGAGCATCCATTTCCAAAAGCTTAACCGACACTTTCGCTTCAGGAATGCGCTCTTTCGCCTTGGCCAACATTCCCGGGCTTAAATCAATGCCGATAAATTCCGTACAACCCAGGTGGTAAAAAGCCAAATTTTTGCCGGTTCCAACTCCGACTTCTAAAACCCGTCCGTAAGCCCGGCTTAAGGCTTTGGCTCTAAGCTCCGGTTTTATCATGCGGTCCATCCAGTCATAGAATAATGACGTCCGGTTGTAACGCTTCCTTGTTAATTCTGTTTCCCGGTTCATACTTAACACCTCTCTTCATTTCTACCAATCTACCAAACTATTTTCCCAAAGATTGACCGGAAGATGTAACCAAACGAATTGACGACACACTCTCAAAAAAGTTTAACATTGCTATGCGCTTAACTCATGAAAATGTTATGAATTACTAATGAATTTGAGAGAGCATTCATCTTACCCTAAAATGATGCCAATATTAAAAACTCTACACCATTGTCACGTAACCTGTGAACACATGACTAGTATGCTTAGCAGAGGCCAGGATGTGCATTTAAGGGTAAGACAAAGCAACGGCCAATTTATGTGCCAGTGTTTGTGAAGTTTGCGCCAATGAATGCTTGAAATTTCCCGATCCTGAATCGCAAAATTGCGGCTATATCTGTTTGAATTGTGCCAGAGAGTGCCGGGCTTTTGCTGCAGCCTAAATCGAACGAATAACAGACCCTGCCCCAAGCTGGGTCTGTTATTCGTTCGGCACAGTTCTTACTAAAAGGCTTTAACCTAAGCGGCAACCGAGTATCCGGCCTCTTCAACAGCCGTGACGAGTGCACTCCTGTCAGCAATTCCGGTTACAACAGCCTGTTTTTTCGCCAGATCCACATGGGCGCTTTCCACACCGGGCACGCTTTTTAAGGCTTTTTCCACGCGCATTTGGCAATGGCTGCAAGTCATCCCTTCAATTTGTAACACTATTCCTCCACCCGGATGAGCGCCGCCATGGCTTTGGTGTTCATGAGCAGAATCTCCACAGCAACCAGACATCTCTTTTTCACCTCCGTAAAAGCTGATAAATTTATCTACCGACTGTTTTTAAATGTGGTGCAGCACGTTCCGTCGCTTGTTTCGGCCTTTCCGTCACCCATTGCATTTACTTCTAAAGCATCTGCATGGCACATATAGCTTTTGTTGTAATGACAGTTTTCAACGCCGCATTTTACTTGCATCCTTGGAGCATCCATGTTATTTCACCCCCTTTCATTTGTCCTATTTTTATTCTATCCAATATTAAATATCTTATTGACCTGTCATCGAACTTCAGTTCTGTGGCAAACTTAATTAACCCTGCTTTTTCGAAGGCTCGATCCCTTTAAAGCCGATGAAGGCAAAAGATAATATCGTAATTGCTGATAGCCCCAGGCTTAAACCAAGATTGAAGAGCATCTCTGCCAGCTCCTTTCTATTGCTTAAACAAAAAGAATTATCGCACCAGGCTTTTGGCAGCCGTAAGAGCCATTTGAGCAAGAGGCGTTGGATAAATTCCTAAAAATACAGTGATTAGCATGGCAAAAAGCATGGTAAACTTCGCCGCCCCGTAAACCGGAATTTCCGGCAGTCCTTCTCCTTCTCCTAGATACATAACCCTCACAATTGACAGGTAATAATAAACCGACACCATGCTCATGACAAAGCCGACAAAAGCAATCCACGAATAGCCGGTGGACATAACAGCGGAGAACAGATAGAACTTACCGACAAACCCGGCCAGGGGCGGAATACCTGCCATTGAGAGCACTGAGACCGTCAGCACGGCCGCAGCCAAGGGAGAACGCCGGGCCAAACCGGCATAATCTTTTATCTCATCACTATCTTGAGCTGGTTCCACGTGAGCGATCACGGCGAAGACCCCGGCATTGGCGAAGACGTAAATCATAGCGTAAAATAAAACACCTTTGACGCCGGCATTCGACTCGGCAATCACCCCAACGAGCAGATAACCGGCCTGAGCCACGCTGGAAAAAGCCATCATGCGTTTAATGTTGGTCTGGGGAATAGCCATCAAATTACCAACAATCATGGTCAGTGCCGCAAGAATGAGCAGCAGGGCAACACCGGCCTGGGCAAACGACTGGCTCTCCAACGTTACCAGGTAGACACGGATTAACGCCGCAAAAGCGGCTGCCTTGGAAGCCATCGCCAGATAGGCTGTTACCGGTGTGGGTGCCCCTTCGTAAATATCCGGTGCCCACATGTGGAACGGTACGAGTGAGATTTTGAACCCGAACCCGGCCAGCAAGAAGACCGTAGCCAAGATCAGAGAAGGGCTCAGGTTGTCACCCAGCCTTGACGCAATCTGAGCTAGCTGGGTTGATCCGGTAAGGCCATAAATTAAGCTGATACCATAGAGCAAAATTGCTGACGCTGCCGCACCCAAGACCAGGTACTTGAGACCTGCTTCGCAAGAACCCCCGTTGTTGGGCAGATAACATACTAAAATACAGAAGGAAATTGTCATAAGCTCCAGACCAACATACAAGGTCAACAGATCGCCGGCCCCGGCGAGAATCATCATGCCTAAAGTGGCAGCCACCAGCAAAGCGTAAAATTCCCCCCGGTAAGCCGGAAGCTTCTGGATGTAAGCCCCGGAAAAAAGCACGACCAGCAGAGCCGCCGCCAAAAACAAAATCTTGAAGAAATCCGCAAACTGATCATGGAAATACATGCCTTGGAAGGCTGGTCCCATTTTGGCATAAAACAAATCGTAAAGAATGTAGCCGAGGATTCCCAGCAAACCAAACACAGTCAAAGGCTGCATCCCTCGGCGCGCCCCTGCCGGAATGAGCATCCCTATGGCCAGAAGAATGAGGGTCAATGCAGCTGTCGCAATCTCGGGGGTAAGAGCTACAAAATCAAAACTTTGCATTAGAACAACCCTCCAATCTTCGCCTGTCCCATCGTCTCAAGAACCTTAGCCAGGCCCGAGGATGTGATACCGGAATTCACCAATCCAAAAATATTCATTAACCATGCCCATTGAAAGAGATCATGCATTTCCTTGAACACCTACCTTCTCCATTAGACTATCTTACCACTTCAACCAGTTAAACTCGTCCACACTGGTTGATTTCCGCAGCGTTACGGGCCAAAAGGAGTGCCCCCGAGCCCCGTTGAGCACCTAATACCCAGCCCAATACTCTGTCTTATCTTTGTTTACATCGCTTCTACACGTTTTGCGAGTCATTTTCCTGACTTAGGATATTGTCCGGAAAAACAGTTGCTGATCTATTCAGCTTCGGGAAAAACCTGCCTGTTTTCTTGGCGTATAGCAAGTATGCCTCCCCGAATCTCTCGATAGAGTCTACCTCCTCCCGTTTTGCCAACTTAACATACATGACTACCAAGACCGGAAACATGATTAAGGTTAAAACCGTTGGCCACTGCAGGAGAAATCCAAACATAATCGTGATGAATGCTGCGTATTGGGGATGACGCATGAAATAATACGGTCCAGTTGCGGCAACCTTGTTTTTACGTTGGGCCCGGTATAAAAAACCCCAGGTAACGGCAAGGAACACAAGTCCCCCTGTGATTAACCAATCACTGATTATATGGATGGGGTATTGATGAGGATCCCCTTTAAGCCCTAACAGACTGAACCAGAGATGCCCCGAATCATGTGTCAACATGGCAAAGCGGGGGAACTTGCGGCCTAACCAACCGGAGAGCAAATATAGAGTTAAAGGAAAACCATACATTTCTGTAAAAAGTGCCACAATAAAAGCCGAAAAAGTACCAAAAACACGCCAGTCAATTGGATTTTTCGGCTTAATAAAACTAAATGCAAAAATAATAAAGATTAATGAGTTCACTAGGACAATTGACCAGAATCCGTATTGCACATGCTCACCTACTTTTATGTCAATTTAACATTTCGAGTTAGCATTTTTTCCCAGGTAATTAAACGTCCGGAATTCCTCCAATAAGGAAGCTCCGGACGAGAACCAAATTTGCTATCAAAACACCATTTAGTCTTGTAAACGGGCTTTGTTATTTTCACCCTCGAGATCATAAACATGATCATGACTGTTTCGCCGCTGTCCATGCTGATGTCCTCCGCCACAACAACCCGCCCCGCCCGGCCTGTGCATAAAGAACATCATCCCGATGAATAGAAGGATCCACCAGTTTTGACTGATAAACTCCCACATCCTAATTCCCTCCCCCGAAAATCAATTTCACAGGTCTGCCATGCGCGAAAAATTAAGACGGTATCCTCGCATAAATGAGACCAACTAGAGAAGCTCCGACCATCAAACCCTGAATGCCATGCCACCATTCAGATCATCATCCATTTTGCATCCATTTTGGCTCTCTCCAGATTTTTATATTTAGGATAGTCCCCTACCCTATTTTAGTCAAGGCCTAAATCAATCGAGTTATGAATCTTTCGTGATCTTTTTGTGAATATTTCATGAATGTTCGATTGCAGATTTATTTACAATTCGGAAACAATTTGTTCACAAATTTCTTATAGACTTTTTGTTAGTCGAAGTCGATGTCATTTTTGTATTTCTGTTTGAGAAAAGACTGGTGAATATTTGTGAATGAGGAGGTGGATACCGATGCGCAGAGTTCTCGTATTATTCTTAATAGCGATGCTCTCCCTGTCTTCCGCAGCACCGGTTTTAGCCCACGGCGGTGAGGAGGGGGGTACAGTAGATGCAGCAGGTTATATTAAGCAAGCGATCGTTTTTCTCGAGGGCATTCAAGACATAGATACAGCCGCTATGGACATTCAAAAGGCCATGAAAGCCGAAGGCAGCGATGTTCTTGATCAAAGCAAGCTGAATCAAGCCTTGACAGCTCTACAAAAACCGGACATTGAACAAACTAAAGTATTATTAGTCCAAGCCCTGGACAAGGATCCTAAAAACGCTCCTGAACTGAGTTTGCGGCCTGATTATCGCGCTTCGTCAGCCAATACTGCTTTCTTGGGCTTAGCTGGAGTTTTTGTTATCCTGGGCGCGGTTGTGGTACGCAAAGTTAAGGCGAGCCATTAACTTGTCCATAACATGATGCTTAGACATTTAAGTAAAGGGTGATAAAATGTCTGAAAACAGAGGCCTTAAAGCCTGGTTCAAAGAAAGATTCCCACTGGCAACATTTGCTTACGAGGTTCCCGCCCACGCCAATACCTTTCTTTTTTCTCTTGGCGGCATTACCTTACTCAGTGTTGTCATTCTCGTGGTTACAGGTATCATCCTTGCCCAGTATTATACTCCCAACCCGGAAACCGCCAATCAGAGCATCCGGATTATCATGACAGATGTTAAATTGGGTTCCCTGATGCGCAGCATCCATGTTTGGGCTGCTGAGACTGCAGTTGTCTCGGTGATTCTGCACTTGCTCCGGGTTTTATTTTACGGCTCCTATAAGAAACCCCGGGAAGTGAATTGGATATTTGGCGTTGTGCTCTTTGCCCTGATGATCGGTTTATTCTTTACGGGTACGGTCATTAAGTGGGACCAAGAAGGTTACGAAGCCCTTGCTCATACTGTTGCCATTGGTAAAATGTTTGGCGGGCCTTTTGCCGCTTATCTCGCCCCCAATGATGCTTCTCTCTTATCCAAGTTCTTTAGCCTCCACATCAGTGTTTTGCCCCTCTTGCTTGCGGTGGTGATCGTCCTGCACCTGTTCCTGATCAAAGTCCTTAAGATCTCGCCGCTGCCCTGGAAGCCCCGCACAATCCCCGCCGGAAAGCATACCTTTACGCAGCATTTCGTTAAACTCACCGGCTATTTCTTCATCCTGCTTGGCGTACTCATAGGCTTAGCAATCTTGTTGCCTGCAAGCCTTGGTCCCTTGCCGGTCGCAGGCGTCGAATCCGCCCGGCCACCCTGGGTCTTCATGGGTATATTCAGTATCGAGAACTGGGCCGGCATCCCCGGTCTTGTCTACTCCTCCGCGCTTGTAATGCTCCTCCTGCTGTTAGCGCCATTTCTTGACCGGGCCCGCTCCAACCTCTTAAGGGAACGCAAGTCCATAGCGGCCGTC
The DNA here is from genome assembly GCF_017310645.1 of Paradesulfitobacterium ferrireducens. GTDB lineage: Bacteria > Bacillota > Desulfitobacteriia > Desulfitobacteriales > Desulfitobacteriaceae > Paradesulfitobacterium > Paradesulfitobacterium ferrireducens. The sequence continues at coordinate 67,447 of NZ_JAFLRH010000040.1, read as the reverse complement.
GCCGCTGCGCTTGTTCTCGTGTTGTCCGGTCTTACCGTGAACGCTTATGCGACTAAGCCGGAACAACACATCGGCATGAGTGGTGAAGCCGCCGAAAGCGCACCTGTTGATAACAGTACACCTATGGATAACCAGAAAAACATGGACACCCAGGAAAAAACGGACACCCAATCTATCGGTTCTGTGCCGCAAGGTATTGACAAGGCACTAAACATCATCACTCAACTCAAAGATGCTCTAACTACGAAGGATGCTAACACCGCCCTCACTCAAGTGAAAGAGCTTGACGAAGCAATCGACCCAGTCAAAGATGCTATAAAAGCCGAAGATGCTAGTTTGATTCCCAGCCTTTCGGCGGAAGCAATTGAAGGCGCTGTACAAGATTCAAACTTTGATAAGGCTGGCACACTGGTTGCTGCAATGCAAGATGCTTTAGCCAAGGCTAAAGTCATATTCACAAGCAAAGAATCCGTAGCCAAGGGGCTTGCCACCGCCACGGATTTGCTGACGCAGACTAAGGTAGCCGTGGCTAATAAGGATCTCACTACAGCTAAGGCCAAACTTAGCGACCTGGATAAAACCATTGACCCGCTCAAGTCCAGTATTAGTGCCAAGAACGGAGACTTGAAGAAGGATTTATCCGTGGAAGCCATTGAGGGCGTTTTAAAAGATGACAAGCCCGATTGGACCAAGGCCGATGCTCTTCTCGACGCTTTTCAACAAGCTGTGGAGGCTGCAAAGTCTCTGTTTGAATAGACTAATTATTAATGGAAACAAACCTAAAAAACCCGGCCTCTTCGCCGGATTTTTTTCATTCCCTGATAGATTAACACAAAATTTCCCTTCCGTTTTGATGGTGTTATAATATTCGACAAGACATTCTTGCAATTGGGGGTCGGCCGCATGAGAAACTGCCCACGCATCCTGGTTATTGATGATGACAAGCGTATTTGCGAGTTTATCGAACTTTATTTACGCAAAGAAATGTTTGAGATAGGGATCTGCCATGATGGCGCCCAAGCTCTAGAAGTCTTTAGGAAGAATCCTCCCAGTTTAGTCATTTTAGATATTATGTTGCCGAATCAGGACGGTTACCAGGTTTGCCACGAAATCCGCAAGATCAGCAACATTCCCATCATTATGTTAACAGCTAAAGGGGAGAATTTTGACAAAGTACTGGGCCTCGAGCTAGGCGCTGACGACTATATGGTCAAGCCCTTTGATCCGAAAGAGTTAATCGCCCGGGTCAAAGCAGTCTTGCGCCGTTTTCAACCACAAAGCTCCAACATTCGGCAGATAGCTTACCCGGACTTATATGTCAATCTTAACGAACACCAGGTGGTGGTAAGAAACCAGTCAATAGAATTGAAACCGAAAGAAATGGAATTATTGTATTTTCTTGTTTCTCACGCGAACAAAGTGTTTACTCGCGACCAGCTGCTTGAGCAGGTATGGGGTTACGAGTTTCTGGGGGATTCACGGACAGTCGATGTTCACATTAACAGGCTCAGACAGAAACTACAAAATAAGAGCAACGCCTGGGAACTAAAAACAATCTGGGGTGTGGGCTATAAATTCGAGGTGAAGTAGACCATGAAGCTTTTTGCGAAATTATTTCGTGCTAATTCTTCGCAATTCTTAACCACCGCCTCTTCGAAACAGTTTTCTCTTTCCACGAAGCTCCTCTTGTCAAGTCTGATTATAACTTTGATTGCCCTGGTCGGAACCAGCTTACTTCTCACTAAACTGTTAGGACAGTATTATTTGCACGATAAACAGGCTTCACTTATCTATGAAGGGAAACAAGCGTCGAAGCAATTCGTAAGTTATCTCACAGGTCAAACAGATTTAGCGACTTTACAGGAACTCATTAAAGATAAGGAACATCTGCAAAATCTCCAAATTTTTATTAACGGTGACGACTCTTCTCAAAACAAGCTGGATCCGTTTCGCCATCCGGTCAGCAACGAATTCACACCCAGCGAACTGGCCCGCGTCTACCGCGGGGAGATCGTGACAAAAACCATTACTGGAGCCAACGTGCACAATCCTGTCATGTCCGTTGCCATGCCGCTGACGGTAAACGGAAACCTAGAAGGAGTCCTCTCTATTCATGCCCCGCTCTATGACCTGATGCATTCTTTGCCGCAGATCTACCGTCTTATCTGGTTGACAGCATTGCTTGTCATGATCATGGCCACAGGATTAACTTACTGGGTCTCCTTGAAGCTCTCCCGTCCCCTGCGTCAGTTAAACTCAGCAGCCTTAGAAATCGCCGGGGGGAACCTCGACCGGCGTGTTGCTATTCTCAGCAACGACGAACTGGGTCAACTTGGAGCAGCCTTTAATTACATGGCGCATCATCTCCAGGAAGTAGAACAGTCGCGCCAGGAATTTATCGCCAACATCTCCCATGAATTGCGCTCCCCTCTTACATCTCTTCGCGGATTTTTGCAGGCTGTCCTGGATGACGCTGTCCCGAAAACAAACCGGGAACATTACCTGAATGTCGCCTTTGAGGAAACTAATCGTTTAACCAGATTGGTAAATGACCTCTTGGACTGCGCTACTCTGCAAAGCGCCAGTTTCAGCCTTAATCTGTCTGAGATGAACCTTAATGAGTTGGTGCGCCGGGTCGTGGCGAAAATGGAACCGCAAATTGTCGGGAAAGAATTGGATGTCCAAATAGCTCTCACTTCTCCGGATCCGATCATCAATGCCGACTGGGACAGGATGCAACAAGTGCTTGTCAACTTGCTCGACAATGCTATCGCCTTTTCCACAGAGGGTGGTAAACTGAGTTTATCAACCGCCAGAGAAGGAGATGTAGTTAAAGTCAGTGTGGCTGATACCGGCATCGGTATTCCGGCAGAGGAATTGACCAAGATCTGGGACAGGTTTCATAAGGTGGACAAGTCTCGTAACCGCACCCGTTGCGGCACAGGTCTTGGCTTATCGATCGCCAAACGCCTCGTGGAAGCTCACGGCGGAACAATAACGGTCGACAGCACACTAGGAAAGGGAACAACTTTTTCGTTTTACCTGCCGGCGTAAAACCATTAGGCATTTTCAAGCCTTAATATTTTCCACAGCAAATAGGAAATGACCCATGCCACAATGAAAAGTCCTACTAATATATAGCCCATACCCCCAAAGTTCAGATGCTGTATCCATCCCCAAATTCCACTGTGTAGTCCTAGCTTTGCGGTAATGATCTGGGCCAATTCAATTAGACCGATAAACAGTGCTGCGATTACGGAAAGACCGGTAACCGATAAATTATAATAAATCTTGCGTAACGGAGTGGAAAAGGCCCAATGGTAGGCAGTTGTCATAAAAACTCCATCCGCAGTGTCCATCAAGCTCATACCGGCAGCAAATATAATTGGAAGGGACAGTACTACGGTAAAAGGCATCGCTTGAGTCCCAACATTCGCTGAAATAGCTAACAGGGCAACTTCAGATGCCGTATCAAAACTTAACCCGAACAAAAAGCCAAGCGGGTATACATGCCAACTCTTGTTAATAAAACGATACACCGGTTTGAAGAAACGTGATATAAAGCCACGGTTTAGAAGCTGTTGATCAAGATTTTCCTCATCATACTCCCCTTGACGCATCTTTACGAAGAACCGGTAAATATCGAACCAAATGTAAAGATTGAAAAGCCCGATGAGAAGAAGAAAACTTCCGGCGACCATAGTACCGATGAGTCCTGCGACAGCTTTTAATTGAGGGATGTTCTGTTGGGCCCATTGCATTGAAAAAGCCGTAATGATTGCCATAATACAGACAACCGTAGAATGACCAAGCGAAAAGAAAAATCCTACTCCTGTCGGATCCTCTTTTTGCTGTATCAGCTTGCGCACTGTATTATCAATAGCAGCAATATGGTCCGCATCAAAAGCATGGCGTAACCCTAAGGTATAGGCTAAGAAAGCAAATCCCAACAATGGAGGATATTGCTTGACATTCAAAAACAGCAAAATCATGCCTAAAAGGTGTATCCCTACCACTGTTATTCCGTAACGAATCCACTTAGGGCGGCTACTTATTTTTCCGGGTATTTCGTTCAAAATTGTTCCTCCTTACACTGCCATGACTAAGAAGTACGTATGACAAATCTACCGTTTCTAACACCATACACAATACCCCTTCAAATAAAAAACCCTCCGCCAACGGAAGGGTTTTCAAAGCTTAACCGGTATCAATCAAGAGCAGTGACACAGGCATACCTCCCTAACTTCCCGTAGGTCGTCGCATGTTCGGTATGAGCAGGTCTCCTGGCTTGAGATCCTTATTAACTTACGTCTTCCCGGATAATATTCCAGTGACATAGTGTAAGTTAACTCCCTCTAACAGTGGCGGGCACCGCATCAGCTTTTAACTGACTTCCCTTTTCAATTCTTTTCCCTCGGGAAAGAATCACTCATCCCTAGTATTTAATTGATTTAATAATACATGAATTTAGAAAGCTTGTACAGGCCAAAGACAAAGAAGAACTTGGGCCTTCTTCACTCAAATCTAGTTCAACTGGCTAAGCGCTTCATTCATACTCCCGCTGCGAAGCCCCTTCAGATCGAGTGTTACATAAACGAACCCTAATCCCTCTAACCGTTCAACAATTAAGTCTAAAATATGCCCGGTAATTAAAGGGAAATCTGTTCTTGGGACTTCGATCCGGGCGATTTGGTCATGATACCTTACTCTCAAATCTTTTAACCCTAGTTCCCTTAAAAAGTTTTCCGCCTTCTCGATCTGGCTAAGCTTTGCGGCTGTAATTCTATGACCGTAAGGGAAGCGAGAGGAGAGGCACGCACAAGAAGGCTTATCCCAAGTGCTGAGATTAAGATAGCGGGACAACTCCCTGATTTCCTGCTTGTGCAAGCCAACCTCCTGTAGGGGACTACGTATACCCTTTTCCTTACCCGCCCGCATACCAGGGCGGTAATCCCGGACATCGTCCGCATTGGCACCGTCCAGAACATATTTGAAACCCTTTTCTTCAGCAATTCTGTTCAGCTTCGCAAACAGCTCAGACTTGCAGTAATAACAACGGTCCACCGGATTGCAGGCAAATTGCTCATTGGCTAATTCTGCAGTTTGAATCAGCAAATGGTTGGCTCCTATCTGTTTAGCTACTTCGACGGCTGCTTTTAACTCTGACTCCGGATAAGTTTCAGACATAGCGGTGACTCCTATACAATTATTACCTAAAACATCCGCTGCTGCCTTTAGCAAGAAGGCGCTGTCAACCCCCCCGGAATATGCTACAACCACAGATCCCATGGCTTTAAGCTGTTCTCTTAAGGATGCTAGTTTTGCCAAGCTTGCTTCTGTTACTCCTGATGCTTCGAGCCCTGTAGTCCGAGTTGACTTTTTATCAACTGTGAAGTCTGGCACCGGAGTATCTTCCGCCGGAGTATTATCTGCCGCAATATTTCTTGCAAGATCTATGATGATCCCGCCCCCGCTGACGTCAAAACCGTCAACGAGCACAAATCTGCCGGTACTTTGATTATCTTTAAATCTGTCAAAGGTTAGAGAACGTTTAGTATGAATTGTAATTTCCGCCACATCATTCAATTTTACTTCTTGGGGATATTCAATGGTCTCCAGGGTTGAAGCGTCAATTACCCGCTGGATTTCCTGAATCTCGCATTCCACTTCCTGCGTGTTAAGCTTCAATTTGTAGGTTCGCTTTGTTTCGAGAGCCTCTTTCCCGAGCCAGAAAATGTTGGCCTGAAGTAAATCCCCGGTTTCCGGGGGGGCAATGACATGGGATATAACCTCTCCCCTGTTATTAAAAAACTCATCCTCCACCGTTATCCCTACGGACATGCCTGCTGTCACAACTTCTTTCCGATCACCCGGCATCCAAGATTCGATGCTTTTGACTTTGGTGATTTTGTTTCCAGGGGCAATATGGATTTCATCGCCCACCTTCAAACTTCCGGTTTCAATCCTGCCGGCAATAATCCTTCTCTGATCGAATTTGTAGACATCTTGGATCGGGAACCTTAAAGGTTTATTCTCCAAACCTTCCTCTTTCTCCAAGAGATCCAGCGCTTGCAGAACCGTTTCCCCTTGATACCAGGGCATCTTCCCGGAAAGATGCGTTAAATTTTCCCCGTAAAACGCCGAGACCGGGATGTATTTTAAGGGGTACACATGCAGGTTGCTTAAGAATTGATTCATCTCCGCTTGAATCTTTTTGAACTCAGTTTCCGAGTATTGAATTAAGTCCATTTTGTTGACAATCACATACACCTTTTGAATACCCAGTAGGGAAAGGATATAGCCATGCCGCTTCGATTGTTCCCGGATTCCTTCGTTGGCATCAATAATTAAGAGAGCAGCCTCGGCACTGGCGGCACCGGAGATCATATTTTTGAGAAACTCCTTATGCCCCGGGGCATCAATAATGATATAATCCCTTTTGGCGGTGAAGAATTGAATCTGAGTTGTGTCAATCGTAATCCCTTGTTTTTGTTCTTCTTCCAATGCATCTAAAAGGTAGGCATATTCGAAAAGCTTGCCCTTCTCCTTGGCAATCCTTTTAACCCGCGCGATTGCCCCTTCCGGCAGGGATTTCGTATCATATAAGAGTCTGCCGATTAAGGTCGATTTCCCATGATCGACATGCCCCACCACCACAATTCTTAAAATTTGCCGTTCCTGGACCATCCTTTTTTCCTCCAAAACAAAAGTATTATTCAGGTACTCAAAATCAGGTGCCCACAATTCAGAAGTCAGTATTCAGTAGAAATCTATGCATCCCTTTGGGTTATGAAGCCCTTGATCTATGTCCCCAAAAACCATTCTGACTTCTGTCTTCTGAGTTGAATTACATGTATCCTTCCTTGCGCAGTTTCTGCATGGCGTAAGCATCTTCCTGATCCTGGGCTCTGCCCGCCCGTTCGCTTACGTTCGTGGCTTTCAGTTCGGCAATGATTTCCTGAACGGTGGCTGCCTCGGAATTAATCTGCCCGGTACAGGGTGCACAGCCCAGGCTGCGGTATCTTTTACCCTCCTTGGCAAAATACAAATCGATGATCGGGATGTTTTCCCGCCCGATATAGGTCCAGATGTCAATTTCGTTCCAGTGGAGCAGGGGATGGACGCGCACATGGTTGCCCTTGGCAAAATCCGTCTTAAACTGGTCCCAAAGTTCGGGGGGCTGGTGGACATAGTCCCATGCTGAATCCTTATTTCTTTCGCTGAATACCCTTTCTTTCGAGCGCGAACCTTCTTCATCCCGGCGGATGCCCAGAATCAAGCCGTCAAACTCGTGTTTGCGCACCACCTGGTTCAAGCCTTCGGTTTTGAGAGCTTTACAGCACACTAAACGCCCGTGTTCAGGACCCATTCCGGACTGGAGCGCCTCCTCATTCTTATGCACGATGAGCTCAAAACCGTATTTCCTGGCAAACTCATCCCGGTAAGTGATCATTTCCGGAATTTTATAGGTTGTGTCCACATGGATTAAAGGGAATGGACAATGCCCGAAAAAAGCCTTTTTGGTCAACCACAACAAGACGGTTGAATCTTTGCCAATCGACCATAACATCCCCAGCTTGCCGAGCTTTTTATAGGCTTCACGCAGAATATAAATGCTGTAGGCTTCCAAGCGGTCTAAGTGATCCATGCTTTTCTCCTCCGATAATTTTTAAAGTACTCAGAATTCAGGAGTCAATATTTATTCGATTCCCGCTTATTTATGGTTAGCTTATGGCTCTTGCCGTTACATACGATAAACCAGTGCAGAAAATCCGGCTCATCCCTGGTGTACATATAGGCACCCTTGCCCCCAAGATCCGCTCCCAGAAAATACCGTATTGCTCCGCTTTGACATTCTTTAAGACAAGCGGCGCAGCCCCAGCAGTCCTTAGGGTACTTGACAAAAGCTTTCTTCTCCTCATCCTGAGCAATCAGGCCCCCGGGACACACGAGTGCGCAGCGGCCACAGCTTAAGCACAGTTTTTGGTCAATCCGAATGCTCATAGATTTCATCTCGCTTCACAAGTTCTCGCAGGACAATCTTCACTTCGCCGTTTTCATAACGGGAATTCACATACTTGCGCCAATGAAGGTCATCCTTTGCAGGAAAGTCCGCATCGTGCTGATAGCACAACCACCGTGTTTCCTTTCTGGCCTCTAAATGAGCAATCAGGACTTTACACACGTACAGCCGGTCAATGATCTCATGAATCTTAAGAAGCTCGTGTAAATTTTCAGCGCTTAAAGTTTGGCTTATCTTTAGGAGTTCCTCAATCAACTGAGCGGCAAGCTGCAGTTTGGTCCGATTCATTATATAACCGGCGGATATCCCGCCCGCATACTCATCCATGACTTTTTGCATTGCTTCCTCAACTTGGTCAAGGTCATATGGACCCTGTTCATTACGGAAAAATTGATTGACCGCATCCAATTTATCCTGGATTTCCCCGGGTTCAAGCCTGACATCTTTATTTGTACTCCCACTCCCGATATATCGAAGGGCGGCCAGAGCGGCGACTTCCCCTTCAGCCAAACAGCCCGTGACATATTTCTTGGGACATCCGCCTGCCACATCACCCGCCGCCAACAGCCCCGGGAGTGTGGTCATGCGCTGCCCGTCAACCCAATAGCCGCTGGCTGAATGGCCGCCTACAATATAAGGTTCTGTTCCTTCAATTTCAACGTTTTGGCTTCGCGGTCCGCGGCCCTGTTCGAACCATTTGAGAGTTTGCGCCGGCGCCATGTTCAAATAAGCTTTATAAAGTTCCTGTTCTTGATCTTCAGTAATCCCCTGGGTCCGCAGATAGCACGGGCCCCTGCCCTCTCGCTTCTCAGTCACCGTGGCATACAGTCGTAATACCGTACTAATTTCAATATTATCTTGCACTTGGTCACATTCCTGATACTCATCTACATATTCCCGGCCGTAGCTGTTGATTTGCCGGGCTTTGACCCCCTGGGCGATGGTGCCGGTGGGGGCAATTGTATCTTTACATCTGAGCGCGATAAAGCGCATTTCCAAACTCGTTATCTCAGCACCGGCCCGGATGCCCATTGCATAACCGGCTCCGGTGTTAAAGGGAGAGTACCACATTTTATGCCTGGAAAAACCGGGGTTGTTCGGCTTGTACAGTCCGGCAGCCCCACCGGTGGTACAAATAACGGCCTTGGCATAGATCACATAGAAGATGTTTTTTTCCAGGGAAAATCCGTAAGCCCCGATAACTTTCTGATCCCGGACAATGTAATCAATGATATTGACCCGGTTTAGAACCTGAACACTCTTCTGGTTTTGCACCGCTTGCGCCAACAGCGGCTTGATACTTTCCCCGTTGATTTTAATGCTTCGTTTGCCGCGCGCAACATAGTTTCCTTGATCATCTTTGAGGATTGGGAGTCCAATCTGTTCCAGCTTTTGCGTCACTTGATTCAGTTTCCGGGCCAGGCTCAAAACCAAATCTTCCCGCACAATCCCGGCAGCTTCTTTTTTGACATAGTCCACATAAGTTTCCGGAGTTTCCCCTGGGTTGATATAGGCATTTAAGGCATTGACCCCCGCTGCCAAACACCCGCTCCGCTTGATATGGGCTTTTTCCGCAATCAGCACCTTGGCCTTTGAATTTTCCGCAATGGTAAGGGCGCTAAAGCAGCCGGCCGTTCCCCCGCCGATGATGAGAATGTCCGTTTCCAGGATTTCCGGCTGCAGTTTGAGCACGCACGGCTTCAGCACGATTTCGCTTAACTTCCGTACCATCTGGCATTACCCCTGTTCAACATAGCGTTCCGATGTGGCACTTAGCCATCGGAGCACCTTACTGACGCATTCCGCCAAAGATTCTTGATCCGTATGCACAACCAGCTCCGGATTCTCCGGCCTTTCATAAGGTGAGCTGATCCCTGTAAACTCCGCAATTTCCCCCGCCCGGGCCTTTTGATACAAGTTTTTTGGGTCTCTGGCTTCACACACAGCCAAGTCACAGTCCACAAAAATTTCAACATAGTCTTTGCCCAGCAGCTGCCTGAGCTGGGCCCGGTCTGCACGCAGGGGAGAGATAAACGCGGCCAGCACAATCAGCCCTGCATCCACCAATAAGCGGGCAACTTCCCCCGTTCTACGGATATTTTCCTTGCGCTCGGCGGTACTGAACCCCAGGTCTTTATTCAACCCTTGCCGCAAATTATCTCCGTCCAGGGTATAAGTAAGCCTGCCCTGAGCATTCAGTTGTCCGGCCACAGCATTCGCCAGAGTTGACTTGCCGGAGCCGGACAGGCCGGTAAACCATAATACGACCCCTCTTTGACCCAGGATCTGCTCCCTGTCCTCCCTGCAAACACGGCTTTCATGCCAGAAGATATTAGTACCTTCCATCCTTTATCCTCATTCCCCTTAGATTTGACTTAACGCCTGAGCAAAATCTTCCACCAGATCTTCCCCATCCTCGATTCCTACGCTGATGCGGACCAAATCCTCATACACACCCATGGATTCTTGGTCTGCCGGGGAATTCGCGGCATTAATGGTGGAAGCCGGATGAATAACCAAGGTCCTAGCGTCTCCGATATTCGCCAGATTGGCAGCATACTTCAGGTTGTTAATCAGCTTAAATGCGTTTTCTTTACTCCCCATCCGAACCGTAAGCAGTCCTCCGTATCTGCCGGCAAACTGGTCTGTTGCTTGATCGTGATCGGGATGATCATCCAGGCCGGGATAATTTACAGCCCCGGCTTTGGCATGTTTGTGCAAATACTCTGCGAGCTGAGCGGCATTGGCGCATATTCGTTCCATCCTGAGTCCCAATGTCTCGAGGCCGATCAGGTTTAGATAGGCGTTAAACGGGGACAAACAGGCTCCAAAATCTTTGAACAGCCCTTGGCGCAGTTTCGCCAGGTAGACAAACGGACCAAACTTCGAGTAATCCTTTAAGGCCGGGTATTTGGCAAAATCCCACTTGAATTTTCCGCTGTCAATGATGATACCCCCGATTGAATTCCCACTTCCGTTAATGTATTTCGATGTCGAATGGAGCACAATATCCGCTCCCAAGGTAAGAGGCTGTACCAGATAAGGTGTGGTCACAGTATTGTCGACAATGAGGGGGATGCCGTGCTCATGCGCCAGTCGGGCCAACTTTTCAATATCCGGGACATCCAGTTTGGGGTTGCCGATCGTTTCGATATACACGGCCCGGGTCTTAGCATTGATCAGGCCGGCATAGCTTTCTATCTTGTTGTCCCGGGCATATCTCGTGGTAATCCCGAACTGATCCAACTCAGAAAACAAAGAAAACGTCCCGCCAAAGATTCCGCTGCCGCAAACAATTTCCTCACCGCTCTTCAGAATGTTCATCACAGCCAGGGTAATTGCGGCCATCCCGGAAGCACACGCCACGGCGCCCAAGCCTTGTTCCAGGTGAGCCACCCTTTTTTCCAAAGCCTCAACCGTAGGATTATTTAAGCGCGTGTAAAGATAGCCAAACTCCCTGCCTCTGAAAATACGCTCCAATTCCTCAGCGCTCGCGTGGGCAAAGGCCGAGGACTGATAAATTGGAGCCGCCGTAGCTCCGGTTCCTGGGTCAGCGCTGTATTGGCCGTGAAGAAGCCGGGTATTAAACCGCATTATAATCCATCCTTTTCGATAAAGACGGTGAACGTTCCATCTTCATTTTTTATGACATCAATCACCTTGTGCCCTTCATCTTTAAAACTCCGGGGCACATTTTGAATCGGCTCCCCGTCATTCATTCTTACTTCTAAAATCTCCCCGGACGTCAGTTCCTCCATGGCGATCTTAGCCTTGACAAAGGTGATGGGACAAATGACATCGGTGATATCAATAAAGCCGTCTCTTTTAGACATTGGGATACCTCCTGCTTTTAAAACTTATCGGCAAGCTGCCTTGCCCGATACGCTCCACCGGAGCGTATCGCCTTCGCCGCGAAAGCAGTCTTTGTAGTTTGCGGCTTCGGCGTAACTCTCCACTGGAGACTTACGCTCTGCTCGACGGTTCACTCTACAAGGCATCTTGCCTGACTTCTCAGATGATACTCTCAATTTCCTATTCTTCTATCTCACGCAATTCTTGCTCCAACAGCTCCCATCCTACTCTCTCTAAAGTGACCCGGAAACGTTCTCCCGGCTTGGCATACTTGGCGAAAAAGCCCATCGTGGCGTCGATAATGCTAAATAGCTTCTCTTTCGAAGAAATAAGCGGCAGGATTTGCTTGGCTACAGCAATTTTATTGCCGAATGTTCCACCGAAATAAACGAGAAATCCGGATTTCCCGTGCCAAGCGCTTACCGGGCAGGATTTGACACATTTGCCGCAGTAAATGCACTGTTCTTGGTCAAAAAATAAATTCCCATCCTCTTTAGCTACTTTGATCGCTTTTACAGGGCAAACCGCTTCACACAAGCCGCAAAAACTGCACCTGGACTCGTTCCAGACAGGCTGGACGCCCCCTTTAATGCCAAAGTCGTTTTCCTCTGCTTTCAAGCAATTATTACTGCATCCGGTGACGGCAAGTTTGAACTTATGCGAGAGTTCCTTGGCAAAATATTTTGCATCCAGCTCCTTGGCCAGGGCTGTCGTATCAATCCAGCCGCTGGGGCAGATCGCACTGCCCTGGCAGGCGGTCACCGTTCTCACCCTGGGACCGCAGGCTCCCGGCTCCAGTCCCGCCTTGGCCAGTTCAGCTTTAACCGTTTCAATATCCTCGAGCTTGATAAACGGGATCTCTATTCCCTGCCTGGCTGTAAGATGGACATATCCCTGGCCATAGTCCCGGGCAATTTCATAAATTTTGTTTAACTGTTCCGCCCCGATTTTCCCCCCCACTGTCCTTAGCCGCATGGAGAAGCAGTCCTTCTGCACCTGCCTCATAAAGCCGCCGGCTTTTAAGGCTTTATAATCTACCTTGCCCATCACTCACACCTCTTTCGTCTAAATCTAACTGAAAGCTTTTTCCTCAAAGCTGTCGTTTCCCGAAAGGATCGTTATCGGTTCTTCCTCTACCTCTCTCTCCCGGATTCTGAAACTCTTCAGCACCGGTTTCTCTTGGTCACGTAGGGATAAGATCAGGTAACTGGCCTCCGGATCATAAGCCAGGCGCATATCTTCGGCCGAGGGCCGTGCCGGAGTAGCCGGGTGGCTGTGAAAGTTGCCTAACACAACCAAACCGCTTTTTCGCGCATCCTTCATGACGTCAAACTGCTCACGGGGATCCATGGTAAAGTGCTCCGGGCTTTGATCCATATTGGTTAAGCCATACACCTTCTTTACAATTTTTACATCTTCTTCAATACTCCCAACCAACAGGCCACAGGCTTCCAGCGGCAGGGAGTCCAAAGCATGGGCTAAAATCCGCCGGTAATGTTCCTTGGTAAGAATAATCATCTTCGCACCCGTTTCTGTCCTTTATAATTCACACGCACGCTGTTCATAATCGATTAAATCCTTGAGTGTGGGATTTTCCCCGCAGACCACACAATTCTTGCGGGAGGCAAGAGTCACGGTTCTAAATTCCATTTCCAAAGCATCGAAGACCAAAAGCCTTCCGGTTAAAAGCTCTCCGATTCCGAGCAGATATTTAACAGCCTCGGTCGCTTGCACCGTCCCAATGATGCCTCCCATTACACCCAGAACACCGGCCTCCTTACAGGTGGGAACCGTGTTGGGCGGCGGAGGATTTAAGAAGACACAGCGGTAACAGGGGCCTTGACCGGGAACATAAGTCATGGTCTGCCCGAAGAACTTGATAATCCCGGCATGGGAAAACGGTTTGTGTAAAAGGACACAGGCATCGTTAATAAGAAATTTGGCCGGAAAATTATCGGTTCCGTCAATTATAAAATCATAGTCCTCATCTTTTATGATATCGGTTATATTGGCTGAGCTAACCCATTCCTGATACGTCACCACGTTGACATCCGGGTTCAGATCATTGATCGCTTCCCGGCCTGATGCTACTTTCGGTTTTCCTACTTTGGTGGTCGAGTGGATAATTTGCCGCTGCAGATTGGATAAATCCACCGCATCGGCATCTACCAGCCCGATGGTGCCAACACCCGCCGCTGCCAGGTACAGGGCCGCCGGCGCTCCCAGTCCGCCGGTGCCGACAATTAAAACTTTTGACTCCAGAAGCTTGATTTGACCTTTCACTCCTACTTCGTTCAAAATGATGTTTCTGGAATAGCGCTCCATTTGTTCATTAGTGAATTTCATCAGAGTGCTTGCCCCCCTCCCATAAAATACAGAAACTCAATTTCATCCCCGTCTTTGATTAAGGTGTCTTCAAAACTGCCGGCAGAGATAAATTCATTATTGAGTTGAACCGTCACATATTCCGGCGTCCGCACTTGTTGCACCACCAGCAATTCTTTTAACGAGATTGCCTTTTCCAATACAACTTCATTGCCATTCACTTTAACGATCACTTTTTCTACCTTCCTCTCTGAATTTCATCCTAGTCCAGTCCCCAGCGGTAACGGATATTGGCTTCCAATCTCTCGAAAACAAGCTTGTTAACCGTTAAACCGAGAATGATGATCACCACCATAATGGCAATGATCTGGTTAATGTCCGCCCTCTCCCTCCCCGCCACCAAAATTTCACCCAAGCCATTAACCTGTGTCAGCATCTCTCCGGCAATCAGTCCCCTCCAAGCGAAGGCCCACCCCTGCTTCAGGCCCCCGATTATTTCCGGCAAAGCAGCCGGGAAAACTACGTTGCGATATGTTTTCAAGCCTTTGGACCCCATTGTTTGGGCGGCTTTCAAATAGATGGATTTAACATTTTTGATTCCTGATTCAACGGCAAGGGTGATCGCGAATGTGGAACCGATCACGACCACAAATAATATAGTGCTTTCTCCTAGTCCGAACCAGAAAATGGCCATGGGAACCCAGGTAACATTCGGTAGAGCTTGTAATCCCAGCAGCAAAGGACTTAGGTTTTCCTGTAAAGATTTATATCTCAACAGGATGAGCGCTAAGAAAAACCCCAGTACCAGGGAAATACCGAAGCCAAAGGCTAAACGTATAACACTTGTCAGGACCGCGCTTCCGAGGGTATGATCCTGTATCAGTGTTAGAAAAACTCGCATAATCTTAATTGGGGATGGAAATCCATCCGGCTGCCAGGCCTTGAGATAACCGACGCCCAACCTATAAGCCAATTCCCATATAGTGATCAGGACAAAGTAAAATATTATCTTTCTCCAGATCCCAATCGCTGTCATACTCGACCTTGGCAACCCTTTCACCTCTCTTGCCTACACCGTCAAGAACCAAACTTATAGCCTTTACTCCAATTACAACCGTGTAAGTACTCCGATTTGTTTACTGTGTTTTAAGGGTTAAAAATATAAGGAGATTCACCTCCTTATGGGATAGTATATAATTCCTATCGGTTTTTATGACATTATAATAAACGTAACTTTGTTAGTCAATGGGTAATAGAAAAAAACCGCATCCGTGCAAAATGTGCCTGATGCGGTGGGATATACGCGAAACCGCTCAACGATATAATTAGAGTTCTCGCATTAGAAACCTTATTTATCTTTAGTGTGTGGATATTTTGCGTTGCATAAACATCTTGCCCACCAGGACCAAATACAGAGCATAGGCGAGCATTTGCATCAAGGATGGAGTGCTTTCATAGCCAATAAAAGCATGGAGGAGCTTTCCAAGGAGGCTGCCATCTGAAATCAGCCATTCCAGGCTCCATACCGATTCAATAATCTGCGGCACAATGCCCAATTCTCCCAAACCATGAATCGTGTGTGAAACCAAGCCGGCGGCCACAAAGATTAGGAGCCAGCCCGTGATCAGGAAGAACTTTCTTAAATCTAACTTTACCGTTGTCTTGAATAGCAAGGCGGACAAAAATGCCGCAATCACTAAGCCGATAACCGCTCCAGCCAGCAAACCTTCCCCTTCAACCGCCCCTAAAAAGAGCGCGGTTTCTATCCCTTCCCGGATAATCGTGACAAAAGCTAAAACTGCGATACCCCACACCTGATTGTCCGATAAAGCTGCGTCCAGTTTCGTCTGCAGCTCTCCTTTAATGTTCTTGCTCTGTTTTTGCATCCAAACCACCATGTACGAAAGCACACTGATCGCAATAACGGCTACCGTCACCTCAAATATTTCGGAAGCCACGCCTTCAAACTGAATTTTGGCCGCTTGGATAATGAAAGCAGCCACTACACTTGAAATCATTCCGGCGGCCGAACCAAGCCACACATACTTATAATACTTCTGCTGATTAATCTTGGTTAAATACCCTAACAAGATGCCAACGACTAAAAAAGCTTCCAACCCTTCCCGAATGGTAATCAGAATCCCTGCAAGCATTATCTCTCTCCTCCTTGGTTATGATAATCATTCTCATATATGATTATAAGAGAAAGATATGAAGATTTAATGAAGAAGTTGTGAATTTTTATGTATACCTATTTGTTTACTGGGGATATCTCAAGCTAAGCGTATTGAAGCTAAATAAACGTCCGGTTACCCGGACGTGTTATTTAGTCGAGTAAATTTACTCAATTATTCAACGTACTGTGAGTTAATAATCCTACTTCCCTCCATGGCTTGTATGCCCATCGTGATCCGCTTGTTCTCCACGTTTGTATCTGTCGTGTTGATCATGCCCGCCGTGGCCGCCGTGACTGCCATGGCCGCCGCAACATCCGCCCGCACCGGAACGGTGCATAAAGAGCATAACTACAAACATTAGTATCACCCACCAATATTGGCTCAAAAATTCTACCATAGTCTTTCCACCTCCTTAAGCACATTCATAACTATTACCTAATACTGTTTACATGCCGATTGGCAGACGGGGCATGAAACGGGCCAGGAAACCGGTTACTTCGGTCAGCTGATTGGTATATAGGATGTAGGCGATATAAAGCATAAGCAAGCCCGCCACCCTCTCAGCAACCACTTGCTTGGAACGAAACCGTTTTAAGACCTGCGTAACTTTCGTAAAGGACAGGCCTGCCAAGGTATAGGGAATTGCCAACCCCACTGAAAAGAAGAACATCACAACCATTCCGCTTAAAGGGTTTTGGGTAGCCCCGGCTAACGCCAGAATGGTAAGCAGGGTGGGGGCAATGCAGTGCGAACAGGCGATCGCGAACAACAACCCCACAACAAAGGACGCCCACGCGCTCCGGGTAGACTTGGTCCGAATTTTTTCGAAGAAGGCAGGTTCCCAGTGCAAACGGCTGAGGAAAGGCAGGTCAAACAAGCCCAACATTTTGAGTGCCAGAATTAAGACAACCGAACCTCCCAGAAGACTGAGCAGCCATTGCCAGCGGTTTAACCAGGATGCAAATTCACCGGCCAAAGCTCCCGCTGCAATGAAAACCAAGGCAAAACCAGCCACAAAAGCAAAGGTGTTCTTCATCACCCTGCGCCGGAGAGCGCTGTCAAGGGTCGCATCTTTCAGTTCGGAGACGGTTAAGCCTGTAATTAGGGAGAAGTAGACTCCCAGCATCGGAATGATGCAGGGTGAAAGAAAGGACAGGACACCGGCAGCAAATGCCAGAACCAATAATGTCACACTCACTTGTCCTTCTCCCTCCTAATAGACCCAGGAGAAAGTTCTGGCCTGAGTATTGCCCACATTTTCTAAAATTATGGACAAACGGCTGCCCGTTTTGAGCTTTGTCAGTTCTGAGGCTTGGGCTGTAATCTCTGCTGAGACGTGATGACCTTCCCCGCTTGTGTTGGCAGCCTTAATGCTTGCCGGAATTTCAATGCCGTCAAGTTGCAGCTTAAGATTGCGGGAGAAATCGAAGCCATCGAGGTTCAGGGCATGATTATTCAACTCGATTCTAAATTTTTGCATTCCAGCTTGAGCATCTTGCCTCTCCCACTTAACAACGACCTGAATTCCTCCTTGTTCATCGATCACCGGATTCGCCTGGGAAACCGGGGCTGGTGTTTGCGCCGTGCCCGTGCCGGACAAAGCATTTGAGCCTGTGCTGCCCGCTTTTGCAGCCGTTAGTGCCCACCAGACTCCAACTAAAGCTACCGTCACCAGACAGGCAATGATTACCTTTACTTTCACAAGCACATGCCTCCATTACTCTATTTGGTAGTATAGGGGCCCACCCTATTTAGAAGCCCTAAAAAAAGAAGTTCATTGCACGCCGGTATAGGCAAATTTCCTGAATGTCTGGTAAAACTTTAGATACAGTTCCTGCTTGGTTTCTGAATTAAACGACATCCCGGCAATTTCTTTTAAGATTCGCTGCAACAAAACATTACTCTCCAACTCTTCGCGGACGCTTAAAGGTACCTTTCCCACCATTTCAAAAAGGTTATTCTCATCCAAACCGTAAAACTCAGCTAGCTCACGCATGAGGTTGTCGTCGGGCATCTTACGGCCATGCTCAATTTCCGAAAGATAGGAAGCATTGGTGCCCACCTTGCAGCTAACCTGGGCCAGGGAGAGATCACGGCGCAGACGCAATTCAAAAAGATACTGTCCCAGTCTTTTCAAACCTTCCATGGACTGTTTGGCAGAAGGTTTTTGCCGATTCACATTAATCATGTTTGCTTCTCCTTTCTCTTTTCAAATAGTGTACCTTTTCCGTTTGAATTAGGAATGAATAAAATATGAATTTTTGATGAAAAAAAGAAACACAAACCTTACGCCCTTAAGAACCTTACATCCTCAAGAATTGCAAAGTTTGTGCTTAAACGTATAATCACTACTTTGATTAAACGCTTTCTAAATCTCTCTCGTGATTTAAGCTTACTTACTTGCCTCAGCGGGCACAACTATCGGGGCCAAAACGCTGTCTTTAAGAAGCTCAACACACTGGGCCATATACGCGCCGATTTTCTCAGACGGATCTTTGGTTTCAATTCCGAGAGCTTTAGCTACCAGTTCGGTCAAATCCATTTGCTGAACTGCGGTGCCCATGGCATGACAAGTCGCGTTGAACTGGGAACCGCAGCCGGCACAGTTGGTCACCAGATATTCCGCTCCAGTCGCCACCGCTTCTTCGACCCGTTTCATCCCGCTATGCGCCACAGAAGGCAGCGAATCAAAGGCCGAAACCAGGCCGCAGCACAGTCCTTCCTCTTTGATATGCTCCATTTCCCGGAGTTCAATCCCTGGGATCGCGCGGATCACGCTGCGTGGTTCATCATAATGTCCAAACCAGCGTCCAACATGGCATGAATCGTGATAAGTGATGCTATGGTTGAGGGGCGCGCTAAACTTCAGACGGCCATCGGCAATCAGTTCGCTCAGGTAGACGACGATATGCTTGAAACGAATATTGCATTCCAGCCCCATCTCCAAAGCCATGTGCGGGTAGTTCTCATTAAAAGTGGCATAACAGCCCGGGCACGAAAAGACGATCGTATCAATCCCTGCTTCATTGAACATTTCCAAGTTGCGCCGGACCAAGGCCTGGAAGTCCTTCTTGTATCCGCCCAAGGCCAGATAGAGGCCGCAGCAGCGCTCCCGCTCCCCAAAGTGCACAAAAGGAATGTTCAAGTGATTAAGAATCCGGGTTGCGTTTTGGGCCATGTTGTCCATGATAGTACCCGCCCAACAGCCGGACCAGTAAGCGATCTTGCCGTGAGTTCCGGTGGGAACATCCAGCCATTTGAGTCTCTCTTCCGCCGGGACACCCCAGAAGTTGCCGGTAGTGAGCACATTGGTGCGGATAATGTCCAAACCCGTGTTTTGGAGTTTGTTCTTATTAAACTCATAGCGCAAAGACATCCAGTGATGGGCATTGTGAGCCCTGATCTGACAGACGGTGTCGCATTTCTTGCAGGTGGTGCACGGGTAAAGCGCGCGGCCTACTTCATCGTCCATGGGAATTTTCCCTTTAATATATTGGTTCAGGATAAAATACTTGCCGCGGGGAGAATTGCTTTCCCAGGGAACGGCATCAAACACAGTGCACACATTGCGGCAGTAACCGCACATCGCACAGGAAAAAGTATCGTCCGTAAGGTGTTCATCTAACGGAGAGCTAAAATTGTCGGACTGCCATTTGCTGAGCAAGCGCCCGGCTAGGCCAATCAAGCCGCTGCCCGCATTTGCAACTTTCATAGCGGCCGTCAGCATTTTGGTGGGAGACTGCTTATCTAAGGAGGGAGGAACGATTTTACCCGGGTTCATAATTCCCTTCACATCAACCGCTTGCTTATACTCCCAAATTTCTTGCAGGCCCTTCTCCCCGTAAAAGGTTTTCGCCCTGTCTGTGAAGTACATCCCTACCGCAAAGACCTTGCCGCCGAGTTTTTCCCCCGTATCAATGACATCGAGAGCACAGGCGTAAGCCAGGGGGAATCCGAGCTTGCGCTCGTCAGCGAGCATAAAGCCGAGGATCGAGATATGGTCGGGTCCGACCATTGTGCCCTCAAGAGCGAATTCCCCCTTGAACTTCCGCTCTACTTCCCCGACAAAGTTGGCTACTTCTTTCACCGGCACCACCACTTCACTGGCGACCAGGGTGGGTCCGAGCTTCTTAAAGCGCATCGGGTAGAATTTATCCTCCCATTCCTCAACAGCCAATTTCTCGCGCATGATTTTCCCGTTGTGAGCAGTGGTCAGACGCAGGATATGGTTTTCCACGGCTGAACGGCGCGGTTTCGGAAACACCATGGTCACAAGATATTCGTCTTCCGGCAGAACGTAGTGCTCAAGAGCCTTCTGTTTCAAACCCGTAAAAGCGGGGGTCGCCAAGCTCACATTCCAGACTTGGACCCGTTCCCGGGATAAGTCACGCAGGAAACCGGACGCGCTCTCTAAGTCCGGGAAGGCAGATAGAATTACACTCTCCTCATCTTTCTCCCGCACTTTGACCGTAATCCGGACAATGAGACCGGTGATTCCACACAGGCTGTACACCTTACGCAAGTCTGAGCCGGAAAAAGTTTTGATTTCACCGTCAGGCAAGACCACCTCAACCGAGACGATATTCTGACCACAGTCTCCGTATTCGTAGCTCCCATACCCACTGCCTCCTTGCGCAACCCAACCGCCCACCGTCGAGCTGTTGGAACTGGAGGGAAAGGCGCGCAGAGCCAGGCCGCGCTCGCTTAGTTCCTTTTCCAGATTAATCCAAATAACACCAGGCTCGACCGTAGCGGTCTGATTGACCGTATCAATCTCCAGGATTTTGTTCATGCGCACAAAATCCACCACAAGTCCGGCCTTGGCAGGGACACTGCCGCCAAAGCCCGCACTGCCAGCGCCCCGCGGAACGAGCGGGATCTGTTCTTCACGGGCGATTTTCACCAGCGCAACGACTTCTTCAGCACTGACCGGCTGGAGCACACCGTCCGGTGTACACTGAATCATGGCCCGTATTTGTTCCGGCATAATGCCCATGTCATGGGAGTAGACGATTCGCTCAACCTTGTTGAAACGGACGCGGTCCTCGAAAATCTTTTTTATTCGGCCCATCTGAGCAGTTGTTAAGTTGTTTTTCATAAAACTTCTCTCCTCTCGTTGTTATCGGTAAAAACTCCTGCCTTTTGCTGCAAACTTGCGCGCCTTAGAGCTAAGTTAAATAATCCCAACTAGCCACCCCCTTGTGTTAAGTATCACAAGTACGAACACCGAGACATTGGTTTATAACTGTTGCCCTAATACTAAATTTAGGTTCAAAAAAATATTGAGCATTTGGGCGCAGCAAGATCTTGCAGTTAGTGGTCCCGGCCTCCTTTTGAACCTTGGTTCAAAATAAATGAACCTATTCTTAATTCTCGCTTATTAGTTCGACGTCGCAAAACAATATCCTGCTATTGTTTTAATAAATTTGAACTTTTTTTCATAAAGTGAAGCTGCCTTTGTCAAGACCCCTACTCCAAAAGAGCCCGATTACGCTTGTAGAACTGAATGTAATTGAGGATGAATTTCAGATCCCCTGCTTCTAAATCCCTAACCGCCCTCAGCACCGCCTGCACCCGTGGGTCCCCCAGCAAGGCCAAAACCTCTGAGTTTAGGGATGATACCAAGTTTTCTACGTCTTCCTGCTCTAAAAGAAAATAGCAAACAGAAACGCCCAAGGCTTTGGCGACATTTTCTAAGGTATCCAAGGAAGGCTCGGCCTGATCATTTTCGATTTGGCTTACCATCCCCGGGCTGATCCCAGCTTTATCTGCCAGGGCTGCACCCGTAAGCCCTCTTTTCTCCCGCTCCCGCCGCACTCTTTCCCCGATGGATACGATATCAGCGGACTTTTCAAGGAAATAGCGTACAGTCACACTGAGAGCCTCAGCCAAACGGTCCAGAGTCTCCAGATCAGGCTCCTGGCTTCCGTCTTCATAGGCTTCAATTTGCTCTACCGGTATTCCGGAAAGTTCGCTGAGATCCTCAATGCTCAGGCTCCTTCCCCGGCGAATAAAGCGAATTTTCTCTCCATATACCCTCTCGCTCCCGCTCCCGAAAAGGTATGTCGGAGAAATGTTTAGAACATCAGAAAGTTTTTTAACCATGCTGACAGAGGGTTTTTTTACTTCGCGCTCAATCGCGCTTAAAAAAGAACACGATACCCCTAATTGATCGGAGAGCGCCTGTAAAGTTAGTCCTCTCTGTTTGCGAAAATCGCGGATCGTTTTGCCCAAGCCCATGCTGCATTCACCCTGTCTCTCAGTTTTAATCGTTGCATTCAACATGACTATATCACATAGTTATGAGAAAAGGTAGAACCTGCATCCGAAGCAACTGCCTATGTCGATTCAGCGTAAATGTCAAAAGGACACCCATCCTCGTGATAGGTGTCCTATACAGCCAGGCTGCAAAACCCAGGGTTCCAATGGCTTATCCCTTAAAAGCCGATTAGATGCTGACGGCATAATCTTTACACTAAACCTGTTACGAAATATCCGGCATCGTCGACAGCCTGGATTAACAAAGCTCTGTCCACCAGCCCCAATACTACCGCTTGCTGGCGCAGCAAGTTGACTTGAGCCCCGGTCACTCCGGGAACGCTGAGCAAAGCCCTCTCTACCGCTGCCTTGCAATGGCCGCAAGTCATGCCTTTAATCCTTAAGACTATTCTGTCCCGGCTTAAAAGTGTCGGATTTCTCCTTAGACTATGTCCGCCATACGACTGTCCATAGCTGCCTCTGGGCATTGAACTCACTCCTTGCACTAGTCAGTTTCAAGGTGTACGGGTTATTTCACTTTAACAGTGCTGACAATCGGTCCGTGCCATGTTTCGAACCAGACTTGCCCGCTGTAACCATTGACGTTGAGTTCAGCATAATCTTTGCCGTCTTTCATTACCATGAATTCGTAGTAGCCGGGAGCCGTCTCCGGGCCTTCCAGGCTATATTCTTGACCCAGTTTTTGCACAAAGCTTTGCGCGGTTTGTCTCGCCTGGTCGGCACTAACCGTGAGGCTCCCGCTGTTGCCCCAATTCATATGGCCGTATTTCGTATTCCACATCACGTTTGGCCCCATCTCAGCGTACACGTAGCCGCCGTTTTTAGAGATTACGAACTCATAAGCTTTGGCGCCGGTACTGGCATCCTTCGCTTCTACTTCAAAGGAATCTGCGAATTCGTGGAGTTCGTCAACAGCCAAGTCCGGACTTGTTTTTTGCAGATAGGCATTAGCCAGTGCTTCGGCTTGCTCGGCTGCAGCTACTTGTCCGTTGCTAAGATCAACCCCTAGGTTTTGGGCGTTATACCCTCCACCCATCATGCCGTAGCCTCTGGCTAATCCTGCTCCGTTGGGCCCGCCAAAGCCTCCCATCATCCCATAGCCTGCACCGTAAGCGCCGCCCATCATGCCATAGCCAGTTCCGTACCCTAAATCGTTAGGCCCAGTGAAACCTCCCATCATCCCATAGCCGCCGAACCCGTACTGCCCGCCTATAGAACTGTTTGGGGAAGAATTAGGCGTGCTGGAAATCACAGCTTTTGCTGTGGAAGATGTATTTTCTTTTGCTGCAGGATTTTGGGTATTCGACTGCTGCTGACCGCCCTGTTCGTTGGACGAGGGTGCGCTGGCCCCAGGCGCACCGGTTTGTGCAGCTGAATCAGGGAGAGTCTGGCCCGGTTGCGCAGTCTCACTCTTTTGTCCAGAACCGGAAACTTGAACACCTGGGTTAGCTCCCTTGTTCTCAGAAGCGACTGTCTGTGTTTTGGCCTTCAAGCTTTGGCCCAAGGAAAAGTTTGTCCCGGAGGCCAAGGCTAAAGCACCGCCGGAAAGCACCAGAGTACCTGCTAGAACCATTCCCAGCGTCCATTTATTCCTTTTCATTCTTTTATTCCTCCATTCTTTGCTTAAAATCCGCTTCTATGCTTAAACTCAATTTATCTCGAAACACCTGAATTTTCTCGTGTTGCTTGATCGAATGTTAGATCAATTCTACTGTTTTCAATCGGAAAGCAAGGCAGTCAGCCTTTCCCTTTGTCCCACAGCTTTTAACTCCAAGAGCTTGGCCTTAAGCGTTGTTTCTGCCTGCTCCAGTTTATCCAAGTCTTCCTTCAGTTCTTTCAGCCTAACTTCTAATGCCGCTGCCTGCTCCGCCAGTTCCTGCCGTTGCTTGAGATACGAGCGTGCTCTTGTCTCGTCCGCATCAACGGTTTGTTTGGCTAACTCCTGGACAAGCGCCATTTGCTGCGTTAACGCAGACAGGGAATTGTTAATATCGGCAATGACCTTATTCGTCTCCTCTTTCGCCTTGACGATTTCCTTTTGTTTTCCCTCCAGGCTTTCGATCTCCCTCCGGATATCGTAAGGTATACGCCCTGCAGGCCCGTTATCTGCTCTATATGGTCTCCCAACCGCCTGACCACGTCTGCGCATTTCCTCTAAATCAAAGCGGGTAAAAGACCCTCTGTCCAACCGATCCAGGGCATCGTAATACTGATTTTGCGTGATTTCTCCGCTGGCGTACAGATTACGAATCTCAGCGCGCAGATTCCCGTATTCCTGATTTCTTGTTCTTGGCTCATAATATTCGCGGTCACGGCCCGGGTATGGATCAAAAAGACCCCCGCCGCAGCCAAAACCAAACATACTGCCCCAGCCTCTGCCTCCGCACATCTTATCTCCCTCCCGACACTTTTGTGGCCTTAAGCCTTGCCAGCTCAAGCTCTACTTGGGAATCAACACTCATTCGTTTGAGCTTGCGCTCAATATCATCTTTGCTATCGGCGAACACTTCGCTGATAATTCCTTGCTCTTCCAGTTCGTCAACAGCCAGCACTTTAGCCTGCATTTCCTGAATTCGGGCTTCTGCTCTTTCCACGGTCCTGGCAATGTTCTCAGACTCCGAACCAATCGTGGTGACGAGTTCCTTAACTTTAAGCTGAGCCTTGGAAGCTGCATAAGTTGCTTTTAACTCTTCTTTTTTGCTGCGGAAAGTGCGGATCTTATTACGCAACTCATCCTGTCTTTTAGAAATCGTTTGCAGTTGCTCAGCCATCTTCTCTATGTGCGCAGCCAGCTCAAGGGCACGGCTTTCAGCATCCACTTTGCGCAGGAGAGCTTCTTTGGCAAGATCCTCCTGCCCTAATTCCAGAGCTTTCTCCGCTTGTTCTTCGTACTTGCGGGCAGTTTCCAAAGCAGTATTCCGCTCAAGTTCCACTCTTATCTTAGCAGTTCCCAGCTCCACTGCATTGCGGGCCATGGACTGCAAGCTGTCTTCCATTTTGGTCAAGCTGTAGTCGAGCATTTCTTTGGGATCTTCGAGCGCGTCAATTCCTTTCTCTACTTTGGCTTCAAAAATATTTTTTAACCGACTAACTAGTCCCATGTGTAATTCCTCCTTTTTTTGCTCATGTGAGCTTACGACTTCAGTATAAACTTGCCATTTGAGCAACTGATGAAGGAGTTATGAATTTGTTATGAATATATACCTAATAAAAAAGCGCCCAGATTCCGAACATCGGAATTTCTGAGCACAAAAACCGTTTTATCAGGATTGAACAGCTAATACCGGATAAACGAAAAATCTATTGCTTCTAGGAGCAGGTAAAAATCCCCTCTCTGTCGAAGAGTTTTTTGATCTCTAAGAGCAGTGTCTTAGATTTGTGTCTTAAACAGGATCTAAAAGCAAAAGTCATCATATAAGATCAGTGGAGGGTATGAAGCATGGGTTATCTGTGGCCGGTTTTGTCAGCAATTATCGCTGTACCCCTGGCTTACTTGGCGGGATACAAGCTCAAAAGGTTTGTTCCGAAGGACAAAAGATTTGCTGTCGGGTTCTTCAGCATGGTCGGGCTGTTTTCTCTTCTTTTGCTGATCTCATGGCTTTTCGATACTGACTTTTTTACCCGTACCGGAGTCGGCACAGCCCTAGGCATCGGTTTCATGCTGGGAATGGCCGGGACGCCGGAGAAACGGTAAGCCCATGTCACTGACCTACTCTCCACGGCTCAAGCGAGGAGCCTGCGTTAAGCCTGTTCTGTCATAATTATCCCATTACACCTAAACCCCACAACTTGAAATTCGTATCACTATGCCCGTTCGAGCTGTTCAGCGTTTAAGATGCTAACAGATCCAGGGGAGCATTGAATATGACCAATCTTGATGAACCCGTATGCACATTTCCTTAATTAATCCAAGTTACTTCGTACCTCTTAGAGCCACAGCTGCGAAAGCCTGCGCTCTCTTGGCCTGCCCAGCCTGCCATGTAGCGGCATAGCTCTTCCAATCTGAGCGATGCTGAAAGTTCGTTAAACTATAGTTATCCGGATTAACCACTTTGCTGGATGCGCCGGCACCCAGGCCGATTATACTTTGGCGCTCCTCCATGATCGCGATGTTATAGCGGCACTCCAGGCCGGGCTTGGCATACCCGATGTTTTCCAAGTTCCCGGCGATATGCTTCTGACGGTAAAGATAATACGGCCTCAGCCCCCATCCCCGGACCACATTTCGGGTTAAGTTCTGCATATCTTCAATAACCGCAGCGGATGCGTGACGGTAACCCTGCTCCCATTCGCGGGAGCCCCGTTTGAGTGCGAGCGTATGCACGGTAAGGTTATCCGGTTCAAGAGGTTGAAGAAGATCGAGAGTCCCCTCGACTTCTGCGATCCCTTCTCCCGGAAGGCCTAAAATCAGATCCATGTTTATAACCCAATTTGAATATTCCCGGGCCATCTCATAAGCGGCAAGGACATCTTCGACCCGGTGCGCCCGGCCAATGCGTTTGAGGGTCTCGGCCTGCATCGTTTGGGGATTGACACTGAGGCGGTTTACGCCCGCGTCCCGCATGAGGGCAAACTTTACGGGCGTGAGAGTATCCGGACGTCCAGCCTCCACGGTAAATTCCAGGCCGGGTGCCAGCGGCAGGCGATTTTTTATTTCCTCGAAAAGTATATTTAACTCTTCAACGGTTAGTACCGTAGGAGTACCGCCCCCCAAATACAGAGAATCCGCACTGAAGCCAAGCCTGGCCATCATTTCACCCACTTGTGCGATCTCGGCGCGAAGGGCCTGCAAATATACAGCCAGAGCCTGCCGCTCCCGGTCAAGCGAATAGGCCGGAAATGAACAGTAACTGCAGCGCGTGGGACAGAAAGGAATGGCAAGATAGAGCGCTATGTGACCGGAGTTGACCGCAAATTCCTCTAAGTAAGGGCGTTGAACTGCGGCGATTTCTTGCAATAACCGAGCCCTATCGGCACGGATGGCGTAACGCTCGGTCAATATCTTGAGCTGCTGCCCCGGCGGAAACGCTTGATCATCCATCATATGTACGAGTTTGCTCGGGCGAATTCCGGTTAAAATTCCCCATGGCAATTCCGTGGCACATACTTGAGAAAGCAAACGCAAGACTGCATGTTTTAGAAGAAATTTACGCGGGGCTTCTGTTCCGATATTCGGAGTGGTTAAAATCTTAGTCATGTCTTCTGCTGTTAGGGAAATTGCTTTGGCCCCCCAGAAAGCAAAGAGGGGGCCATCCCCCTCCCTTTCAATCCTTATTACCCCTATCGAAGCAGCTGCTTCCGCTCTTTTTCCTGGTCCTTCAAGGCTATCCGTTCCTATCCGATTCAGCGCAGGATCTGCGTCCCCGATCTTAACCATAGCCTCCGGGAAAAAAGCTTTGACCAACTCCCGCGCGCCCTGCAGTTCTTCCCTCAAAAAAGTAGAACTTATTAAAATTATAGCAGTTATCTCATGCATGCAGGGCTACCTCCATCTCCATAATTGACCTTTAGCCAGGGCCTGCTGAACAGGGACTCTTCTATTTCAACCGTGTGAGCAATGCCAAAATGTGTGGACGAACAACTCTAAAAAACCTAATTAAAATTCTTGAACTATACTAAAAACGGATTGACCCGCTTTTCCGTGCCGATCGTCGTAGCTTCCCCATGCCCGGGATACACAGGCGTGTCATCCGGCAAGACCAAAAGCTTCTGCTCTACACCCTGTAGCAATTGTTCGAGAGAGCCGCCGGGAAAATCAGTGCGCCCGATGGAACCGGCAAACAAGGTATCTCCACTAATCACACCGTCAGCTGTAAGGAATGATACACTGCCGCGTGAATGTCCCGGGGTAGCCAGCACCGTGATTTTCTCGTGCCCCACGGTTAATTCTTGTCCATCATAGAGCAACATGTCAGCTGGCTGCATCTTGATCACCGGAGCGAAATAATAGGAAAGATTCTGGCGGTCGTCCGTGAGCATGTCGGCATCGGCGGAGTGAATTCCAACCTTGGCTCCCAAAAGTTCCTTAAGCTCATCCACCGCCCCGATATGATCCGCGTGGCCATGGGTTAGCAAAATGTACTCCACTTTCAGTTCCTTCTCCAAGACCCAACGGTAAATCTTTTTCCCTTCTGCTCCCGGGTCAATTACTGCCGCTTTTTTTGTCTCTCGGCAGTAGACCAAGTAACAATTAGCCCCCATCACTCCTACCGGACGACCTTCAATCATTATCCTTACCTCCTCGTAAATTTTGTTAGAATTCATGAGTCAGGAGTCAGAATTCAGAATGCCCCGAGATATATTTTCTCCGGTTCTCTATTCTGACTACTGAGTACTGACTCCTGACTACTCTTTTAAAACTTCTTCTCACTATCCAACAGCAAAGTCACCGGCCCGTTGTTGACCAGCTCTACGTCCATGTCTGCCTGAAAAATCCCTGTCTCAACTATAAATCCCTTTGCTCTCATCGCTCCCACTACTTGCTCAAACAAAGCACGGGCCTGCGTAGGCGGGGCCGCAGTAGAAAAGCTGGGGCGTTTTCCTTTGCGGCAATCCCCGTAAAGCGTAAACTGGGATACCAGCAGCACTTCCCCGTTCACATCCAGCAGCGAGAGATTCATTTTCCCGTCTGCATCTTCAAAAACTCTTAAGCCTGCGATTTTCTCTACCATCCAGGCTGCATCCGCATCCGTGTCTTTTTCCCCTACCCCCAGCAAGACTAAAAACCCGGACCTGATCTGTCCGACAACTTCTCCGTCTACCCTTACTGCGGCTTTTTTTACCCGCTGCACCACACTACGCACATTATTTCCCTCCGGAATGCATTCGGTTTACCTCAGCCACATCTTTAACCCGGCGGATTTTCTGCAGAACATGGTTTAAGTGATCCAGATTGCTGATTTCAATACTCAGTTGGATATAAGCAGATTTGTCTTTGCCCACGCGCGCATTGATCCCTAAAATACAAGTACGGGTATCCATGACCGCGTTGATCACATCTGTGACCAGCCGGGCCCGGTCCAGGCCGAGAATCTGGATATCCACCGGGTACGATGCCTGGGTTTGTCCATCCCACATCACTTCAACCAGGCGTTGGTGTTCCTCCCCGATCTGGGACTGGACATTCTCACAATCACTGCGGTGAATCGATACTCCCCTGCCCCGCGTTATATACCCGACGATTTTGTCCCCGGGCAAAGGGTTGCAGCAGCGGGAAAAACGCACCAGCACATTGTCCACCCCTTTGACCCGCACGCCATGGGAGGCTTTGCCATAGGCGCTCAGGCTTTTGGGTTCTCCCTGCTGCAGGTTAATAAGCTGTTGCCTTTCCCGTTCTTCTTTCGTTACCTCATCTTTCAAGCGCCCCAGAACCCGGTTGGCGCTAAGGGTGCCATCCCCGATTGCGGAAAATAGATCCTCGACTGTGGTATAATTATTGTTTTTAGCCAGTTCCAGCAAATAATCCAGTTTCAGGACGCCGGCCGGTTCCAGGCCAAGCTTTTTCACTTCCCGTTCCAGGCTCTCCCGGCCCCGGTTGATATTATCCTCGCGCTGCTCTTTTTTGAACCAGGCTCTAATCCGGTTTTTAGCCTGGGAAGTCTTAACAAAGGACAACCAGTCCCTGCTGGGTCCGGCCGCCTGCTTAGAGGTTAATATTTCAACAATATCTCCATTATGAAGCTTGGTATCCAAGGGCACAATCCGGCCGTTAATTTTAGCTCCGATACAGCGGTGCCCCACGTCCGTGTGCACCCGGTAAGCAAAATCGATGGGGCAGGATTCTGCCGGAAGCTCGACTACATCTCCTTTGGGAGTGAACACAAACACCGTATCCGCGAAGAGGTCGATTTTCAAAGATTCCATGAACTCCCCGGCATCGCGGGAGTCATACTGCCATTCTAAAAGTTGGCGCAGCCAGGAAAGTTTTTGCTCGAAATTCCCAGCCGGAGATTTACCCCCTTCTTTGTATTTCCAGTGGGCGGCAATCCCGTATTCAGCGGTGCGGTGCATCTCCCAGGTCCGAATCTGAATCTCAAACGGCTCACCATGCGCCCCGATTAAGGTGGTATGCAGGGATTGATACATATTCGGTTTGGGCATGGCAATATAATCTTTAAAGCGCCCGGGAATCGGCTTCCATAAGGTATGCACAATGCCCAAAGCTCCATAGCAGTCGTTGACAGAATCTACAATGACTCTGACTGCAGTGAGATCATAGATCTCATTTAATTCCTTATTTTGCGTCACCATTTTACGATAAATGCTGTAAAAATGTTTGGGCCGCCCGGAAATATCGGCATGGATTCCCACTTCATCCAGGCGCAGGCGCAGCTGCTCAATGACTTCGTTAATTTGCGCTTCGCGCTCCCGCCTTTTGAGGGCGATTCCTTCGACCAAATCATAATATTCCTGCGGTTTTAAGTAACGGAAGGCTAAATCTTCAAGTTCCCACTTGAAGCGGAAGATACCCAGGCGGTTGGCCAAAGGAGCGAAAATCTCCAGTGTCTCCTGGGCAATCTCCTTCTGCTTTTGCGGAGAGTGGTACTTAAGCGTTCTCATATTATGCAGCCTGTCCGCCAGTTTAATGAGAATGACCCGGATGTCTTTGGCCATAGCCAAAAACATCTTGCGCAGATTTTCAACCTGAAGCTCTACTTTCGTCTTGTATTCAATCCGGCCGAGCTTGGTCACCCCATCGACCAGCATCGCAATTTCCGAACCGAATTCCCGCTCCACATCAGCCAACGTATAGGCAGTGTCTTCCACCACATCATGCAAAAGGGCTGCCGCAATCGTACTTTCATCCAGTTCAAACCCGGCCAGAATCAGCGCCACTTCGAGAGGATGTTGAATATAGTTCTCTCCGGAGATGCGATGCTGTCCCCAATGCGCCTTCTCCGCAAATTGATAGGCCTTGGTGATGATATTAAGATGTGACGCAGGAAGGTTTGGGGGCAGTTTTGCCATTAACTCCTCCAGAGACATGCCATAGCTCCTCTCCTCCAAACTTAAAGAAAACTTGGCTTGCGCCGCAGGCGGAAGCCTTAGTTGCACTTATGCGCCCTCAGACTTATGCTTTCTGATTCGCTAAAAAAAGACCGTCCTAATACTGGACTAAAGAAAAGACCTCATAATCTTTAAGCCGCTCTCTTCCCTCTAAAAAGCTAAGTTCAATTAAATAGGCCATGCCCACCACCTGGGCTCCGGTTTTTTCCACCAATTTGGCCGTGGCCAGGGTCGTACCCCCAGTCGCGAGCAGATCGTCGACAATCGCCACTCTTTGTCCGGGGTGAAGGGCATCTGCATGCACTTCCAGGGTATCGGTTCCATACTCCAGATCATACGTCTGGCTTACGGTTGCAGCCGGAAGTTTCCCCGGCTTGCGCACGGGTACAAAACCCAGACCCAGGGCATAAGCCACCGGTGCTCCGAACAAAAACCCCCGGGCTTCCGGGCCGATGATCACCTCCGGCTGCCAAGGTTTGAGCGTCTTAATCAACTCATCGATCGCTGCCTGAAAAGCTTTGCCATCTTTAAGCAACGTCGTAATGTCTTTGAATGAAATTCCTGCTTTAGGGAAATCCTCGATCACCCGGATATGCTCTTTAATATCCATGCTCTTCCCTTCCTTCCAAATCATACTTTACTACAGCGATACCGCAGGGAGGATTCCAAAGACAGCTTCCCTTTGACCGGCAACAGCTCCAGCATGATCCTCCTGCTTCCGCCCAGACAGCGGATAAACCCCAATTCTTCGAAAATCTGCAGCGCTTGCCGCTGCTCTTCCTGCACGTCCCAAAGGAACGGGTTTTCCATCTTGGCTGCAGCTTGGAGCAGACAATAGAACTGAGCCAACCCCTCCCGCCCTTGATAGGCATAACTTGTCCCATTAACATCCGGATCATGAAAGCCGGGACCGGGGCTATCGAGTGCAGCCGCTGCTTCGGATGCGGCAAGCCCTTCCCCCGACCAAATGGCAGCGTCCTCGATATCTTTCACAACGACTTGTACTCTTTCCTGCCCTTGGAACGTATTCAATTCCAGGTTAAAGGCCAGATCCAAAGCCGGCTTGTCTGCTAATTCTTCCAAGCGCTCCCCCTGGCGAAAAGCAATCCCCCCGAGATAACCGTCCTCGCCCAGATGAAGTTTCAGGTGTTTTCCTTCCTGACCCACCGCCTCTATCCGGTGTACCGGCATCTCTTTAACAGCAAGAACCGGAGAGGGATTGCCGAAACCATAGGGTGCGAGTTTTTCTAACTCCTGCTCTAAGCCAACAGTAAGCACTGTGGGTTTAAGAACGCAGTCTATCTTGAGCACTTCCTGAAAAACCTCTTGCGCCAAGAACTCAGCTTGTTCATTAAGGGCAGCCCGCAAATGCGCAATATCTTTGACTGCCAGGGAAAAACCGGCAGCCTGACGGTGACCGCCGAATTTATGTAATAAATGCGCCTGCGTCTTTAGCTGTTCGAGCACGTGATAGCCCGGAATCCCCCGTGCCGACCCCTTAGCCTCTTCCCCTTCTTCTCCCATAATGAAAACCGGGCGATAATAGCGCTCAACCAGGCGGGAAGCTACAATTCCTATTACCCCATGATGCCACCCGGACCCTGAGATGACAATGACTTTGGGTAACGGGCCTTGTTCGATCTGTTCCACTGCTTTGGCCAAAATTTCTTGTTCCAGACGCTGGCGGGCCAGGTTTTCCTTCGTTAGCTCCCGGGCCAGTTCTAAGGCGCGCTCCCCTTTTCCGGTGAGCAAAAGCTCCAATCCTTTACGGGCGCTGTCCAGCCGGCCGGCCGCATTAATCCGGGGTGCTACCATAAACGCAATCTGGCCTGCTTTGAGTTCTTTCCCCCTAAGCCCACATTCCTCAAGCAAAACCTCGAGCCCAAGCAGCGGCGCCTCTTGCATCTTTTTTAAGCCATAATGAACTAAGATCCGGTTTTCCCCTATCAGGGGCACCACATCCGCAATTGTACCCAAGGCTACTAAGTCCAGGACTTCTTTCTCCGCACCGGGTCTGCCAATCTCCTCCAGCAAAGCCTGCACTAGCTTAAATGCAACCCCGACCCCGGCCAGCTCCTGAAACGGGTAAGCGGGTTCACATTTGGGGTTAAGCACAGCTAAGGCCGCCGGTAAAATCTCAGGCGGTTCGTGATGGTCCGTAATGATGACATCGATTCCGGCGGCAGTGGCATACGCAACTTCCTCGGTGGCAGTAATACCGCAATCCACTGTGATCAGGACTTTTACCCCTGCCTGAGCAGCCCGCGCGATTGCTTCTTGATGAAGCCCGTATCCTTCTTCCTGCCTGCTGGGTATGTAGGTCACAGCCTTAAATCCCAGATCAATGAGAACCCGATAAACAAGGGCCGTACTGGTCACACCGTCAACATCATAATCCCCGTAAACAAGCACCTTCTCTTCCCTTTCGCGGGCTAAAGCCAAGCGCTCAAGCGCTTTCGTTATGTCACGAAATAAGAAAGGAGACGGAAGGCTAAGTAAGCTCGGTCTTAAAAAAGAGACCGCTTCCCGGGGAGTTTTAATCCCGCGCTTCGCTAAAATGTCCGCGAGAACGGTCGAAATCCCGAGCGTTTCGACAAGTTCCCGGGCAATCGATCTGTCAGAACTGGAAACCATCCAAATTTTGCGCACGCTTATTTCCTCCAGACCTATTCATTATAAAGCAAAGGGGACTGGGACAGCAACTTATACCCATGAGAAGGGCTGTCTCCTTAGTCTTTTTGGTTCTTTACATTACGATCTGTTTCGGGATCAGGCGACGCGCTTTTGGGATCAGGCACCCCTTTCTTACGCTTAAACTCGCGCCAGAGCGCAAGCAGAAACACGATCAAGGCTCCTGCAACCGCGGAAGCGAATATAACCAAAACCAGCGGCACTTCTTTAACACTCCAAAATATGTTAATGGTTACCGGAGCCGCATTTTGGACTGCAAAAATTGCCACCAGCAGGGCAAAAATTAATGAAAGCATTAAAATATACAAGTTCTCAACTCCTTATCCTTGACCTTTTTTATGATTGCATTTCCGCTCCGTCTCCTGGCATTCGGCGCAGGATGTCATGCGGTCGGTGCACGGCTCGGAATGAATCAGGACATGGGCTTCGTGCAGTTCTCCCTTAATCTCATTTTCAATCCGGTTGCACAAATCGTGGACCTGGGCAACCGAGGTATCTTTCGGAACCACCAGGTGTAAGTCAATGTGACGTTCAGCCCCGGCCTTGCGGGTGCGCAATTTGTGAAACTCCACAAACTCATGCCCATGCTTATTGATAATAGAGGCAATGATTTCCGTTTCTTCAGCAGGCAAGCTCGCATCCACCAGAGGCAGGAAAGCTTCCTGGGTTAAGCGAATCGCTGCCCTGATAATCAGCACGGCCACCACTATCGCCACCAACGGGTCAAACATACTCCAACCGGTAAGATAAATGAGAAGGAGTCCGATAAATACCCCCGCCGAAGTATAGACATCCGTACGCAAGTGCAGGGCATCTGCTTCCAGGGCAACCGAATCCGTCTTTTTCGCCACCCTCATCAGCATGGTCGATACGAATAAGTTGAGCCCGGCGGAAAGGCCCATAATGACAAGGCCCCAGCCAAGGCTTTCAACCTGCGAGCCGGTCGTTAATTTATGAAAGGCCTCGATCATAATCCAAGTGGCTGCCACAAAAATCAGCAAGGCTTCCACGGTTCCGGATACATTCTCAATCTTGCCGTGACCGTAGGCGTGTTTAGCATCAGCCGGTTTACCGGATTCACGCACTGCAAAAAAAGCGATAATGGCAGCAAACAAATCAATACCAGAATGGATCCCTTCCGACAGGATACTTACGGAACCGCTGGAAACTCCGATGACCATTTTGCTTACGGTCAAAAAAGAATTGGATATTACTGACATGGAAGCGACCTTTGTTTTCTCCTCCATCCCTGACACTCCTATCTGCCTTGCACTCCTAAAAAGTTTTCCCGTTGTTATCTCAAAATAACGTAAAAAAGGAACTTCCACCAGTAAAGGAAGTCCCACGGAATTCAAGCTCCGCTGCCCAGCATTTGGGCCCAGCCGTTTTAGCCTGACACATTGTTATTCTATGTATAAGATAACAAATAAGTTACGTTTGTGCAAGCAGGAACTATGGTTATTCCTAAAATGCTAGAAAATTGCCATATATAATAAAAGCCACGCCCAAGAGCAAGCGCCAGGCGGAAGGGGCCAATCCCCAAGCCACCTGCCCCTTCTTGGGGGCAGGTATAAGACCGGTCCCGAATATAAGCAGCCAGATCACAACCGCTAAGATTGGCGTAATAAAGGCAGCAAATACAACCAGACTAATAATCCCTCCCACAAAGCCAGTGGTAAAATTGCTCCGGCCGGCTTTACGGTTTAGGCCAAATAAAACACCGATTCCGAGGACTGCCCCAATTATTAAGGGAATTTCCCAGCGCCAAAAAACCGCCGAATCATGCATCATCCAATTCAGGATGGATAGCATAAAAACGGCCACAATCGTCCCCCGGATCCCGGCGACAAACGCCAGCCCGGCACATAGCAGTACCAGCGCCTCCAACAAAATCATCGGAACAAGTCCCAATGAGCATCCTTCCCTGTCTTTTTGCATAGTATGTCCCACAGGCCTAAGTTCTAATCTATATTTCCTTAATAATCCACTCGAGGAACATCTATCCATTAATATACATATTGTGTACTAGGTAGTGTCCGCACTCGCCTAAACTATCAGACTAAGGAGGGGCAACCTATGTGGGGTCGTTGGTTTTGGGGCTGGCCCTGGTGGGGCTTTGGCTGGGGCTGGCCATGGTGGGGCTGGCGTCGTTGGTGGTGGTAAATCCCTGCTCTTAATCTCGTTCTTTCTCAGATCTTGCTATCTTAATCTCGCTCATTATCAAGATTCTATGCACAAAAGACTGCCCATGGATTTCCGGATCCGGGCAGTTCTTACTTTTAAGGCATGATTTGAGGAAACAGCAGCTTTTCTCCGTTAATTCATTAACGCACTGGTCAGCCTTAGAAATAATAAAGGCGACCCTAAGGCCGCCGAATCTATCTTTAGAATACAATACCGAGCGCGATGAGGAGAAGAATGATTACAACGACGATCGCAATACCTGCTCCCCAACCCGTACCAACACCTGCTCCGTATGCCATAATAATATACCTCCTTCAAAACATAAGATGATGTGCTTTAATCAGTTAAGAGAGAGTCCAGAGTCCACTGTCTATTCGCTTAATTAGAAGATTACACCCAGAGCAATCAGAATCAGAATAGCAATCGCGATGATGCCTACACCAACGCCCCAGCCATACCCTACTCCAACGCCGCATCCATAACCGGCATAAGCTCCTGCTCCGTATCCAAATCCGTACATGTCTTTACCTCCTAAAATTGAGTTTTAATTCCTTTAGAATACAATACCCATTGCAATAAGCAAGAGGATAATTACCACTACTATCGCAATTCCCGGTAAGAAGTTCGGTCCGCAGCCGTCAACTGCCGGTCCCGCAAACGCCATATTGCCTTCTCCTTTCTCACTGGAATTATATGGGTCTAATACAAAATATGCCCTTATGTCAAAAGTGCTCATTGTTTCCGAAAAAAATTAAGTATAAAAAAGGCCCGTCCTTCTTCAGAAGAACGAGCCGGTGATTCTAAACCCTATTAAATTCCACGGCAAATCATTTCGGTCTATTTTCCTTTTAGCGGTCCTCTTCGGCCAGAGCGCTGATCAAAACTTCTTTTAGGCGCTCTAAGCCTACCGGCTCCGCCACAAGCGGTATCGAAGCCCAATCCGAGAAATCCAGAATTTCTTCCACATGTTCTAGGGCGTACTCATCAAAAAAGTTGATCGAATCAAGCATCAGGCCACCGTCGGTATATTGTCCAAAGTTTTCATTGGCATTGGCCTTATCCCAACCCTTAAATTCGAGTTCCCGGTATTTAAGCCACCCTGGAGTACACCACCAGATTTTCCGCCCTTGGGCGATCCGTTCCCGTTCCTCGACAGTCGCAACCATATCAATGCAGTTTTCTACCTGAGTACGGGCAATATAGTATCCGTCTTCCCGCATCTCATCAATCACGGTATCAATGGTTCGGTAGGAATCACGCATATTAATGTAGCAATATTTTCCGCCGTAGACCACAATAATTTTTTTAGCCTGTTTTTTGGCCAGATCAAGCTGCTTCTGCAATTGTTTTTCCAATTCTTCCGGCACCTGGTGAAGTCCGGGTGTCGTATACAGAAGCTTAGCGTCCAAGAAGCCTGTTTCTTTGAGATAATTTAACTCCGGAATCATCGTGCCGCAAGCTACAATTGCATAATCCTTAAACGATACTTCTTGACCCATATCTTTTCCCCCCCAACCTTTTTCTTGGAACCCGTCTGCGTCTTAATCTTTATGTTATTCTGAGTTTAATACCCTATACCGGTATGTGTCAATCAGAAATTTCAAAGATTATTTCAACTGGGTAGGGGAGTATGGAAATCTTTATAGTTCTTTCGCAGGAACCGGCCCGCGAGAGAGGGCGATTTTACCTGTACGCACGATTTCAATAATGCCATAGTCTTTTAGCACTTCGCACAAGGCGTCAATTTTAGTTTCTTCCCCGGTGAGCTCAATCACCATGGTTTCCCGGTTCACATCCACGATTTTGGCACGGAAGATATCGACGATGTCCACCACATTGGAACGATTCTCTGCACTGGCTTTCACCTTTATCAACGCCAGCTCCCGGTGGATGGAATCTCCCGCCGTCAAATTGCTGATCTTAATGACATCGACCAGTTTTGAGAGCTGGTTTACGACTTGCTCTAATTCAATTTCATCCGCTTCCACCACAATGGTGATCCGGGTGGTATCCGGTTCTTCCGTATACCCGGCGGCGATACTCTCAATATTAAACGCCCGGCGGCTGATCAGTCCGGAAATATGGGTCAAAACCCCCGGCCTGTTTTCTACCAACACTGCTAAGGTGTGTTTCATGTTTTATTCACCCCCCATAATGATCTGGTCCAGACGGGCTCCTGGAGGAACCATGGGCAAAACATCTTCCGTCGAGGGCACGATCACATCAATAAAGACCGGTCCTGGAATCTCCATGGCTTTCCTTAAGGTTGGCTCTAATTCTTCCGGCTTGCTTACGCGCAAACCCGTAGCACCCATAGCCTCAGCGAGCTTGACAAAGTCAGTGCGCCCTTTGAGGCTGGTATGGGCTAAACGACCCTCATAAAACATGCGCTGCCACTGGGCCACCATCCCTAAGACCTGGTTATTCAAGATAATCACTTTGATCGGGAGATTATTATTGGCGGCGGTCGCAATCTCCTGGCAATTCATCATGATCCCGCCGTCTCCGGCAAAGAGAAAGACGGTCTGATCCGGCTTGCCCATTTGCGCTCCAATAGCGGAAGGAAGTCCATAGCCCATGGTTCCAAGCCCACCTGAGGTGAGAAATGAACGGGGGTTTTTAAAACGGTAGTACTGGGCCGTCCACATTTGATGCTGCCCCACATCCGTGACAATCACAGCTTCTCCCTGAGTCAATTCGCTCACTTTTTCGATGACAGCCTGAGGCATTATCACATCGGTTCTCTGTTCATAGCTAAGCGGTTTATCCTGGGCCCATGTTTTAACTTGCCGGCCCCAGTCCGCGATAGGAGCTCTCCATTCCCCGGGTTTCCTGTTTCCGGCTTTGGTTAGCAACGCTGGCAGCGACCAGCGCAAATCACCCACGACCCGGATATCACTTAAAACATTTTTATTAATCTCGGCCGGGTCAATGTCAAAGTGAATCACTTTGGCCTTAGACGCGAAATCCGCCAGCAACCCGGTAACCCTGTCATCAAAGCGAACCCCGATTCCGATGAGGAGATCACATTCTGTAGTCGCAATATTGGCGGCATAGGTGCCGTGCATCCCTACCATGCCCAGATGCTGAGGATGGTCAGCCGGCACCGTGCCAAGCCCCATCAAGCTCGAAGTAACCGGGAAGCCGGTTAAGTCCGCCAGTTCCGTGATTTCGCGCGCCATATTGGCCAGGTTTACCCCACCCCCGACAAAAATAAGCGGTTTCTTGGCTTCAGCTATGGCCTCAAACGCTTGGTCTATCGCGCTTTGATCCCCTTCGAAGATGGGGCGGTAACCCCGCAGGTTCACACTTTCAGGATACTCGTACTCAAAGGTTGCCGCGAACACATCTTTGGCCACATCAATCACCACCGGACCCGGACGCCCGGTGCGGGCAATAAAAAAAGCCTCTTTAATCACACGCGGCAGGTCTTCAACCTTTTTCACCAGGTAGTTGTGTTTGGTAATCGGGGTGGTAATTCCGCGGATATCCGCTTCCTGAAAAGAATCCCGTCCGATTAAAGGAACCGCCACCTGTCCGGTAAAGGCCACAATCGGTATCGAAT
This sequence comes from Paradesulfitobacterium ferrireducens, assembly GCF_017310645.1. GTDB lineage: Bacteria > Bacillota > Desulfitobacteriia > Desulfitobacteriales > Desulfitobacteriaceae > Paradesulfitobacterium > Paradesulfitobacterium ferrireducens. Next base: position 27,345 of record NZ_JAFLRH010000040.1, on the reverse strand, counting down.
CCATATAGGCGGTGGCGATTCCGGTCACTAAGTTCGTGGCCCCCGGGCCGGAAGTGGCCATACACACTCCCACTTTGCCGGTAGCCCGCGCATACCCGTCAGCTGCATGGATTGCCCCCTGCTCATGGCGGGTAAGGATATGATGGAAGTCAGCCTTATGCAAAGCGTCATAAAGGGTGAGCACGGCTCCCCCCGGATAACCAAATACAACTTCGACATTTTCTCTTCTTAAACTTTCAATAATTGCTTCTGCTCCCGTAATTCTCACAGGTCACCCTCCTCTAAGGTTATGTACCTATTATAGTACACAGCGCTAAACCTTGTCATTATACAAATATACGCCGGTTTAGGATAAAGAAAACTTCCTGATTAGCTAAAGGAAAACTTACCCCAGGACTTGTCCAAGGGTAAGTTTGCGTTAATATCTTTGACTCAACAAGGTATTTTCTTTTTCTAAGCTATCAATATTTCTCTTTGAGCTAGGCCCGTGCCTTGACCACTCTTCCACCTTTGCCGAAATGCTTCCGAATCTCAACCAGGATTTGGCTGGCATTAAAGATTGAAGAGTAAGCTCCGCTGAACACCCCGATCAGCATAGCCAGGGCAAAGACCTTTGTCGATTCTCCACCCAGAAGAAAGATGGAAAGAAGGGCAATTAAAACTGTTACGACGGTCTTAATAGAACGACCCATGGTCTGCCACACCGATTTATCGACCACATCTTCATAGCTTTCTCCGCGTTTCATGCGGGTTTCATTTTCACGGATACGGTCGAAAATAACAACGGTATCATTAATTGAATAACCAAAAACGGTTAAGACAGCGGCCACAAAGGTCGAATCAATCTGGATCTGGAAAATCGAGAAGATCCCGACGGTAACCAAGACATCGTGCAGCAAGGCGATGATTCCTGAAATCGCGAAGGCGAATTGGAAGCGGAAAGAGATATAGGCAAGCATCAAGGCCGAGGCAATAATCAAAGCCCAAAACGCATTGCTGGTGAGTTCTCTCCCCATAGCCGGGCCGACTTTATCTTCTTTGAGAGAAGCGCGGTCAAAATCCCCTGCCTTTTGCTGGATCGCGGTTAGGAGTTGGTTGCGTTTATCTTCTTCCAGAGCATCTGTTCTGATGAGAGCAACGGTAGCTCCATTTGACAGCTGAACGCTCCCATCCAACCCTACGGCATTCAAACTGTCGGTAATCGCAGTTTGGGTCACGGGTTTATTAAACTTCATATCAAGCATGGTGCCGCCTTTGAAGTCAATCCCCAGGTTCAAACCCTGCACAAAGAGGGAGATTATCCCCGGAATAATGACAATAAGCGAGATGGCAAACCACCAGTACCGTCTTTTAACGATATTAAAATAGAGAGGATGCATCTTTTGCACTTGTTCATAGGTTTCCGCCTTGGCCGCGGGCGTTGAGGGGGTCTGGGATGTATTTTTCTGAGCCATTATGCTTCCCTCCTTACGCCAAACCAGAAAGTACTCATGCGCGGGCTGATACCCACGATCCAGCGGAGAATCATACGCGTAAAGGTGATGGCCGTAAACAAGCTGGCGATAATACCCAGACCCAGGGTAATCGCAAACCCTTTGATCGACCCCGTTCCGAGGAAGAACAGGGTAGCCGCTGCAAACATGGTGGTAAGGTTGGAGTCAAATACGGTAATGAAGGCCCGGCTGAATCCCGCTTCAACCGCGGCGCGCAGGGATTTGCCCAGGCGCAGCTCTTCTTTAATACGCTCGTAGACGATAATGTTTAAGTCCACCGCCATCCCCACCGACAAGATGAAGCCGGCAATTCCGGGTAAGGTTAAGACTGCTCGGAACAGCCATAAGGCCCAGAGCATAATCAAGGCAAATACCACCAGGCTGAAGTTGGCCACCAATCCGGGCAGCCTGTAGAAGAGCAGCATAAATAGCACAATAAAGACTAAGCCGTAAATACTCGCCTGGATGCTTTTATTCAGAGAATCAACACCTAGAGAAGCGCCCACTTGCCGTTTCTCCGCGATGCTCATACTTACAGGCAATGAACCGGAGCGGATAAGCACGGCATCGTTGGCCGCATCCTCCATGGAGGAATATCCGGTAACCTCTGCTTGACCATTGGGAATCGGTTCATTAACTTGAGGATTTGTCAGTATTTTTTCATCAAGGTTAATACTGATACGTTGTCCCACATATTTCGTCGTTAAATCAGCGAATTTCTTGGCGCCTTCGGGTGAGAACGTCAAATTAACCACAAATTCTCCCCGTTGATTCTGTCCGGCACGAGCATCTTTCAGCTCATCCCCCTCCAGCACCACATTACCCTGCGGATCGCGGAAAGTAAGCTTGGCCGTAGTTTTAAGCACCGACACGGCTTTGTCAGGATCTTGAACCCCGGCTAAATCGACAATAATTCTCTTTTTATCATAATCCGTCTGAATATAAGGTTCTGAAACTCCTAAATCATTGACCCGTTTTGAAATGATCGCCTTGGCTTTGTCCATATCTTCCCGGGTGATTGCCTTTCCGTCGGCACCCGGCTGAGCCTGCAACACTAAGTGGACACCGCCGCGCAAGTCAAGTCCCAATGGAATACCATTAGTGGTATTTGTGAGGGGTTGAATCGAAAATGCCACGGCTAAGGCTGCGAGCAGCACGAGTGCTGCGAGCTTGATGATGTTTCCCCGTCTCATCTATGTTCCTCCCTTTTAACAATAATGGGACTTGCCCATGCCAAAATTAATTATAAGGCTTGGCTTGTCCCAGTGTCAATTTATTCACAGCAGTTTCACACTGTTAATCCATAGTTCAAAATTTGCGCCTAAAAATTCAGCAGCTTTCCGGCATAAAAGCATGCGCGCCAGGAAAATTTCAAAATAATCCATCACCGGGCAAATCTTCGTGTCAATGGTTAATTCAAGGGCAATTCTATCTTTGCCGTAAACGCGTAAAAAGGAATGCTCTACCGCATAGTTTACCCGGTCGTGAATATCAAACGTAGCCGGATCATGATTGCGGACACGGGAACGGTGAACATCCGATTTATCCGCAAGAATCAGCGCCGCCGACACGGCACTGACCGGATGCCCGTCACTCTCGTCATGATTTCCGATTGCACCGATGATGACCGCAATTTCCTCCGGAAGCAGCGCGTACCGCTCCAGAATCTGAGCCGCCAGCACCGCGCCAATCTGGGCATGCCTGTTTCTATTGATCACATTACCAATGTCGTGGAGATAGGAAGCAATCGCCGCCAACTCCAGCTCCCGCTCACTATGCTCAAGTTTTTGCAGAATGTTGGAGGCAATATGAGCAACCAAACCCACATGCCTGTACCCGTGTTCGGTGTAGCCAAGAGCTTCCAGATGGCGGTTCCCGCCTTCGATATATCCCTGAACCAGAGCATCCGCCTTAATTTCTTCGATGGTCACCTTATTCATGCACTCTTTCCTCCACCGGCAGCAGGCGCAGTCGATAGCAGTTCATTCCTACCTGGCCCAGCTCCTCTAAGAGACCGTAATTGGCCCACGCACCTACGACGGCTCCCACTCCGGGAAGCATCTGCAGCATCTTGCGCAAATCGATCGTATCCCGGTACTCCCGCTGAAACTTTTCCCAATCAATCTGTTCCAGGTATTTTGTTCCGGAAGGCCATTTTTCCACGGTCTCTTCCCAGTGAGCAATGGCATGGTACAAATTCGGCTTTTGTTCTTGACTGGAAAAAGCCAGTTGGAAGACATAGAGCAGAAAAAGGCGTTCATGATAATCTTGTGTTGAAAACCCATAAACATGTGCCAGTTCAAACAAGAATTTCATCTTAATCGCCATTAAGGCCGGGAAATCTGCCATCCCCAGAACAAAGCCGCCGGCTCCCGTACCGGCCCCTTCAGCCGCTGCAATCTTTTTATAGTCGGATAACAAATTCAAAGCCCATCGGTCCCGTTCCGCTAAAGACAACCCTTGCGCAGGCGCGTTTTTCGGAACGAACTCCAGCCCAAAAAGCACGGTCTTAACCAATCCTTTCACGGTTGCAGTCAAAAGCGTATGGACCTTATCCGGAATCATATCGTTAATTTTCGCCTGCATGCCCTTGGATGCCCGCTCCCACAGGCCCGGAGGCTTTAAGTTTTGCCTCCCCCAGGCCTTGAGCTCGGCGCGCACTTTTTCTTCATAAGCATCTTTCCCCATATTGGCCCCCATTAGTGGTAATCCCTAAGGAATTCTAATTCAAAAGCAAGCGGCTTTACCACTTGCTTTTGATTTTAAGCTAGCTTTTCATTTTAAGCTAGCTTTTTATACTATTGCTCACATACTTAAGCTTCTGCTTTTTCCTGCTCCGCCTTTTCTCCACTCTCATCACTATTGTTTTTATCCTCTTTATTCTTCTTGTCATCCGCAGTGATTTCCCGGTTTTCCACACTGGCAATCCCGGCTTTGGCGATTTCAATTTCCACTTTGTCCGCGATTTGCAGGATGACGGATTTGTCTTTGACTTTCATGATTTTGCCATGGATTCCGCCGACCGTAATGACTTTGTCTTTGACTTTCAAGCTGCTTAATAAGGCCTGGCGTTGTTTCTGCTGCTTTTGCTGGGGCCGGATCATGAGAAAGTACACGATACCGAAAAACACTGCAAAATAAAGGACTAGGGTAACGGTTGAACTTGGCATTAATGGTCCTCCTTTTTTCTCTCACACTTGTATTTTTCCCAAATTACTCAACTATTCAGCACACCCTGGTCAAAATCCTGCCAATAACAAACAAATTTTATTCAACAACTCTCCCCATTTTCCGCAGCTTGATCCCGGCTGTCATAGCCGTAGTCCGCAAAGAACCGCTCCCGGTATTCCGGCAGTCGCTCCTGGGCAATGGCTTCGCGGATTTCTCTCATAAGAATTTGGAGGAAGCGCAGGTTGTGAATAGTCATCAGGCGCAGCCCCAGGATTTCATCCGCTTTCAGCAGATGACGGACATAGGCCCGCGAATAATTGCGGCAGGTATAGCAGTCGCACGTCGGGTCAATCGGCGTGAAATCCCTGGCGACATTGGCATTACGCACCACCAGCTTGCCAAAACGGGTCATGGCCGTGCCATTGCGGGCAATGCGCGTGGGCAGGACGCAGTCAAACATATCGATCCCGCGCATTACTCCCTCAATTAAGGCATCGGGTGAACCCACTCCCATTAAATAACGGGGCTTATCCCGGGGCAAGAGCGGAACCGTGTACTCCAGCACCTCATACATAATTTCCTTAGGCTCCCCGACACTTAACCCGCCAACTGCATACCCAGGCAAATCCAGCCCAGTAATTTCAGCTGCGCTTTGTTCGCGCAAATCCCGGTACACCCCGCCCTGCACTATGCCAAACAAGGCCTGGCGGTCGGTCGTGGTCAAGGTGTCGCGGCAGCGTTTGGCCCAGCGGGTGGTCCGCTCCAGGGAATCCTTGGCATATTGATGCGTGCAGGGGTATGGAGCGCATTCATCAAAAGCCATGACAATGTCTGAACCCAAGGCCATCTGAACCTGGGTTGCGATTTCCGGGCTTAAGAATTGGCGGGAACCGTCTAAATGGGAGCGGAATTCCACGCCCTCTTCCTTGATCTTTCGCAGGTCACCCAGGCTAAACACCTGAAACCCGCCGCTGTCCGTTAGAATGGCCCCGTCCCAATGCATGAAGGCGTGAAGCCCCCCGGCCTCTTTGATTAAATCTTGTCCGGGGCGTAAAAAAAGATGATAAGTATTGCTTAAAATAATGCCGGCACCCAAGTCTGTAAGCTCCTCCGGGGTCATGGTCTTGACCGTGGCCTGGGTCCCGACCGGCATAAAAACGGGCGTATCAATCACGCCATGGGGGGTATGCAGTTTTCCCAAGCGAGCACGCGTGCGCGTATCTTCTTTCAGTATTTCCAAATGAATCGCAGGCAAACCCTTCACATCCTAACGCCAATTTAAGATAACTTTACTATAATAATTTGCCTTAAATAATCAACATGGAATCCCCAAAGCTGTAAAAGCGGTAACGCTCCCGCACCGCTGTTTCGTAAGCCTGAAGCAGAAATTCCCTCCCGGCAAAGGCACTGACAAGCATGACCAAGGTTGATTTGGGGAAATGAAAGTTCGTAATTAAAGCATCCACTGCTTTGAAGCGATAGGGCGGATAAATAAAGATGTCGGTCCACCCTTCTCCCGCTCTCACTAAGCCCTCGGCATCAGCAATGGACTCTAAGGTCCGGGTCACGGTCGTACCCACCGCAATGACCCTCCGTTTCTCAGCTTTGGCCCGGTTAATCTGCTCAGCGGCTTCAGGCAGCACCCGGTAGTATTCCGAGTGCATCACATGCTCTTCGATCCTTTCCGCCTTAACCGGCCTGAACGTGCCCAGCCCCACGTGCAGCAATATCTCTGCGGTTTCCACTCCCCGTTCTTGCAGCTTTGCGAGCAATTCCGGGGTAAAGTGAAGCCCGGCTGTCGGGGCAGCCGCCGAGCCGCTTTCTTTGGCATAGACAGTCTGGTAGCGCTCCTGATCCTCCAATTGCTCCCGAATATAGGGGGGCAACGGCATACGCCCCAGACAGTCTAATAACTCCTCGAAGACACCTTCGTACTGGAAGCGGACTTTGCGGTTGCCGTCCGGCAAGACCTCAATCACTTCAGCCGCAAGCATTCCCTCGCCGAATAATACCTTATTCCCAATCTTGAGGCGTTTGGCGGGCTTGATCAGAACTTCCCAGACATCCCGTTCTTCCCTGCGTAGGAGCAGCAGTTCAATCTTGGCCTCTGTCTCCTGTTTCACTCCAATCAGGCGGGCCGGCAGCACTCTGGTATGATTAAGCACGAGCAAATCCCCGGCTTTTAGCAAGCCGGGCAAATCATGAAAGATTTTATGGTTTACAGTCTGCCGTTCCCGATCTAAAACCAAGAGGCGGGACGAATCCCTAGGTTCTACCGGAGTTTGGGCGATGAGTTCTTCCGGTAGATGAAAATCGAAATCCGAAGTCTTCAAGCGTGAGTCTCCTATCTCTAAAAAAGTACTCAGACATCCATGCTGCTCCGCTGAACACTGATGAATGTAACAGGGCAGAAGTCTACTCTCTTTGAACAATAATCGTATTCTCATAATAATAAGTGAGAATATCCCTGTAGCTATTGCCGAGTTGGGCCATGCGGTAGGCACCCCACTGGGACATCCCGACACCGTGCCCCCAGCCGCGGCCATTGATCACATACACTCCGAACGGCTGACTTTGAGGAGCTATTCCTTGGTAAGAACTTATCATCCGGTCTAGTCGGGGCCCCGGGCTTAATCCTTTAGAAAGCATCAAGCCCGTGCTTCCTGTTTCCCGGGAGCCCGACCTAATGAATTCCACACTGAACAGGCTTCCCAGCACTGCTTCTTCTTTAATCGGCTGGCCAAATGGATAAAAAGCCTTCACAAATTCACGTCCTGAAATGTCACGCGCTTGTCCCAGCCAGTCTTCCATCTTCACCATTTTTACCCTACCGGAGGGCAATTTGTCAAGGGACAATCTTCTGATCGGGCCTAAGCCAAATGTTTTGCCTAAAGCCGGCGCAGAAATGACAAAATGCCATCGGTCTACCGCTCCTCCGACCCCTTGGGAAAACGGATCAGGGCGGGAAGAGTAATGGGCATCGGTATTGCCCCAGACGTTTTTCGCATCTTCGGTATAGCCGCCGTTATGAGAAGAGTAAAGGGCATCTATCGGCTGGCGGGAGCGGGCATCAATCAATATCTCCCCCTTGGTTTCTTCTACAGCGGCAGAAGCTGCCCCTTCTACAGTCTTCCCTAAATAAGCCTGGTCAATATCCGGAGAATCTGTTATCGCTTGATTATTTTGGGTGTGCCTGGCCATAAAGGTGCGGGCTGCCACACTTTGGGCCTTCAAAGCCTCAAATGCTCCCTCGGCCCATTCATTGCTCATTTCCATCGGCACCACGCCTTTAAGATAATCTTCTTCCTCCAGTGTGTTCATCAGATTCCAATGAGCCCCCTGCCAGGTCAGGGCAAGGCTGCCACGGTAAACCACTTCCGTGCCGGAAGGATCTTTAATTTTAAAAGTTCCGGAACCCTGCGGCTTAAGTTCCAAAGTCTCGTTGGCAAAGATCGCATAATCCCCATGATTCAATCGTATCACCGGGCTTAATCCTCCCCAGCCGACTTGAAGTACCGAGCCCGGGGGCATAACGGCGGCCGGGGGATACCCGCTCAGTGTATAAGCACCTCCGGTAATCGCTATTTCTAACCACCCGGCTTGTGCAAACTTCCACACAAGTTTCACTTTAATTTCTTTCGCGAACACCGGCTGGGCTAATAGGGATAATGTCAAAATAACAATGCCGAAAACCGATAACAAAGTTACAAGAAAAGGCATTCTGCTCAATTTCAGGCGCACACAATACACCTCACTCTCTGAACAGATTGCCCGTTTTTCCTTCCTTATATTCTTTCCCGGCTCACTTCATGTTACGTAGACACTGGTTATTCATCCCCGAATAATCCCTTTTCCGTCTGCGGTACGGGAATCCCCAAATGTTCGTACGCCTTCTGCGTGGCCATACGCCCACGAGGGGTGCGCTGCAAAAAACCCATTTGCAGCAGGAACGGCTCGACCACATCCTCGATCGTCTCCGCCTCTTCTCCAATGGTGGCTGCCAGGGTCTCGAGTCCTACCGGACCGCCGGCAAAGGTATGGATAATCGTACTCATGGTTTTACGATCGATCTGATCCAAGCCTTTGGGGTCAACCTCCAAGCGGTCCAAGGCCTCCCGGGCCAGCTGACGGCTCACTACCCCGTTTTCCCAAACTTGCGCATAATCCCGCACTCGTTTAAGCAGGCGGTTGGCAATCCGGGGTGTGCCCCGCGAACGGCAGGCGATTTCATAAGCCCCTTCTTCCGAGATCGGTAAACGCAAAATATTGGCGGTCCGCAAAATAATCGTCATCAAATCTTCTACAGTATAAAACTCCAAACGGCTGATGACCCCAAACCGGTCCCTGAGCGGGGAAGTGAGCTGCCCGGCACGGGTCGTTGCCCCCACTAACGTAAAAGGAGACAAAGCCAGGCGGACAGAGCGGGCACTCGGGCCCTTCCCGATCACAATATCTAAACAGGTATCCTCCATGGCAGAATAAAGAACTTCCTCAGCAGTCCGGCTTAAACGGTGGATTTCATCGATAAAGAGAACATCGCGCGGCTCCAGGGTCGTTAGAATCGCGGCCAGATCCCCGGGACGCTCAATGGCTGGGCCTGAGGTGGTACGAATGTTCACACCCATTTCGGCGGCAATAATATTGGCCAGGGTCGTCTTGCCCAGACCGGGAGGGCCGTATAAGAGGACATGGTCCAAGGCTTCTCCCCGGCTGCTGGCGGCCTGGATAAAGATTTGCAGGTTTTCTTTGACTTTGGTTTGTCCGATGTACTCTTGCAAGCGGTGGGGTCTTAGAACCTCACCTTCCTGATCCAGCATTTGTTCCTGAGGAGCTACCAAACGTTCTTCCATCATCTTCTCCCCTCTAGCGCGTATTCGCTGCGCTGAGATAACGCAAGGCCAGCTTTAATTGCTGCTCTGTGCTTAGATTCTGCGCTTCTTCCAAACCCTGCCCTTGAACTTGAGAGAGGGCCCAGCGCGCTTCCTCCAGGCTAAATCCCAAGGCAAGCATGCTGTCTAAAACGTCGGAACCAGCGACAGCCGGTTCCAAGATGAATTTGTCTCCCGAACGGATTTTAAACTTCTCCTTTAACTCGAGAACCGCCCGTTGGGCCGTCTTTTTGCCAAGCCCCGGAACTTTAGTGAGCAAACCCACATTCTCTTGGGCAATCGCACTTTCGACTTGTTCTACGGTGAAAGTAGAGAGAATGGATAAGGCAGTCTTCGGGCCGATACCATTCACAGAAAGCATGGCCAAAAACAATTGCTTTTCAGCCATCGTTCCAAAACCAAAGAACAAAAACTCATCTTCCTTAGGAATAAGGTGTGTATAGAGCGTTAAGTCCTGTCCGACTTTCGTTTTATTTAACAAGACATTGGGAACGGAGAGTATGTACCCGACCCCATTGACATCTAAAACCAAGCGCTCCCCTGCTGCCTCCCAGACCTTTCCGCGCAGCATTCCAATCACGGTGATCCCCCCAGTTTATTATTCATTTTTAAACTGTGCGCATGGCAAATCGCAATCGCCAAGGCATCCGCGGTATCGTCCGGCTTGGGAATGGCTGACAAGGCGAGCAGGGCTTTTACCATATGCTGGACTTGCTGCTTTTCCGCTTTGCCATAGCCGACAACCGCCTGTTTGACCTGGAGCGGGGTATATTCAAACACAGGAATGTCGTGTTGGGCTGCAGCCAAAAGCACAATCCCCCGGGCATGTCCGACTGCCAGGGCAGTGGTGGTATTGCGGTTAAAAAAAAGTTGTTCCACTGCGATTTCGTCCGGCCGCCGGCTGCTTATCAATCCGGTTAATTCCTGATGTAAGAGCAGCAGGCGTTCCGGCAACGGGGTATTGGCCTCAGTCCGCCAAGCGGAATAGTCCAGGGCCTTTAAGACATTTCCCTTTTTCTCGATCAGCCCATAACCCATGATCGCGGTTCCCGGGTCTATGCCTAAAATAATCATCCTCTTCCTCCGGTCACGTCTTCCCTGGCAACCTGCCTTGCTCACCGGTATGCACAATGGGATAAGATTTACCTGTAGTAGTTCGACAGCTGGTGGATGATTCCTCTAATATAAGAACCCTCCCGAGAAAGATCATCACCCGTCTTCGGGAGGGTTTTTCCTATTTGTTCATAACTTATCCGCCGTTGATTGGTGCTCATGGGTGTCCACAGAAATTAGAGATCCGCTTCGGACAGAGAATCCGCCAAATCAAAATTGGTGTAGACATTTTGAATATCATCGTGCTCCTCAAGCGTTTCAATCAAGCGGATGATCTTTTGCGCCTGCTCGGCATCCGCAATTTCCACCGTGTTTTGCGGGATTAGGGTCACAGCCGCTTCCGAAATCGGAATTCCCTGGTCGAGCAGGGCTTGCCGTACACTTTCCATCTCGGTTGACTCCGTGTAAACCTGAAAGCTTTCATCCTCGCTTTGCATATCTTCCGCTCCGGCTTCTAGCACCATGAGCATTAAATCATCTTCACTCACCTTTAGCTCAGAACGCGGAACGGTTAACTGACCTTTCTCCTCAAACATCCAGCTGACACAGCCGGTTTCCCCGAGATTGCCGCCGTTTTTGGAAAAAATGTGGCGAACTTCTCCCGCTGTCCGGTTGCGGTTATCCGTCAAGATCGTGGCCATCACTGCAACACCGCCGGGCCCGTATCCCTCGTATTGCAGCTCCTCATAGTTGGAGCCTTCCCCGCCGCCGGCACCTTTTTGAATGGCCCTTTGGATATTGTCATTCGGCATATTGGCAGCTTTCGCATTGTCTATGGCAATTTTTAAGCGGAAATTATTGGCAGGATCCGGACCGCCGGCCTTCGCCGCTACAATCAGCTCTCTTCCAAGTTTGGTGAAGATTTTTCCCTTCTGCGCATCCACCTTGGCTTTTTTATGCTTAATATTAGCCCATTTTGAATGTCCAGACACGATGACTCCCCCTTGCATTAGTCCACAAATCATTGTAGCATAGGGGTTTTTCTTTTGTAAAGTTAACTAAATAGTTCCGTGCTCAAATAACGCTCGCCCGTATCCGGAGCAATCGCCAACACTTTCTTTCCCGCCCCCAATTTCCGGACGGCTTGCAGGGCTCCGGCCACGGCAGCTCCGGAAGAAATCCCCGCTAAAATTCCTTCTTCGCGCGGAAGCCTGCGTGCCATCCCCAACGCATCTTCATTTGAGACCGGAATAATCTCATCAATTAAATCCCGTCGCAACACTTCTGGGACAAACCCCGCACCAATTCCCTGGATTTTGTGCGGACCCGGATTTTTACCGGATAATACAGCCGACGCCGCAGGCTCCACTGCAAAAATCTTTACACCTGGTTTTTCTTTTTTCAAAACCTCAGCGACGCCTGTGATGGTACCCCCGGTCCCTACTCCCGCCACCACGGCGTCAAGATCGGGCAACTGGCGTAAAATTTCCAGTGCAGTGGTTTCTCTATGGGTCGCCGGATTTGCCGGGTTTTCAAATTGCTGCGGTATAAAATACCCGGGATTAGCCTGAACCAGCCGACTGGCTTCTTCAATTGCACCTTTCATGCCGTACGCTCCCGGAGTCAGCACAATCTCCGCACCAAAAGCAGCCATGAGCATCCTCCGTTCAATGCTCATCGTCTCCGGCATTACAATAATTAGACGGTAACCACGAGTTGCGGCTATCATCGCCAAACCTATCCCGGTATTGCCGCTGGTAGGCTCAACAATCGTTCCGCCCTCTTGAAGCAAGCCCCGTTCTTCCGCATCCTTAATCATGCCCCAGGCAATCCGGTCTTTAACACTTCCTCCCGGATTAAAATATTCAAGTTTTACATAAACCTCCGCCAAACCTGGCTCAGTAATCCGGTTTAAGCGAACCACAGGGGTTTCCCCAATTAAATCAATGATGGAACCAGCGATCCTCATTTTAATTACCCCATTTCCAATAGATTTAGTATGAATTAATTTTAAGTGCTTTTATATTTCCTGTCAATTCATTTTTCTTATACTGAATAGTTTTCTTATTATGGCTATACGTCATTCATATGTACCTTTAGCCTGAACACGCTTCTCTATTTCAAGAACGAGGGCTTCCACTTGATGCGGCAATGGTGCTTTAGCCACCCCAACAATTTGCACATTCTCTCTTTGGATCGGAAGTAAGAGTTTATCTGCCGGGCTAGTCGAAATGGCCGCTGCCATTGGAGCCGTGACTTCACCTAATAAACCGTTTACCATCATGATCGCAATCGATCCAGCAACCAAATCCACTCTGCCTGCATTATAACAGATCGCTGATTCTCCGGATGCCCCTTCATTCGCGCCGGCTCTAAGCATAGCTCCGGTAGCCAAGGCATTGGTGCCCAGTGCCAGAATTTCCAGATTGGGAATGCGCTTACGCAGTTGTTCTACGATATGCTTACCAATACCGCCACCTTGTCCATCTATGACCGCTATGCGCATCTCACCACTCCTTTCATCACTTTTCAGTTTAACGTATTCTTGTAAAGAATTCCAGTAAGATAGGACAAATTCTTCAAAACTCGATCATTTTAGAGGAGTCAATAAAAGTGCAAGAGTATAAATAATTTAATATTCTGAATTTGTAAAAAGGGGTAGTCAAACTTTGAGAAATAGGTTACAATCTAATTGTGAAAAGCACCAACTTTCACAACTAGTGTTCGAATACACTGGTTACCTTCTCATCTCACTCCTCCTCAATCTAACCCCTCTGCTCTATGCCCGCCTTTGAGGTGGGCTGCTTTTTTCTCTTTATAAGGAAAATTTATTAACTTAGTAACCGGCAAATAAAAGCTAAAAACCGCTTTATTTGGATGGCCCTTTCTTATTATGAAAATTTTTATGATCATAATTAGATGTAACATGCACAAGCTATAATTGCACTTGGAATTCTTCCTTCATTCCGGAAATAGCAGAGGAGGATGGTTATATGAGCCGAAATAAACCGGAAGTTCCTGAATCCGAAGCCCAATTGGACAAATTAAAATGGGAAGTGGCCCAAGAGCTTAATCTCGATGATGATATTGAAGAGCGCGGGTATGCCAATATGACTACTCGTGAAGTTGGGCAAATCGGGGGCAATATGGTAAAGAAAATGGTTGAGTATGCCGAGGAACAAATGGCTCACGGTGAAGATATCAGGGATTAAATAAATAAATGAAGTCATCCGGAGAGCGGTCAGGTATTCCTGGCCGCTCTCATTTACTGTCGCGTTTTGAAAATAATAATTGACAAACTAAATATTCATCCGGATACTGAAGATAATGCTGTCCATCTTTTAGACAACCACCGGAGGGATTAAGATGCCAGTCGTCAGAACGATCGAAGATAAATGCAAAGCCTGTTATTCCTGTGTGCGCAACTGTCCGGTAAAAGCCATCAAAGTAGAACTGGGGCAAGCCACTGTTGTCGAAGACCGCTGTATTAGCTGCGGCAACTGTGTGCGGGTCTGTTCCCAAAACGCTAAACAGATCGTAAGTTATGTCAAGGATACCGAAGGCTACCTGCTTCAAGAAGAGGTGGTCGCTCTCCTGGCTCCTTCTTTTCCAGCTTCTTTCTATTACCTGGAACCGGAACAGTTCTTTGCCACCCTCGAAGACCTGGGGTTTACCAAAGTGCTTGAAGTAACTCATGGCATCGAACTCACTGTCCCTGCTTACCGGGAATTCTTTAGCAACAATCCTGAAATGGCTATCAGTTCCTACTGCCCAGCCATCGTTGGAATGATTGAAAGGCACTTCCCCACCCTCATTCCTTACTTGGTCCCGGTGGACTCTGCTGTCTTGGCCAGCGCCAAATACGTCCGTCAGATATATCCCAAGGCCAAGATAGTTTTTATCGGCCCCTGCATCGCTAAAAAGGAAGAAATGACTGAGTTCGGCCAGGGTGTGCTTGATGCGGTACTTACTTTCAAAGAATTGAAAGAGATGCTGGAAGCCAGGGGACTGCACCATTTGCTTGACCGTTCGATCCCCCCACGCCCTCACGGGAATTCTCTTCCTCCTTTGTTTCCTTTAAGCGGCGGGTTGGCCCGCAACCTGGATCCGGAAGGGACGCTTTTCCGAGAAGAAGAAATTGCTGTTGTTGACGGCAAAGAGGACTCCCTGGAGTTCCTGGGCAACTTGCGCGACGGCCTCGTCCATGCCCGATTCATTGACATCTTGCTTTGCAGGGGATGTATTGATGGACCGGAAATGGACAGCCCGCTCGATCTGTTCAGCCGGAAATATCAAATATATAAATATGCCCAGCGGAAAATACGCGATGAGTTGGAAGTCACCTTACCTCTTGATTTGCACCGAGAATTTACGGATAAGCACCAATTGCTTCAGGAGCCAAGCGAATCCGAGATAAAAGAAATACTTCGTTATACAAACAAATTCAAACCTGAAGATGAATTGAACTGCGGCTCCTGTGGGTATAACACCTGCCGTGAAAAGGCGGTCGCTGTGTACCAGGGCTTAGCGGAAATCGACATGTGCCTGCCCTATCTTATTGAACAATCTCACGGAGAAATTGAAGTCTACAAAGAGCGTTTGCGTTTTAAAGAAACCTACCATGAAAACGAGCAGTTTCTCATTGGCATCAGCACAGCCAATCAGGAACTTCGCCGTTTGGCCGTCAAAGCCAGCCGCAACGATGCCAATATTCTGATCCAAGGTGAAAGTGGGGTTGGCAAAGAAGTTTTTGCTCAATTTGTGCATAAACTCAGCAATCGCAGGGATAAACCATTCTTAGGCATTAACTGTACGGCCTTACCGGAAAATCTTCTGGAGTCAGAGCTCTTCGGTTACGATGAGGGAGCGTTCACCGGAGCTAAAAAAGGTGGAAAACCAGGTAAGTTTGAGTTGGCCAAAGGAGGAAGCATTTTGCTGGATGAAGTGGGAGACATGCCCTTATCCATGCAGGCTAAGCTTTTGAGGGTTCTCCAAGAGCGCGAATTCGAACGGGTCGGCGGCACACATACCATCCGGCTTGAGGCTCGTATAATGGCTGCCAGCAATCGTGACTTACGCCGTCTTGTTCACGAAGGAAAATTCCGGGCCGACCTCTTTTATCGCCTTAATGTAATTAACATTTCCATTCCTTCTCTACGCGAACACAAAGAGGACATTCCCCATCTGGTAACCCATTTTTCCCAAAAAATGGCCCAAGCCCGGAAAATTCTTCCCAAAATTTTCAGTGAAGAAGCTGTCGAATGTTTTATGCAATACGATTGGCCCGGCAATGTTCGTGAATTAGAAAATATAATCGAACGCCTATTATATACTGTGGACGAAAATGTTATCTCGATTTACCATTTACCCGCTTTCTTGATTAAACATACGGAAAACCGTCCATCTACAGAACTAAAACCCTTAAAAGAGGCCGTACAGGACCTGGAACGAAGAATGATTATCCAAGCTTTGAAGTCCTGTGGCGGCAATCGCGCCGCCGCAGCTCAAAACCTCGGCATGCCCCGGGCAACCCTCTATTTAAAACTTAAAGAATATGGCTTGTTGGAAAAGAATTAAAAACTTACTTAAATTCAAAATCAATCATTCTGCATTTTCTACTGTCTAACTTTTTGACATGTCTAGAAGTTAGACAGTTTTTGTTTTCCGGGCTTTGCAACCGGGAAATTCATTCATGGGCACTCTTATGTGTCTAGTTTTTTGACAGATTTTTATGAGGAAACCCTTTCTTTCAGGTATTAAGGATCCAGTAGTCAGAATATTTCCAGACGATAAGATTGTTCTTATGTTCTTGATAAAGAGTTATAGCTAAATCTACGATTTAGCTATAACTCTTATCCAGGTAAGGATAAACCGTCTCTCATGCAGACTCCTGGTTTCTCCCTCCTTGTGTCTGCCTCCTCACTCCTAACTCGTGAGTAGCTACACAATTTCATTCATTGGTATGGTTCTTGCTTGAATGCAATAATCAGATAACTCAAATAGCAGACAATTCAGAAAATTAATAATTGCTATTGAGGGGTTAATTTTTAGGAGGTGTGCCAATGGATTTTCAATCTCGTCTTGAAGCGAGAGGGTTAAGCAGGCGCGATTTTATCAAATTAATTGGAACCGTTACTGCTGCTCTACAATTACCCGCGATCTATCAGCCGCGTATCGCGCAAGCGGTCGAAAATGCCGCCAACAAACCCGCTGTAATTTGGCTGGAGGGTCAAGACTGCACAGGATGTACCGAGTCCATCTTGTCCTCATTCAATCCCGGCCCTACGGAAATCGTTCTTGATTTACTCTCCATCCGTTACCATGAAACCATCATGGCCGGAGCAGGTGAAACAGCAGAATCCTGGCTGGCCGAAAACATTAAACAAGGTGGCTACCTGCTCGTTGTTGAAGGTTCCATTCCGACTGCAGATGACCGTTTTCTAACCATCGGAGGACGACCCTTCCGACAAATTCTGCAAGAAGCTGCCGCCAATGCGGCTGCTGTGGTACCTATCGGAGCCTGTGCCTGCTATGGAGGCATCCCGGCTGCCGGCCCGACAGAAGCCAAAGGGGTCCAGGACATTATCAGCGGCAAACCAATTATCAATTTACCAGGGTGCCCCGTTAAACCCAACTGGCTCTTGGGAACAATTCTCCATTATTTGGTATTTAATCAAGTTCCAGAGTTGGACAGCAATAAGCGCCCTCTGGCATATTTCGGGGGTCTGCTCCACGACAACTGCCCGCGCCGGGGCCACTTTGAAAAGGGAGAATTTCTCACGGATTGGAACGATCCGGCTCAAAAGGATTTTTGCTTGCTTCTGCGTGGTTGCAAAGGACCAAAAACCTATACGGATTGCGCCCAGAGCTGGTGGAATGACGGTGTCAACTTCTGCATAAACGCTTCCTCTCCCTGTGCCGGATGCACCCAACCCGAGTTCTACGCCGCAGGTTTATCTGATAACCGTGCAGGCTTAGCTCCCCTGTATGTGCGGACTGACACGATGAGCCTGCCGGGAATCGGCGGGGTTAATCCGGAAACTGCAGGAAAAGTAATGGCTGGAGCTTCGGTTGCCGGCGCAGGCATTCATCTGGTTGGAAATATAGCAACCGGACGACTCAAGCAAGAAAAAGCAGAAGAAGGAAGGCGGGATAAATAATGGCCCAGAAAATCGTGATTGATCCCATTACTCGCATTGAGGGGCACCTCAAAGTCGAAGTGGAAATAGAAAATGGCAAAGTCGTGAATGCTAAAGCCAGCGGGACAATGGCCCGGGGAATTGAAACTTTACTCAAAGGCAAGGATCCGAGGGATGCAACCTATGTCACGGAACGGGTCTGCGGAGTGTGTGCCGGATCGCACGGTTGGGTTTCCTCAGTGGCTGTGGAAAACGCCCAAGGAGCAAAGCTGCCGCAAACGGCCCGGGTTCTGCGCAATCTTATTCTGGGAGCGATGTGGCTTCATGATCATCCTTTGCATTTTTATCACCTCTCCGCCTTGGATTATCTGGATGTGACTATGGTAGCATATTACCAAGGCCAAGATCCCAAATTGCTCGCTGTCAAAGATAAAATTGTGAAACTGGTTAAAGCCGGGGATACTTCCCCTCTCCTCCCCCGGTACAAACCGGATGAATTCAGCGTTAACGACCCAGATCTGGTTACCACTGCTGTGTCGCACTATCTGATGGCCTTAGAAATGCAAGCCAAAGCCAAAAAGATGTCGGCAATTTTCTCCGGCAAACAGCCGCATCAATCCAGTATTGTGGCAGGTGGCGTGACCATGCTCCCTGATCTTAGTAAAATTGAGCAATTCCGCAGCCTTTTGGCTGAACAAAGCGACTATGTCGAAAAAGTTTATTGGCAGGATGTACTTACTTTCGGGGCCGGACCGCTTCTGCCCTTGGCCCGTGCAGGAGTAGGCGGTGGTCATGGGCATTACCTTACCTATGGAGGATTCCCTCTGGACGATAAAGGTAAATTCCTGTTCCCTGCAGGAGTGATTTTCGACAATCAGTTTGGCAATGTCCTCCCAGTCGACCCCGCTCAAATCTCGGAGGCCGTAAAATATTCCTGGTACTCGGAGCAAACAGGATCCAAAAATCCTAGTGAGGGCGAAACCATCTTTGATCTCAATAAGCCTGAAGCCTATTCTTTTGTCAAGGCTCCCCGTTATAACGGAAAACCAATGGAAGTCGGCCCGTTAGCGCGAATGCTTGTGCTTAAACCTCAGCCCTTCATGGATCTTGTGACAAGATACGGGATTAAACCAGGGGCCGTAGCCCGCCATGCTGCCCGCGCCTATGAAACGGTCCTCCTGGCCAAAGCCATGCCGGCCTGGTTAGATGAGTTGGAAGATCTAATTAAACACGGGGAAACGAGAATCCACGACACCGAGCACTGGGATCCCCCGGCAACTGGTGAAGGCAGCGGCTTAATTGACGCCCCAAGGGGCGCTCTTGGCCATTGGATTCAAATTTCCGGTCATAAAATTGCCAACTACCAGATGGTTGTCCCTACTACCTGGAACCATTCCCCCCGCGACGAACACGACCAACCCGGCCCCCTCGAACAGGCTCTCATCGGAGTGCCCGTACCCGACCCGGAAAACCCAGTGAACGTTGTGCGCGTCGTTCGCTCCTATGACCCCTGCCTGGCCTGCGCCATCCACATCATCCAACCCGAATCCAACCGGATACTGGAATTCCAAATTGGTTAATTTATGAAGGAGGAATGCGTAATGAACACCCATCACTTTCCCCAAAGGGTTGCCCACGCACTAAATCTCCTGGCTATTTTAGCGCTCACTGCCAGCGGCTTTTATATCCACAGGCCTTCCTCCCCGGGTCTCATGGGCCAGGTTCGCTACCTGCATTATATAGCAGGTTTTGTCCTCCTGCTGAATTTGGCCGTTCGCGTCTACTATGCTTTTTTCGGACGCTACCGGGACTATCAGGAATTCAAGCCTAACTGGCGCGGTTTACTCCAACAAATCAAATATTATTTTTTCTTAACTAAACATGAAGTAAAAGACGGCCTTTACAACCCTCTGCAACGTCTTGCCTATCTGGGAGTAGTCTTGCTCATCGTTCTTCAGGGAATAACCGGTTTTGCGCTGGGCTGGCCGGGCGGGGCCATGGCCTTTTTGGTGAACCTGCTTGGCCTGGCCGAAATCCGTGCCATTCACTACCTGTTCACCTGGGTGTTTATTACCTTTATAATTATTCACCTCTACCTCATTTTCACCGAAGCACCGCAAGCCTTGGTTGAAATGTTTTGGCGTGGAAAGGAAACAAACTTAAACACCGGTTTGAACAAAAAAGTAGCGCGGGAAAGGATCTAACAAAGGATTACGCTTAAGTGGTTCGCCTGAGCTCAAGGAGATGAAGTCATGTTTGCAGGGAAACCTAAGAAAAGAACCTTGATCCTAGGAGTTGGAAACGAACTTCTTCAGGATGAAGGGCTCGGAATCCACGCCGTGCGCCTGTTGCAGACCTACGGCCTCCCTCCGGAAGTGGATGTCATTGAAGGTGGTACGGCAGGGCCTCAGCTCCTGTCCTACCTGGATGATGTGGAACGTTTAATCGTACTTGATTGCATCGATGCCCAAGCTGCTCCCGGTTCCATTTTCCGTTTTAAGCCTGGAGATTTAGGTTCCTTTCCCCGGGATTATACGGCTTCAATTCATGATGTCGGGCTTTTGGAAGTCCTGCAAGTAGCTGACTTCTTGGGACGGGAGTTTGAGGCGGAGGTTTTTGCCATGCAACCGGCAAGCATTGCTTGGGGCCTGCAACTCTCACCGGAAATACAGAGCCGTTTGCGTCACTTCACAGATTTAGTTTATCGTGAGCTTAATTCATAACTATAGGGGGAATAACTTAAATGTGCCTGGCTGTACCTGCGAAGGTGATAAACATTCTAAATGATTTTACGGTAGAGGTTGAAACATTCGGCAACATCGCCCAAGTCAATACAAGTCTGATTGAGGATGTTAAGTTGGATGACTATGTTTTGGTTCACGCCGGCTTCGCCATTGAAATCGTGGATAATCAATCGGCCGCAGAAAGCCTGGCTCTCTGGAGGGAACTCTATGCAGCAGATTCCATCTAATAGTCAATCTAAAGGAACACAAGCATCCGTCAATCCCGGTATGCGCTTTAACCACGTGCAAATCGGCAAAAATATGCTTACCGAGATTAAAGAACGCTTAAATAGTTGGCAGGAAGAGCATGGACGCAAGCTGGTTCTCATGGAAGTCTGCGGCACCCATACTGTAGCTCTTTCTAAAAGCGGCATCAGGGATGCCCTGCGTCCTTGGGTAGACTTGCGCAGCGGCCCCGGCTGTCCCGTGTGTGTAACCGACCAAGCCGATATCGATTATATGCTGGAACTCTCTACCCTGCCCGGGGTTACAGTCACAACATTCGGCGACATGATGCGCGTTCCGGGCAGCCGGGGTGATTTAGCCCGGGCCAAAGCCAATGGCGCAGATGTCAAAGTTGTCTATTCTCCGCTTGAGGCTGTGGAGATAGCTAAATCCGAACCACAACGCCACGTTGTCTTTATGGGCATCGGTTTTGAAACCACCGTTCCCACCATTGCGGCAGCCCTGGAAAGAGCCGAAGCCGAGAACCTGGATAATTTCAGCGTTTACGCCGCGCACAAGCTCACCGCTCCTGCTGTCGAGACACTTCTTCAGGATCCGGAGCTCAAGCTGGATGGTCTCATACTCCCCGGTCATGTTTCAGTGATAACCGGACGATCCTACTTTTCATTTGTGGCCGATCAATACGCCTTGCCGGCAGCCATAACGGGCTTTGATGCTTTAGACATCTTAGCCGGGCTCAAAGATATCCTCGACCAGTATTCCCAGCTCACGCCTCGGGTAACTAACTGCTACCCCCGGGTTGTGCGGGAAAATGGCAACCGCAAAGCCTGGGGCTTAGTCGAACGCTTCTTTACAGGGGATACCGTCAAATGGCGAGGTTTAGGCGAAATTCCGGAAAGCGGACTAGTCTTGCGCCCACCGTACGCCCGTTTCGACGCCAGCAAACGTTTTCCTCTGACCCTGCCGGCATCGCATACCCCCAAGGGTTGCCTTTGCGGCAATGTGCTCAAAGGAAAAAACCTACCGTTTGATTGCAGGCATTTTGCCGTTTCCTGCACTCCCGTCCATCCTGTGGGCCCATGCATGGTGTCCGGGGAGGGAACCTGCTCCACTTATTACAAATATGAGAGAAGGGATGGCAGCGGCTATGACACACACACCGCCCTCGCTGCTGAATGAACCGGCTGAGGAAAGACTCCTTCTCGCCCATGGGGACGGAGGGATTCTCACCCATCAACTGATACAGGGCCTTTTTCAAAAATATTTCAGGGCGCCGGAACTTATGGCCCTCACGGATGCAGCAGTCTTATCCGGTGCCCCGGATTTGGCTCTCACCACAGATTCCTTCGTGGTTAATCCCCTGTTTTTTCCCGGCGGGGATATCGGCAAACTGGCGATCGCCGGTACGGTCAACGACCTGGCCGTCAGCGGTGCCCAAGCAAAATACCTAACAGCCGCTTTCATCCTCGAAGAAGGCCTGGAGATTTCCCTCCTGGAAAAGGTTGTTGCCTCGATGGCTTCCACCGCCCGGACCGCCGGAGTCAGTATTGTCACCGGAGATACTAAAGTCGTGGAACGGGGTAAAGGAGACGGGATCTATATCAATACAACCGGCTTAGGCCTCGTGCGCAAGAAGGAACTTGGTTATCACAGGATTCAACCCGGAGACAAAATTATCCTCAACGGCGGCATTGGGGAACATGGCCTGGCCGTCTTGATAGAGCGGAACCAATTTCGGTTTAGCGAAAGCATTCAGAGCGACTGTATGCCCTTAAATGCCCTAATCACTCCACTGTTGGATCAGTTTGGGACAGACATCAAGTTTATGCGCGATCCGACCCGCGGGGGTTTGGCCACAACAGCTAAGGAAATTGCCTTATCCGGCAGCTGCGATCTATGGCTGGAGGAAACCGCCATTCCCGTGCGGGATGAGGTTCGGGGTGCCACAGAATTTTTGGGGCTTGACCCGCTCTACTTGGCTAACGAGGGAAAAGTCTTGACCATTGCCGCTCCCGAGCGGGCAGCAGAAATCGTTCGCTTTATGCATCAATTGCCGGAAGGCAAGGA
Organism: Paradesulfitobacterium ferrireducens; assembly: GCF_017310645.1. GTDB lineage: Bacteria > Bacillota > Desulfitobacteriia > Desulfitobacteriales > Desulfitobacteriaceae > Paradesulfitobacterium > Paradesulfitobacterium ferrireducens. The sequence continues at coordinate 4,564 of NZ_JAFLRH010000040.1, read as the reverse complement.
CGCGGCCATTATCGGAGAAGTCCGAATCGGTCAGGGGCAGGTATTCTTACAAACTCCCCTGGGAGGCACCCGAATCCTGGATATGCTGGCCGGGGCTCCTTTACCGCGTATATGCTAGTGTGGATCTATGGCTAAGTATGGACATAGTGAGCATGGCCGGAGTTTTCCGGCCATTTGCTCTCAAGAGTATCACATACCTCGAATCATTTTAAGTTGGTTGTCAGACAAGGAGCAAAAAAAATGCATGAAATGAGCCTGATGGCTGAAATGATCGAATTGTTAGGCTGCAGCGCGCGGGAGAACAATATTGACAAAATCATTAAAGTACACCTTGTGGTGGGGAAAATGACTATGGCTCTTCCTGACGCTTTAACGATGGCCTTTGATGTTTTCAAAACCGAGGATATATTTGCCCCCTCCGCTGAGTTGACTATTGAGCAACGTGAAACCATCGCTAAGTGCCGTACCTGCGGAAGCACCTTTTCCGCTCCGGACAATTATCTCTTTATCTGCCCCACTTGTCAGGGGCTTCGCATAGAAATCATTTCCGGAAGAGAATTGTATATCGCCAGTTTCGAAGGAGAGGAGGCCTAATATGACCATCAGGGTGGAACTTGGCACTTCTTTGTTGGCTCGTAACGAAGAAATGGCCGCAGAGATTCGCTATTTATGCCAAGACAACAATATCTTTCTTGTGAATATCATGAGCTCACCGGGAGCCGGTAAAACCACGCTCTTGGAAAAGAGTCTAAACTTTTTAAAAACACACATAAAAGTCGCGGTTATTGAGGGAGACATCGCCACGACCCGCGATGCCGACCGCATCTCTGCGCAAGGTATCAACGCCGTACAACTCAATACAAATGGTGCCTGCCATTTAGATGCCCGTATGGTTTATCAAGCTTTCCAAAAACTGGACTTAAGCGCTTTAGACTTAATTCTCGTTGAAAACATAGGCAACCTGGTCTGCCCAGCAGAATTTGACCTCGGCGAAAACCTCCGTATCGTTCTTTTAAGCATAACTGAAGGTAATGATAAGATCGTTAAATATCCTGTAATGTTTAGAGATGCGCAAATGTTTCTTCTGAATAAAATCGATCTTTTACCTTATACGGATTTCAATTTGGCAGAATTAGAGAAAGATCTGAGGACCATAAATTCTGAGTTGGAAGTATTTCATGTATCCGCCCGCCTGGGTCTAGGCATTGAAGCTTGGAGCAACCGTCTTATTAGTATTGTAAGAAATCACCGGCGATCTGAATCTTAACCAAGCATGGTTATTTAGAAAAAGATATAAGATTAGCGGAAAGGAGCGGAATGATGGCCGAAGCAACTTGCCGGCAAATTGTGGTCACAGGGATGGTCCAAGGTTTAGGATTTCGTCCATACATTTACCGCCTCGCTCAAACCTGGGGGTTAAAAGGCTGGGTTCTTAACTCCGGTCAAGGTGTCACCATTGAGATTCAAGGTCCTGCCATGAGCATTGAGGGTTTTTGCCGCGATTTGCCCGCAAAGAAACCCCCATTAGCCGAGATTGTGAGTTTTAATTACAAGAGTGTCCCCCTCAACGACTACTCGGACTTTCGCATTCTTGAAAGCCAAAGAACTGGGGATTCCCAAGTGCTTGTGCCTCCGGATTTGGCCATCTGCCCCGAATGTCGTGCCGAGGTTTTGGCCGAGGCTGAACGTTATCACTACTATCCTTTCACGAATTGCACCCACTGTGGTCCTCGCTTTACAGTCATTAAGAGTTTGCCTTATGACAGGGATCGCACTTCAATGGCCGAATTTCCGATGTGTCCGGAGTGTCATCAAGACTATCACAATCCAGGGCACAGGCGTTTTCATGCCCAACCCACGGCATGTAATTTCTGCGGCCCTCAAGTCACTTTATTTAATAAGCATGGCTTTCCGGTAAGCGGAGACTGGCTCGCAAACCTCCATCAGTTTATTGAAGATGGAAAAATTGTAGCGGTCAAAGGCATCGGCGGTTTTCACCTGGTCTGTTCTGCCTTAAACACAGATGCAGTTCAAAGCCTGCGCAGGGCCAAAAAACGTCCTTTTCGCCCATTCGCTGTTATGGCCAAGGATTTAGAGACCGCAAAACGTTATTGCCATGTCTCTCGGGAAGAAGCTGCTCTTCTAACCAGTCCTGCTGCCCCAATTGTAATACTGGATACCATCGAAGGAACTATACCTGTACTCGCCCCCAACAATCCAACCCTCGGCCTCATGCTACCTTATAGTCCTTTGCACCTCCTGCTTTTTTCTGAGCATGTCGATCTTTTAGTCATGACAAGCGGAAATGCTCGCGGATTGCCAATAGTAAAAGACAATGATGAAGCATTCAGGCATCTTGCACCATTTGCAGACTATTTTTTGATGCACGACCGCGAAATTATCAGCCGCTGTGATGACTCAGTTGTACGTGAAATCTCAGGAGGAATACAGTATCTTAGACGATCAAGAGGTTATGTACCCAGTCCATTTCAATTGGCGTTTTCTGTAAATGCGCATGTTTTGGGCATGGGCAGCGAAATAAAAAATACACTTTGCTTACTCAAAGACAACAATGCTTTCTTAAGCCAGCATATCGGAGAGATGAGCAGTCTGGAAAACCTGGCTAACTACCAAGAAATTCTTCACCATCTGAAGACATTATTCGAGATCGAACCATTGGTAATCGGCTATGACCCACACCCCAACTCCACGCTGCATATGATCTTAAAAGAAATGACAGCTAAAGCAGACCTTTCGAAAAAACCGCTGGCAACATTCCCGATTCAGCACCATCATGCCCATATGGCTTCCGTTATGGCTGACAACGGCTTAGAAGGAGATGTCATTGGGGCTATTTTGGATGGCACCGGTTACGGATTAGACAATACACTTTGGGGTTTTGAAATCCTTGTCGGAAATTACACCCACTTTACCAGGCTTATTCACCTCGCCAATGTCCCACTTCCCGGAGGAGAAAAAGCCATTCGTAATCCTTGGATTGTGGCTACAGCTTACCTTTTAACGAACTTAGGTAAAGAAGGAAAAAGCCTGGTAACCAGACTATTTCCTGATCATGCCGCAAAGATCCCCATGCTGGAACGCATGATTATTGAACATATCAATACCCCTGGCGCTTCAAGCGCAGGCAGATTATTTGATGCTGTGGCGGCTCTTTTAGGGGTATGTTTAGAAAATACGTATGACGGTCAAGCAGCCATAGAGTTGGGAGAATTGGCCCGTACAGTTTATAGGAAGATGCCCTTAAGCCAAGCAAACTGGATCAAAACCCCATATCCTTTTTATCTTAATCAAGGCATTCTTGAAATTAGCGGACTGTTGCGGGAAATAATCCAGGACCGATACCGTAAACATTCTGCAAAACACATCGCTTTGAAATTTCATTACACCATCGCGGAAATGATTGTCGCGAGCATTCAGCACGCACATTCCGCAACCAATCTTAAACGAGTGGTTTTAAGCGGTGGAGTCTGGCAAAACCCTTTGCTTTTGGAATTAGGATCGGAAGCTTTGATAAAACGGGGCTTTTCGGTATTTACTCATCGTAAAGTACCTGCAAATGATGGAGGGCTTGCCTTAGGACAAGCTGCCGCAGCGTACCATATGTGGCTATCCAAGAACTGACATGGGAACCATCTTACTCGAACTTCCTTAAAATAATTAAAGAGTACTTATCTGGATAAGATAAGTACTCTTCGTGTTACCTGGCAACGACCTACTTTCCCAGGACCCTTCGGTCCAAGTAAGGCGGCGCGCCTCAGTAAATATCTGTTGGCAGCGCGCTCGCCGCAAAACCATCCACTGGATGGTTTCGTATCGGCCCTGGAGACAATGCTCTCCGGTCAGAGCATCGCCGAAGCCGCCTGCTACAAAACTTTCTAGACGGCTGAGGATGCTTGACTTCCGTGTTCGGGATACGAAATGATCCAGTGGATCATTTCGCCGGAGCGCTGTTCTGGTGAGAATCACTTCGCGCGGAGGATGTACGGGTGGAACGACCCCAGAGTCTCTTGCACGTAATTAAGTTTTCACGTTGTGAAAGACAAAGAGACTATCTCTTAAAGATAGTCTCTTTTGTTTACCTGGCAACGACCTACTTTCCCAGGACCCTTCGGTCCAAGTATCATCGGCCCTGGAGGTCTTAACTTCCGTGTTCGGGATGGGAACGGGTGGAACCCCTCCGGCATTGTCACCAGATCTTACTCGCAGTCCGAAATCCGTCGTCCGAAGTCCGAACTTGAGTATTCTTTTTAGTTTTTGAGAGGCATTCTCTCAAAACTGCACAGATCTTTCTTATCAAAGGATCACGCACTCACTTTCGTTTGAGCCCCAGTGAGCCAAACCTTATTTCGTGTTGTCTTTCGAAGTCTTTCGTCTTCCGCCTTCAGTCCTCTCGGACTTCGGACCTCAGACCACGGACTTCGATCTAGGTCAAGCCCTCGACCGATTAGTACCCGTCAGCTCCATCCCTCACGGGACTTCCACATCGGGCCTATCAACCTGATCATCATTCAGGGGTCTTACCAGCTTATGCTGTGGGAAATCT
>NZ_JAFLRH010000001.1 GCF_017310645.1 Paradesulfitobacterium ferrireducens | reverse complement strand
TTCCCAAGTAACATCAATCGCCAAGCTTTAGACATGGTACGGTGGGCAGGCTTTGATCCATCCATTTACCTAAAATCCGCTGGCAGCATCCAGTAGCTGCTGTAAGAGATTACCATGCCTTAAAATAAAATCAGTGAATCTGAACTCGCGGAACAAGGGTTATTAAGCGCTTACGTTCGGAAAAACTTTTGCGGCCAGTCCGTCGAACTTTTGCGGTGAGCCTCCGCCGCGGAGTCATAAGAGAGCCGGCCCGCCCGAAGGCGAACCGGCTCCCTTATGACTCGTTAAATTGTCAGAATTGTTCCCCATTGTGTGGGGGTACGACCCCGGGGGAAGGGTTGACCGAATGGGAGACCCTTCCCTCGAGCACGTAAGGTTCAATTAAATTATGGTGTTACGATAATAGCTCCAGTTGTTGTGTTGCCAACAGCGTCTGTGATGGTAGCGGTTACGTTAGAAGCACCAAATTTCGCAGCTGTTGTTGCATTATTATTGGTAATTGTTAATGTACCACCAGCCCATGAGAAGGAAAGATCGCTAGCAGCAGCACCTGTGACAGCTGCTGTTAAAGCGTTCTGGACAGCAGTCTGAGAAGCAGCACTTAGCGCTTCAGAGAATGTAATGGTTCCAGTTCCAGCCGCAGCAATACCTGTGGTATTACCACTAGCAAGGGCTGTACTAACTGTAGGAGCAGTGAAGTCAAATGATGTTGGACCAACTTCAGTAGCATATGCTTTGTTACCAAGACTATCCTTAGCAACAATCGTTACGTAAACAGGGCTTGCGTAGTTAATAGCAGTTCCAGCAACTGCATCAGTTGTAATGGTTGTAGGTAATGTGTAGAGACCACTAGTTCCACTTAAGGTAATGCTACCAACCAAAACATTTTGAGAAACAGTGTAGTTTGCTGCAGTAGTTTTGTCAATTACTGTAGATGTACCGTAGACATATACATCATAAGATGTAACGCCTTCAGCTTTAGCCTTATCAAAGTTTGCAATGTTCAATTGGATATCGCCAGCATTTTTATTAGCTGCAACTTGATTTAAGGTAAAGGTTGGAACAGTAACGTTTGTATCAGTTACTGTTACATTCTTAATAGAGCCATTAGTATTTGCGTTGGCAGATACATCAGCAAATGCTCCAGAAGCAACACTCAATGTAACTTTCGTTAAGTCAATTCCACTCAAGTTAATTGTAACAGCTGCAACTTTACCTGTAACCGAAATAGCGGTACTAGCGACAGCTGTTGTGCCATCTGCATTAATAAGAGAAACTTCAGTTCCTGCGCCAGCATAAGCAACATTTTCACTGAATGTAATATTGATTTTCCCAGCAGTAGCTGCTGCACTTGCAACAGTCGGAGCAGTATTATCTTTTACAGTCAAAGATTTCAATGCTGTTCCGCTCATTGTGGAACCAGCGGAGTTTTGAACGTTGAAGACTGCAAGATTAACAGTTCCATCTTGAGTATACGTTCCTGCAGGTGCAGTAATTTTTACTGTGTTTTTGTTGGTATCAGTGAAAGCAATGGTTGTTCCAGCAGGAAGTGATTTTCCGTCAACAGTATAATTTGCTGTGCTAAGTGCTGTATTGTTGAGTGCTGTTCCAAAACCTAGTGTAAAGTATTCGGAGCCATCAGCATTTACAGTAACTGCACTTGGTGTTCCTACTGTAATCGCAGTTGTATTGTTGAGGTCGTTAACCGTAACATTTACTGTGAAGGCAGCATTACTGTTACCTGTAGCAGAAAGTGTATTAGCAGTATCTACAAACAACTTAGCAGGAACTGTAATTGTATAGGTTCCTTTAGCAAGTTTAGCTCCAGTTCTATTGTAGAATTTAATATAGGCTTGGTCTGATCCAGGTGTTGTTCCATCAGACTTAGCTACGATAGCTTTATCAAAAGCTTTACCTGTTCCAAAGACGTTTGCTGTTTGGTCAACACCGTCAGCGTCAACAACAGTTAATTTTGCAGCATCTGTATCAGTAACAGAAGCAGCTGCAATTTTCTCGCTCATTTGAACAAGAATATAAGAGTTATCAGATGCCACAGTAGTACCAACATACGTAGGTGCAGTTTGGTCAGCCGTCATAGTTACGGTAGAGCTAACATCGTTGATAACAGCACCATTAGTTCCCTTTAAGCCTTTAACTGTAATAGTTGGTGTAATGGAAGGATTGGTTGTCGTATATCCAGGAATGTTAACAGTTACGATAAGAGTTTTACCAGTGGTATCAGTCGAATCAACAGCAAGGTTAATTCCACCGCTTGTGCTGAAATCAGTTCCCAGGGTTTGTACTTTGAAGTTAGTACCAGCACTTGGGATGCTGTTCGTATCAATTTTCGTATCGAATACTAATTTAACTGTCGTATCACTAGCTTGAGTAGCAGATACTAAATTTCCAGCACCTGCTTGACCAACAGTAAACGGAATTTGGGTTGTAACAAGAACATTGCCTGCATAATCAGTAGCAGAAGCGATAGACAGAGTATAAGTTTGACCAACAACCAAGTTTTGTGCTGTAGTAATCGTTACTTGATTGTTTTTAGAAATATCATTAGCATCTAATGCTGTTACGCTAGCCGATTGACCATCAACTGTGTATGTCCCAGCATTTTGTACTGGTTCGCTATAATTAACTGTAATTGTTTGCGTACCAGATGTACCAGCTGTAACATTTACGCTAGCGGTAGGAGCAGTTGTGTCGCTTTGAAGCCATGAAGTTGAGTAAGAAGCTCCAAGAGCTGTACCATTAGCGTCTTTCACTCCTGTGCCAACAGTGAAAGAGTAAGCTTTTTTATTGGTCAATGCACCAGTCTTACCTAGTGTAATAGTAACTGTTTTTCCGTCAGCTCCTAATGAAGCGGTATCAGTTAAAGCACCAGCTGCACTTTGAAGAGCTGTATTTTGGAGTTTGTAGTTAGTTACATCTTCTGCAGTTGTTTCATCAACAGCTTTATTAAATACAACTTGAATTTGTTCAGCGTTAATAGCACTTACACTCTCAACAGCCAGAACTGCAGGAGCTTGATACTTCACGTTGCCTTTAAGAGTGTCGGAAACAACTCCGGTACCGCCAAGGGCGATAACTTTGCTGTCAGAAGCAAGTTTGCTGTTTACATAGCTAGCACCGGCTACGCTGGTGTTGGCCAGGAGCACAGCAGCTTTAGCTTGAGCAGCCAAAGGAGCGGCGACGAGCGCGTCAACCAAAGTTTCACCGTTAGCGATGTAAACTTTGCTGAACTCGTAGGTCAGGCCTTTAACAACAGCTTCATTGGTGGCATAACGGTCAGCGCCGCCGAAACGGTCTGTTGCGCCGGCATAATCCTTAACCACACCGGTTCCGCCCACGAGGTAGGTTTTGGAACCAACAAGTTTGGCAGCGTTCACTGTGCCGTCAACATTCGTCAGCACGATTGCATACTTGTTGGCAGCTGCATAGGAAGCAGCGGAAAGCGCGTCAGGAATCGCATCGTAGCCTACTACGAAGGTTCCTGCAACATTGGTCAGTTTCGCGTTGATCGCGTCAGCAGTGGCCCAACGGTCAGCGCCTGCAAGCTTCTCAACAGTTGCACCGCTAATAGCATTGACAACCGCATCGTTGGCAGCTGCACCAACAACATATACTTTCTTCGCACCAAGAGCTGCGATTTTAGCTTTTACGTCAGCGTTTAAGCCGCTCTTGAAAGTTAAAAGGATAGGAGCATTTTCTTGCCCGGCCAGCGGGGCTGCTGCCAAGGCGTCAACGAGGTTGTCATCGTCAGCAGGAGCAAGGATAACGGTGTCGGCTTTGCTCCAGTTGCTGGCCACATCAAGAGCCGTTGCAATTCTGTCTGCGCCGGCATACCGGTCTTTGTCAACAGCAGAAGTCGTTGCTGCGAAGACTTGTACCGGAAGCATGGCCAAGACCATAGCGACGATAGCTAAGATGGCTAAAGTCTTCTTTGTCTTTCTCATGTAGTGAATTTCTCCTCTCTTTCTTATGGGATTTTTCTTCTGTCTTTGGAGACGGGCTTTAGTCTCAGAGCGGACTACTTATATTTTTCTAGTTTGGCTGCCCTCTCCTCACCTGCGCTGCAATTTGTCTGTCACTCACCCCCTTAGAGAGTCGCAAAATCTTTAGACATTGCGCAATATCTAAAGGTACCCCACCCTGTTCGATGTGCGGGGGCGTCCCCCCATTTCGAGATGTGATCTCAGGGGTGGCTTACCCTTTAGACGGCAATAATGAAGAAACCTAAAATAGGTTCTACATTCGTTTATAAATATTCTTTAAGAAAACAGATATTCCTGCTTGTTGGGATAACTTTTTTGAGAGATATCCTTAATTTTTTATAAACCTGTTCCGTTCGGCCGGAATCGTTTCTCTGTAGCTTGGCCGAACGGCGTAAGTCTCCACCGGAGACTTACGTTCCTGAATTCTGACTCCTGACTCCTATATATAAGACGTATTAGACTTGCTAAAAGTTTCCCATATCCGGAAAAAATTTTTCTTCCGGTTTCTACCACAGGAGTAACATCAGTTTAACGCATAAAAGCCTAATTTTCCAGTACTTTAACATATTTTTTTCCTGAAATGCGCAAAAATATTTCCTTTAGTTGGTAAGTCAGAGGGGGGTGGCCCTCTAATACCCTTTATAGACGAGGATGCCCCTGTAAATGCCCATGGCCGCCTTCTGCTGATATTCTGAATTCGTTAACAGCTGTTCTTCCGTGGCATTGGTCAGAAAGCCCAGTTCGATCAGAACCGCGGGCATGGTTGTATCCCTGACTACCACAAATCCGCTGTCCTTGACCCCGCGGTTTTCATACTTCCCTCGGTTATAGCCTGCAAGTTCTTGAATCACCCGGTCCTGAACGGCTTGTGCCAGTTGAACCGAGCCGGCTGAGGAGGGGTTTTTCGAGCTGTAATAGGTTTCGGTTCCGTAGGCATCGGGATTGGCGGCAGAGTTATTATGAATGCTGATAAACAGGTCAGCCTGTTTGTCTGCGGCGATCTTAACCCTGGTCTGCAAATCCGTGAGTTCCTGATAATTTTCTCCGGTTGGAAGGTAATCTCCCGTGCGGGTCAGAACAACATTGGCCCCCGCACCCCGCAGGATATCCGCCAGATTCAAGCCGACAGCCAGGTTGATATTTTTTTCCTGGGTGCCGTTGGTTCCGATCGCACCGGGGTCTTTGCCCCCGTGGCCGGGATCGACCACTATGGTCACCCCTGCCAACAGGTAAGGCGGCTGAATCTTGCCTTCGACCGTTCCTTTCACCTTGTCGGAGAGAACCGGCGCCCCTCCGATGAGAGTGACCGTTGTACTGCTCACGGTGGCACCGCCCATGGCGGAATAGGTGAAAGCCGGAAGGTCGGTATTCGCAGACATAAAAAGCCAGGCGCTTCGTTTGGCAGCCAGAGCACCGGTGACTAAGGCATCGGGGAAATCTTCCCCGGTAACCAAATAGGCTGCCTGCTGGGTGAGCCCGTCTGAGCCAAGCTGTTCCTGGGCAAACCAGTAGACCTTGGCGGCTGTCTCATAGCGGTCTTTGCCGCCCAGGCGGTTAATATTGGTCAGGCCGTCAAGCGTCTTAGTCGGGATCACTCCCTCGCCCCCGATGACCAAAGTCTGGGAAATACCTTCCCCGCCGTTGGCCATGCCTCTCTTGTCCAGGTTGGCCATCGTGGTACGGGTTACCTCGGGCAGTTCTTTTTTGCCGGTGAGGAAAATAGGCGTCTCTGTGATTCCGGCATACGGCCCGATAGCTAAAGCATCCGGGAAGTCCTCCCCGCTGGTTAAGATGGCCTGGCCTTTCACTCCCAAACGTTCAGCCACTTTGGCTGCGGTGTCATAACGGTCAACCCCGCCGATCCGGTCCAGAGCCTTGCCCGCTTTGAACAGGGGGACGGTTATCTTCTCTCCCAGCACCCCTTCCCCCCCGAGCAGAATCACATTTTTGGCCCCCAGGCGGTTGATCTCTGCCAGGACAGCCGGGTCAAGGGATTCGGGATAGGTAAGCAGAATCGGAGCATTAAGCCGGTGGGAAAGCGGCACGGCGACCAGGGAGTCCGGAAAATCGTCCGCACGGGCAAGAAGGACGGTGTCAGCTTGCTCCCAGCCTTGTTGTGAGACTTTAATGGCTGTTTCAATGCGCGTTGCTCCGTATAAGCGTGTTGTCTGCGCGGTTAATGGGGCAGCAATCACTGAAGCCTGAGTTCCTAGCCAGAACGCCAGGATGAGTACAAACAGCATACCCCATTTAACCTTCGTATACGACACCGAAATCACTCCTTCTTCGAGTACTCAGGAGTCAGTAGTCAGTACTCAGAATGGTATAGCGGTAATCTCCTGACTCCTGCCCTGAAAATAGACGAGGGGCAATTACTTAGCGAACCGTAGAGCAGAGGAGCGTCGAGAGCGCAGTTGATTCAGCGTTAAGCAGCGTCACGGTTCACTTCAGGTATTACCCTAAGGTTTGGCGCTGTAGCTGAATCAACAAGCGAACAGCTCCGGCGCGTGGTGAGCGGGTAATGCACCTTGGCTATTTTCATCCATCAGTGGTGCCGCATAGCGGCATGGGAGTCTGACTCCTGACTCCTGACTCCTTTTAGTAAGCATTCGACAAGGTTCAAGCAAATCCTGCCGTTGATTGCTGTTATTGCACAAGCTCTTGGATTGCCTGCAAAGCGCTGTCAGACAGCGCCCCGCTTCCGCCCAGGGCGTAGGCGCGTTTGCCCTGCCAGCCTGTGAGCACGGCCCTCTGTTCGTTGGTGGGGCCGCCCGGCGGAACCAGGATAATGTCTGTCCCTTGGCCGGCGGCCAAGACGCCGCCGGTTAAAGCATCCGGGAAGTCTTCTCCGGTCGCGGCGTAGACTGTTTGGCCTCCGGGCTGATACGCCTGCAGCACGGCGGCAGCCGTTCCGTAACGGTCAAGGCCGGACAGGCGCCGGGGATTGGGCAGCTGGTCCAAAAGCGCCGGGGACAGCACGCCTTCCCCGCCAACCACTGTTGTCCCGGTGACTGCATACTGCCGGAGCCATTGCCCGGTCTCGGAGTTTAAACTGTCTCCCATCGTGAGTAAGATTGGCATGCCCTGCCTTGCGGCAATCCCGGCAATGGAAATAGCATCCGGGAAGTTCTCGCCGTTAACGATTGCCGCCTGTCCGCTTGTCCCTACGGCCCGGGCAATGGCAGCCGCCGTCGCATACCGGTCTGAACCCCCGAATCGTTCAACCAATGCCAGGCTCCCCAATTGGGTGGCGATATCCCCGGAAATCGCGCCTTCTCCGCCGAGAAGCATGATTTGACGCGGGGCTAAGAATTTTATGGTCGCATAGAGGTCTTCCCTTAAAGCCTGGGTATCCGTAAGCAGAATGGGGGCATGGTACTTATAGGCTAAAGGAGCTCCCGCGAGCGCATCCGGAAAATCATCCGCCCGCGCCAGGATGACCGTATCCGCCCCCGTGGGAAAAGCCGCTTTGGCAATGGCGATCGCCGTTTCGATCCGGTCCAGGCCGGCAATGCGGTTGGACGGAGACGGCGGCACGTAGCCGAGACGGTATATGCCCGGTTCATAGATTCCGGCCGTGACAGAGACCGAGGATGTCCCCCCTCCCACTTGTATCCAGCGGCTGCCGGACCAGCGGTAAAGATAGCCCAGGAGACCGTTTGTCACTATATTAGGCTCGGCATTGATTTTGAGAGTGAGCATTTTCCGGGGAGATTCCTCCCCCCACTGAACGGAAAAAGCGGGACTGCCCGGAGTGATCGGATCCGGAAAATCCGCCGGTGCATCCACTTGGTTCAGGACTAGGGTTACGCTTTGCCCGGCAGTGCCGAAAGTTCGGGGTTCAACGGTGAGCTCCGCCCCAGGGGTTGCGGCGGAATCCTGCACGATGCCGCCGGCCCAGTTCAAGGCAGCGGGAGCTGACGCTTTCACCGGTTCAGCCGCAAAGCGCACCGCCCAGTCGGCATTGAGGCGGCCATAGCCGTAAGCCTCGTCCCGGCCGCTTGTCCCCAAATCTTCGGCCGAGCTCTCCAGCACTGCCCGCACTTGCTCAGCGCTCCAATCCGGGTGCTGGCTCCAGACCAAGGCCGCAGCTCCCGCAACCAAGGGAGCTGCCATGGACGTGCCGTCGGAGTAAGCATAGCCGGAACGGTTGGCGCTCCAGTAATCGCTTAGGATATTAACCCCGGGCGCGGCCAAGACGGCCTGCGGCCCGGTCTTAGAGAAACCGGCAACCTTGTCGTTCTGATCCGTGGCCGTTACCGCAATCACGTCCGGGTCAGCGGCCGGGTAATCGATTCCGGCAGTCCCGGAACCGTCTCCCTGGAGGTTGCCGGCGGCGGCTACGATCAGGCTTCCCCGGGCGCGGGCGTAGGAGATTGCTTCCTTAAGAATCTCTTCTTGGGCATCCGAACCCAGGCTCAGATTAATGATCTTGGCACCGTGATCGGCCGCCCACACAATTCCATCCGCAATGACATCATCTGTTCCTTCCCCGTAGCGGTCCATCGCTTTAATGGGCATTATTTTGGCGTCATAAGCCACTCCGACCACGCCTTCGCCGTTGCGGGCGGCGGCCGCAATGCCTGCCACATGGGTGCCGTGGCCGTTATTATCCCTGACCGATTTAAGGTCAGTGGAGGCAGTAATGGCATTATAGCCGGGTACGATTTTGTCTTTGAGATCAGGGTGGTTGATATCCACACCGGTATCAATGACCGCAATGGTTATGCCCTGACCTGTGGCCCCCAGTTCCCAGGCCTTGGGCACCCCCGTTTTGTCCAAGCCCCACTGGTCTTTATAGCCGGCGTCAGCTACGCTGCCCAGGCTGGAAACTTGAAAGGCCGGACCGGCCTCTCCTACTTTATAGAGACGGCTTGGAGCCGCTGTTTCCACCCCGGGGAGCTGTTTCAGTTCAGTGAGCGCCCTTTGCAGATCCAGGTTCGATGGAATTTGCAGGGTTGCATAATTTAAGGGGCCCTTGCGCAAGACCTGGGCGCCGGTCTGAGCGGCGATGGCTTCAGCCCCGGTTCCGGGAGCCAGGCGGACAATCACGCGTGTGCTGAGATTACCACTTGCGGTATTCGGCGCTGAAAAAGTATCGGAATTTGGTATTAGTGTCAGCGCAAGGATCAAAGCGAGCGTAGAATATACCCTTTTCCTGAACATCTTTTTGTCCCCACTTATCGATATTTAGAGTGCATTTTGATAGTAAAAAAGGAATTCGGCAATATGCCCCTTTTTCCTTTAGTTACTGTGACTAAATTTATTTTTTCTTTATTTTTTCGACGGTTTCTTATGATAAAATGTATGTGACCCGTGTGCGTTCCCATTATTTTCGGACTCGCGGGGGCAGGAACTAAACCGATTATACGAGGAGGAAGAGATGTACAGATTGATTTTTAGTTTTTTGTTGGGGTTAACCCTTTTTTTCACAAGTTTTACGATTCCCGTTTCATCGGTTCAGGCAGTAGAACCGGCTGATTTAAGGTTAGCCGGCGGTGACCGCTATCAAACGGCCATAAAAATCTCCCAGAGCGGCTGGGATACCGCCAATACCGTCGTCTTGGCCCGGGGCGATGATTTTCCTGACGCACTGGCCGGGGCTGTTTTGGCCAACAGTTCCAAAGCCAAAGGACCGCTCCTGCTCATTGATTCCAAGACGCTGCAGCCGGATGTGCTGACTGAGATTCTGCGGCTGCAGGCGCAAAGAGTATATATCCTCGGCGGAACCGGAGCCGTCTCTGATGAGGTAAAGAAAGTCCTGGAAGACAACGGGCGCTCTGTCCAGCGGATTCAAGGAGCTGACCGGTACGAAACTGCGGCGGCCATTGCCCAGGAAGCGGTGTCTAACTCTTCCAAAGCCTTCTTGGCTTATGGGGAATCGTTTGCCGACGCTTTAAGCGTGTCTTCCTATGCGGCTGCCCAGGGAACACCGCTTTTGCTTACGGACGTTAAGAAGGTGCCTCAGGTAACCCTGGACGCCCTGCACAAGCTGGGGGTTAAATCCGTCACTCTGATCGGGGGCACAGGGGTTATCGGACCTGAAGCAGCAGCCCAGCTTCAAGGATTAGGGTACACGGTCGACCGCCTTTCCGGGGATGACCGGTATTTCACCAATCTTGACGTGCTGAACCGCTTGAGCTTTAATACTTCCAAGCTTTTTGTGGCTACGGGGCTTGATTTTCCGGATGCTTTAGCCGGAGCCGTGTTAGCCGCGAAAAACAATAACCCGATTTTACTGGTGCCCGTGCAGTCTGAGCTGACCGCGCAGACGACCTCTTATCTCAGCTCCAGGCGCTCGGCCGGATCTTCATTTACCCTTCTCGGCGGCTGGGGTGTGATTAGCTACGGGATGGAAAGCATGATCCGCACCGGCTCGACTCATGCCCGCGTCTCCCTTCAATACTGGGACGGGTATGCAAGCCTGGACGCTTACCGGAAAAAACTGGCGCTCATTCCGGATCTGGCGACAGATTATGTGGACATCCTCTCTCCGAACTGGCGCAAGAGCATCTCCGAAGACGGAACCTTGGCCCTGCAATGGGGCTGGGACAGCTCCGACTATCGGACACTGGCGCAGGAAGCTCAGAACCGCGGGCTGAAAGTAATGCCCCTGATTAACGGCAGCGGCAGCGTGATTGACACGATGCTGGCTGATCCGGCCGCCCGGGCTAACCTGATCAGCCAAATCGTGAAGCTGATTGATCTCAGCAACACAGACGGCGTCGTCATCGACTTTGAACTCCTTAATGATGCCGACGGGCCTTATCTCACCGAGTTTATGAAAGCCCTCAATGCTGAGCTCAAACCCAAGAACAAGCAAATTGTGATGGCGGTGATGCCGGTTACTTCCCCCCAAGTTGAAACCTGGCTGGCCGAATACAACTACCATGACCTGGCCCAATATGTAGACTACCTGCACATCATGACCTATGACAAGCACTACCGCACGTCCGCTCCGGGAGCGATTTCCCCGGTCGATTGGACGAGACAGGTTCTCGCGTATGCCAAAAGCGCGGGCGTCCCTGCCGAAAAAATCTTAATGGGGATTCCTTATTATGGCCGGGACTGGGCTCCAACCGCTGACGGCAAATGGGATTCCACGGCCTTTGGCCTGACCAAGGCGAAAGAGCTGGCCGCTCAGCAAAGTGCCGAGATCAAGCGCGAGACTTCAGCCGCCGATCCTGTGGGAGTACCCTATTTCACCTATTCCGTAACCAACCCGGATAATAGTGTGGTCCAGCATACCGTATATTTTGATGATGAGAAGAGCTGGGATGCCAAACTTTCCTTGCTGGATGAATTCAACATCGGCGGAATCGCCCCCTGGGCCATGGGCTGGCTGGACAGTGACAGTGCCAGCCTGCTCTTCCCGTTGCTGAAGAGCCATTTGAGGTAGGGAAGGAGACAGGAGTCAGTAACCTAGAAGTAAAGAGTCTCTCAGGGAATCCGGCAGCACGTTGTAGTGCTTCGGAGTGACCTGAGAGACTCTTTTCTTTTAGTAATTCCTCAGAATATCATGATGTCCGACGGCCTTGAGAACGATGGTATCACTTGTGCGTTCAAACCTCAAATGGTTTTGTCTTGAGAATGATGGGCATTCATTTTTTCCTCCAAATCACGGATGCAATCGTCCATAGTCTCAAAGCTTTCATATTCGCCATTTGCTAAAGCTTCTTCGGAGCGGCGCATTTTTTCTTGCCACTCTTTTGTCCAAATATAGGCTTGGTTTTTATCAATCCAAGCCACTGGGCGAAGGAAAATTCCACCATCACGTTCTTCAAACGCAAGATAATCTCCTTCATGAAGATCCATATCTTTCGCGATTTGCGCCAGACTTACAAGCATCCTCTTTTGTATTTGCTGAACGATAGGCATAGACCTTCTCAACTCCTTAGTTTACAGTTTTGCTGTAAGCTTAAAATGGTTAGCCGAGCAAGGATAATGCCTATATCCAAGAAACAGGAATGGTTGCGTTTTTATCGTTAAGACGCACGCTCTTGTCGTACAGGCAAATCACTCCGCCCGTTCCTATAGTTACTCCTTTGATTTTTTCCAGGACTGAAAAGTTTTCGATATGTTCCTTGCCGGGGTTAGCCGTTTTCTTAATCTCAACAGGAAAGAACGTACCATTCTGCGCAACGAGCAGATCTACTTCCTTCGCGTCATGATCTCGGTAATAATAGAGCGAAGGGTCTAAAACCCCTGCATTGTAATAACTCTTAAGCACCTCAGCGATCACGAAGGTTTCAAAGAATGCTCCTGCCATAGCGCCGGCCTCCAACACCTCCGGGGTATGCCATTTGGTCAAATAGGCGGCTAACCCGGTGTCGAGGAAATAGATCTTGGGCGTTTTTACCGCTCTTTTCGTGATGTTGTTATGGTACGGTTGCAGTAAATACACAATGTTGGACGAAACTAAGATTGAGAGCCAGCGGTCAGCCGTCGGCACACTGATTCCGACTTCATTGGCTACAGAGGTTAGGTTAAGCATTTGTGAGGTTCTGGCTGCCATTGCAGTCATAAACTTAATGAATTTCAGTTCATCACCTACCTGCGCAAGCGCTCGCACATCACGCTCGATATAGGTTTTAGCGTAAGCCCCATAAAACAGCTGCCAGTCCAGCTCATCAGCGTACATAGCGGGCATTGAGCCTTTGTGGATAATCTCCCATATCTCTTTATATTCCACAGGTTGAGCTGATGTTTTTCTTTGCTTAAGATTAATAAAGTTGAAGTGCTGTTTTGCCAAGCTGAGGTGAAACATTCCCGTTAAACTTATTCTTCTGAAATGTCCGCGTCCATCTTACACAATAACTTGGAGAAATTATTTAGTTTCAATTCATAAACATCTTCTAATATGCTTTTGGCCGCATTATACACAACAGATCGATACTTCGGCAAAGTAAACACATATCCATTCCACTTATTTTCGGAAAAAGCCTTAGTCCAATCATCGACAGGAAAAATCTTACGCAAGGGAAGATGGGTATCGTCCCCTCCAACATTTTTTATGGGCCAGTATCCTTCTTTATATTTAGGTCCGGAAGGAACATCCACCCAAATATACTGAACCGGCACCTTCTCTCCAAACTCGCTAGTTTTGTCTGAGATAGCTTGCCGGAGCATGTTTACCTCCTCCGGTTTCTCGGCTAGCCTCATAAACCACTCAAGTTTTTCATGATTGTCTACGGTTCTGCCAGATACAACCAAAGCTCTTTTGGGCAGGTTTCTATGTAAAAGGCTATTCGTAAATTTAACTACGAGATCCGTTTTCCCTTTTGCCAACCCATATACATCATCGTCGGTTAAATACAAAAAATCAGCCGCGCTATCAAATTTTAGTTCATAGACTTCCAGGTTATTATCCATGATCTCGTCGAAAATTGACTTAAACAAGCACTCTGCTGCTCTTACCTTATGATGATGATAGACCGAACTGTACAACATCATTTTGTTAAAAACAATCTGTTCAAGTGGAGTCACCCCGGTCAAATCGACACTTAAGCGTAATCGGCCTGACTGGTCGGTTACAATATCCAAGGCATAAAATAACCTGTCTAAATCTAAAACCATCTTGATACCGGTAAAGTAAGAATCTCTTTGTATATAATCAAGTTTGTCGGCATCGAAAGCCCCGTTAATAATGTCGACCACAAAGGCGGAAGCGGGGTTTTCCACGTATCCAACTATCATATCTCCAACAAGTTGAAGATCAATGTTCACTTTGTATTCTGCTGCAATGTATTTCTCAAAAAATTCATGCAACGGAGTGCTGGTTACAATCAAATAAGATAATATCTCATGGGGAGATGCTCCCACTAATCGCGGATCGTTTTCTTTTTCATATTGTATATCAGATAATTCTTTATAAATTCGTTCAGACATATGTGAAAAAGGCCCGTGACCACAATCATGCATAATTGCAGCCATACGGACAAGGTTCAAAACCTCATGTTCTCTGAATGTTATATCAACATATGGGTGCTTGTGTCGCTGTTGCCCCTCAGTTATTTTTTTGAATAAAGCTCTAACTAGTTTTTCGCCTATCGAGGCAACACCTAAAGAATGTTCAAATCGATTATGGTTTCCGGATGGAAAAACAAGAGGAACGACATCAACTTGATTAATTCGACGCAGTCTTTGTACTAAAGGTAAATCTAATATAGCTATTTCATGAGCCGAAAAAATATTGGAGCCTAAAATTGTATCATGAATAACTTTCGACCCTCTCACTTTTAAGGGTACGTAATCCTTAAGCATCTCCCTCACATAGTTATCAACTTGCTCTCTGAGTGTAGACAAACGCTTCACCACCAGTTCACTGAACTACCATGTTTTCAAATTCCTCGGTCAATTTGGAAATTACCCGCTGCTTCTCAGTGGAGAACTTATTATATACTTGGTTAGATAAATCTTCCTTCCTTTTCTCCGGGAGATCATAAAATTCATATTTCGGGTTTAGAGTTCCTAATATGCTTGAAGTTTCTAGCCTGAAAAGTACCCTATCAAGTAATTCCGAAAAAGGAACAAGACCGGAATTGTCAAATTGAAAGTCATTTAGCAATTCGTGAAATTCATCTTTTTGTTTTAGACGAAAGATTGTCCCATGTATAATTGCCGGGTCTTTTGGTATCGAGGTAGACTTTAATTTACAAAGAATAGCCATAATTACGTCATCTGGGTAAATAGTCTTTTCATGGTACTGTCGCAACATTTCTATTGCAGACACAGTCAACACCTCCTAATACATCTTACCATCACAGTTACATAATACACCGATATTAGTAACCTGTCATCTTCTGGAATATCAATCTAGTAATAATATATTCCTCGATTTTCTTTAGAATCGTTCCAATTCTCTAATATGCCCCTTTTCCCGTGAAGACCACAAACACCGTCTTCCACAGGATCTTTAAGTCGAGCCAGATGCTCCAGCTCCGGACATACTCGACATCATAAGCGAGCGTCTCCCCGAGCGTAAGTTCACTGCGTCCGTTCACCTGGGCCAGGCCGGTGACGCCGGGCAGTACTTTAAGGCGCTGCCACTGCTCCGGTGTATAGCGCTTGGCGATTTCCGGCACTTCCGGACGGGGACCGACCAGGCTCATGTTCCCGATGAGGATATTCAGGAGCTGCGGGAGTTCATCGAGGCTGGTCTTGCGCAGGAAGCGGCCGCTGCGGGTGATGCGCGGGTCATTTTTGTCCTGAAAGACGAAGTTCTCCAGGTCTTTAACCTTCTGGAGCTTGGCTTTCATCAGGTCGTCCGCATTCTGAACCATGGTCCGGAACTTATATACGGTGAATGGCTTGCCTTCCAGTCCAACCCGCTTTTGCGCGAAGATTGCAGGACCGGGGGAATCAAGTTTAATCCAGAGGAAAATCACAAGCCATAAAGGAGAAACAAGAATAAGCAGAACGGAAGCCACTATCAGATCGAGCAATCTTTTCGCCGCCAGCTGCCAGCGCGGATAAGACGAGACCGGTTCTTCAGCCGCTGTCTTTCGCACAGCCATAGTCTCCTTCATCAAGGTACTCCTCTCAATAATATTGGGATAGCTTCCGGGGTTCAGAATTCAGGATTCAGAATACTGCGGGCATAAGCTCTCCGGTCTTGATTCTGACTACTGACTCCTGACTCCTCGACCCGAGTAGTTTCTTATCCTGTTATTTCCTCGTCCTCTCCACAACCCTCTTGACGGCTTCAATTACGTCCTGGGTATCCTGGGCGCTCATCTTAGGATAGAGCGGCAGGGACAAGATCCGGTCAAACGTCCTCTCGGCCTGGGGATAGTCCCCGCGCTTATAGCCGTACGTTTCACGGTAATACGGGTGCAGGTGGACCGGAATAAAGTGCACGCTGGTGCCGATTTTTTCTTCTTTAAGCTCCTCAATAAACTGGGCCCGGTCTGTCTTTAGTTTATCCAGGTTGAGCTTGAGAATGTACAAATGCCAGGCGTGGCGGGTGTAACCCTCTTCGACCGGCACTTCCAGCTCGGGCAGCTTTGCGAAAGCTTCGTTATAGCGCTCGGCAATCTCACGCCTCAGTCCCTGCATCCGTTCAAGCTTAGCCAGTTGGGTAAGACCCAGAGCTGCCTGGATGTCCGTCATATTGTCCTTGTAGCCGGGGTACAGAATCTCATAATACCAGGAACCGGCAGCGCTGTAGCGGTTCCAGGCGTTGCGGCTCATGCCGTGCACACTGATGACCCTGATTTTGTCGGCGAGGGCTTCGTCATTGGTGGTGACCATGCCCCCTTCTCCGGTCACGAGGTTCTTGGTCGCATAGAAAGAGAAGGCGGTTGCGTTCCCGATGGAACCGATCATCTTCCCTTTGTACTCCGTATATACGGCATGGGCGCCGTCTTCCAGGACGAAAAGGTTATGCTCCCGGGCCAAGGCCAGGATTTCATCCATCTGACAGGCGTGTCCGCCGATATGCACCGGAATGATGGCTTTGGTGCGGGGAGTGATCTTTTCTTTCACCCTATCTACATCAATATTCATGGTCACGGGATTAATGTCAGCAAAAACCGGGGTTGCCCCCACGTGAATGACGACATTGGCCGAAGCCGCAAAGGTCATGGGCGTGGTAATGACCTCATCTCCCGGCCCGATACCGGCCGCTACCAGGGAGAGGTGCAAGGCAGCCGTGCAAGAGTTGACCGCGATTGCATATTTCGCACCGACGAACTCGGCAAAACGCTTTTCGAATTCCATGGTTTTCGGGCCTTTGGTAATCCAGTTGGACTTAAGGCTGTCCACCACTTCAGCGATATCATCCTCTTCAATCAAGGGTAAAGCGTAAGGCAAAAAATCTGTACGAGGCATGTGTAAGCACTCCTTTCGGGTTGTAAGTACTCAGAATTCAGGAGTCAGGAGTCAGAACTAAAAGCTACTGACTACTGTCTACTGACTCCCGTCTACTGACTCCTGTCTCCTGACTCCTGTCTACTGTCTCCTGTCTCCTGACTCCTGTCTCCTGTATCCTCCGTCCAGCACCCCCTGGTACACCCTCTCCATGGCGGCGGCATTCTCCCGCCAGTCGTAATGCTTGAGGACGAAGGCCCTCCCGGCCTCGCCCATGCGCCGGCGCTCTTCCGGGTTGTCTAGCATGTATTCCATCGCTGATGCCAGCTCATTTATATCTTCAGGAGGTATTAAGAGCCCGGTCTCCTTATCCAGGACAACCTCGGGCAGGCCGCCCACTGCGGCGGCGATGACCGGGCGCCCGCAGGCTGAGCCTTCAACGGCGGCAACTCCGAAGCTCTCCTGGCGGGAGGGAAGCACGACCACGTCCAGGCTTTGGTAAAAATGAGCCACTTCCCGGTTAGGCAGTGCGCCCAGCCATTGTACCCAGTCTGCGACCCCCAGCTCTGCCGCTAAGGCTTTGAGCGGCTCCTCCTCCGGACCCGTGCCTGCGATTCGAAGCAGCGCTCTCTGTGGGTGCTTGGCCTTCACCATAGCCAAGGCCCGCACCAGGATATCCAGTCCATAGACATGATGGAGGTACTTGGCTGCGCCGAATACTATCGGAGAATTAAGGTCAATCGGCTGCGTCTGCCCCGGCTCAGGCAGCTTTGGCGGAACCGGGGTAAAAAGTCCGGTGTCAACGCCAAAGGGTATGACCTCAATCTTTCGTCCCGGTTCAAGGTATTGACTCATCTCTGAAGCCATGACCCGGCTGGTTGAGCAGAGGACATCCGCTTGGGCCAAGATCCATTTTAACAGGGAAGCATGCATTCGGGATGAACGCGGAAAAGAAAAGATATCGCTGCCCCAGGCAGATATTATCAGCGGATGCCTCCCCGTTAAAGCTCCTAAAAGCCCAAAGCTGGTGGCATAATGTGCATGCACAATATCAGGCTTCAGTTCGCGGACCCGCCGCCGCACCCACGGAGCACGCAAAACGGCATCCGCTTTCCCGCCGGCTAAACGCGGGATCAGGTGAACGGTAACCTGCTCGATCTCTGCCGGGAGAAAGCTGAGGACGTCCACCTTCCACCCGCGCTCAGCCAGGGCCAGGGCCCATTTTTGCGTGTGTGAGCTGGCGGCGTTGGCCAGCAGGCACAGCTTTGGCATGTTAATCCCTCATTAAATACCTAATTCTCGCAGCCACTCAGCCACGATGCTGTCCCAGGAATAATGTTTTTCCACGTAGCTTCGTCCCTGCTCGCCCAAGGAACGCCCCTGATCTTTAAGCTCATACAGCGTACGGATCGCTTGAGCCAATTGCTCCGGGTTCTCCGGCTCAACGGTAAGCCCGGCACCCGCCTCCCGGATCAAATCCACTGCTTCCCCTTCCCCGCTGTAGATAATGGGAACGGCACAGCCCATGGCCGGGAACATCTTGGACGGACGCGCTCCCTCGAAGAGTTTGAGCTTTTTGAGGGGAACAATGCTGGCCCCTGCCAGGGAAAAATAACGGGGCATGTCGGTCACGGGCTGGAAACCCACAAACTGAACATTGGTCAGGTTATAGTCGTGAGCCAGCTGCTCGAGTTTGGGCTTTTCGGTTCCGTCCCCCAGAAAGAGGAAGCGGTACTGCTCCTCGCCTTGCAAAAGTCTGGCCGCTTCAAGCACGGTCTCAAGTCCTTGGGCATAGCCCATGGTTCCGGCATAGATTAAGACAAATTTATCTTTAAGCTGAAGCCGGTCCTGAAACTCCCGGTCCGGGGGCAGGGGTCGGAACAGTTCGAGGTTTACCCCGTTCGGGAGAAAGGCCACTTTTTCAGCCGGAATGCCCCGTTTGAGCCAGGTATCCCGAATCCCGAGCGTGACCGCTGACAGTTTCCAGGATCTCCGGTAGAGCCAGCTTTCAAGCGCTTCCGTTAACCGGATAAGGCTTTTATTCGTGACCAGGCCCAGCGCCACCGCAGATTCCGGCCATAAATCCGAGACATTGAACACGAGACGGGCGCCTTTAATCCATTGGCCAAGGACGGCGGTCATCCCTAAAAACAACGGCGGCGACTCGACAAAGAGAATGTCGCAAGGTCCGGCCCGAAGGATCCCGAAGAGGGAGGAAAATACAAACGAAAAATAGTTGAGCAGCCGTTTCCAGAAGCGACCCCTCTGCACCGGATAGACCCAGGTGCGGAACACCGTAAGCCCCTCGACCTCATCCTTCATAAAAAACCGTCCCCGGTACTCCGGCGGAATCACTCCGGAAGGATGATTGGGAAAAGCGGTAACCACGGTTACGTCATGCCCCTGCCGCTGCAGTCCCTTGGCCAATTCTTTCAGGCGGACCTGGGCCGCCCCGGTTTCCGGGGGAAAATACTGAGTTAACATTAAAAATCGCATGCCGTCACTGTCTTTCTCCATTTTCTTCGATGATGCTTACAAAGCGTCTGGCGGAATCCCCCTGCCCAAAAATGGGAGGCTGCCCCGCCGGCGGAGCCGCGCTTGCAAGTGCTTCTAATATACGTTTGGAATCAGCCCCGGCCAGGGTATTCCATCCCGTCTCGACCGTTTCCACCCACTCGGTTTCATCTCTCATGGTGATGCAGGGGACTTGGGCGAAATATGCCTCTTTCTGCACTCCGCCCGAGTCTGTCATAAGCTTCCGGCAGGCGCTCTCCAAAGCGATCATATCAAGGTAGCCTACCGGGTCAATGACTTGAACCTTAGACCCAAGCAGGGAAGATAAGCCTTGCTCTTGGATGATTTTGCGGGTGCGGGGGTGAAGGGGCAAAACGACAGGAAGGGGCGCTGCGGATACCGCCCTTAGGATTTCGCCCAGCCGCTGCGGATCATCCGTATTTTCCGCGCGATGGATGGTACAGAGAATGAATCCCTTGGGGTTTAGGTTTAACTGATCCAAGATGGAGGACTGGGCAAGGGCCAGTTCCCGGTTATACAAGAAGGCATCATACATGACGTCCCCGATCTGGTACACCCCTGCTGTGATTCCTTCTGAAGCCAAATTAGCCACCGCCGTATCTGTCGGGCAAAAAAGCCAGCGGGCAAGGTGATCGGTCAAGACCCGGTTAATCTCCTCCGGCATGTTGCGGTTAAAGCTTCTCAGCCCTGCTTCTATGTGCATCACCGGGATGTGCAGCTTGGCTGCAGCCAACGCTCCGGCCAGGGTGGAATTGGTATCGCCGTAGACTAAGAGTGCATCCGGTTTTTCCTCAAGCAGCACTTCTTCGACCTTAGCCAAAATGGCCCCGGTCTGCCGGCCATGACTGCCGGAGCCGATTTCCAGGTTATAATCCGGCCTCGGAATGTGCAGCTCATCGAAAAAGATGTCTGACATGTTGGCGTCGTAATGCTGTCCGGTATGAATCAGTATTTCCTGATGACGTTTTCTTAACTCTCTCGAAACCGGGGCCGCCTTTATGAATTGGGGCCTGGCTCCTACGACAGTAGCGATTTTCACGATCGGGTCATCCTTTCTCGGGACGAAATACTCAGGAGTCAGGAGTCAGGAGTCAGGAGTCAAGTCTGTCTCCTGTCTTCCGTCTTCAGTCCCTTTCTCCCGAATTCTCATTCCCACTCGAGGCGTGTAATCGTAATCAGCATGGCCCACAACAGCCACAAGAGCGGCTCTTCATACAGCCGGCCTTCTCCCTGCGCACTGATAAAAATGGCCGCAACCCCGGCCACAATGCTGGCGCTGAGAAAGCGGAGCTGATCATCCTGAGCGCGGCGCAAGATGTCCCACCCCCGCTGCAGGGTCTTGGCAAAGATAAAATACAAAACGGTAAACCCGATAATCCCGGTCTCCGCCAGCACCGTCATGACGGCTGTATGGGAGAGAGATACATAGAACGTGGAGTAGGGATTAAAGTACGGATACAGGGTCATAAAAGCGGTTCCAAACGTACCTATCCCGATCCCAATCAGCGGGTGGTCTCTGACCATGGCTATGCCAACACGCCAGAGATATTCCCTGATTCCTCCGGACGCTGAAAGGATTCCCTTGCTCAAACTCTCCAGGCGCCGCATAATGACCGGATTGGTCGCGGCCGCACCGATCATGGCAACGACCATTAAGAGCATGGCTGATAAAGTAAAGCGGCGCCGGGGAACAAGAATCGCAAAGATGACCATCGCCCCTGCCAAAGCCAATAGCCCCCCGCGCGAGCCGGTTATGCCGAGGCCTGCTCCCTGCAGGACAATCGCTCCTAATGCCAGCAAACGCTTCGGCCAACCGTCTTGACGTTCCAATTCGGCCACTGCAAAAAGGAATGTAACCACCAGAAACCGCGCTAAGATGTTGGGATCGGCAAATGTGGCATTGGCGCGCCGGTTAATCAGCACAGCAGGAGTGACGTTAAAGAAGAAATGCCCGCTTAAATACTCGCCGATTGCGATTAAGCCCAGCACCGTCCCGGTTACGATCAGAGTCTGTCCCACCAGCCATAAATCCTTTTTGGTTGGCAGGTAGATCAAACCCAGACAGAGTGTGACCAGCATCGATACCAGGCGCACGCTCTCAGCCAGAGACTGCTTCGGTGCGATGGAAAAGAGGGTCGATAAGATGTACACACCCAAAAGGGCACCGAACAGCCAGATCAGGGAGTCCTTTTTTAATAAGTGCCACGAGGTCGGTACGCTCCGTTTACGAAGGTCGTAAAGCCAGCGCAGACCCAATGCCGCCTGGGCCAGCCGGAAGAAATCCAGCACCGAAACGGTAAAACCGGCGACTCTCTCTTTCAGGATTAAGACAGGGATAAACTGTTTCGAAACCTCCAGGGGAATTACGGCAACCAAGACAGCCGGGAGCCAGCGCGGACGCTTTACCGCAACCCAAGCCAGAAACCACAGGTACACGAGGGTTAACAGAGTGGACGGGTAAAATACCCCGGCTGTGATCATGCCAAACCAAAGCAAAGTTACGATTCCTTCGACAATCAGCAGCCCCCGGTTTTCTTTCAGGTTCATGAGCGTGTCCCCCCTCGGGAGGTCATTATTTGATAAAATATGGTTCTTGCGTAGCTAAACATCTCAGAGGCATCCTCCCGGGTTAAGATCAAAATTTGGGCTAAGCCATAGCCGCTCTCCCGTTTCAAAAAACAGAAATTGAGCGTAAAGAGCGCGATATAGACTAGGCTGGAAGCGATGGAAGCACCCTTGATTCCCCATAAAGGAATTAAAGAGAAATCCAGAATGATCGTAAGCACCACGCTAACGCCGGTCGCAATACTATTATAAACAGGCTTGCCCCGCGCCATTAAATCTCCGGATATGACCGTGGCTCCCCCGAGTGCGATAACCCCCGGGAGCAGGAGCAGCAGGGGATAAAAGGAGCCAAGGAAACGGACTCCGAAAAAGAGCCAAATCAGCGGATAGGCCGTCAGGGCAAGGGCTAAAGCCGCCAGGAACGTAAGAAAAAGCGTAAGCCTTAAAACTTTGGGCGTTGATTCAAAAGTAAGGGCATCTTCGCCTGAGGCGAGCTTCGGAATTAAGGCAGTGTTGACGGCATTGCCCACATATCCGACCATCTCAGCCAGTGCTACCGCAGTCGTATAGAGCCCTACCTGAGTCAGGGGCAAAAATCCGGTAATGATGAATACATCCAGGCGGTAGTTGATGATCATCATGACATTGGCAGCATAAGACTTAAGTCCAAACCCCAAGGTCTTGCGCACATAGCTTAGGTCAAGAACGAATATCCTCCAGTTAGAGAGCTTCAGCATATCCGGCAAAAAATAAAGGGATGTGAGCACATTTCCCAAAACCCAGATTGCGAAAGCATTGGTGACGGTCAGGCGATGGAAGGCGCCTAAGGCCGCAACTCCAACGGCAACCACTACAAACTGGATCATCAGACCGATATTATACTTGGCGATCCGGTTCAGGCCCCAGACAATGCTCAGCCAATAGAGGTTCAAAAGCCCAAAGGGGATGACCAAAACCATGAGTTGCAGCTGGGAAAGACTAACCGCTTGCATATACCCTTGGCGCAGCACCAGGTAGCTTAAACCTACCCCCAAAGACATCAGTGCTCCGAGAATCAGCGCTAAAACGGTTGCGTTCCCGGCGGCCTTGGGGCCGTCTTCTTTATCCTTGGCAATATAATAGGTATTGGCGTAATTTAATCCCAGACTGCTTAAGGGTACAAGCACGGTTGGAATCTGAACCAAAAAAGCGTACAAACCTTTGCCCCCCGGGCCTAAAACCCGGGAGATTATAATTTGACCGGCCATTGACAAGACAACCCGGCTTACAGTTCCGATCAGGGTAAGCAAACTGTTGCGTACAAGACTCATGAAGAGCCCCCATTATCTATGGTTAAGACACTGGGATCCACCTTTTCACTGGTTACGATGATCTTTGTCGGATAGACTGAGGAATAATGTATTTCAACCATGTTCCCCAATTTAACTTGATCCCTTTGCTCACGGGTGAGGTAGAAAGTCCAGGTGTATTTGGCATCAGCACCGGGAGCTACAGTTATATAATAAGGGTATTTATCAAAATCGAAGTTGCGTTCAAGCTCAAGTGTTTTAATTTTCGTGGTGAGCCAGAGGTCACGGATAAATCCTTTGGCCACTTTATCGGCATTCGGGACCGGCTCGACATCGCTTTCCGCGGGAGAGCGGTAAGCAACCCGGACACTGTTAAGGGTTTTTAGAGATGCCAGTTTGTTGGAGTCAACAATAAAACGTTTAACCTTGTCGTCAGTTAAAGAGTGAACCACACAATAGAAGAGGTCATTATTCTTCGGGGAAATCCGCTCAAGTGAGATGATTTCTCCGTCCATAAACTGCTCGCTGGGATCAATTTCCGCCGTGGCTGAGACATAGCTGCCGGATCCGACCCATTCGATCTGTTGTCCGACTTGGGGGGTCTTTTCCGGGGTAACAAAACTGATCAGATCAAGCAAGCCGTCCTTCGTCTGAACTTTGTAAACGGTGCCGACAAAGAAATAGTGTTTGATGTCCAAGAGCGTTCCGCTTGCAATCGAAATTTGGCCGTTCATGAAGCGGACGGCCTCTGCCTGGGCTCCCTGGATTTGCTGTTCGGTATAAGGCCCGCGAATTTGGCGGTACCCCCAGAACAAGCTGAAGAGCAGGAGCAAAAAAACTGCAACTAAGACAATATTTCCTGCCCTAAATACTTTTAGCTTCATTATTATTCACCCGCTAAATTATTCACCCGCTAAAAAACCTGCAATTACTTTGACGATTTCTGTTTGCTGTACTTGGGTCAGTTCCGGATAGCAAGGAATGGCCAGTGCTTCCGAGCACGCTTTTTCTGCCACCGGAAAGTCTCCTTCTTTATATCCCAGATAACGGAATGCCCGCTGCAAATGCAAAGGCACCGGATAATAAATTCCGCTGGCAATCCCGTGCTTTTTCAAGTTTTCAAGCAAAAGATCACGCCCCGGGAGGCGTATGACATAAAGATGATAGATCGGAAGCGCCTGTCCATCTTTACCGGGAACCATTAACGGCTGGCCCGCAAGCAGTTCGTCATAAGCAGCTGCCCTTTCGCGGCGCGCCTGGTTCCATTGATCAAGATATTTGAGCTTGACGCGCAGGATGGCAGCCTGGATCTCATCGAGGCGGCTGTTAAACCCGAGCTTTTCGTGATAATACTTAGTCTGGCAGCCATGGAAGCGGAGCATCCTAAGCTCTGCTGCCAGGTGCTCGTCACTGGTGACAATCATGCCGCCGTCCCCGTATCCGCCCAGGTTCTTGGTGGGAAAGAAGCTGAAGGTTCCGGCATGTCCGATAGACCCGGCCCGCCTGCCCCGGTATTCCGCGCCGATGGCCTGGGCCGCATCCTCAATTACTTTAAGGTCGTGGCGGGCGGCGATTTCCAGCACGCGTTCGACATCGACCATCTGGCCAAAGATATGTACCGGAATGATGGCTTTGGTCTTGGACGTAATTTTATCTTCCAGCTGATTCAAATCCATGTTCAGGGTCACGGGGTCAATGTCCACGAAGACAGGGGTAGCACCGACTTGGGCCACCGTTTCGGCGGAAGCAAAGAAGGTAAAAGGAGAGGTAATGACCTCATCCCCCGGGCCGATGCCCATGGCCTTCAGAGTTAAGACTAAGGCATCCGTGCCATTGGCCACAGCCACCGCGTATTTCGTTCCGCAATAGGCGGCTATTTCTTCCTCAAGAGCTTTCATTTCGGGCCCCAGGATGAATTTGGCGGAGTCCAGAACGTTTAAGACAGCTAGATCTATTTCGTCTTTAATCGCAAGATATTGGGCTTTCAGGTCTAAGAGAGGAATACTCAAGGGGTAGCGCTCCTTTCAACATTCTATTCTTCAGGTAAGAGCTCTTCTTCTGGAACATCCCGCACTTCGCGCGCAGGGAATCCTTTCATTACTTTACCTTGAGAAGTATCCTTGGTAACAAGGGCTCCGGCGGCGACGAAGGTTTCGGGGGCTACTTTGACGCCGGGCAGCAGGATCGTTGCTCCGCCGACCCGGGCTCCACGGCCGATGGTTGCGCCCTTGATAAGCTTAAAGCGCTTTTCCGTGCGCCCCATGAAGTTGTCATTGGTGGTTGTGACCATGGGTGCGATAAAGACCCGCTCCGCAATCTCCATGTAAGCGGTGATGTAGGATCCGGTCTGAATCTTGGTAAAGTCCCCGATGCGGGTGTCATTCTCAACGGCCACACCGCTCCCGATGATCACGTTGTTCCCAATAGTGCAGCGCTCGCGCACCATGGCTCCGTCCCCGACCAGGACTTTCGCGCCGTAGCTTGTCCCGGCATAAAGCACGGCGGAACAGCCGACGGTGCAGCCTGCACCCATCTTCAGGGGCGGAAGATCTGCCTGAACTTTGACCGTACTGGTCGCCGCCGGGCGCGGGGCTCTCCCCAGGGAAGCGTTGCTTCCGGTGAAGCAGCCTTCCTCCAAGACAGTACCGGGATAGATTGTAGTATGGTCGCCCACTTGCACTTGCGCGCCCAGGAGTGCGCCTTCGCCGACAGTGACATAGCTGCCGAGTTGACAGCCTTGTCCGATGCGGGCGCCTGCACCGATAACACAGCCGACACCGAGAACTGTTCCTTGTCCGAGAACAGCATCCTCGGCGATGACACAAAACGGGCTGATTTCTACGTCTGGGGCCAAGACCGCAGTTGCGGCTATTAGCGCTGTTGCGGCGACTGAGGCAGATACTATTTCAGACATGTCGTAACTCCTTAGTTAAGGTACTCAGAATTCAGGAACGTAAGTCTCCGGTGACGATAACATCCGGTGGATGTTATCGCCGAGGGCGAAACCTCAAAGAAGGCTAACCGCCTGAGGATGACTTACGCCGTTCGGCAAACTCAAAAGAATTCTTACTGCCGAACGGAGCAGTAGTCAGAATAACGTGGGTTTCTGTTTCCGTCTCCTGACTCCTGTCTACTGACTCCTGACTACTTATCAGTATTAGACTTACTCCTCGGCCAGCGGAAACACCACCGGCTGTTTCGTCTCCTGGCACTTGTAAATCGCCAGGATAATCTCCAGGGCTTTTCTCCCCTCTTCTCCGGGTACTGCCGGAGACCGGTCTTCCTCAATCGCTTCGATCATGTCGGCGATGAGCTCCCGGTGGCCGAAGCCGTACACATTCGGAGGGTCACTCTCCTGGGAAGCAAAGATATTCTTCTTTTCCTCTTCGCTTTCCGGGAACTCCCACACTTCAATCCGGTTGACGGCAATCCCGCCCACAATGGCGGAACCTTTTTCTCCGAAAACATTTAATGTCTCTTCAATATTCTTCGGGAAAATAGTCGATGCGGCTTCGATTAAACCGATGGCCCCGTTTTTGAATTTAATAACGGCAGCACCGACATCTTCCATTTCAATTTTGCGCAAGTTGGTGGCCGTGTATCCAAAGACGGATTCCACCGGGCCGAACATCCATTGCAAGAGGTCGATAT
The DNA here is from genome assembly GCF_017310645.1 of Paradesulfitobacterium ferrireducens. GTDB lineage: Bacteria > Bacillota > Desulfitobacteriia > Desulfitobacteriales > Desulfitobacteriaceae > Paradesulfitobacterium > Paradesulfitobacterium ferrireducens. The sequence continues at coordinate 7,282 of NZ_JAFLRH010000001.1, read as the reverse complement.
TATGAATGGACTGGTTCATTAAAACCCCGCCGTCCTGGAGCTTGGTGCCGCGCCAGGGAGCCTGGGCATAGTAATTGTCATCGCGGTTCCAGCGCACGGTAGCCTGACCGTGGGTAAGCTTGCCAAAGCGCCCGGCTTCCAGAGCCTCGCGCACCAGCCTGATCGATTTATTGAAGCGGTTTTGATGGATTACCGCCAGCTTCACTCCGGCCTTGCGGCAAGCCTCAATCAAAGCATCGGCCGTCTTCAGGGTCATAGCCATCGGCTTTTCCACCATCACGTGCTTGCCCGCCTGGGCGGCAGCAATCCCAATCTCGGCATGAAGCCCGCTGGGGGTGGCAATCGTCACCACGTCAATATCGTCACGCTTCAGCATCTCATGGTAATCCGTATAGGGTACTGCCCCGTATTTATCGGCAAACGCCTGAGCGTGTTCAGGCACAATATCGCACACTGCCACTAATTCGGCATTCGGCAGCGCCACAATCGATTCAGCATGCTTAGGCGCAATCCGCCCGCAGCCGATAATTCCAAAACGCATCCTCTGTCTCCCCAACATTACTAAACCCCCTTACTTTAGTAGTTGTTTCATACAAGTAGTCAGAATTCAGGAGTCAGTACTCAGAATACCGCGGGAAAATGTTTAAGAAACGGATTTTATCTGCTTTACTACGTTTACGGAAACCTTCTGCAATATTGGCTGCTATTGAAACCGCAGCTCGCCGAAATTGTGATGACAAACCATATATCTCATCTTTCGGAAATGCACTGGAAAGGCGATAAACTGAAAGGACGAACAGGTGCGCCTTTTGCCATACCAATAGGTCTTCAAATGTCTTTGCTGGTTCCCTCATTCTGACTACTGACTCCTGTCTCCTGTCTACTACCTTCTTGAACGATCCCTAGATTTTTCGAATCTTCTCCCGGTTCTCCCGCACCTCTTTGGTCGCATTGCGCGTGTCTACAATAACTTGGGCCTTGGCCGCCACCCGCTCATAGTCCACGGTGCTGTGATCTGTGAGAATCAGGACACAGTCTGCCTGGGCTAAAGCCTCATCTGTTAAGGCCACACTTTCTAGGTGAACCGTGCTCCCGCCATGCGGCTCAATTACGGGAACAAACGGATCATGATAGGAAATATTCGCCCCGTTTTTGCGCAAGAGTTCGATGATCTTCAAAGCAGGAGATTCCCGCACATCTTCGATGTCTTTTTTATAGGCCACACCCAGGACAAAGATCTTAGCATCCTTCAAAGACTTGTTCTCTTCGTTTAAGGCCCGGATTACCCGGTTGACAACATAGTAGGAAACTTCCACATTGATTTCCCCGGCCAGCTCGATAAAGCGGGTATGGAAATCATACTCGCGGGCTTTCCAAGTTAGATAGAAGGGGTCAATCGGAATGCAGTGCCCGCCGACACCCGGCCCGGGCCAGAAGGTCTGAATCCCGAACGGTTTCGTGCCTGCCGCTTCGACGATCTCCCAGATATCAAGGCCCATGCGGTCGCACAGCAGCATGAGTTCATTAACCAAAGCAATATTAATGGCCCGGTAAGTGTTCTCAAACACTTTCGTCATCTCGGCCGCAGCCGGGGAGGACACAGGCACGACATTGACAATCGTCTGGGTGTATAAAGCATAGGCGATTTCCAGGCAAGCTGGGGTCACACCGCCTACAACCTTTGAAGTGTTCTTAGTAGAAAAACGCTTATTGCCGGGGTCAACCCGCTCCGGAGAAAAGGCCAGAAAAAAGTCCCGTCCCACTTTCAGTCCCGTTTCTTCCAAAATGGGCAGAATCACTTCTTCCGTGGTTCCGGGATACGTGGTGCTCTCCAGTGTTACCAGCTGGCCTGGACGCAGGCTTTTGGCTATCTGCTCTGCAGAATTCTTCATATAAGAAATGTCAGGATCGCGGGTGATCGTCAATGGAGTCGGGACACAGATAATGATGACATCACATTCCGCCAGACGGGAAAAATCGGTGGTTGCTGACAGGGTGCCTTGCTGTACCAGTTCCTGCAGTTCAATGTCCTTGACATCCCCGATGTAGTTCTGACCGGCATTCACTTGGTCCACGCGCTTGGAGTTGATGTCAAACCCCAGAACCTTAAATCCGACTTTTCCTTTTTCGACTGCTAAGGGCAGACCGACATATCCAAGCCCAATAACCCCTACCTGAGCTTTATGACTTTCAATTTTGTTTTTAAGCGTTTTAGCTTGAACATCTTGATCCGTAATGACTTGTTTGACTGTCAGCATCCGTCGTTTCCCCCTATACTTAAGTACTCAGAATTCAGTAGTCAGTACTCGATCAGTATTCAGAATTCAGGAGTCAGTACTCAGAATAATAAAGCTGCTTTATCCGTCTCCTGTCTCCTGATCCGTTCGACCGGAAGAATTTCTCTGCAGCTTGGCCGAACGGCGTAAGTCATCCTCAGGCGGTTAGCCTTCTTTGAGGTTTCGCCCTCGGCGATAACATCCACAGGATGTTATCGTCACCGGAGACTTACGTTCCTGTCTCCTGCCCTGAAAATAGACGAGGGGCAATTACTTAGCGAACCGTAGAGCAGAGGAGCGTCGAGAGCGCAGTTGATTCAGCGTTAAGCAGCGTCACGGTTCACTTCAGGTATTACCCTAAGGTTTGGCGCTGTAGCTGAATCAACAAGCGAACAGCTCCGGCGCGTGGTGAGCGGGTAATGCACCTTGGCTATTTTCATCCATCAGTGGTGCCGCATAGCGGCATGGGAGTCTGACTCCTTTATTCTGTCTTACTGATTCGCAACCGCTTTCGGAGCCTGCCTGCGGAAAGCCGGTACCACTCCCTGCAGAAGCTTGATTACTTCATCGCGGCTTAAATAAGAACCGCGTTCGCGGATAATGGAAATCAGCTCTTCGATCTTTTCTTCGTTAATCGAATTGGGCTTAGCCACAAAAATCCGCTTGTGCTTGGTTGCGGTGGTTCCTTCTTCGGACGTGAGCAGTTCCTCGTACAGCTTCTCACCCGGCCTGATCCCGGTAAACTTGATTTGGATATCCACTTCGGGCTCAAATCCGGACAAACGAATTAAGTCACGGGCCAAATCTAGGATTTTGACGGGTTTGCCCATGTCCAAGATAAAGATTTCTCCGCCTTCGGCCATGGCCCCGGCTTGGATGACTAACTGCGCAGCTTCAGGAATGGTCATAAAATACCTGACCATCTCGGGATGAGTGACTGTGACCGGACCGCCTTTAGCAATTTGTTTTTTAAATGTAGGAATCACGCTGCCTCTGCTTCCCAGAACATTGCCAAAGCGCACTGCCACAAAGCGGGTATCGGAATGCTTGTCCATGCTCTGAATAATCATTTCCGCAACCCGTTTGGTCGTACCCATGACACTGGTCGGATTGACTGCTTTATCGGTTGAAATCAGGACGAATGTCTTGACTTTCACGGCATCTGCTGCCTCAGCCAAGTTTTTGCTGCCAACGATGTTGTTTTTTAAGGCTTCTTCCGGGTTGCGCTCCATGAGCGGGACATGCTTATGCGCTGCGGCATGGAAAACCACCCCCGGCCTGTGTTTCTGGAACACAAGCTGAACTTTGTCCCTGTCTTTAATATCTAAAATCTCCGTGACTATATCTAAGCCCGGATAATCGGAGCGCAGCTCTTGTTCAATATCAAAAACACTGTTTTCTCCATGTCCGACCACAATGAGTTTTCCTGGGTTAAATTTCGTGACCTGGCGGCAGATTTCCGACCCTATGGAACCCCCGCCTCCGGATACCAGGACGGTTTCTCCAGTTAAGTAACCGGCAACCTGTTCAAGGTCAAGCTCAACCGGTTCCCTTCCCAATAGGTCCTCGACCTGAATCTCACGGATCGGATGGGCATCTACCTGACCGCTCAGGACATTGATAACCCCGGGCATAATCTTAAGATCCACACCCGTCTTCTCGCAGATCTGGACAATCTCCCGCACCGCTTCCCCCGAAGCCGAGGGCATGGCAATAATCACTTCATCGATATTATGTCCTTTGACAATGCGCGGGATGTCCCGGCGCGTGCCTAATACCGGGATACCCATTAACTGCAGCCTCTGTTTTTTAGCGGCGTCATCAATAAATCCTACCGGACGGCCCTCGCGGAAATTGCGGTTTTTGAGTTCCCGGGCTGCCATCACTCCGGCATCCCCAGCCCCCACAATTAAAACCTGTTTTTGGGATCCCGGCACATGAGGGGTAAATACATTTTCCTGCAGGATACGCCAGATAAAGCGCGATCCGCCTATCAGAAAAACGGTAGTGAACCAGAGCAAGGCTGCCACGGAGTGTGGGACACGCTGAGGTGCAAGGACGTAAACGAGGGCAACCGTGCCACCCGTGCCAACGGTTACTGCAAAAACGATTGACAATAATTCCCCGGTACTGGCATACTGCCACAGTCGCTTATATAGACCAAAAACATAGAAAACCGCCAAATATAGAAGTGTGGCGGCCCATGCTGTATGGTAATAAATCGAAAGATCCTGTGCTGAGATGTCCCCTTCGAAACGGATATAAAAGCTTCCAAATGCGGCCAGATTGACTAGCATCGCGTCAACCAGCATGAGCAAGAGCGTACGTTTACGCATCAGCATTAGACAATCCCTTTCCTCCAGGTTTCGTTACCGTTCATCAGTTTACTACAGTTTTTGCACTTTTACAACTGCACATACATTACACTGCACATCCGTCCCACTATTCACGTAATTACCCTGGTCAAGTAGTCAGGAGACAGTAGACAGGAGTCAGAACAAGTATCCGACGATACAAAGCTGCTGTTCTAATGCCCGATGTATTCTGAATTCTGACTCCTGAATTCTGAATACCTGAATAATTGCTTGTTCACAACTATCCCTGAATCTCCCATTCCCTTTTAGTCAAAGAAAAGAGTTCCTGCTGACGGTCGCTCGGGATCGCACCTTCTCCGCCAAAGATATAAGCCGAATTCACTCCCTCAAGTTTTTGCGCCAATAATGAACTAAGATTAGGATACTCAGCAAGGGATGCAGGCGGAATCAGGATTAAGGAAGCTCCTTGGTGTACTGCAAAGGCTGCCCCCGTCAAAGCATCAGGATAATCTTCTCCGGTAGCAAAAATTAAATTGTTCGTTTCAGCCTTAAAAAATTCAGCCACTTTGATCATGGTCTCATAACGGTCAGCGCCGCCTAAACGAATCAGAGAGTCAGCCGGAAGTCCCAGGGTGGTTTGCACGACGGACTTCACTTTATCCGAAAGGACACCTTCCCCGCCAATAAGATAAACTGTCGCAGGGTTAAGCTTACGCAATGCTTCCAGCGTTGCCTGAGGGAGAGCGGATTTCCCGGCGAGCAGCACCGGCATTCTGTCCCTGCCGGCCGTTGCAGCAACACTCAGGGCATCCGGGAAGTTTTCCCCGGTCGTTAATACAACTGACCTGGCCGGGGACTTAAGCTCCAGGCTGATAGCAGCTGCCGTTCCATACCGGTCAGTTCCGGTAAGACGGACTTGCCGGTCTTGACCCCAACCCATTGTTTGCAATTGGGTAGTAATATTTGAAGATAATGCTCCTTCTCCACCCAGGAGATAAACTTTTTGCGGGTTAAGGGTTTTTAAGGCCGCAGCAACCCGTTGATCCAAGCTATCGGAGGCAGTCAACAATACCGGAGCCTTTAGCTCTGCGGCCAGAGGCACTCCGGCCAAAGCATCCGGAAAATCGTCCGCCCGGGCCAGAATGACGGCACCTGCCCCCTGGGGCCAGCCCGACTGGGCTTGGCGGACCGCCGTATCAATGCGGTCACTGCCTGCAAAACGCTTAACCTGAACCGGCCCAGTAGCCTGAGCAAGGTCTCCCAGGTGTACGGGCTGCGGTGTTTCCCAGCGCACAGAAGCTGAAGGAACTCCCTGTGCAGGCAGTAAGGCCGGGTCAATCTTCATAATCTCGACGGCTTTAATAAAGCGTAATAAGAAGTCTGGGGGTTGGGCAGCTAAAGCCCAGACTTTATCCTGGTAAGCCTGAACAGCCGGCGTGGAAGTCTGCGTGGAAGTCTGCGTGGAAGCCGGCGCGGCAGCAGCGGAAGCTGCCAAGGTTCGCGGGTTGTTCTTATCCGACCAGCTGTTGTAAGCCCAAACCGCGAAATACCAGTTCTCCAGCTTGTTGCGGTCCCCGTCCCCGATCTTAGGGACCATGTTCCATTTTTCGTTCAGCAGATCCGCTCCTTTGGCTATATTAAAATCAAGGTCATCCTTTAACCGCTGAATGGTCAGCACATCCGCATCATTATAGGTTGCTACTTGCATCATACCGATAGCCGGATGCGGATCGCTTCCGCCTAAAACAGTCTTGCCTTCGCTGTCCCACTGTTTCCAGGCACTTTCTTTGAAGGCAATGGTTTTGAGAATCACGCTGGGAATATTTTTTTCCCGCGCGATCGTCTCCAGCTTTTGGTTAATTATTTCCAGCGGGGGATTTTGACGGACATTTGGCTGAGGCCCTTCTTCTCCGTAGACAGGAAGGACAAGGGAGTAAATGGAACTCATGAAAAACATGATCATCAGCGCGAAAATCGCACTGAATCTAACTCGCGTCTTCATAGCATCCTCCAAGATAGGCGTCTGAGACTAGCATTCAGAATTCAGGAGTCAGGAGTCAGACTCCCATGCCGCTATGCGGCACCACTGATGAATGTAACAGGCAAGCTACCTTGCGGAGCGAACCGTAGAGCAGAGGAGCGTCGTGAGCGCAGTCGACGAAGCGTGAAGCCGCGCCACGGTTCACTCCAGGTATTACCCAAAGGTTTGGCGCGGTAGCGAGTCGACAAGCGAGCAGCTCCGGCGCGTGGTGAGCGGGCAAGGTAGCTTGCCGGCATGTTACAGGGCAGGATTCAGAATATCCCGTTTTTCATTCCTGTCTACTGTAATTCAACAGGTCGCTGTCTATTTCCTGCTTTTTCGAGCGACTATGGCATTGTTCATTTTTGGCAGGACCATTCCCAAGCCAATCAAGAAAACTCGGCTGGCGCCACGTTAGTCCCGGTGGGACTAACGCACTTGTCTAGTTGCACTTATGCCACCAGAAATTTATGCTTTCTGATTGGTATAAAGAAAGGAGCCTATTTGAAAGCTCCTTCAAACCTACAATCCTGCAATCCACTGGATTAATTCATTCTGCCCTGAAAATAGACGAGGGGCAATTACTTAGCGAACCGTAGAGCAGAGGAGCGTCGAGAGCGCAGTTGATTCAGCGTTAAGCAGCGTCACGGTTCACTTCAGGTATTACCCTA